>NZ_JAMXMX010000049.1 GCF_024055725.1 Actinoallomurus spadix | reverse complement strand
CAGAGGCGAAGGTCTCTCACCTCCACTCGAACCAACAGCGCCTCACGGCGCAAACAAAATCTGAGCCAGAGCCGATTTGTTCCTGCTCAGGTGACAGCCTCGAATCGAGACGGGCAGCTGTCAGGTGCCGCTGCGGTCCCGGCCAACGTCGAGGTCCCGCAGGAGTTCCTTGGCGGCAGGACGGTTATGGCCGCCGGCGGCTGGGTCCTCTGCCACCCCTCGCAGCACGTCCGCTGCCGCCCGCGTCCTCTCCAGGATTCCTCATCCGGAAAGATGCGGGGTGATTTCGCCTCCCAGCGTCCATCGCCGTACGCAGCCGTGTGTCACCGGTCATACGCGGGCCAGATGCAGCGGGACGGCAGTCAATTAGGCTCTGCGTGTGGTCAACGTCTTGGCTGGGGTCATCGGTGCGCTGCTGGGTTTCTCGGGGGCCTTGCTCGGGGCTTGGATCAAGAGCAGAGACGAGCAGCAAAGGTGGCTGCGTGATCAGAAGCTCGCCAGTGCCGCCGAGATGATTAGTGCGGGCAGCAACATCTTCGAACTTCGCAGCGGCAACAGCGATTGGCTTCAGTCGCTGGAACCGGGTGAGTTGCGCGTGTGGCAGTCGCAACTCCAGAAGGGCCGCGCAGTCATCCACCTGCTGTGCACTCAGGAGACCCGCGATAACGCAGACTCCTTCGCCCGGTCATGTTGGCGGGCCACGACGTCTGACAGCGAGGACAAGGTCGTCACGGCGCTACGTGCATTCAACGCTTCGCTTCGCAAGGAGATCGGCAGCGAGTAGTCCTGGGCGCGACTCCCGCTATCAGCTCGGAGTCGCCCAGCACGGCGACCAGCCCGCGCAGGAAGGCCGGCCGGCGCCGCCCTCAGCCACCTGTCATGCGCTCGCCGCATGGGTCTCGGCCCCTGATGATCAAGTCGGGGCCGTTTCCGTTGGGTGCGGAAGCCTCCGGCGCGCTAGTCTGTCTGCGGGCCAGCACGGGCCAGCCGGAGATCGCGGGCCATACGCGGGCCAGCAGCGGTAAGCGACTCCGACGGGCTAAGCTTCGTCGCAGGTCAAGCCCTCGTAGCTCAGGGGATAGAGCAACGGTTTCCTAAACCGTGTGCCGCAGGTTCGAATCCTGCCGGGGGCACCCACCTGATCAAGGAAAACCCCGGCTGACCAGCACCAACACGGGTCGCCGGGGTTTCGCGTGTGTGCAGCCGTATGCCACCGAAAGCAGCCCTCAGCCGGTGGTCGCGGGATATACGCGGGATGAGCCGGGGCGGGGTTCGCCCAGGTGAGCCCCCGAAAAAGCAAGAAGGCCCCGGGATGGACCCGGAGCCCTGTGGCTGCAGAACGCGTTATGTGGCGAGCGCCTTTTCGATCAGGCGGTTGATCCGTTCCTCGTCCCCGTCGAGGCAGCCCGCGTAGACCTTCCACAAGACCTCCACGCTGTGCCCCAGACGCCGAGCCACCTCCTTGGGCGGTACGCCTGCGTTCAGGAGCAGCGTCGCGCAGGCGTGCCGCAGGTCGTACGGGCGTCCGGCGAGGGGCGTGGTTTGCTGCTCGGGGGACAGGCCGATGACACGAGCGGCATGCCAGATGCGCCAGACCGCCGACGCTGAGACCGTGCCGCCGGTCGAGGTGGCGAACAGCCGGCCATCCTCCGCCGTACCGAACTGCTCCAGGTGCTCAGCCAGGATGCGGACCAGCTCCGGCGGGATCGGGACGAGGCGCTTGTCACCGACCGGACGTCGCTTGAGGCCCTTCTCCTCGTGGCTCTGTCCGCTATCGGTGTAGAGCCTGCCCGGTCTCGGCCGTGACTTCGTCAGCGTCAGCCGACCCCACGCTGAAGCCGGGAGATCACAGGAGCAATCGCCGACGCAGGCGCACAGATCGGGCAGTTCGCAGTCTTGCCGCCGCAGACCGATCGCCTCGGAGGGCCGAAGGCCGCCGTAGTACATACACGCGTACATCGCGCGCATCCGTGCCCCGCGACCAGACAGCCGACCCACATAGGTCACCGCGGCGAGGAGCTGCCGCGCCTGCGCCGGGTTGGCGACAACGCTCCGGTCGACCTGCTCAATCTTCTCCGGAGCCTTCCAATCCACCTGATCGATGGGGTTGGCGTCGAGGAGCCTCCGTTCCCTCACCGCGTACTTGAGCACGTTGTAGAGCACGGCGCGCTTGCGCGCGACGGTGGTGGCAGCGGCCGGGCGACCGGTCATCGTGACAGCGATGGCATTCAGAGCGGATCGAATGACGTCCGCCTCAGCGAGATCTGTGACGCGGAGCGATCGGCTCCCAAGCCATTTCAGAGCCGCGGCTTCCTCGGCCGGAACGGGGAACTTCCAGCGCGGAGGGTTCAGCCCGTAGTGCAGCAGCGCCCGCCGGAGAACCGTCGCACTCGGCGCGCCGTTCGTGGATGAGACGAGCGCAGGCGTCACCGTCGCCAGGGCGTCGAGCGTGCTCTTGCGGGTCTCGCCAGCCGCGCCCGGCCACTTGGCCTTGATGTAGGTTCGCGCGAGCTCGTACCAGGTAACCGGCACCTGCTTGGGAAGCATCGACGTTGGCAAGCCGGTGTCGATGTCGAACGCTTCACCACTCTTGGCGGCTTGGCGCAGGTCGGACAGGAAGCTCTCGGCCAGCGCCTTGGTCCGGCGCGTCCGTGACCGCTGCCTGCCCGCGACCACCCACCGGACCTCATACGAGGCGGTCTTGCTGGACTTGTTCCGGCGGACGTCCCAGAACTTGACGTCGGTCGACTTCACGCCGCCTCCCGCAGCGTCTCCAGCCAGGCGGCGAACTCGCTGCGCCAAATGCGGATCTCGCCGTTGGGCAGCTTGATGCCGGCGGGAGCGTTGCCGAGTTCGCGCCAGCGGTAGAAGGTGCGCTGGGAGACGCCACCGAGTTCGGCGAGGACGTCGGGAACGGTCATCAACTCGTCTCGTCGGTTCACGCATCCTCCCCGGTGTGCAGCAGGTTTTCGTCTCGCCTCGGAGGGCCGAGCGGTGGCAGCGACGTGCCGTTGATCGCGGCGGATAGGAAGGCTTCGCCGGGGGTGTGGCCTTGGCCGGCGTAGTCCCAGTGCGCGACGACGAGCACCTGGTCGTCATCGAAGAGGGGGAGGCGGCCGGTGGTGATGTCGTGTTCGCGCTGGTTGAACGCCGCGCGTGCCTCACGCAGCGCGCCCAGGGTGGTGGAGTAGCGGCGGGACTTGGTCGAGAAGTGGCCCCGGAAGCCGAGCATGTGAGCCCAGTCCGCCAACCGAAGATCGGCCATCTCCGCCAGGGCGCCGAGCCGTCGACATTCGGAGATCAGCCGCTGGGCGTGGTTGCGGATGTTCAGTCGGTTGAGGTCGTCGGTGGGGCGGATGCGCCGGTCGAGGGTGCCGACGCACTCAGCCGCCTTGGTGGCGTATTTGGCGATGTAGCCGGCTACGGCTTGGTCGGTCAGTTCTCCGGTCGTGGTGATCGGCCGTACGTCGACCTGAGACCCCCATGCCAGCGAGCGAGCCGGTACGTCCTCGGCCGCTGGGGTGGTGACCGTGACCGCGTGGGCGGCGTGCCGTACCGCGTCGTCGAGGAGTCCGCCGGTTGCCCAGGCCGGTGGGGACGTGGTCGGCCCGTCGGGTCCGTCGAGGCGGATCACGGCGTGGAAGTGGACGACGCCGCGCCGCTGGTATTCGGCGACCTTGGCGAAGGAGACGGCCAGCGCCGCCCGCAGTTCGGTCCCGGTCAGGCCCGCCGCCTTGGCGAGCCGCCGCCGCAGGGCGAGGGTGAAGCGTCGCCATAGTTCGGGGGCGAGGGCGTTGAACAGGACTGAGCCGGTGTAGTCGTAGCAGTCCGGGCAGAGCGGTTCGCCCAGCCGCGGATCGTTGCCCCCGTGCCGCTCGGTGCAGGACTGTGGACGCCCGTGCGGGCAGTCGTCGAGGTCCCGCCGGGGGTGGCACGGCTGGAGGGCGCCGTCCTTTTCGCGTCGGGCGTGGACCGGCCCGAAGGAGGGAGCCGTGAGGGTGACGAACGCCGCCGGGTGGGTGGTGACGGTGTCGGGCACGCCCTTGCCGCCGACCAGGCCCGCCCGGACGAGTTGGTAGGTATCGGCGCGGTAGACCTCGGCGCAGGCCGGGCAGCGGGACGCGCGGCGGGTCTTGCACGCCACCCGCAGCACCCCGTCCGGCTCATGGCTCGTGGAGTAGCGGTGGAGCAGGGCGCCGGTGAGGGGATCGCGGTAGTCGACCCGCCCGCGCAGGTGGATCGGTTGGGCGCAGCCGCCGGTCCGGCGGATCTGTGCGGTCCAGCGGTGATAGTCGGGTGAGGTGGCGCGGCGGGCGATGTCGCGGAGGGTGAGCGGGGAGGGGACGGGAGCAGGCAAGATGGAGAGGTCTCCTGTCGTTCTTTGGAGCGGTGGAGGGATGGCCCCCGACGTGGCGCGGAACTTGGCGGTTGTGTGGCCACGCCGGGGGCGCAGGGCGTCAGGAGAACCCGAGGCCCTGGCAGTGCTCGCAGGTCTGGCCGTCGGAGGTGAGGCCGCCGGTGCAGTGGCAGCACGCCCAGCGGCGGACCGGCGGCGCCAGCGCCGGGCGCTCGTCGTCGAGGCCCGTCACGCCGCGTCCTGGTCGGTGGTGGCGTGGAAGACGTCGGCGTAGCTCATCAGCGCGTTGTGGGCGGCCATGCGGTGGGCGGGGACGTGGACGGCGGTGTAGGTGATGCGGCCGAAGGTCTTGGTCACGGTGTAGTGACCACCGTCCGGGCGGTCGTCGACGGGGACAGCGTCCAGAACCACGGCGATCCGGTCGACCTCGGCCGCCTGGTGCTCGTCGGTTCCGCGGGCGTGGTGGGTGAGGTCCCACCCGTAGGTGTTGACCGGGACGCCGGGGTTGTTCTCCAAGAAGTCGGCCAGGGCGCGCAGGCCCTTGATGGTCTGGTGGCGTGCGAACAGGTCACCGGGCACGATCGGCTGTGCGGTCATGACGTGAGTTCCTCTCATCAGGCGGTGCGGATCTGGCGGAGCAGGTCAGAGGCGAGCTGGTTCGAGACCCCGAGCCGCGCGCGTAGCGCGTCGCGGGTGATCGGGCGTCCGTGTCGTTGTTCGTGTTCGGTGGCGACGCGGCGGGCGAAGGTGAGCAGTTCGGCCGCCGGACCGCCGGCCGAAGGAGCCTGGTCCTGGCGCTCGTCCTGTTTCGGCGCGTCGTCCTGGTGGTCGCGGACGAGGACGAGGTCTGAGGACGGGCGTCCGAACGAGGGCGGCACGGGGGACGACTCGGCAGCGACCGTCGAGGACGAGGACGGGGGAACCTCGGCCGGGTGTCGACCGGTGGAGCGTCGTTCGAGCATCGAGACCGCGACGAGGAACGCGCCCGCGGGGGTGGCTGCGGTGAGCCAGCCCCAGGGGGTTGGTTCGGCTTGGGCGAGGTTGGCTGCCAGCGAGAGCACCACTCCGCCGGCCAACACGAGCGATGGCCAGGAGATCGGTCCGGTACGGCGGCCGGTGCGGCGGTCGCGTTGGCGTTCGCGGGCGGCCATGACGCAGGTGAGGTCGATGCAGATGGCGATGGCCCAGGCCATCCAGCCGTGTTGTCCGTGCTGGCGGGCGGTGTCGCGGATGTGGGTGAACGAGCCCGCCGCAGCGATCCCGGCCAGCACGACGACCGGCCCGGAGTCGGCCAGCAGTCCGCCGAGGCGGCCGGTCACGCCGCCTCCTGGTCGCACGCGGTGAGCAGGGCGGCCAACTCCGGATCGCAGCGGTGGGTCTCGGCCCAGTCGAGCAGCCAGCCCAACCCGCCGGAGTAGGCCGATTCCGTCTCGGCGCAGCGGTCGCAAGCGGCGACGTGGACACCGCGGGTGTCGTCGAAGGTGACCTGGACGGGGTCCAGGACGATGCGGCGGGACGAGGACGACCGGCCGTCCTGCGAGCGGGGACGAGGGGACGAGATGCGGACGGCGGGACGACGCAGGGGGATGACGTTGGACATGGGAAGTCTCCGGAAGGTCGAGGAGGGGGGTTAGGCGGCTTGGTCGTCCGGGACGGCACGGGGGCCGGTGCGGACGAGATCCGTCCAGGGCGTGGCGAGGTGGCGATAGGCGTGGGCGGCGTCTTCCGCGTCGGCTTCGGTGGTGAGGGCGGAGCGGGCGCGGTGCCAGGACCCGTCGCTGCCGGCCACGATCGCTACGCCGGGGGTCTCGGCGGGGATGGCGCGGGCGGCTTCGAGTGCGGCGGGGTCCATGTCGCCGAGCGTCATCGTGGCCGTCTCTGGATCGTTGACGCGGTGGCAGACCCGCCCGGACAGTTGCGAGCGCAGGGCGGTGACGCCGGGGCCAAGGTCGGAGCCGATGCGCTGGCCGCAGACGATCAGGTAGACCCCGAACGCCCGCCCCAACTGCGCGATCCGCAGCAGCGCCACCGAGGTTTTCGCGACGGTGTCTTTCTCGGCTTTGTCGGCGATGAGGAACAGTTCGGCGACCTCGTCGACCACGACCACGATCGGCATCGGGCGCAGGTGCTCGGGGAGGCGCCAGACGTTGCGGACGCCGTGTTCGCGGCAGTCGGCCATCCGGTGCGTCAACTCCGACACCAGCCCATCGAGCAGCCGCACACACCCCACCCGCGTCGTCGCCAGCGCGGACATGCGGGCCGCATACGGGGTGAGCTCCACGCCGCCTTTGAGGTCGAAGCCGACCAGGGCGACCGGTTGTGGGGCGAGGCCGCGGATGATGGCGTTGAGCAGCGTGGACTTGCCCGATTGGGTGGCGCCGGCGAACAGCCAGTGCGGAACGGTTCTGAAGTCGATCACCCACGGCCGCCCGTTCTCCAGCACCCCCGGCCGCACGGTCAGCAGGTCATCCGGTGTCGGCTCGACCGGCGGGACGGTGATGAGGGGGTCTTTGCGGGTGGCGATCAGCACGACCTTGCCCGGCTTGGACTCCAGCACCCGCACCGCATGAGCCCGCCAGGCGTGCGCGAGCCGTTCGGCGACCTTGGCGAAGTCGTCGGGGATCTGGCCGTCGTTGAGCGTGATCGGCAGCCGCCAGCCCAGCCGCGAGGGGCGGATCAGGCCGAGGCGGGGAGCCTTTTCGATCTCGACCCGCCGCAGGTGGCGACGTTCCACGATCGCGGTGGCCTCACGGGAGGCGGCCCCCAGCACGGGGACGGAGTCGAGGGTGACCCGCCAGCGCCGCCGCTTGTGCGTGAGTTTGCAGGCCGAGGCGACGTGTTGCCAGGTGGCGTAGAGCCAGACCGCGCGGGCCGGGAACCCGACGCACAGCCAGAACGTCAGCGGATGAAACCGCCGCCACGCCAGGCCCCCGGCCACCACGGCGACAAGACCCGCACCCGCCACGCACAGCGTTGCCTTGTCGAACATCACTGGCCCCGCTCAGGCAGCCCGGACGACCGACGCCGCAACCACGGCCGAGGCCCCGAACGAGATCCCGTGGCGCTCCTGCCCGCCGATCACCTGCTTCCACGGCCGCGCGATCAGATCCGAGACCGTCACGATCTGGCCCACCTGAACCTGCGGGTCACCGGGGACATTGACCGTGACCAGGTCGATCCGGCCGGCCTCCGTCGCCACCGACAGACCCACCTGAAAGACCGTGCGGCCCTCGCCGTCGACCTTGACCTCTCCCGTCTCCCGGTTGAGCAGCTTCGGTGCAGGCGGAGCCACGCACACGAAGGTCAGAGCGCGGGTGTCGACCGGGATACCGATGTTCTGCATGACACTCCCTCAGGAACCGCCTCCCTAGCTTCTCTAGGAAGGACAGTTTCATAGGTTAGTTAGGAAACAGGGAGAGTCAAGCGATCTTGGGCAACTTTCTTGGGGAACCTAGAAACCTGGGCTGGATCGTCTACCCTTGACCCATGCCAAGCGCGCACCCGGACCGCCGGAAGCTGTACGTCCGCATCGCGGATGAGCTGCGAGAAGATCTCGCCGCGGGGCGGTTTCCGATCGGGGAGCCGTTCCCGCCGATCGGGGAACTGGCCGAGCGGTTCGGGTCGGCGAAGGCGACCATCGAACGCGCCGTGGATGTCCTGCGCAGCGAAGGGCTGCTAGAGAGCAGGCAGGGAAGCCGCACTGTCGTCATCGCAATGCCGGACTCATCAGCCGGCACCGAGGGCGACTCGGCAGAACGCAGCGAAGAGTTCCAGATGATCTTCGGGCAGCTTCAAGAGATGCGCAGCGCCATCGGGCACCTACGCGCGAAGATCGAACAACTCGACGAGCGCACCAAAAACCTCTGAAAGGTGGCCCGGTCCTTTCGACCGCCGGCACCGCGTAGAGCGTGACCCACGCGGCGCGCTTATATGAGCGTCAGCGGTGCCGACCGACGCCCAGCGTCCAGCGTGCGCCTTGACGGGGCGAGGGCCAGGGCCACGACTGAGACTTGATGACCGCCTGGGTCAACTGATCAGGATCGGCGGCCTCGATCAGCCGCCATCCGGCCGGGGGCGGAACGATGGCCCACCACGACCCCGTGCGCACGCCAAACCAGAACACCAGCCCCGGAAACCGCCGATGCAACACGGCGACCGGATCGGACGTCATGACTGCTCGCCCGGCCCCGCCTCATCACGGCGCTTCATGTACTCGGCGAGGCGTGCCGCCGCGCCGGCCGGATCATCGAGGGGGTGACGCTCGTGGTCGTCTCGGCGCCACACGAACGCCCCACGCAAGGCGTCGACCTCGACCCACACCTTGCGGTGACTCAACTCGGTCCGCACCGACAGAGCCGGGCGAGCGTCACTGAGCCCCGGCTTGACACCGAGCCGGACCAGTTCGCGGCACAACTCGACCAGCGTCTCCAGCTCCTGCTTGCGGTTGTATCCGTCCATGCTGTGCTCCCTCGGTTGGAAGCGAGGCCGGCGACGGAGACCCAGGTCATCCCTCAACTCCCGCGCGGAGAGAGGTAGGCCACGAATGACCCTGTCTCGCGTCACCAGCCCCGCAGCTCATCACGGCGCCACGGCCAGGGCGTTAGGCGCTTCAGGCGGGCCGTTGCGCCTGTGAACTCGACAAACTCGCAACCCGACGCGCTACCTCAGCGGCCTTGACCTGCAAGTCGCCCAACTCCGCAGAAATCCGCGCGATCTCTTCGAGCAGTAGCCGACGCTCAACCTCCGTCAAGCCCGCAGCTCTCCTGTTCGCCGCCTGCCGACGCGCTCGATCAATCGACGCGACCCGCCCGAAGCCCTTCAGACGGGTCGGCGTCCCAAGCTCGGGATTACGTTCCTCATTCACGATCCCGAGCCTCGCCGGACCAGGTGTTGCGCTGCGAGACCGCGCCTATCGCATCTCGGGCTTCTTGTTCTCTCTTCGTCTCATCTATTGCTCGTCTCGTGTTACGTTCGCCCTAATGGACGAGCAAGCGAAGACGAATCCCCCCGTGCGGTTGAAAGCGCTGCTCCGCGAACGCCACTGGCAGACCTACCGGACTTTCAGCACCGAATACGACAAAGCGGCACGCAAGGTCGACCCGTCGCTTGTTGGCAGAGGACCTAGCCGCGCGCAGCTTCACCGCTGGATCTCCGGAGACGTCAAAGGACTCCCGTACCCCGATCACTGCCGGGTGCTAGAGAAGATGTTCCCCGGATGGAGTGCTGAGCAACTGTTCGAGCGGGTCACCAGCGACCAGACCGAGCGCCCACCCGCCGCCGGCGGACACGCCAGTCCGGACAGGGCCGCCGAACTGCTGAAGACCATCGACCAGAATCTTCAGGCCCCGCAAGGCGACATCGATTGGGGACCGCCTGCCGAGTCCGCCGCGTCGGTATCGCCCGCCTCTCTGCGTTCGGTCGAAGGAGCCAGCGACAAGGCCCGCAGCCTCGGACGTCAACTACTTGAGGTGCAACGCGTACTGCGCCTAAGCGACGACGAGGCCGCCCAACTCGCCACGCTGGCAGGGAACATCGTCGAGTTGTCGATGAGCATCGACATCGACATCGACCCCAACGGCTGGTCCCGGCTCACCTACCGGCACCAACTGCTCAACCTGAGCGACAAGCCCATGGCCCGGCTGTCACGGGAAGTATGGTTCGAGAACACACGAGACCGGCTCGACATCGAGCCGATCAGTGATCCGGACCGCCGCGTCATGATCCAGCGCATCCACGACACCGCGAACCTGTCCACGTTCGCCTGCCAGATCTCCCCACCCATCCAGCCGGGGGAGACGGCCACCGTCGGCTGTGTCTGCGAAGGCGGGCAGTTCCTGACCGATCACTACTGGCGACAGTTGATCCCCCGCTACACGCGGCACTACACGCTTCGTGTCCGCCACCAGAAGGCTCGGCAACTGCTGCGATGCTGGGCGACGGAAGAAGACCCCAACGGTTCGGAGACCTCCGCCGAAGACGGGCTGGTGTGGGACTACGACGGAGACGACGTCGTGATGACCTTGACCCGTGACCACCTGCGCCCGAACCAGGCCCTCACACTGCGATGGGATGTCCCGCATGAGCCTGCGTGACCAGATCGAGGCCACTCTTCGAGCCTGGAACGGGTACGAGATCGAACGCGGCGGTTCACCGATCATCGATTTCGACTGCTTCCCCGGCGGCCCGGACGTCGAGCCGGCCCCCGACCGCCTCACTGTCTACCGGCGACTCGCCGAGCTTCGCCCGGCCGCCGATGGCCCATTGGCCAGCCGGCTGGACGCCGACCTCGCCTACCTCGGTGCCCTTCTGGGCGAACGGCCACCACTGAACGACTACATCCGCGCAACCCAAGGATGCGAGGCCGCCGGCTGGTCGGACGACTACATCGCCGAACGCGCCGAGCTGACCCGCGGCGCACTGGCTGATCTGGGCATCGGATGGGGCCCGAACACAAACGCCGACCTCCGCCAGGCCGAAGGCAGGCTGGACGTCAACGAGGCCCCCGACGCCATCCGCCAGGCCGCACAAGACCTGGAACCCGCTGTGCGGGAGGCGACCGGTAGCAGTGCCCCTTACACGCTGACGATCGAGACGACCGAAGTCGATGCCTACTGGGCGTACTGGCTGGATGGCGCTGGCGACCACGTCCGCCTGCGGCTCAACCTCCCCAACGTCGAGTTCACCCAGGCCGGAGCCCGACAGTTCGCCCTACACGAAGTCCTCGGCCACGGCCTGCAAAGCGCCAGCCTCGCGGCCAGGGCAGCCACCGAAGACGTCCCCTGGGTCCGCCTGCTGTCGATCCATGCCCCCCAGCAAGTCATGCTCGAAGGACTCGCCCAGGCATGGCCGCTGTTCATCCTGCCCGATGACAAGGTGCTCACTGCCCGACTGCGGCTCAGCCACTACGCCCAACTCGTCCTCGCCCAGGTCCACCGCGCCATCAACGCAGGAACACCGGCGGTCGAGTGCGCCGACTATGTACGCGTCTGCCTCCCCTGGGAAAGCGACAAGACCATCGCCGGTGACCTGACCGATCGTGGAGCCGACCCCACCCACCGGTCGTACATGTGGGCCTACCCGGCCGGGTTCGACTGGTTCACCGCCCTCGCCCAGGCCGACGTTAAGGTGTCCCGGGAGGTGCTCAATGCCGCATACCGGGACCCACTCACCCCAGCCGACCTCGCCGAACTCTGGCCCGAAGGACCGCCTATCGGTGGACCCGGAGGCCCTGTTCGTCTACGGAAGCCTCCAGTTCCCTGACGTCCTGGTCGCCCTCATCGACCGCATACCCGACCACGAGCCCGTAGCCGCCGAGGGATGGCGCGTCGCCGCGCTTCCTGAGAGGGTCTACCCCGGCCTGGTCCCCGGTGAAGGCATCGCCCGCGGATTCCTCCTGACCGGACTCACCGCCGAAGAATGGCGAGTGCTGGACGCCTTCGAAGACCCCGTCTACGACCTCACACGCATCGCCCTGGTCGACGGCCGCCACGGGTGGGGATACGTGTGCAACGCAGGGGCCAAAGTCGAAGCGCACGACTGGTCCGTCGAAGACTTCCAGGCCCGGCACCTCACGACCTATGTCGAACGCTGCGCGACATGGCGTCGCCGCTACGAGCAGCAGGAACAAGCCGGCTGACAAGCATCTACCGGGACACGACACAAACGGGCAACCCGCCCGGATGAGAAGTTTCTCTACGTCTTCAAGGGCGCCCCGCTGCGCGGGCCGCCGGCGGCCGACCGGCCCTCGGGCCGGGCCTGCGGCCTCTGCGGGCCGATCCCGGCCCGAACCGGCCGACCGCCTGGGCAGAGGATCCTTAGGGATCCCTCGGCGTCCCGCACTGGCAGGATTGCGCCGATTGGTCGTTGCCGTAGGCGTCGGGGTTCTAACCTGATTGTCATGGAAGCTGCGGGGCTTATTTTCACAGCGGTCGGCACGGTGGCAGGCGTTGTGGCAGCTTATTACGCGTGGATCGCGGTGCGGCCGCGACGGCGATCGAGAGCAGACGTATCGAGATCCACCTCGTCTGCTGCGGCGCCTGGAACGGGGAAGGTCGCAGGGTCTGTCTATGACGCGTTCGTCTCCTATTCTCATGACGACGCTGACTGGGTCACCCGGTTTGTGGAGCGGCTTGAGGATGATGGCTTTCGGGTCGCCCGTGACGAGGTCGTCTTCAAACCGGGCGATGTGTTGGTCCACGCGGTCGAACAGGCTATCCGTGACTCGGCGCATGGGATCTTGGTGTTCAGTCCTGCGTCGATGGCCAGTGGGTGGGTGAAGCAGGAGTACGCCACGCTGATGCAGCGGTCGATCGAAAACGGTCGCCGGTTCATTCCGCTGGTCATTGAGGACGTCAAGTTGCCAGAGTTTGCGGCGACCCGTTATTACGCCGACTTCCGGCATGTCTCCGATGCCGAGTACGACCGGCTTATCGTCAAGGTGTCAGAGGCTCTGCGGAACGGCTGATCACAGAGGCATATGCCATGGAAGGCATATTGGGCTCGGCAGCGGATGGCTGTGCTGGAAAGGGACGCGGACAGAGTGGCTGAAGAACAGGGCATCGAGGCGCAGCGGCGGTTGGACTTCTACATCAGTTACGCCGGACCGGACCGCCTTTGGGCCGAGTGGATCGGCTGGCATCTGAAGCAGGCCGGCTACACCGTCGAGCTTGACGTGTGGGACTGGCTGCCGGGCGACAACATCATCCTCAGCAGGGAGAGCGCCCTCCGCCGGGCAGATCGGGTGCTGGCGCTGTGCTCGGCGGCGTACTTCACCGGGCGGTTCACCGGCCAGGATTGGACCGCTGTCATGGCGGCCCAGGAGCGGGAATCAAGCCGGCTAATCCCGATCCGCGTCGAGGACATCGATCACCAGCAACTTCCCGAGATGTTGAGCACGGTGCAGAGCATCGATCTGTTCGACACCACCGAGGCCGAAGCGCGCCGACGGCTGCTGGCCGGGCTTTCCGGCGCTCTCGGCCCCGACGGCACCCCGGCATTTCCTGGTCCAGCTGGTCCACCTATCCCTACTGAATCCGATCCCGCCGATACATCGGCGCCTCGGTTGCCCGGTGCGGCCCGGCCGTCGAATTGGCAGGTCCCCACACGTAACCCCGCCTTCACCGGCAGGGCCGGATTGCTGGTCGCCGTACGTGAAACCCTCCTGAGCACCCCCACAGGTGTGGTGGTCTTGCACGGTCAGGGAGGGATGGGCAAGACCCAGCTGTCGCTGGAGTACGCGCACCGTTTCGCCTCCGACTACAACACCGCATGGGTGATCGACGCCGAGCAGCCCGGCCTCATCGCCGCCCAACTCGCCGACCTGGCGATCAAGCTGGACGCGGCGACCTCAGCTGTCGAGGCAGAGACTGCGGCGAAAGCTGCAATCACGGCATTGCGTGACGCGAAACGATGGCTCCTGGTCTTCGACAACGTCGAAGACCCCGACCACTTGACCGGATATCTGCCCGAGGGGCAAGGCCATGTCCTGGTCACTACCCGCAATCCCGACTGGGCCGAGTTGGGAGCCTTGGTTGCCGTGGAGGAGTTCACCAGAGCCGAATCCATAGCGCTCCTTACAGGGAGGGTGGCCGGGCTTAATCAGGCTGATGCAAACCTTCTGGCCGAGGACCTGGGCGACCTTCCGCTGGCCTTGGCCCAGGCCGCCGGGGTACTCGCTAGAACGGGGATACCCGCTGGCGAGTACCGGCGGCTCCTGGCAGACCAGGCAACAGAAGTGCTGGACAAAGGCTCGCCACGCTCCTACCGGGTCTCGCTCGCCGCCGCTACCCTCGTTGCCCTGGACAAGCTCACTATCGTCGACCATACGGCCGCGAACCTCCTTCGCCTGTGCGGTTACCTGGCACCCGAGCCCATCCCCGTTGCCTGGCTGCACCATCAGCCCACGACCCAGCACGACCCCGGTACAGCTGCCCAACTAGGGGAGCTACCCACCAGCCCGTTCACGGTGGGCGATGCTTGCGCTCATATCAGCCACTACGGGCTAGGGCGCATCGATCAGCAAGGGCTACGCCTACACCGTCTCACCCAGGCTATTGTCCGAGATCACACTCGTTCATACCGCACCGACTACCACGCTGCCATCGTCTCGATTCTCACTACCGCGGACCCCGGCGACCCCGAGGCCCCCGGCACCTGGACGGCTTGGGCCCGCCTCACCCCTCACCTCATCGCCTCAGAGCCTGCCACCACCCCCCACACCGCACTGCGTACCCTGGCCACCCGCACCCTCCGCTATCTTCTGGTCAGCGGACAAGCCAACGCCGCTCTAACCCTGGCAGGCAATCTGCACGACAGCTGGACCGGCCTGCTGGGACCTGATAACACCCACACACTCACCGCCGCCCAGCACCTTGCTCACGCCCGCCACGATTGCGGCAATTACAAGGAAGCCAGCCAACTTCTAGAAGACACCTTGCAGCGGCGTCGCCGGGTGCTGGGCGACGATCACCCCGACACGCTGCAATCCGCTAATGACCTTGCCACCAACATGGGCGCCCTGGGTCGATATAAGGAATCCCTAGCACTTAACGAGGACACCCTCCAGCGGCGTCGCCGGGTGCTCGGCGAGGACCATCCCGACTCCCTGCAATCCGCTCAGAACCTTGCTGGACCCCTGTATGCGCTGGGTCGGTTCAGGGAATCCCTAGCACTTGACGAGGACACCCTCCAGCGGCGTCGCCGGGTGCTCGGCGAGGACCATCCCGGCACCTTGCACTCCGCTCAAAATCTTGCAATCACCCTGTATGCGCTGGGTCAGTATAGGGAATCCCTTGTTCTCAATGATGACACCCTCGGGCGGTATCGCCGGGTGCTCGGCGAGGACCATCCCGACACCCTGCGCTCCGCTCGGAGCCGTGCCGCCACCCTAAACGCGCTGGGAAAGCACAAGGAATCACTTGCTCTCAGTGAGGACACCCTCGGGCGGTATCGCCGGGTGCTCGGCGAGGACCATCCCGACACCTTGTGCGCCGCTCGGAGCCGTGCCGTCACCCTAAACGCGCTGGGACGGCACAAGGAATCCCTTGCTCTCAGTGAGGACACCCTCGGGCGGTGTCGCCGGGTGCTCGGCGAGGACCATCCGGATACCGTGAGATCGATCGGCGCAGTCGTTCAAGCACTTGAGGGGACCGGACGGCGCAAGGCCGCCCGTAATCTAAAAAAGCTCATCCCCCGTCGAATGTCAGGACAGTGACAGATGCGACTGTTTCCGGTCCACGGTTCGCGAGCGCATGGGGTTGCTCGAGCGCGACTCTGGGGACTTCACAGTCCCCAGGCCCCAGCGAGCCGGAGCACTCACCCGCGCGAAACCGTCTGTCCCACCGTCTCGCCGCTCGCGCGGGCAAGCACTCCGGACCGGTGCTTCCGCTGCCGTAGAAGAGGAGCTTGCTAACAGTTGCGCTAACGACCGCCCTGGACCACCTCGGACAAGGCTGAACTTCTGGAGCCTGAAGGAGCTGGTTAGCGGTCGATTCTGGACAGCAGTGGACGTGCTTAGCATGACTCGTAATGAATATGCCGTGACAATCGCCGTGGGTTATTCCTCGCCCTGGGGGTTGTAGCGATCGGCCGGTACGTAGTCGCCGCTGCCGGTGCTCAGATCGTGGCCGGCCCTGCGGTTCAGATCGGCTTGTCCTAGAATGTCGGCGCTCCGCACGTTGGACGTTCTGTTGTTGAGCACAGAAACACAGCAGCACAGTCGAGTGATTAGACGCCTTCGCCCACCACGTCTTGAAGACGGAAAGTTGTCTCGCCTTATTGCAGATGTCGTCTGTGTCGGCCGCGGCGTTTATACCATGTCCGTGCGACTGGGCGTACAACGCCGGGAAGGAGTTGCGCATCAAGTTCCGGGATCCGGTCAGGCGTATATGCAACTGGAGTTCCGCTGCGTACCCATAGTGCCGCTCCGACATGGACAATATCGAAGTGATGTACGGTATCGCGGTAGGTACCCCTAACGTATATGTCGGTTTCCGAAAGGTAAATCGCGGCCAGCCATTCGGAATCCTCGAAGTGGCCGTGCGTATAGCCTCGATGCCATGGGTGTGGGCTATCATCATAGAATGCGCCTTGCCCGAAAGATATATTTGCTGCATGGAAACTGATAAATCGACGAAGTCGACCATCCGGATCAGACTTGAAGCGCCAGAGCTCGTCGGGATTGTCGGCGTCTTCGGCCAGTGTAGCTGCGCGAATAAGCTCTGGAATCCCGATATCGCTTGATGAATAATGGCCAAATCTGCGCCAAGCCGGGATGTCGGGTTCCATGCTGCAAACATTTTGAGCGCTGCCGAATAGGCAAACTGCTACGCGCTTGCCATCTGAAGTCTTCCTGTCAATTACTAGGTTAACCGCGCCAGTGGCGTTACCATTAGAATCCCTCAGGTCGCTAAGGAGTACTGATGACCTTCCGGCTAGATACTGTTTTTTGAAGCCATCTTTATTTGCGGGCTCTATTATGCCAAGATCGCTCCCTATGTGATCCGTAAGTAGATTCTCGATCACTCTTGCGCGCGAAGCCATAGTGTCGGGAGGGGGTTGTCTTTGATGACTTACGCGTGCACCAGAGAATCCGATACTGGTTTCTATTTTGTTGTCTGACTGGGTCAGATTATGATCTATGATCGAGGTTGCTAGGCGCTCGGAGCAATAGTGGTATTCGCATACACTGGTGACGGGTTTGATACTCAATTCTTTTCCTTTCGGCTGCGGGATGAACGGCGTGTGGAAGATTGCCAGTCAAGACGATTGGGTCAGATTGTAGCGTGCCGGGGCGACGGCCCACCTAAACTACTGTGCTCGATGGAATAGCCCGCCACCATTGAGCCGCGCGGGGCAGCCGTAGGTATCGCGCTGATCCGCCGTCGGTTACGGATACTTCCGCCTGCTTCTGCGTCGGCGCTACGTACGCCCTCGCCGTCCACAACGCCGAGCAGGCCGCTCACGCCACGAAGCGCTGCATCGAGCCGACCAGATGATGATCGCGCGGCAGTAAGATCCGCTGCATGTCCAGCGATGTCGGGTTCGTTTGCTCCTGCTGCGGCGAGAAGCACGACGAGTTGCCCACACACTACGGTTCGAAGGCGCCGGCGTACTGGTCTGACGCCATCGCCGAGCATCCCGACAGCGAACTTACCTCCGATCAATGCGTGATCAATGGCGAGCACTTGTTCGTGAAGGGCTTGATCGAGATCCCCATCATCGGCGGGGACATATTCTCTTGGGCCGTCTGGGTATCGCTCAGCCCGCGGAGTTTCGTTCGTATGATCGATCTGTGGGAGACCTCTGGTCGCGAAGATGAGCCGCCCTACTTCGGGTGGCTGGCCACCGAGCTGTTCCTCTACGACCAGCCCACCCTGAACCTGAAGACTCAGGTCCACACGCGACCGGTTGGTGAGCGTCCGTACGTCGGGCTTGAGCCCACCGACCATCCTTTGGCCGTTGAGCAACGATCCGGCATCACCACGAACCGCGTGCAGTGGTTCGCCGAACAACTCATGCACCCCGAACGCGACCGCTAAGGAGCCCTAGGCACGGTGAACGTGATGCGCGGCTGCTTGCCGATCAGCCGGGTCATGACGGGGGTGGGGAGCCGGCGCTTGAGGCTGAGGGACGAGACGTCCGTGTCGAGGACCATGCGATCCACGGCGGCTCAGGGGAGGTCGGCGTGACGGGAGGCGTGGACGTGCGCCAGGAAGGCGTCAAGCTCCTCATCGGTATCGAAGACGTCGTGTTGGGCGAGATCGTCGGCAGACTCGATCGGCCGGACGTGCTTGCGCCGCGCCAACTTGTCGAGCGACACTGAGCCGCGCTCGGGTGGCTCGGCCGCATACACTGCAGTGCTGGTGGTCACCGTCACTTCCTGTCACCGACACTACGAGTGTCGCACGGTCGCCGGCCGTAAGGCGGGCGAATTGGGAACCCGGAAGCACGAGCACCGCACGCGGGATATATGCGGGATGGCGTCCGTCTTCGCTCCACCCCGACGGTAGCCCTCCGCAGGTCAGGCCCGCTACGGCCGCCGGGTCGCCTGTGGATTCCTAAACCGTGTGCCGCAGGTTCGAATCCTGCCGGGGGCACCCACCTGATCAAGGAAAACCCCGGCTGACCAGCACAACGCAGGTCGCCGGGGTTTCGCATGTGTGCAGCCGTAAGCCGAGCCGAGCCGAGCCGTGGCGAGATGACCTCGTTCGCATCCGTCATCCACGTTGTCGCCCAGACCAGGTCGCAGCCCAGCGCCGGCAGCCTGCGTCCGTAGGCGCGCCGCCGCGGCGTCGCTCTTACCCTCGTTCAGGGAAATGCCGACAGGATCCCCGCCGAGAACGCCTCACTCGACCATGTGGTCTCGTCACCGGCCCTGCACCACGTCGATGACGATGGCCGGGTCACGTTCGTGCAGGCGACTCGCCCCCTCGAACACACGTGACCAGCTCACCGCGTTCCGGTTCAGTCGGCGATCCAGCTTCCGTGGAAGCCGAGCGGGATGCGGACGGGCAGGTGCACGGTGGCGAGAGGCTCGCCGGTGAAGTCCTGCGCGGAGAGGATCACCAGGTCAGCCGCTCCCCGGTCGGGGTTGTTGACGTAGGAGAACACGTAGCCGTCGTCCTCCTCCTCGCCGGCGGCGATGAAGAGCGGTTCGCCCACGTACGCATTGCGCCCCATCCGCCGGGTCTCGTGCGTGCCGCGCTCAAGGTCGTGCTTGATCAAGGTGTTGTCGAACGCCTCGTCGGGCATGTCCTCCAGTTGGGTGTCGCCGGGGTAGAAGACGTTCTCCACGTCGAGAGTGGCGGTGGTGTAGCCGTAGCGGTACGGCCGGCCGGTGCGGCGCTCGTCCATGCGCGGGAACTCCTGCGCCCGGTCGTCCAGCCGGGTCTGCGCGACGCGGCCGGTACGCAGGTCAACGCGCCAGCGGTCGAGTGTGGGCGTGCCCCCGAGGTCCAGCCGGCCCTCCACGAACCGCTTGGGGTAGCGCACCACATCCACGACCACCTCGTCGCCGTCCTCGTAGGCGTTGAGCGTGTGGAACACCCAGCACGGCTCCACCTCGAACCAGCGCACTTCGCCGGTACTGCGCGACAGAAGACCGAGCCGCGGCGTATGTGCCTCGTTCCACGCGACCGGCAGCGGCGAGCCCTTCTGCGCGTGCGCCATGCTGAACGTCACCGGCAGGTCATAGATCACCACGTACCGCTCGGTGAGCGCGAAGTCGTGCACCATCGGCCCGTCGGGGACCGGGATGTTCGTCACCTGCGTCACCACGCCCTTGGGGTCGATGACGATGTGCTGGTGATAGTCCCAGCCGAAGAAGTTCGCGATCGCGTGCAGCTCGCCGCTGACCGGGTCGAGGTGGGCGTGGCCGGTGTACCCCCCGGGCAGTGCACCGCCGAAGTCGCACGGGCCGATCGTGTCGAGTTCGTAGCTCAGCTCGTACGGACGCGCTCCCCCTTCCTGCGTCGCGAAGGTGCGCCCGGCCAGCCCGATCACATGAGTGTTGGGAGGGAAGTCCAAGCCGGAGTGCACCGGCCCGGGACGCGGTTCCTCGCCGAGCCGCCGCGCGACGGCCGCGCTGCGTACCCACCGGTTGCGGTACCACTCGGCGCGGCCGTCGCGTAGCCGCAGGCCGTGCACCATGCCTTCGCCGGTGAGCAGGTGGCCGGCGGTCGGGTCGTCGAGGCCGAGCGGGTTGGGGCCGTTACGCAGATAGCGGCCGGTCAGCTCGGCCGGGATGCGACCGGTGACCTCCAGGTCGAAGGCCGTGATCTCTTCGGTGACGGGGGTGAAGCCGCCGGTGAACGGGGTGGTGGTCATGTCGTTTCTCTTTCGCCTGTCTCTTGTCGTGGTCCGGCAGGGAACGGCCGTGGTGCCGTGGTCAGGAACGGCGTGAGCACCGACGCCGCCATCCGAACCCCTCGGAATCGGGTTGATCAGTCCGGGACGATGACGGCCCGGGTGCGGCCCTGGTGCGCCCATGCCTCACCGACGCGGCTGAGCGGGTAGGCGGTGTAGGGCGCCTCGAAGGTTCCGGCGGCGAACCGGGCGAGAACCTCGGGAAGCTCGGCGATCATCTGCTCTTTTGAGACGGAGCCCTTGCCACTACCGCTGACCCGGATCCGCCGGCTGCGCAGCAACGACGCGGGCAGCACCGCCTCGCCGCCGGCGAGCGAGCCGATCTGTACGTAGTCGATGGGTGCGCTGTCGTCGTCCACGCGGACACTTCCCAGCGCGGCGAAGGCGGCCTCGGCGACGGGGCCCCACACGAAGTCGAGCACGAGCTCAGGCTGAGCCTCGGCGACGGCTGCGCCCAGGGCGGCCGTCCCGGCGTCGGGTGTGGCGCCCGTGAGAGGAACGGTGACGGCACCGAGGCCGCGCAGCCGCTCCAGCGACTCGTGGTCGCGCCCGGCCGCGATGACCCGTTGCGCGCCGAGGGACAGCGCCGCCCGTACGGCCAGGCTGCCCGACATGCCGGTCGCCCCGAGCACCAGCACGGTGCCCGGCGCGCCCACCTCCTTGCGCCGGGTGATCAGCGGCATCCAGCCCGAGAGGGCGGGGTTCATGCCGGCGGCGACCGCGAGCGGATCGGCCCCGGCGGGCAGCTCCACCTCGAACGGGGTGACCAGCCATTCGGCCATCGTGCCCCACGGTGACCGGGCGAGGCCGGTGTAGACCAGGCGACCGTCATCGGTGCGAGCCACGGCGTCGACTCCCGGCACGAGCGGGTACGCCTGGTCGCTGCCGTAGTGGCGGCCGGACGCCAGCCCGCGGACGACATGGTGCAGACCCGCGCCCACGAGTCGCAGCGGCTTGTGGCCCGGCCGCCGTTCCGGGTCCGGGAAGTCCGCGCAGACGGGCGTCGCTTCGGGGGTGTTGACGACTGCAGCACGCATGACACACTCCTGAACTAAGTTCAATTTTGCCGTCACCTACCGTGCCTGAACTTTGTTAAGGTGTCAAGCGTGGCGAAGGGCATCACGCGGGAGCGGATCGTGACGGCGGCACTCGAAGTGCTCAATGACAAGGGCATGGACGCGCTCACCGTCCGTGCACTCGCTTCCCGGCTCGACGTGGGAGCACCCGCGTTGTACTGGCACGTCCGCAACAAGCAGGAACTGCTCGATGAGATGAGCACGTTCGTCATGCGCCGTGTCACCGACGCCCTGGCGGCGATCGCTCCCGGCGCCGACTGGCGCGAGGACATGGCCGCCTACGCCCGCGTCCTGCGCTCGGAGTACCTGCGTCACCGGGACGGCGCGCGCATCTTCAGCGGCACGCGCTTCTCCGACCCCCAAGTGGTGAAGGCGAAGGAATCCTGGCTCGCGCGCTTGACCGCCGCCGGATTCACGCTCGCCCAGGCCGACGACGCCCTCGACCTGGTCACCGCGTTCGTCGTCGGCTTCGTCATCGAGGAACAAGAGCGCAGCCGGCCGGCCGACACCGACCCGGCCCGGTACTCACTCGCCGGACGCGATGAATGGCTCGGTGAAGGCGCCGAACTGGTCAAGGCCGCCGGGCACCTCCGCGACGACGGTGACCCACGGTTCGAACGACAACTCGACACCGTCCTCGACGGACTCGCAGCCCGTCTGCGCAGCTGACAGCCGCTACAGAGAGAGGTAAGGAGCTTCCTCGGGACCGGCCGATTCCCTCACCACCGGCCCGACGTCGGTGGCCTCCCGGACCGATCAGTGTTCGTCGTCGTTGATCCTCGTACGGACATACGTGATGAGATGGTCGGGACACGTGGCGATCGGCTCACCGTTCGGGTAGACGATCGTGAACTCCGCATCGCGTCCGCACGGAGAACCCCCTTGAGCGCATCTGCCCGCCTGGCTCTTCTTTGCCCTCGGTGAGAAGTGGTCGGCGCTCCACCTCTTCACCACGATCTCTGCCATGGTGCGCCCTCCAGCAGGTCGGCTGCTCCGAGGCTCACGGTAGTACGAAGCCGGTCAAAGAGCGGCAGCCTTGGCCGCCAGCAGCAGTTCCACGGCGCCGGTCAGCCGGTAGACGGATCCTTCCCCGTCCCCCGTCGCCGTCACGGCAACCCTCGTCAACCTCCCGCAGCACCTCGATACCGAGGCGCAACCGCCGGGCGACCTTGGGCAGATTCTGCCGTTCACGGCGGTTGCTCACGTCAACCCGGTGACCGGCTTCCGCATTCTCGACTTCGCCCACCCCCGCGATCCGACCATCGTCTACGTCGAGCATCTCACCGGTGCCCTGTTTCTCGAGCGCGAGGAAGAGATCGGTCGGTACGCCACGATCTTCGATCACCTTCGGGCGGAAGCCCTCGGGATCTCTCATTCCGCTCAGCTGATCTCCCGCATCGCGGACGAGATAGCCTGAAATCTCGCTTAACGACACCACGGAGGTCTGGCATGGAGTCCTCCCGCGCCATCTGGCGCAAGAGCACGCGCAGCAACGGTGGCGAAGGCGCGTGCGTCGAAGTGGCCGCTCTCGTCGCGAACGCCGAAGGCGAGTAGCCCCTCACCCGAGCGAGAAGCCCTGACCGACTCCCGGCAAGGTCAGGGCTTCCTCTGGTTCCACGGATCTCGGACCGCGCCATCGGCTGCGGTGGTTCGTTTCGTGGGTGGCATGTCGATTCTCCGTACTGTCGTTCGTCATATCTGGGCAAGCGACCCTATGTACGAGGAGCCACCGTGAAGTACCTGCTGCTGGTCAACACGTCGTCGCCGGACTCGGCGGAGGAGCTGCCGGCCGAGGGGCCGACCGTGGAGGAGTTCGTGGTGTTCGAGAAGGCCATCGCCGAGGCCGGCGTCAAGCTGGACGGGAACGCCCTGGACCTGTCGAACGCGACGACCGTGCACGTCCGGGGGAGCGGTGAGCGGGTCGTGACCGACGGGCCGTTCGCCGAGACCCGGGAGATCGTGGGCGGTTACTACCTGATCGATGTTCCCGACCTCGACGCCGCGCTGGACTGGGCGGCTCGGTGTCCTGGGGCCCGGTACGGGACCGTCGAGGTCCGGACCATCGAGGAGCACGGTCAGCCGTGAACGGGGAGCGAGCGGCCGGCTCCGTGGAGGCGGTCTTCCGCGAGGACCGGAGCCGGCTGCTCGCGCTGCTCGCGGCACCCGGCTGCCCGGCGTGCTCCGCGTCATCTATCTGATCTTCACCGAGGGGTACGCCGCCAGCTCCGGCGACGATCTTCTGCGTCCCGATCTGGCCGAGGAGGCGATCCGGCTCGCCCGGATCCTGCACCGGTCGCTGCCCCGGGAGCGGGAGGTGGCGGGGCTGCTCGCGTTGTTCCTGCTCACCGACGCCCGGCGGGCGGCCCGGGTGGACGCGGCGGGGAACCAGGTCCTGCTCGAAGAGCAGGATCGCGCACTGTGGGACGCCGATCTCATCGCGGAGGGGCGCCGGCTCGTCGTTCCGGCGCTGACCGGTCCCGGCGTCGGGCCGTACGCCGTGCAGGCGGCGATCGCGGCACTGCACGACGAGGCGGCCGACTTCGCGTCGACGGACTGGGCGCAGATCGTCGCGCTGTACGACGTGCTCCTCCGGATCGAGCCGTCGCCGATCGTCGCGCTGAACCGTGCCATGGCCGTCGCCATGCGGGACGGGCCCGAGGCGGGGCTCGCCCTGCTGGACGGGCTGGCCGGGGCCGCGGAGCTGCGGCGTTACCACCTGTTCCCGGCGGCGCGGGGCGACCTGTTGCGGAGGCTCGGCCGTACGACCGAGGCGGCCGCGGCCTATCGGGCCGCGCTCGGTCTCGTCGGCAACCGGCCGGAGCGGGTCACGTTCGAGCGGAGGCTTGCCGAGCTCACCGGCCGTGATCGGCTCACGTGACGTGGTCACCAGGGGACGGGGCCGAGGCGGTCGATGAAGGTTCCGGTCGGCCCGTCGGGGCCGATCGTCGCGAGCTTGATGATCGGGTCGGTGCCCTCGGTGACCGTCAGCTGGCCGGTGTGATTGTTCATGTCGGTGGCGGTGAACTTGAGATTCGCGACCTCGCCGGGAGTGACGGCGTTGACCTTGACGTCGGGGAGCGCCTGGGCGTACCGGGCAGTGATCATGTTCAGGGCCGCCTTCGACGAGCTGTACGCGAGCTCGTGCGTCCTCGAGACGGGCTGCTCCGGGTCGGTGACGACCGCGAAGGAACCGCCGGCGCTCGACACCATCACCACCCGCGGGTTGTCCGCCGCCCGCAGCAGGGGAAGGAACGCGTGCGTGACCCTGACCGGCCCGTACACGTTGATGTCGTAGACGGCATGGATCTCGTCGGCCGTCGCGTCGGCGGGCGGGACGACCCCTCCCGGCGCGCCGGCGTTGTTGATCAGGACGTCCAGGCGGTCGGTGTGCTCCCGGACGAGCCGCACGGCCTCGGTCACCGACGCGTCCGAGGTCACGTCCAGCGGGACCACGACCACGTGGGCGCCGCCGGCGGTCAGCTTCTCGGCGGCCGCGTGCCCCCGGCCTTCGTCGCGCGAGCCGAGGAAGACGGTCCATCCCCGTTCCCCGAGCCGCCGGGCGGTTTCGAGACCGAGTCCCTTGTTGCCTCCGGTGATCAGTACCGAGGTCCGCTCCGTGTTCGTCATTCGTCCTCGCTCGTACGGGGTCGTGTGCCGCGCGGATCGTTCGCGCGGCGTCCTGACGAACACGAGACTCCGGCGGCGCGAGCCCTGTGACGGCACGATCATGTGACGTGGGCCACCGGCCGCGGGTGTCACAGGGCGGCGGGGACGGGTGTCTCGTGCGTAGAGGAGAGTTACGGGCGGGAGGCTTCCATGAACGACGAACGTGGCGGGTCGGTGGAGGGCGCATCCGGGCCGCTCGGCGGTGAGGGCCGGATGGAGTCCGCCACGGAGGCGTTCGTCACCTACCGCAACCTGCTGTTCACCGTCGCCTACGAGATGCTCGGCTCGGCCGCGGACGCCGAGGACGTCCTGCAGGAGGCCTGGCTGCGGTGGGTGAGCGTGGACCTGGCCACGGTCCGGGATCAGCGGGCGTACCTCGTGCGGATCGTCACCCGGCAGGCGCTGAACCGGCTGCGTACGCTCGGCCGGCGCAAGGAGTCCTACGTCGGGCCCTGGCTGCCCGAGCCGCTGCTGACCGCGCCGGACGTGGCCGAGGACGTCGAGCTGGCCGACAGCGTCTCGATGGCGATGCTGCTGGTGCTGGAGACGCTCGCGCCCACCGAGCGGGCGGTGTTCGTGCTGCGGGAGGTGTTCGACCTCGGGTACGACGAGATCGCCGCGGCCGTCGGCAAGAGCCCCGCGGCGGTTCGCCAGATCGCCCACCGGGCGCGGTCGCACGTCGCCGCCCGCCGCCCGCGCGACGTCGTCTCTCCGGCCGCGACCCGCGACGCGCTGCTGGCCTTCCAGCAGGCCGTGGAGACCGGCGACCTGACGGGGCTGCTCGACATTCTCGCGCCGGACGTCGTCGTGCTGAGCGACGGCGGCGGGCTCAAGCAGGCCCTGCCGCGCCCCGTCGCGGGAGCCGGCAAGGTGGCCCGCCTGCTGACAGCCGGTCTGGTCAGGCTCGGCGGCGCAGGGGCTTCGATGGAACCGGTCCAGGTCAACGGCTGCCCGGGGCTCCTCCTGCGGATCGACGGGGAGCTGGACGGCGTGATCACGATGCGGGTCGAGGACGGTCTCGTCAGCGGGATCTACTTCGTCCGCAATCCCGAGAAGCTCGCGCGGGTGGCGGAGGAGATCGCGCTGAGCCGCTGAACCACCGAGACGCCCAACCGCTGAGGCACTGATGCGCCGAGGCGGATGGGCGCGACGGTCAGCGACGGGCCAGCCAGCGTTCCGTCGGCTCCGCCTGGTACGGCAGGTCGTAGTGGGTGAAGACGGCCTCCTCGTCGCGGGCGAGCAGTTCTCCGTCGGTGGCGATCGACGGGGCGTCCTTGACCTGGGCACGTGTACGGGCGATGCGGACGTAGCCGGGGCCGACCGTGGCCTCGTCCAGGGGCACGAACACCAGCCGGTGGCGCGTGGGCAGGCCGACCTGGACCGTGAGGAACGAAGGCTGATCGGTGCGGGTGTCGACGTACACCGCCTCCATCTTGCCGATCTTCTTGCGGTTCGCGTCCACGACGTCGTGGCCGCGCCATTCACGGATGTCTCGTGCTTCCAACATCGTGCCGCTCCTCCCTGGCGGACGGATCTTCCGGACTCGGGTGGGGGAGGTGCTCTCTTCCTCCACATTACGGTTTTCGGACTCGCTGGGCGGATAAGCAGACAGTGACCGATAACGCCGTTCGCGCCCAGGGGGAGGGTGGTATGGCCACGGTCGAGGATCGGGTCCGGACTCCGACCGGTGAGGTGCTGGCCCGGCACTCGCTCGGCCGGCGGATCGGGGATGTGCTGGGGACGACCGATCACAAGGTGGTCGGTTATCTGTATCTGG
>NZ_JAMXMX010000048.1 GCF_024055725.1 Actinoallomurus spadix | reverse complement strand
GGCACGCAGGCGAACCGAGCGCCCCTCCCACGCGAGTCGAGCCGACCAGGCTCCCGCGTGGGAGGGGCGCCTTTACGTCACCGCGCGGTGTTTCCGCTCCGCAGGTACGCGCCGCCCGGTCCGCGGGCGAAGGCCGAGTCGTACGCCCTGCGCCGAGCCGCGGTCTTTGCTGTTTCCGCAAACGAGTTTGCCGCCCGGTCGTGCAGGGGGCGAGGCTGCACGGGAACGCGGTCTCCAGCCGAAAGGTATTCGATGCACGTCTTCGTCACCGGCGCGAGCGGCTACATCGGTGGCACCGTCGCCACGCGCCTGATCCGAGCCGGTCACACCGTCACCGGGCTGACCCGGGACCGGGCCAAGGCCGAGGCACTCGCCCGTATCGGCGTACGGCCGGTGGTGGGCTCCCTGGACGACTCGCACGTCCTCACCGAACAGGCGCGCCACGCGGACGCTGTGATCAACGCGGCCGACAGCGACCATCACGGTGCGGCTCGGACGCTGGTCGCCGCGCTCGCCGGCTCGGGCAGGCCCCTGATTCATACCAGCGGCTCCAGCATCGTGGGGATCGGCACGGACGGCGAGGCGTCCGCCACGGTCTTCGACGAGGACATCCTCGGCGAGGGATCGGGGTGGGCACCGGACCATCCCCGGCGTCAGGCTCGCGTAGCCGTCGACCGCCTGGTCCTGGCCGCCGCCGAGCAGGGCGTACGCTCCGCGGTCCTGTGCCACAGCCTCATCTACGGCCACGGCCGAGGCCCGGCCCGGGACAGCGTCCTGATCGCCGCGCTGGTCGACCAGGCCCGCGCCTCCGGAGTGGTCCAGCGCGTCGGCGCCGGCCGCAACATCTGGTCCAACGTCCACATCGACGATGTCGCCGACCTGTACCTCCTGGCCCTGGAAGGGACGCCCCCCGGGACCTTCTACTTCGTGGAGAACGGCGAGGAGTCGTTGGCCGTGATGACCGACGCCATCGCCACCGCCCTCGGCCTGCCCGGCCCCCGCCCCTGGGACCCCGATTCCCCGGACAACCTCTGGCACCCCGAGTTCGCCCGGCACGCTCTGGGCTCCAACAGCCGTGTTCGCGCCACCCGTGCCCACCGCCTTCTCGGCTGGTCCCCCCGGCATCACTCGATCACCGCTTGGCTCACCACGGACCTCATCCCGGCCACGGCTCCAGGTGGACCGGCCTCGTAACGAGACCGGCAGGAGCCGGGGTACCGTCCCGGAGCCGGCCCGGCCACGCCGGGTCGTCAGCGCGGTTGCCGGCTCGATCCGGTCGTGCCGGCCAGCGCGGTCCGCGCCAGCTCGCGTAGCCAGGCATGTGCGCGGTCGGTGTCATAGCGCTGGTGCCACGACAGGTACACCGGGGCGGGCGGCAGTTCGAGCGGCAGCGTGCGCGCGGCGGGTTCGGTGCTACGCGAGCGCTTCGGCGACGTCGTCCGCCACCAGACGCGCGGCGAGCTGATGCGCGCGCTCGTCGCCAATGACGACGCGGCCCTCGGCGTCCTGCGCCCCCGCCTCGCGTCCCTGCGCCCGGACGCCCGCTGGGTGGAGGAGGAGCTCGAGGGCGGGGCCCTGCCTCCCGGCGAATGGTGGGCCGTGGACCCGGCCGAGGGCAACGTCAACCACCTGCACGGCCTGCCGGACTGGGCGGTGACCGCCACACTCGTTCGCGACAACCGGCCGGTGCTGACCGCCGTCCACCTGCCGTTGACCGGCCAGACCTATACCGCGCTCGCGGGCGCCGGCGCGTACCTCGACGGCGTGCCGCTGCGCGTGTCCGAGGCCACGAGCCTCGGCCTGAGCGTCGTGGCGACGAGCCAGGCCAGGCCGGACGAGGACGAGACGGTCGTACGGCGCGTCGGCGCCTCGATCACCGCGATGCTCTTCGACGCGCTCGTGGTGCGGACCTCCGTGCCCGCGACCCTGCACCTGCTGAACGTGGCCGCCGGCCGGATCGACGCGTTCTGGCAGTTCGCCGGGGCACGCGCCGACCTGCTCCCCGGCGCGCTGCTCGTCGCCGAGGCCGGCGGGCGGATCTCCGACGCCGAGGGCCGCCCCTGGACCCCGGAGAGCGGGAGCTTCCTCGCCGCCGCGCCCGGAATGCACGCCGAAGCAGTCGCCACTCTCTCCCGCTGACCATCCACGAGACACGAACACCGGAAGGACCGGATCGACATGACCACGATCGCCATTCTCGGAAACGGCCGCGTCGGCGGCGGACTGGCCGGCGGCCTCACGCGGGCCGGGCACCAGGTGAAGGTGGCGGACCGCTCGCCGGGCTCCGCCGCCGACGCGGCCCGTACCGCCCAGATCGTCATCAACGCCACGCCGGGCGCCGGCTCGCTGGAGCGGCTCACCGCACTACGCGAGGAACTCCAGGGCAAGATCCTCGTGGACGTCTCCAACGCCACCGTCGACGGACCGGACGGACTGCCCGCCGACCTGCTCTACCCCGGCTCGAGCCTCGCGGAGCGACTCCAGCGGGCGCTCCCCGGCACGCGCGTCGTCAAGACGCTCAACACGATGCTCTACCCGGTCATGACCGCCGCCCGCCGCGCTCGACCAGGCGCCCACCGCCTTCCTCTCCGGCGAGGACCCGGAGGCCAAGCAGGTCGTCCGCGGGCTCCTCACCGACCTCGGCTGGCGCCAGGAGTGGATCACCGATCTCGGCGGGATCGCGACCGCGCGGGCCACCGAGGCCGCGATCCTGTTCGTGCCGCACGTGATCCGGTCCAGCGGATTCACGCCCTTCGCGATCTCGGTCACCCGCTGACGGCCCGGCTCGCGCTCGTACGACTCCGGGCCACGGTGTCCGCGGGCGGCCTGACATTCCGGGGTGCTGTGTCGTCGGACCGGTGAAGAACCGAGATTCCACGCCGGATGAGAGGGACGAGTGACGATGCCCGCACAGCGCGAGATGGACGAGGCCGAGATCAGGCGGCGGGTCGTTGAGATCGTCGAAGGGATTCGGGCCAAGGACCTCGACGCTCTGAAGCGGCTTTACGCGCCGGATGTCGTGTCCTTCGACGTCGAGCCGCCGCTGCAGCACGCAGGAATAGCGGCGAAGCTGAAGAACTGGGCGACCGCGTTCACGTTCTTCGAGGATGTGGATTACGAGGTTCGCGACCTGACGCTCACCGTGGGCGACGAGGTGGCATTCGGGCACGGCTTCGGCCGGCTCAGCGGGACGCTGAAGAACGGAACGGCGACGAACGGCATGTGGGTCCGGGCAACTTTCTGCTTCCGGAAGATCGACGGCGATTGGCTGATCGCGCACGACCAGGTCTCCGTGCCGTTCGACATCGCGAGCGGCAGAGGAGTGACGGACCTCGAGCCCTGACCAGCCGCGGAAGTCCGCGCGCCGCGCCCCGGCCTTTCACAGGCCGGGGCGCGGCGGTGCCGCTCAGGCGGCGACGTCGTCGTGGGCGGTGGCGGCGGACCTGTCCCGCCACGGCGCCAAGTCCTGGCCGGGGTGAGCGCGGACTACTACACACGCCTGGAACGACGCCGACGACCACATACGCCGGGGCAGGTCAGGGCGGACTGGACCGGCAGGCCGAATCCGGGTGGCGCCGGCGGCGAGGGTGACCGGTGAGCGCCGGGGCCGGTTCAGGGCTCACCAACGATGACCCGGCGACCGCATGGGGTCACGTGGAGCCACAGGCCGCTGGGCGTCAGTGCGCTCGTTCGTACTCTTCGATGACCGTGGCCGGGATACGGCCGCGTTCGCTGACCTCGATCCCCCGGGCCTTGGCCCACGCGCGGATGTCCGCACTGCGCTGGCGGCTGGAGGCCGCACGCCCGCGAGGGCGGCGGACACCGCCGGCGCGCCGCCCGTGCTCCACGAACTGCGACAGACGATCGCGTAGTATTCCCGCGTTCTCGGCGCTGAGGTCGATCTCATAATCGATCCCGTCGATCGCGAACGAGACCGTCTCATCCGCCTCGCTGCCATCCAGATCGTCGATAAGTCGTTTAATGACCTGCTCGGCCATATTCATTCCTTCCCGGATTGGTTACGCCCAACGATTGTAGCCAAGGTAGCAGCGCAGGACGCTTCCGGGGCTTGGAAACGATCACTGATGACGCTCTGGAAGGAAAGTCAGTTCGACCGGCGATTTCCCGGCTCGCGGACGGCGCTCCGTTCCTGCACCATTCCAAAAGGCGTCGGTCAGGCCTTCTCCACCGGCGCCGGCGTGTTCCCGGCGCGTTCTCAGGCGGACGCGTTACGGAAGTCGGTGTAGGTGTAGGGGTTGTCGAGCACCTTGGACTCGGGGATCTCCGGGTTCATCCCGGCGACCCACTCCTCGTCCCCGAGGACGCCGCGCAGGTACTCGACGGTCTCCTCGACCACCCGGCGGGCCTTGGCCAGGTCCACGCCGACCAGCCTGTTCTCATACTTGACGAGCCTGCCGTTCACGAGGACGGTGTGGACGTCACCGCGCTGGGCCTGCATGACGACATGACCGTAGGGGTTCACGATCGGGAACATCACCGGTGAGCCGTCGTTCTTGATCAGCACGACGTCGGCCTTCTTGCCCGGCTCCAGGCTGCCCACCACGCCGTCCAGGCCGAGCGCCCTCGCCCCGCCCCGGGTGGCCCACTCGACGGCGTCGGCCGTACGCGTGCTCAGGTGGGTGACCGTCTCCTGCTCCGCGTGCGCCTCGTAATGCTCGCGGGTGCGGTCCGCGTTGAGGGTGGCGCGCATGGCCGAGAAGAGGTCGGCGCTCATCCACATACTCGTGTCCATCGACAGCGAGATCGGGATGCCGTGCCGGCGCAGCGCCCAGCTCGACGGGTACCCCTGACCGCAGCTGGACTCGCTCTCGGCGGCGACCGAGGCGCTGCCGCCCGTCGCGGCGATGCGCTGGTAGGAGTCGTCGCTGAGGGTCGCCGCGTGCACGTACACCGTCTCCGGCGTCATGAAGCCGTGCTCGTGCATCAGCCGGATGCCGTTGTCGTTGGTCGCGCCCCACACTCCGGCGTGCGTCGTCACCGGGAGGCCGAGCTCCCGGGCGACCTCGAAGGCAGCCTTCTCCGGGAACTCCGGGTCGCCCGTCACGTCGAAGGCGAGCTGGAGGCCGAGCATGTCGCCCCGGGGCACACGGTACGTGACGAAGTCGCGGAACTCCGGCGTCGTCGCCCACTCCCACGGCGCCGCCTGGATGTTGCCGTAGGCGAACACGAAGCGGCCCGGCACCTCCTGGAGCGCGTCGACCGCCGCCACCGCGTGGTCGACGGTGTGCAGGTCGTGCGACCAGTCGACGGTCGTCGTGACGCCGGCCTCCAGTGCCTCCAGGCCGCTCAGCAGGTTGCCGGCGTAGATGTCCTGAGGCCGGAACCTCTTCCCATGCTCGAGGTAGTTCCACACGAAGTACTGGGTCAGCGTCCAGTCCGCGCCGTACCCGCGCAGCGCGGTCTGCCACATGTGCCGGTGCGTGTCGATCATGCCCGGCAGCACGATGCCGCCGCGGGCGTCCACCTCCACCGTGCCCTCGGGGACCTTGAGCGCGGGTCCCACCGCCTCGATCCGGTCACCGGTCACCAGGACGTCCGCGTCGGTGTGGACCGTACGACGGTCGTCCATGGTCAGCACCGTGCCGTGCCGGAAGACGACCGCCGCCGCGGCCGTGATGCCGTCGGGGGTCGGGACGGTCGGATTCGCTCCGGCCATGTCGTCATCTCCGCTCTGCGCTGCGTGATCGGGAACAAGGGGTGCCGGGGGCGTGCGGTCCGGCGTCCCGCGCCGGATGACGGTCAGGTGCCGATGTCGGGGTAGGGCGGTTCCAGGTGGGCCAGCCTGGCGGCGTAGTCGCGCTGCATGGCGAGCGGCTCGTCGAAGTCACGCTCGAACATCGCGATCCACAACGTGAGGGTGAGGAACGGGTGCGCCCCCATCCGGAAGAGCGCGACGTGGTCGTGGGCGGACAGCGCCTGCCGCTCGTCGTCGGTGAAGGCGAGCCAGGTGGTCTTCTCCGCCGCAACGCAGTTAAGAATCCGGCCGGCCTCTTCGGCCTCCCACCAGGCGACCGTGCCCGCCGGGTCCTCGCGGTAGCGCTCCGTGAGCTCGTGGTCGCGGTCGACGGTGTAGAGGAACTTGTTCACGAGGTACTTGCTCACAGCAGGGACCCCTTCGACGCGAGGGACAGGCCCGGCAGGAGCCCCGCATCGGGGTACCAGGTGAAATACGGCTCCATGGTGTGGAAGAGGTCGAGGTTGTCGGCGTAGTCGGCCTTGGCGGAGCCGGCGATCCCCATCATCAGCATGAAGTCCATGAACCCGTGGGTGGCATTGCCCGGGGCGTGCAGGCTGTCGAGGGTGACGTTGCGGAGGCAGCCGTCGATGTCGCCGTTCTTGATCCACTCGACGGCCTGGGCGTCGAAGTCGGGGTCGGGCCCGTGCGGCCCGAACTGCCGCGGCCCGCCGAGCTCGAGCGACAGGTGCCCGGTGCCGATCACGGCGACCCGCAGGTCGCTGGGCCAGGCGTCGATGATCTCGCGGATGGTCCGGCCGAGCCGCACGAAGCGCTCGGGGCGGGGCAGCGGCGGCGCGAAGATGTTGGTGTAGATCGGCACGATCGGCAGGTCGTTCTGCGGGCGGACCGTGAAGATCGGGCAGGTGATCGAGTGGTCGATCCGCAACTCGTTGGAGAACGCGAGGTCGAAGCCCCGGTCGATGCCCTCGCGCAGCAGGTACGCCGACAGTTCCTCGTCGCCCTTGAGGAGGAGCTTGGGGAGCCCGAACTCCCGCGTCTCGTTCTCCCAGTTGCCGTCGTAGTACGGCGCCTTCCCGACCAGGAACTGCGGCATGTTGTCGAGCCAGAGCTGGTGGAAGTGGTCGGAGCCGACCATCACCAGCACATCGGGCCGGGCGATCGTCAGGGTCTCGCGGTACGCCTCGACCTTGCGGACCCACTCGGCGGCGAACGGCGGCGCCTCGTCGGGCGGGAGCCGGCTGGTCCGGTAGAAGAAGGGATGGTGGGTGGTCGCGAGGATCGCGACGAGTTGGGCCATCGGCGCGTCTCTTCCTTCCGGGTCAGGCGGGTTCGGCGTGCTCCTCCGCGACGGCGGCCGGGTCGGCGAACTCGGCGTTGAGAGTGGCCGGGTCGACGAACTCGGCGTTCCGCTCGACCATCAGGTAGGTGTCCATGCCGACGGGCATCCGCATCTCCTCCGCCAGCTGGCCGAGCAGCCCGGCGGCGCGGGCGAGGAGCGCGAAGCCGCGCAGCAACGGCAGCGGCAGTCCGAGATCGGCCAGGGCGGCGCCGACCACCCCGGCGCCGTTGAGGACGAGCCGGCGTCCCAGGAACTCCTCGTGCACCCGGCCGATCGCCTCGAACAGCGCCAGGTGCGGGCCGTGACAGCCCTCCTCACGGGCGATCGCGATCAGGGCGGGAGTACGGGGGTCGAGCTCCTTGTGGACCGGGTGCCCCAGCCCCGGGATGATCCGCTTCTCGGCCCGGGCCCGCCGTACCGCGTCGCGCGCGGCGTCGTCCCACCCGGCGTCGTCGGCGGGCGGCTCGGGCAACGACGCCACGACCGCGTCGAGGAACCGCCCGCAGTCCTCGGTGACCCCCAGGAACCGGGACCCGCCGCCGAGCAGCCCGGCGGCCATCGCGCCCTGGACGGACTCGGGCGCGGACAGGTACGTGAGCCGGGCGGCGATCGCCGTCGGGGTGAAGCCGTGGTCGGCCAGGGCCAGGAGACAGGCGTCGAGCATCCGTACCTGGCCGGGGGTGGGCACCCGGAGCGTGACCATCCGGTAGACCAGTTCGGTGAGCCCGACCTTCCCCATCAGGTCCTGGGCGAGGTCCTCACCGAGCAGTGTGATCGTCGACGTCGTCGACATCCCGAGCGAGGTCGGGAACCTGCGGTCGCTCATCGGCTCCCCTCCTGGTGCTTCTCGTTCCGCAGCCACTCCCGCAGCTCCCGGCCGTCCTGGCCGGGAGCAGGCGGCGGCAGGTCGTAGCGGACCCGGGAGCGGGAGAAGCCGATCGGGTTGCGCACCAGCGGGATCGCCGCGTCGCCCTCGCCGACCTGGACGACCGGTTCGAGTCCGAGGCCGGCGGCGAACTCGACGCCCTCCCGGACCGTGTTGATCGGTCCCGCTGGCAGTCCCGCGCCGATGAGCAGGTCGAACCACTCCGCGCGGGTGCGCTCACGCAGCAGGTCCTCCAGGATCGGCCGCAGGTCCGCGCGGTTCGCCGTCCGGTCACCGACCGTCCTGAACCGCGGGTCCCCGGCCAGCTCCGGAGCGCCGAGCACCTCGGTGAGCACGGCGAACTGCCGGTCGTTGCCCGCGATGACGATCATCTCGCCGTCGGCGGTCGGCAGCGGCTCGTACGGGAAGAGGCTGGGGTGGGCATTGCCCATGCGGTGGGGCACGACTCCGCCGGTGACGTAGGCGCCGGCCTGGTTGACCAGCCCGGAGAGGGCCGACGACAGCAGGTTCACCTCGATGTGCTGGCCGAGACCGGACGCGTGGCGCTCGTTCAGCGCGGCCAGGATGCCGATCAGGGCGTGCATGCCGGTCATGACGTCGAAGACGGAGACGCCCGCGCGGTAGGGCGGCCCGTCGGGCGAGCCGGTGAGGCTCATCAACCCGGAGATCGCCTGCACCATCAGGTCGTATCCCGGCAGGTGAGCGCCCTCCCCTGACCCGAATCCGGTGATCGAGGCGTAGACGACGCGTTCGTTCGCGGCGGCGACCGTGTCGTAGTCGAGGCCGTACTTCGCCAGGCCGCCGGGACGGAAGTTCTCGATCATCACGTCCGCGCGGCCGGCGAGCTCGCGGGCGAGGCCGAGGTCGTCCGGGTCCTTCAGGTCCAGGGCGATGGAGCGCTTGTTGCGGTTGACGCTCAGGTAGTACGTCGATACGTCGTCGCGGGTGGGCGGCACCCAGCTGCGGGTGTCGTCGCCGCCGGGACTCTCGACCTTGACGACGTCGGCCCCGAGGTCGGCCAGGAGCATCGTGGCGTACGGCCCGGCGAGGATCCGGGAGAAGTCGGCGACCAGCAGTCCGCTCAGGGGGCCGGCGGCAGATGGCATCAGGCAACGCCCTTCTCGGCTTCGTCCGCAGAGCGGTCACTTGTCCGTCGAAGAACCATGGCTGCGCGCACACGGCTTTGTCAAGGATGACCGCTCCGCCCGGTTCGGCGCCGCGCGGCCGGAGGAAACCGAGTGAACGAGTACGGGCCGGGTGCGCGAGCGCGGGCCGGGAACGAGTACGGGAGGAGACGCCCGCCGGGTCAGGAACTCACCGCGGTGGCGATGGGCAGGCTCTGCCAGGCCGCCCAGTCCGCGCTGACGGCGGAGGCGGTGTGGAGGAGGAGCGGCAGGTGGTGCTCGGTCAGGGTCTCCACGCTGGTCTCCGCGGCGTGCACGGTGACGTTCATCGCGGCGATCACCCGTCCCGTACCGTCGCGGACCGGCGCCGCCACCGAGCGGACCCCCGCCGCCAGCTCCTCGTCCGCCAGCGCCCAGCCGCGCGCGCGTACCTGCCGCAGCTCGGTCTCGAGGTCGTCGAAGGAGCGTTCCCGGCGGGGCGTGATCCCGGACCTGCCCGGCTGGGTGAGCACGTTCCGCAGGTCCGCCGGCGACAGCGCCGCGAGCAGCACCTTGCCCTGCGAGGTGACCGGGGCGGGGAACCGGGTCCCGATCGTCACCGAGAGCGAGATTATCTTCGGGACGGCCACCCGGGCGACGTAGACGATGTCCGGCCCGTCGAGCTGCGCCATCGACGACGACTCGTGGGTGCGCGCGGCCAGCTTCTCCAGGTGCGGCCGGGCGATGTCCCACAGGCCCTGCGAGCCGATGTAGGCCGTGCCGAGCTCGAGGACGCGGGGGGTCAGCACGAACCCGCGCCCCGCCGCCGCGACGTAGCCGAGCTCCTGCAGGGTCAGCAGGACCCTGCGCGCGGTCGGGCGGGCCAGGCCGGTCGCGGCGGCGACCTCGCTGAGGGTCATCTCGGGTCTCCCGGCCCGGAAACAGCGCAGCACGTCCAGTCCCCGCGCGAGCGACTCGATGAAGTCGGGGCCGGTGTCTCGACGCACGCTGCCACAGCCTCCCGATTCCGGCGGAGCCGGCTGCTCCTCGCTGGGAGGATACCCGGGCACCGCGGCGGATCTCCGACCCGAGTCGCACGAAGCGATACGTACGCGCCCGGCGCGCACCGCTGATGTGTCCGCTATACGGACAGCCGTCCGGCACAAACCGCCGAGGATCACCGCGAGGGAGTGCCCGGCACATGGGGCACTCCCTCGCGCCGGTCTCACCGACGAAGGTCCAGGACCTGCCGCAGCGCGCCGGCGGGATCGTCCGGGCGGCCGGCGATGGCCGCCGCCAGCAGCAGCCGCCCCTGCCAGGGGCTGAGGTCGCCGCCGAACAGCGCGCCGGCCCGCGCCAGGCCGCCGCCCCCGTGCGCGTCGAAGCGCGCCGGCTCTGCATGCCCCGAGGCGATGCTTCCGGCGGACATGGGAACCTCCTCGAGCCGCGCTCCGGTGCCGTCGCGCGGCGTGCTCTCGTGGGGATCCCAAAAGCACGCACGTCAGCCGGGGAAGAGTGGATGAAGCTCCAGTCCCTGCCGCTGTCCATTGTGTTAACTTCCAGGGATGGTGACGATCCGGCGCCTGGTCGACGACCCGGCCCTGAAACTACGGGTGCTGGAACCCGGCGCCGACGGGGCGCTGGACGCCGAGATGCGCTGGGTGCACAACACCGAACTGCCCGACCCCTCCCCCTACCTGCGGGACCGGGAGCTGGTCCTGACGAACGGCCTGTGGTGCACGAGCGCCGGTGATGCCGAGGCGTTCGTGGGTCGCGTCGCGGGCGCGTGCGCGAGCGGGATCGTGTTCGGCCTGCGCGACAGCGTCCGCCGGGTCCCGGCGGAGCTGGCCGCCGCCTGCCGGCGGGCCCGGCTGCCGCTCATCGAGCTGTCGGTGGACGTGCCCTTCACCGCGCTGTCCCATGCCGTGGCGACCGCGTACGCCGAGGAACGGCAGCGGGAACTGCTGGGCCGCGTCCGGCGCGGCGACGCGCTCGCCGACGTGATGGCGCGGGGAGCGGGGGCGTCCGGGATCCTGCGGGTCCTCCGCCGGGACCACGACCTGCCGCTGGCCGTGGTCGACCGTACGGCGCGGGTCGTCGCGGCGGCCGGCGTCGACCTGGACCCCGGGCGGGCACGCCTCGTCGCCGAGGCCCTGACCCGGCACCCGCCGCCGCTGGAACTCGACCTCGGTTCGAGCGGCTGCGCGACGATCTTCCTGATCGCGGCGCTCGGTGAGGTGGACGCCGGCCTGGTGTGCCTGCGCCCCGCGGCCGGGCTGAGCCCGGCGGAGCAGGACGCCCTGCGGCAGGCCGCGTCGTTCCTCAGCCTCGAGATCGCCAAACGGCAGGCCGTGCAGGCGATCGAGATGCGGTTCGCGGGCGAGCTGCTCGACATGGTGCTGTCCGGATCGGAGCGGCAGGCCGGGCTCCCAGGGCGGCTGCGGGCCTTCGGGATCGACGCGGACCACCCGCTCGCGGTGTGCGCGCTGGCGTTCGCCGGTGACGACGGCCCCGGCACGGCCGGGCTGGGCGACGCGGTGAGCGGCTTCTTCCTGGCCCAGGGCGTTCCGGTGGTGGCCGCGGCCGCCAGCGGGGACGTCGTCGCGATCGTGTCCTGGCGCGGCACGGACGCGGAGTTCACCGCGCTCGCCCGGCGGCTGGTGACCGACCTCGCGCCGCGGTTCGGCGGCCACCGGCTGGTCGCCGGCCTCGGTGGCCGCGCCCCCGACGCGGCCGGGCTGCGCCGTCCGGTGCTCGAGGCGCGCGAGGCCTGCCGTGTCCTGCGCCGCCGCGGCGGCGGACCGGCGGTGCTGGCGTACCACGACCTCAACACCCACCTGCTGCTGCTCGGCAGACAGGACCACGAGACGCTGCGGAGGTTCTCCTCGGCCGTACTCGGCCCGCTGCGGGCGCACGACGCGGCACGCGGCGGCGGGCTGGAGACCAGCCTGCGCGCCTTCCTGGACCACGACGGTCACTGGGCCGCCACCGCCGCGGCGCTGCACGTGCACGTCAACACGCTGCGGAACCGCATGGCCCGGATCGCCGAATTGACCGGGCACGACGTCAACCGGACCGAGGACCTGGTCGACCTGTTCCTGGCGCTGCGCGCCGACGCGCTCGCGCAACTCCCCTGATCAGGATGAACGGCCGGAGGGCGGGGCCCGCCAGGTTCGCGGCCACAATGACCTACAGCCCGGAGAGCCGGTGGTGCACACGACCCATCCGCGATCAGGCGGGAGGCTCCTTCCAGCCATATTCCCCACCGAACATATCCGCGTAAATACTCTGTGGATCGCGACCAGGCTCGAAAAGGTGAGAGTAGGAATCACCGATCGCCGCGCGAAGAGCCTCCTCGATCGTGGCTCCGAAGCCCTCGCCGTCATATGAGGTGCTCTCTCGAGTGTCCTCGGTGAATCGCACCCGCCAGCGCCCCTCGATCACGACCGCCTGCACGAGCGCGTGTTCCAATTCCTTGATGGGAGGGATCGGTCTTGGTGTCCGGTCGGCCATGAGACGATTATCGCGAATCCGCATGGCGATCGAAAGCCCAGCCGGAAGCCGGGTTCAGAGTCCGGCTTGCACGCCGGGTCTTGGCGCGATCTTCCACCGATCACGCCAAGACCCGGCGAATGGACTTCCACGACGCCGACGTCCGTTATGGCCGGATCACTCGCTCACCGGTGTTGTGGTTGTTCAGAGGGTTCCCATTCGCGTCATTACGAGGGAGCAGATTGCCGTTCTGGTCATAGCGATACCTGTAATTACGCTTGTTCGGCCCAGGGTCGATCTTCGGTCCCGTACGGATCACCTCACCGTCCGGCCTGATCCAGATCTCACTCCCGTCCGCTGCCACGTACAGCCGATAACCGCTCGGAGCCTCGCGCTTGAACGTGAACCCATGCTCGGCGAGCTCCCGCTCGGCCTCCTCGAGTGACTTCCCGGTCAAGTCCGGGACCTGCGCCGCAGCGGGTTCGCCGGTCGTGGCGCTTCCATCGTGCGCGCTGTCGAACCCCTTGTTCGGGCCGGTCTCTTCTGTCCCGTCTCCGGAGCTCTGGCCGCCTTCGGTCTTGGCGCTGTTCGCGCTGTCGGACCCCTTGGTCGGGCCGGTCTCCTCCGGCCGGTCCCCAGAACTCTGGCTGCCTCCGGTATCGGCGCAGGTGTTCCCGGTACTGCTCTGGCCGTGGGCGTGTTCGGCGAGATCCTGAACCGCCTGCGCGTATGCCGCCGCCATCTCGCCGGGGCTGAGGCTGCCGTTCTTGATCAGATCGGCGATGTCCTGCGGCTTCAGATCGTGGTGACCATTCAGGCGCTGGTCGAGGACGGTGCCGCCGCTCTTAGCGATCGCCTGGTCGAGCAGGTGCTTGAGAAAAAGCTGTCGGAGATCCTCCTCAGCGCCAGGACCGTTGCCGGTGAGCAGGCACTTCTGTGCCGCGGAGAACTGCGCACCGGGGATACAGATCCCGCTGATGACCTGACCACCGACACACGCCGGCGGGGGCACCGGGTCGATGCCGGGATCGGGATTGCGGCCGGGACTCGTGTTGGGGCAGTTCGGCACGGTGATGGCAGCGCCGCCGCCGGAGGGAGCGGTCACGCCTCCTGGCGGGCAATGGCCCACGGGTGCGGCGTCGGCGTGGCCGGCACCACCGAAGGTGAGAACCGCACTGCCGAGGCCGGCCAGGACCGCCAGAGCAAGAATCACTCTGGCCAGGAAGGCGAGCGGGACGGCGCGGGGGTCGGGACGCCTGCGTGACGACGATGAGGTCATGAGTACCTCCGTTGCCAAGTCCGTATGAGAGTGGTCACCCCCCTGGTGTAGAACTCGGATCTTTGTTCGTCACCGTGCAGGTCAGCCGAACAATCAATGCTGAACAAACCAGGCCGGCCCCTTCTCCCGCGTGCGGCCGGGGCCGCGAGGTGACCAAGACGGACGGCCGGCGGCTGAGCCTTCGCAACGGTCGGCGGTCTGGTCGGGGCCCGTCCGGGGATCACGCGAGCGATCCGGCGGCGGACAGCACACCTAGGCCACCGGATAGACCGCCGGGTCGGCGGGCGGGGGCTCCGGGGCGCGGCGGGGCAGCGTCCGGTCCGCGCGCGCCCGCTCGGCGACCTCCCGGCACCGGTCGAACCGGACGTCGCCGCACTCCAGCGCGTACTCCACCAGCGTGCGCAGCGCGACGGCGCGGCCGGGCCGCCCGGTCAGGAACGGATGGTTGGTGAGGTTGAACAGGCAGCCGTAGTGACGCATCGCGTCCAGTTCGGCGCGCCACATCTCCAGCACCTTCGCCGGGGACTCGATGACCGAGCCGACGTGCGGATCGGGGAGGAAGGCGTACTGCTCCCAGTCGTCCAGCGACCAGTGCACCGGCAGCTCGACGATGTCCGTGCCCGACGTCGCCAGCAGGTACGGGCGGTCGTCTCCCATCAGCGAGGAGTCGTACCGCAGCCCGTGCTCGGCGATCAGCTCCGGCGTGCGCCACGTCGCCTCCCACAGCGCGGCACGGTGCCCGGCGATCTCGATGCCCTGGCCGGCGAAGACCTCCAGCGCGCGCTCGAAGTCGGCGCGCTCCTCGGCCGCGCTCATCCCGGTCGGGGGGCGGTGGCTGTAGGAGTGGTGCGCGACCTCGTGCCCGGCCTCCGCGATGGCGGCGGCCAGGCCGGGCCGCCGCTCGGCGACCCAGCCCGGGACGAAGAACGTCGCCGGCACGCCGAGGTCGGCCAGCAGGCCGAGCAGCCTCGGCACGCCCACCTCCGGCCCGTACGCCTGGTGCGACATCGTCATCGCGTGGCCGGCGAACCGGCGCCCGTGGGACAGGACGGCCGTTTCGGCGTCCACGTCGAACGTGAGCGTGAACACGCACCGTGCCCCGGCCCGCCAGCTCGGCTCTTCCATCGCGTCATCTCCGTCCGCCCGGCCGGAGCCGGCTCACGACCCGGCGCTCGCCCGCTCACGGCGGTGGCGCTCGGCGTTGTCCAGCGTCGCCATCGGTTCCAGCAGACGCCGGTCGAATTCTGCCAGCGCCGCCCCGGTCTCCAGCCGTCGTGGCAGGTCGGGGTTGGCGAGGGCGCCGTGGCCCAGGGACAGCAGGTCGGCGTGGCCGCCCTCCAGCACCTCCGCGGCCTGGGCGGGATCGTGCATGCCGCCGTTGGCGATCACCGGCAGGCCGGACACCTTGCGTGCGAGCGCGGTGATGGTGATGCCGCCGTCGAGCGTGGCGCTGTCGATCCAGGACCGTCCCTCGCTCGCGATGTGCAGGTACGAGGCTCCCGCCTCGGCCAGTGCGCCGAAGATGACCTCCGCGTCACCGGCGCCGCCGGGCCAGCGGTAGGTGAGGTCGTTGACCTTGCCCTGCGACAGGCGCACGCCGATGACGGCGTCCGGCCCGAGGGCCGCGCGGACGGTCGCGACGACCTCGGCGGTCAGCCGCACGCGGTGAATCGGTGCGCCGCCGTATTCGTCGGTGCGCCGGTTGGTGTAGTCGGTCAGGAACTGGTCGAGCAGGTAGCCGTTGGCGGCGTGGATCTCCACGCCGTCGAATCCGGCGCGCAGCGAGTGCCCGGCGGCGGCGGCGAACCCGGCCACGGTCTCGTGGATGTCGGCGGTGGTCATCGCGCGGGGCACGGGCCACGGCCCGCTGCCGCCGTACTCGGGCATCATCGCGCGCAGCGGCCGCACCGCCGAGGGGCCGATCGTCCCGGGCCGGTACGGGTTGCCCTGCGACAGCGCGCCGGCGTGCATCAACTGCTGCACGATACGGGCGCCGGCCGCGTGCACCTGCTCCGTGACCTGCCGCCAGGCCGTGACGTGCCCGTCGGTCACGATGCCGGGCTGGTTGAGGTATCCCTGGCTGTACCGATCGTCGGTGTAGGTGCCCTCGGTGATCACCAGGCCGAAGCCGCCGCGGGCGAACGCGGCGTAGTACTCGGCCATCTGCCGGGTCGGCGTTCCGTCGGGCGCGGCCGAGACGCGGGTCATCGGCGCGACCGCGAGCCGGTTCCGCAGGCTCAGGCGTGCGATCCGCGCGGGCGCCAGGGCGGGGTGCACGGCGGAGTCAACGGTGGTCACTGCGTTTCTCCTTGGTCGTGAAGAGCGGGGACCCGCTCGGGGGATTCATGGACGGGGAGCAGGTCGATGGCCAGTGCGGTCGTCTCGTTGCCGCCGTTGATCCCGACGACGTCCTGCGGGCAGGCGGAGACCACCAGCACGCAGTTCATCGCCGCCTCGAGGGTCACGCCGTCTCCCGGCCGGGTCGACGCGGGCAGCCACGTGAGGCCGCCGTCCTCCTCGATCGCGATCCGCATGAACACGTTGACTGGCTGCGGGACGACTGAGGTCCGCAGGCCGAGCGTTCCGAGGGAACGATGGAGGTTCTCCGCGCACGAGGCGTGCCAGCCCTCGACTCCGTGGGCCCGGTACCGCGCCGGATCGCAGGCGGCGATCAGCATGTCGTGCGCTCCGGGGGAGGTGTCGTCGGCCAGGGTCAGGATCGGCCGCCGCCGGTCGGTGACGAAGGACTCCCCCACCGCCGGGAACAGCCGGCCGAGCTGGGTCCGGGTGTGCGCGGCGCTGAGGTGCTCGGACGGGTCCTCGGCCGCGAAGCAGAACACGTCGCCGACCTGGCGGCCTTCGAGGTCGACGATACGGACACGGTCACCGGTCGCGAGCCGGACGGCGCGTGCCTCCCGAGCGGGCACCACCAGACGGCGCATCGCTGGCGTCGGATTCATGGGCGCCAGTCAACCCGTGATGTGACCTCCTGCGCCATGGGCATTCCTACAGCCCGGCGCCGGATCGCTGGACGTTCGCTCAATGCGTGCACCGGGCCGCCCGCAGCCCGGCGGGCGGGCGGGTCTTGACAGGGAACCGGCGGGGAGCGGACCCTGTGACAACGTTGTCATCAGCGCGGTGCGCCCTACTCCTCCGGTCGGCTCACCTTGGGGATTGGAAATCCGGTCATGGCAGATCAGCCGAATGTTCGTACGCCCTCACGGCGATCCTTCCTCGCCGCCGGGTCGACGCTCCTGGGCGGCTTCGGCCTCGGACTGCTGAACCCGGGCACGAGCTCCGCCGCCGAGCCCGCGACCGCCCCCGCCGGGCGAACGTCCCAGGAACTCGCGCTCCACCGCCCCGTCGAGGTGTCGTCGACGGCCTACGCGCCCACCCCCGGCGCGTTCGCCGTGGACCGGCTCACCGCACCGGGAGTGCGGGGCACCGGATGGCGGGCCGCGGACGGCGACCCGCAGTGGATCTCGGTCGACCTGCAGGCGGACTGCCAGGTCACCTCGATCCGCCTGACGTTCGAGGCCGCGGACGGCGACCCGGTCGTCACTCTGCCGTCGACGGGCAATCCGAACGAGGGCACCACCGGCAAGGAGATCCTGTCGAGTTACGCGCGCGACTTCGTCGTCGAGACCTCCCGGGACCGGCGTTCGTGGACGACCGTGCACCACACGACCGACGGCACCGGCGGCGTGGTGAACATCGACCTCGCCGCACCGGTCGTCGCGCGGTGGGTGCGGATGACGGCGCGCAAGCGCTCGAGTCCCAACCCGCTGGGCCTGAACGGCTTCGAGGTGTACGGCGTCGAGCAGGCGCACCGGCCCGCGGTCACCGGCTGGACCGACTGGGGCACGCACCACCACGAGGCTCCGGAGCTGAAGGTCGCCGACGACGGGACCGTGCCGCTGGAGTCCGGCTGGACCCTGACCATGGACGACTGGGCCGGCGGCGAGGGCGCGGACCTGTCCCGTACCTCCGTGGACACAAGCCGATGGCTGCCCGCGACCGTGCCCGGCACCGTCCTCGCGTCGCTGGTCGAGCAGGGGCACCTGCCCGACCCGGTCGCCGGGCTGAACAACCTGCGCGTCCCCGAGGCCCTGTCGCGCCACTCCTGGTGGTACAAGCGCGACTTCGAGCTGCCCCGCGGCCTGCGCACCGGGCCGGGACGCCGCGTCTGGCTGGAGTTCGACGGCATCAACCACCAGGCCGACATCTGGCTCAACGGACGGCGCGTCGGCGGGATGACGTTCCCGTTCGCCCGCTCGGCGTTCGACGTGACGTCGCTGCTCGCCGAGCGCGGCGGGCAGGCGCTGGCCGTGAAGATCACGCCGATGCCCGTCCCCGGCAGCCCGGGTGAGAAGGGACCGGCCGGCGCGTCCATGGTGGACGCCGGTGCCCGGATGATGAACCTCAACTCGCCGACGTACCTCGCCTCGTCCGGCTGGGACTGGATGCCGGCCGTACGGGACCGCGCGGCCGGCATCTGGAACCACGTGCGGCTGCGGTCCACCGGGCACGTCGTGATCGGGGACCCGCGGGTGGACACCGTGCTCCCCGAGCTGCCCGGCACCTCCACCGCCGAACTCACGATCGTCGTCCCCGTCCGCAACGCCGACTCCACAGACCACGAGGCGACCGTCACCGCGTCCTTCGACGGCGTACGGGTCTCGAAGACCGTGACGGTCCCGGCCGGTCGGAGCGCCGACGTCGTCTTCGCCCCGGACGCCTACGCCCGGCTGCGGGTGCGCGACCCGAAGCTGTGGTGGCCGAACGGCCTCGGCGAGCCGCACCTGCACGATCTGACGATGACCGCGTCGGTCGGCGGCAAAGAGAGCGACCGGCGCACCACCCGGTTCGGCATCCGCCAGTTCGGCTACGAGTACAAGGTACCGCTGCGGTTCACGGACGACACCGACGCCTACACCCAGTCCGTCGACGTCGGCCGGCAGAGCGCACGGTACGTACGGATCCGGTGCCTGACGCGCGCGACCGGATGGGGGGCGTCGCTGTGGGCGCTCTCGGTCCTCGACAGCGCGCGGCCCGGGACGGACCTGGCCCTGCACGCGAAGGCCACCGCCTCCGGCGTGGACGAGGACGACCACCAGCCCGGGAACGCCACCGACGGCGACCCGGACACCCGCTGGTCCTCCGAGTACAAGGACGACCAGTGGATCCAGGTGGACCTGGGCGCCACGCAGTCCTTCGACCGGGTGGACCTCGTATGGGAGCGGGCGTACGCCCGGACGTACGTGGTGCAGGTGTCCGCCGACGGCACGACCTGGACCGACGCCAAGTCCGTCGACAACACCGCCACTCCCCTCCCCTTCGACGGCGGCTCCGCGAGCCTGCGGGTCGAGGACTTCCCCGCGCGGACCGCCCGCTACGTGCGGATCCAGTGCGGCTTCCGCACCACGAGCTGGGGGAACTCGCTGTGGTCACTGGCCGTGATCGACAGCTCCGAGCCGGCCACCGACCTCGCGCTGCACCGGCCGGTGAAGGCGTCGAGCGAGGAGTCGTCGAACCCGGCGGCGAACGCCACCGACGGCGACCAGGGCACCCGCTGGTCCTCCGAGTACAAGGACGACCAGTGGATCCAGGTGGACCTGGGCTCCCCGCGGCGGTTCGACCGGGTGGCGATCGTCTGGGAGACCGCGTACCCGAAGACGTACGTGATCCAGGTGTCCGACGACGGGGACACGTGGACCGACGTGAAGTCCGTCGACAACACCCCGGAGGCGCTGAAGATCAGTGTCAACGGCGTCCGTGTCCTCGCCCGTGGCGGCAACTGGGGCTGGGACGAGCTGCTGCGCCGGATGGACCCGGCCAGGATGGACGCGGCGGTGCGCATGCACCGCGACATGAACTTCACCATGATCCGCAACTGGGTCGCCTCCAGCGACCGGGAGGAGTTCTTCGCCGCCTGCGACGAGTACGGCATCCTGGTGTGGAACGACTTCCCCAACGCCTGGGCGATGGACCCGCCGGACCACAAGGCGTACAACGACCTGGCCGCGGACACCGTCCTCCGCTACCGCATCCACCCGTGCGTCGTGGTCTGGTGCGGCGCCAATGAGGGCAACCCGCCGTCCGCGATCGACAAGGGCATGCGCGACGCGGTGCAGTCGCAGGCCCCCGGCATCCTGTACCAGAACAACTCGGCGGGAGGGATCGTCACCGGCGGCGGCCCGTACTTCTGGGTCGAGCCGGCGAGGTACTACGACCCGTCGACCTACGGCAGCCACACCTTCGGCTTCCACACCGAGATCGGCATGCCCGTCGTGTCCACCGCCGAGAGCATGCGCCACCTCGTCGGCGAGGAGCCGGAGTGGCCGATCGGCGGGGCGTGGTTCTACCACGACTGGAGCGAGCACGGGAACCAGGCGCCGCAGGCCTACAAGGCTGCGATCGAGGACCGCCTCGGCACCGCGACGGGACTCGACGACTTCGCCCGCAAGGCGCAGTTCGTCAACTACGAGAACACGCGGGCCATGTTCGAGGCGTGGAACGCCAACCTCTGGAACGACGCCAGCGGCCTCATGCTGTGGATGTCGCATCCGGCGTGGCACAGCACGGTATGGCAGACCTACGACTACGACTTCGACGTCAACGGCACCTATTACGGGGCCCGCGCCGCCTGCGAACCGCTGCACGTCCAGGCCGACCCCCGCACGTGGCAGGTCATCGCGGTGAACCACACCGCGCGGGCGGTCAAGGGCGCGACCGTCACGGCGCACGTCCACGACCTGTCCGGTAAGGAGCTCGGCACCGCCCGGAGCGCGAAGGTCGATCTCGCGCCCGCCGCCACGGCGCAGGCGTTCGCCGCCGGCTGGACCGGCGACCTGCCCGACCTGCACCTCCTGCGGCTGACTTTCGAGGACGCCGCCGGCCGGCTCCTGTCGCGCAACACCTACTGGCGCTACCGCACTCCCGCCGCGATGCAGGCCCTGAACGGGATGCGGCGGGTCAGGGTCACGGCCTCCGTCGGGCGGGTCACCCGATCCGGTTCCCGACACGGCCTGACCGCGACGCTCCGGAACAGTGGCCCGGCGGTCGCGGCGATGGTCCGCCTGTCACTGCTGGACGCCAAGAGCGGTGAGCGCGTCCTGCCGACCCTCTACGACGACAACTACGTGTGGCTGCTGCCCGGCGAGTCGCGGACCGTCGCCCTCTCCTGGCCCGCCGGGGCGCTGCCCTCCGGCCGCCCGCTCCTGCGGGTGGAGGGCTACAACACCCCGCGGACCGTGGCCCGGTGACGCGCCGGCGGCGGTCTGACGCGACGTGGACCGCGGCCCCGGGCAGGATCACGCGGACGTCGGCCGGGGCGATCCCATGGACGGGCGGTCAGACGCCGAGGCCGAGCAGCGCGCCGAGCAGTTCCTCGGGCGTCTCGACCTGGGGCAGGTGGCCCGTGCCGGGCAGCAGGGTGAACGTGGCCGTCGGGATGGCGGCGGCGTAGGCCTTGCCGTACTCGGGGTCGACGATGCGGTCGCTCTCGCCCCACAGCACGTGGACGGGCAGGTCGAGGGCGCCGAGGCGCCCGGCCAGCGCCGGGTCGGTCATGCCGGGGCCCGTGTAGCCGACCAGCGCCCGCACGTCCGGGCTCGGGCCGGGGCCACCGCCGCTCGGCGGGGTGGGCGCCTTGCGCGGGTCATGGAAGGAGTAGGTGTGGATCTCGGCCGGTGACATGCCGCGGACATCGGTCATCGGGTGGCCGTCGACCTCGATGCCGATCCCGTCGACGATCACCGCGCCGCCGACCCGCGGGCTCCGCTGGAGGGCGATCTCGGCGGCCAGCCAGCCGCCGAAGGAGTTGCCGATCACGGTGACGTCCGTGAGGTCGAGCCGCTCCAGGAGCGCGACGTACGCCCGGGCGAGCTCGGTGACGCCGGTCAGGTTCTCGGCCTTCGGCGTGCCGCCGAAGCCGGGATGGGTGGGCAGCAGCACCCGTGAGCGGGTGCGCTCGGCCAGCAGGTCGGCGAAGCCGGTCATCGTCGCCACGCCACCGCCGCCGTGCAGAAGCAGGTAGGGCCGGGTGCGGTCACGGTCCTGGACCGTCACCTCCACCGGGCCGACGGAGCCGACCTGGAGCGTGTGGGTGCCGGTGCGGGCCGGCCGCGGTGCGCCGGCCGGAACGGGAGTGCTCATGGGGTGCTCCTCAGGTGATCGGCTTTGATACAAGGAACCTTAGATCAGGTTATTTAGATAAGCAATCTGCAAGGTGACGGACCGGCGGGCGGCGAACGCCGCGCCGCAGGGTCTCGGTGCAGGTCATCGCGACCCCTTTCATTCCGTTTTGGCACTCTCTTTGCTTGCGCTTTACCCGCCCCCCTGTGAGAGGTCATCTCGCACCGGTGGAGTGCTTCTCGTTGACCAGCCAGTTCCTGCAGAGGAGAGCTTGAATGGCCTCGTCCCTGAGGGTGTTCCGCCGGAGCATCGTCGCCGCCACGGCGATCGGCGTCTGCGCGGCGGCCGCCGTTCCCACCTTCGCGTCAGGCGGTGACCGGACCGACTCCGTACGCGCGGCGATCAAGGGCGGCCGGGCCCGCAACGTGATCCTCCTGATCGGCGATGGCATGGGCGACTCGGAGATCACGATCGCCCGCAACTACGCCAAGGGCGCCGCGGGCCGCCTCGCGATGGACACCCTGCCGCTGACCGGCGCGTACACCACGTACTCCGTGGACAAGAACGACCCGCGCAAGCCCGACTACGTCACCGACTCCGCCGCCAGCGGGACCGGGTGGGCCACCGGGCACAAGACCTACAACGGTGCGATCTCGGTGACGCCGGACGGCAAGGCGCAGTCCACCGTGCTCGAACTGGCGAAGAAGGCCGGCTTCCGCACCGGTGACGTCACCACGGCCGAGCTGGGCGACGCGACCCCGGCCGTGCTGACCGCCCATGTCGCCGACCGGTCCTGTGAGGGACCCGCCGACATGGCCAAGTGCCCGCAGCAGGACAAGGTGAACGGCGGCCCGGGCTCGATCTCCGAGCAGCAGGTGCAGACGGGCGCCGACATCTACCTCGGCGGCGGCAGGGCGCGGTTCGCCCAGACCGTCAAGGCCGGCGCGTTCAAGGGCAAGACCGTCCTCGACCAGGCCGCCGCCTCGGGCTACAACGTCGTCACGGACGCCTCGGGGCTGGCCGCGGCCAAGCCGGGCAAGAAGCTGCTCGGCCTGTTCGCGGACGGCAACCTGCCGCTGGAGTGGACCGGTCCGCTGGCGAAGGTCGGCGGGACGGACCCTGCCAGGTGCACGACGAACGGCGCGTTCAGCGGCCCGCACCTGCGCGACATGGCGAGCAAGGCGATCGGTCTCCTCGACGCCCAGACCGAGCACGGCAAGAAGGGCTTCTTCCTGCAGATCGAGGGCGCGTCGATCGACAAGCAGGACCACGCGGCGAACCCCTGCGGGCAGATCGGCGAGCACGTCGAGTTCGACCGGGCCGTCGCGGCGTCGCTGGACTACGCCCGCCGGCACCGTGACACCCTCGTCGTCGTCACCGCCGACCACGGGCACACCAGCCAGATCATCCCGGTCGACACCCAGAGCCCCGGTCAGACCGCGACGCTGATCACCGCCGACGGCGCCAACATGAAGATCAACTACGCGACCAACACGCCGGGGCAGTCCCAGGAGCACACCGGCACCGAGGTCCGCATCGCCGCGCAGGGCCCGCAGGCCGCCAACGTGGTCGGGGTGACCGACCAGACCGACCTGTTCCGCACCCTCGGCCGGGCGCTCGGCGTCCGCGGCTGAGCACCTTCGGCCGCGCATTCGGAGTCGCCGCCGAGCACCTTCGGCCAGGCTCTCGGCGTCCGCGGCCGAGCACCCTCGCGCGCCCGTGGCCGTAGACCACGGCGCGCGGCCACCACCGGCAGGCCCGGCCTCCCGAGCCGATCACGAACCGGTGGGCAGCCGTAGAGAGAAGAGCCGCCGGGCGATCAGCCCGTCGGCTCTCTTCTGTTCCCTCGCGAGGACAACGGGCCTTCCGTCCCACCGGCTCTGCGGACCTGGTGGTCTAACCGTCCCGGCCGGGCGTTCCCGGTCTCAGGGGGAACGCCCGGCGTCCGGTTCCGGCGGTGGGCCGCCGCGCTCACGGCTCGTCCCTCGCGATCTCCGCCTCCGGCCTGCGCACGCCGCCGCCGGTCTCCTCCTCGGCGTGGCCGAGCCGCATGATGACCTGCGGGTGGGCGCCGTCGCAGTACCGCTCGCGGACGAACGCGCGCAGCTCGGGGAACTCCAGCGCCTGCGTGTGGAAGGCGGCCGACACGTCGTCTTCCGCCGCGCGCAGCAGGACGCGCTGCAGGGCCTGTCCGGCGGCGAGCCAGTCGGCGGCCGTGTCCTCGCGCGTCATCACCATGACCACCGTTCCGGTCCGGTCACCGGTCAGGTGCCGGGCCTCGGTACGGCCCCACCCCTGTCCCCGGGCGAAGTCGCGGGCGGCGAAGTGCGGGTCGGTGTGCGCGGCCTCGCGGGGGTACGCGCCGGCCTGAACCCCGTCCTTGCGCCGGTTGCCCGGGGCGGGAGCCCATCGGGCGATCTCGCCCACGTGGTCGGGGCTCAGGCGCTGGGTCTGCTCGGCGACCTCGGACAACCCGGCCAGCGCCCGGATGGCCCGCAGGTCGGCGACGACGCGGAGCACGGCGCCCTCCCGCCGCGCCTCGGCGCCCAGCGTGGACGACAGCCCGGTCGGCGGCCTGTCCGCCGTGAAGCCGCCCCGGTGACTGTGGCGGCGCGTGATCTGCTCGAACATCCGCCGCTCGTCGGCCGTGGCGGGCCGATCCGGGATGAGGTCGACGTCGGCGAGGAGGGTCGGGCGCTCCGGGTCCGGCCAGAGCCGCACCTCGGCGGTGTGACCGAGATGCCGTGCCGCCAGGCGGAGGTTGAACAGCGCGGCACCGCAGCTGATGAGCATCTCGCGGCCGTCCGGGTCGGCCACGTCGAGCCTCCGGTCGGTGTCGGCGTGCACCGTCACTCGTGATCCGTGGACGCCGAACCACCAGGGCTGGGTGTTGTGCACCGACGGCGCCTGGGAGGCCGCGTCGATGACGAAAGCGGCGATCTCCTCGGGCGGCACCACGCCCGCTGACCTCGTCTTCATGGTTCCTCCAGGTTCCGGGTTCCCACCGGAGCGCGTGGCCGGACCACGCGCTCTCTCGGGGTGGGTCACTTGAGGATGGGGAGGCGGCGGACCAGTCCGGTCTTCGCCCACCGGCGGCCCAGGCCGAGGGTGTCACCGGCGCCGACGAGGGCCAGGCCGATCACCAGCAGGGCGTAGATGAGGTGGTCGTCCAGGAACGGGTTGTTGGCCGGAGGAAGAACGACGCTCCACATCATCACCAGCATCACCGCACCGGCGGCCGCGGCGATCCGCATCCCGACGCCGAGCATCAGCGCGATGCCGATACCGGCCAGGCCGAGCATGAACATCCAGTCCGCCCACGCCGCACCGGCGATGCCGTGGTAAAAGCCCTTCAGCGGACCGGCCGCCGAGAACTTCAAGAACCCCAGCGTCGGGTGGCCACCGTGAATCCACGCCTGCTTCGCGGCGGTCTCATGCCCCAGCCCGAACAGCTTGTCCACGAACGCCCAGACGAACACGAAACCGAGGGCGATGCGGGCCACAGCCCACACGTAACGGGCCGCGGGACGCTCGATCACCGGCTCGGCGCGGAACGCGGGCAGGTGCAGGCGGTGGGCAGCGGGGCGGCGGTCGGTGACGGCCATCGTCATTCACCTCATTCAGGCGGCGCCGGAGCGGTTCCGGCTGATCTCACTCAACCGCGAACCACCCCGCACACCGCAGAGGCCAAAGCCGTACCGCCGACAGGACCTTCGTCCCCAGGTGAGCGACCCGGCCGATGGGCCGGAACGGCGGGAGCCCGCAGGCGCCCCGAGGGCCGGGCCGGCGGTGGTGTGACCTTTCCGCGCGGCGACGGGACCTACGGCCCTCCCGGGCCCCGGCCGGCGGCGACCAGGCTGGCTTCGCGACAACGCCCCCGAGCCCGCCCCCAGCGGCGCGGGGCGCCACCCCGGCTGAACGGAGCCTCGCAGTGAACCTGGGATTCCGTATCCACGGCGCCGTCCGGTACGTGTGCCCGGACCGCAATCCGCTGCGACGGCGGATCGATCGCGTCCGCTCCGCACTCCTCCTCTGCGCCCTGGCCGCCTCCGCGTTCGGCGGCCCGCTGCTCGCGGTGGCGGTCGGCGGCGCGACCTACGACTCCGGAGTCGGTCGCGAACAGGCGCAGCGCCTGGCGCGGCATCGTGCCACGGCGACGGTCGAAGGCGTGATCGAGGCCGGCGCGCCGGGTGGCTCCCTTGCGACGCTCCAGTGGCGCACCCCGGCCGGGGCGACCCGGTACGCGACCGTGAGCAAGGCCAAGGGCGACCGAGCCGGGCGGCGACGGCAGATCTGGATCGACCGGTCGGGCGCGCTGGCCGGACCTCCGCGGACGCGGGTCCAGACGATCACGACGACCGGGGTGGTCTCGGTGAGCACCCTGACCGTGGCGGGAATCGGACTGTACGGGGCGTACGCGCTGACGCGCCGTCGGCTGGACCGGACGGGTGCCGCCCTGTGGGAGGCGGAATGGCGCGATGTCGCGCCTCAGTGGACCGGCCGTACCTGATGGGAGATCCTCGATGCACGACGCTCGGCACCGGCCGGCCTTCCCCGTCTCGCCGGAGCACCGGCGGCACTTCGATCCCGCCATCACCCGCTCCCTGCCCGGCCCTGTCCGCCGCTGGCTCTGCCACGCGATCAGACCCGGTGCGCCGCTGTTCGAGCGGGTCCGGCTCGACATGCACGGCCACATCCGGATCGGCAGGTGGCGGAGGTTCACGGCACATCAGTTCGACTCGGCCTCTTTCTGCTAGGGAAATCCTCTGACAGGCCGGACCGGGGATCTGTCAGGAAATCGATGAAAGGGCCGTTGACAGGGCACAACCGGCAATTTACCGTCCAGGCGACCACTTCGAATGGCGTTCGGTATGTCGAACATCGGGACTGCGACGCCGCGAAGAGGACGAAGAGGTGCGACCGGACGAGAGGCTCTTCATGAATGCCCTGTCACGACTTCGCCGCGTGCGAAGAGCACTGCTGTCGGCGGGCGCGGCGGTCGCGCTCGCCGCCGGACTCCAGGCCGGCCTACCGGCGGCGTCGCAGGCCGCGACCTCGCAGCCGTGTGACATCTACGCGAGCGGCGGCACGCCCTGCGTCGCGGCGCACAGCACG
>NZ_JAMXMX010000047.1 GCF_024055725.1 Actinoallomurus spadix | reverse complement strand
CGATGACGTCGTTCCCGCCGGCCGCCCACAGGTTCCCGTACCAGACGATGGCCGCCACGCCCAGGGCCGTACGGGTCGGCGCGTTCCGCGGGCGGTCGCACAGGTGGTGGGGTCGCGGGTCGCCGATCACCCAGCGCTCGAAGAACGGGTACAGCCCGATGAGCGTGAAGAAGCACACGGGGAGGACGACGGCGGGCAGGAAGACGTTCCAGGCGATCGAGTGCCCCGCGAGGTCCCAGGAGATCCGGGGCGTGATGCGCAGGGCGCCTTCGAGGAACCCGACGTACCAGTCCGGCTGGGCGCCCGAGGTGTCCGAGTCGGGACGGTAGGGGCCGTACAGCCAGATCGGGTTGATCTGCGCCCACGTGCCGAGCAGGGCCAGTACGCCCAGGACGTACAGGAAGAACGCCAGGGTGTGCGCGAGGAACTTCGGGTACGTCGGCGCGCCGACGACGTTCTCCTCGGTCTGCCGCTCGCCGGGCCACTGCGTATGCTTCTGATGCCAGACGATCATCAGATGCGCGCTGATCAGCGCGAGGAGGATGCCGGGGATCAGCAGGACGTGCACCGTGAACAGCCGGGGGATGAAGTCGTGCCCGGGGAACTCCCCGCCGAAGACGAAGAGGCTCAGGTAGGTGCCGACGAGTGGGATCGACAGCACGATGCCCTGCATGATGCGCAGGCCGGTGCCGGACAGCAGGTCGTCCGGCAGCGAGTAGCCAGCGAAGCCCTCGGCGACGGCCAGCGCGAAGAGCGTCGTGCCGATGACCCAGTTGATCTCCCGGGGCTTGCGGAAGGCGCCGGTGAAGAAGATCCGCATCAGGTGGACGCAGATCGCGGCGACGAACAGCATCGCGGCCCAGTGGTGGATCTGCCGTACCAGCAGGCCACCGCGTACGTCGAAGGAGATGTGCACGGTGGAGGCGTACGCCTCGCTCACCTTCTCGCCGTGCAGGAACGGGTAGGACCCGGTGTAGACCGTCTGCTCCTGCGAGGGCTTGAAGAACAAGGTGAGGAACACCCCGGTGAGGAGCAGGGTGACGAAACAGTAGAGCGCGATCTCGCCCAGCAGGAACGACCAGTGCTCCGGGAACGCCTTGCGGATGTTCCGCCGGAGGAACGCCGCGCTGCCGAGCCTCTCGTCCGTCGCCCGCCCGGTCCGCGCGACCGCGGTCGCGGTACGTCTCTTCACCGCCATGTGAGCTCCGTAGGGGGGTTGGATCTCCTGGCCGAGCGCCTACCCCGGAGGCGGGAGGCGTAACGCGGCGCCGGCACACCCTCCGCTCGCGGTCGTGAGCGGAAACGCCCTCGTCGGCAGGTGTGAGGACGTACCTCGGGGTATGGCCGACAGCGTCGGACCTTCGTCCCGGAAGGAGCGAGAGATGCCCAAGACGACCAAGAAGGGAACGGCCAAGAAGAGCGAGCTGCCCAGCACGATCCAGCGATCGGACGCGAAGGCCCAGCGTACGTTCGCCAAGGCCCACGACTCGGCCGTCGAGGAGTACGGCGAGGGCGAGCGGGCCCACCGGGTCGCGTACGGCGCGCTGAAGCACACCCACGAGAAGGTGGGTGACCATTGGGAACCGAAGGACAAGGGCGCCAAGGGCCCCTCCGACCCGCAGTCCGAAGGCGGCCGCGACACGTCGCGCAAGAGTGCCGGCGGTGTCGACATGAACGCGTCCAAGGAACACCTCTACGACCTGGCCAAGAGGATGGACATCTCCGGCCGCTCGAACATGAGCAAGAAGGAACTCGTCGACGCCCTCCAGAAGGCCAACGACCGCAAGACGGCGAAGGCCCGCTCGAAGGGCTGACACGGGAGAAGGCTGAGAGGAGACGACGATGTCGGAGCGCACCGAGGAACCCGAGCCGCGCCGCCCCAACCTGAGGTCGGGTTCCGAGACGCCGATCGATCCGGAGGACCTGGCGATGGCCGAGGGCCAGGACCCCACACCGGAGAACATCGAGCGCGCGCGGCGGCGCATCGAGCGGCTGGGCGCACGGGAGGCCGTCGACAGAGCCACCCCGTGACCACCACGCCGAACCGCGTCCGTCCGTCGTGAGACCGGCCGTCCCTTCCCGGGGCGGCCGGTTCCCATGTGCGCCGGGGATCCGCCGCGTCGGCCGCCCGCATTGGTTCTTTGCGTCGTGTGGGAACGCGCTTTCTCGTCTCCTCCCCGGAGGTGAGGCGCCGCCCGATTAACGTGCTGTCGTTGGCTGTCGGCGCAGGCTCGCCGGCCGGGCGCGAGATGCGCGACGGGCCGGTTCTTCGGGGGAGACGGCATGGGCTTGCTCGGAAATACGAAACCGCAAGAAGTCGTACGCTCGCGGGCGAGCCGGACCGGGCGCCGGGTGCGCTGGTGGCCGGTCGTGATGTGCGGCGGATGGCTGGCGCAGGTGGCGATTCGCGTCATTCTGGCCGCTCTTCACAAGTTCCCGGTTCTGATTCCGGACGAGACGGGATATCTCCTGGCGGCGCGGCTGCTGGCCGGGGGCGCGTCGAGCGACCTGTCCGGGCGCACGTTTTATCAAGGCGGATACTCGCTGCTGTTGTGCCCGGCGTACTGGCTGAGCGACGACCCGGTGACGATCTACCGGATCGCACTGGTGATCAACGCGGTGCTCGGCGCGTGCCTGCTGGCGCCCGCCCACGTGGCGCTGCGGCGGCTCGGCCTGTCACGAAGGCGCGCCTTCCCGCTGGCGATGGTGACGGCGTCCCTGCCGTCGATGCTCTACTACGGCCAGTACGCGCTGAGCGACGCGGTCCTTCCGCTGGCGGTGCTGACCTGGCTACTGTGCGTCCACTCCTGGGTCGCCCGGCGAGGGCAGGGATGGGGCATCGCCGCGAGCGCGCTGGCCGCCTACTGCTGTAGCGCGCACACCCGTGGGCTGATCATCGTCATCGCGCACGGGGGCCTCCTGATGGTTCTCCTGCTGTGCCGCCGCCTTCCCCGGCGCCGGCTCGTGGCGCCCGCCGCCGTGCTGGCCGCCGGCATGGTGGCCGGGTGGGCGCTGAACTCCTGGATACGCGCGGAGATCTACCCCGACGGCGCCCTGCCGTTGGGGCCGCTCCTGGCCGGGCGGCTGACCACGTGGAACGGCTGGGGCTGGACGCTCGGACTGGCCACGGGGAAGATCTGGTACCTCATCGTCTCGACCTGGGGCCTGGCCGGAGTCGGCCTGGTGGCCGCCGCGGCGGCCGCGGTCCGCCGGAGCACGCCGCTTGCGACGCGGACGGCGGCGGCCCTGACGCTCGTGAGCGTGGCGGGTATCGCGCTCGCGACCTCGGCCGCGACACCGGACGAGGGCACGGTCGCGAACCTTGCCTACGGCCGGTACCTGACCTGCCTCGCTCCCGCGCTGTTCCTGGCCGGGGCCGCCTGCGTCGTACGTGCCACCCGGATCGGTGTCGCCGCGGTGGTGTCGGCCGCGGCCGTTCTGACGGCCGTTTGCGCCCTCGTGGTGTGGCTGCACGCGGGGAACCGCCTGACCCAGGCGTTCTTCCTGTCCCTCGACTTCCCCGAGATGACCGTGCTGACGTGGAGCTGGGACTGTCTGAGGTTCTGGTGGGTCACGGCGGCCGCCCTGGTGTTCCTGCCGGGTCTCGCCCTCGCCAGGAACCGCAGGCTCGGGCCGGTCCTGGTCGCCCTCGTCGCCGCCGTGAATCTCGCCGTGGTCGCCGTGATGATCGGGCGGGTCACCCGCTACTGGGCGGACACCCTCGACAAGGCGAGCAGCCTGGACAGTGCCGTCCTCGGCCCTGCTGACCGCGTCGGAATCGACTACCGGGATATGCGCTGGCAGATCTGGGTCTCCCTGGCATTCCAGGTCCAAAGTCATTTGCTGCCGATCGACCGTTTCGACTCCCGAACGCTCCCGAAGGATCTAACTCTGGTCATCGTCCCCTGGGACCCGCACGATCTGCCGCGGGCGAGCTGGCCCGCCGCGCCACCGGGCTTCGTCCCTATCTCGGCTCATTGGACCGATTCCGGGAACTGGGTCGCCTGGCGGCGCCTGTGAAACCGGCGCGAAACGCGCCGCCTAAGGCGTGATTCGTGCGGTCCTGGACCAAAGGTGGCGGTCGCCTTTGCAGGGGGAATGAGTCTTGCTCAGTCATTAACTCTGACGCGCGTCGGGCGGTGAGTCGCCGGGTATTCACACCGCGCAATCTTCGGTCAATCCGAAATCCAGCCTTCTCGACTTGTTATAGGTGTCCAAATTGACTGGTTACGGGAAACAAGAGGCGGCTCGCGGCGGAACGCGGTCGCGTATCGCGCCTCTCGCGACCGCCGCGGTGGTCAGTGGCCTGGGCGTCGCGGTGGCGCTGCCGGCATCGGCCGGTGTCGAGCGCGTCATGCCGGGTTCGACCTCGACGCGGTCGGTCGACCTCTCCGCTCGCGACTTCTGCGAGGAACAAGACATCAACTGCTGGGAGAACCTCGGCGGCGATGGCGGAGCCATCGGGCACGGGGGAGCCAAGGCGATCGTCAAGGGCGGCGACCGAGCGCAGCCCGGCATCGAAGGCGCGGAAGGCCCGCAGGGCCCCGAGGGCCCGCGCGGACGCCACGGCAGGAAGGGCCACCGGGGCCGGCGCGGCGAGACCGGCCCGACCGGCGCGACCGGCGCGACCGGTCCGACAGGCCCGACCGGTCCTCGCGGTCTTCGCGGCCCGACCGGCCCGACGGGCCCAATGGGGCCTCGCGGTAACACCGGTCCGACGGGTCCTCGCGGTAACACCGGTCCGACCGGCCCTCGTGGCGTGACCGGTCCTACGGGCCCGACCGGCCCGAGAGGTGGTCCCACCGGGCCGACGGGGCCAACGGGTCCGACCGGGCCTGCGGGCGCCTCCGGTACCTGCATCGACTCGACCGTTCAGGGCAACACCAAGTTCGTCGCGACGACCACGCGTGCCGGGCGGGTCCTCATTCAGCAGGTCACCCTGACGCCGAATCCAACGCGCGGCATCTGGCGGGACTTCACCGGCGTGTTCACCGCCCCGCCGAATCAGGCTTTCGTGCCGAGTTGCGTGACGGTGACGAGGATGGGCGACAACCTGCACGTCACCGTTCGCGGTGTCAACGGTGACGTCCTCCAGTCCGCCTGCCCCATCCACCCGGTGCTGACATGCGGGGCGCCGATCAATCTCGGCAACGCCGCCTTCCGCATGGCGCTCCTGCCGTCGCGGGAGCATCGGATCGCGATTCTGGACCGATAGGCCGGCGCGCCGCCGGTCGTCGTCCATCGCCGTGACCCTGGGTCCCGGGCATCACGAGGCTCCCGATGCCCGGGACTCAGAGGCGGTTCCACGCGTAGGCGGGCAGGCCGTGCGCGGTGGCGATGGGCTTCCACAGGGCGGCCACCCGGCGCTTGGCGGGGCCGGCCTTGTCGTTGGCGGACAGGGCGTCGTGGTACGGCGCGACCAACGGGGCGATCCGGCCGCCGCACCCGCGCGCCCGGACCTTCTTCGCCCACGCGAGGTACGCCTGATCGGCCTCCAGCGAGCTCTGGTAGGCCGAGATCATCGCCTGGCGGAGGCGGGTGCCGTTCGGCAGCCGGTCGACCTTGAGCGCCTTCGTCCGGGACAGCTCCTGCTGCCGGTCCCGTACGACCTGCTGGAATCCGGCGACCCCTGCCGAGACGTCGTCGCACGTCCGCAGGCGGGCGGGCAGGTGCCCGCGCGCCGTCTGACCGGACTTGAGCACCTGCTCCACGGCGGACGCCTGCTGCGCGGCGGTGTCCGCGGTCGTCTGCTGCGCGGTGGGCGTCCCGCCGCCTCCGGAGGACCCCTGCGTCAGCGCGTAGGCGAGACCGCCGACGACCACGACCGCCGCGGCGATCCCGCCGGCCAGCAGGATCTTCCGGTTCTTCCCGCTTCCGCCCGCGTTCGGCGGCTGCCCGGGCGGCCCGCCGATCTCCGGCGGAACACCCTGGTCCCAGCCGTACGGGGGGTATCCGGGCGGAGGGCCGCTTGGCCCCGGGCCGCCGAAGGGCTGCCCGACGGGCGGCCCGGCCGGTGCCGGGCCGGTCCCCGCGACGCCGGAATTCCAGCCGGCGGCAGGAGAGTCGGCCGGCGTCGGAGTCCCCGCCGGGGGACCGGGACTCCAGGCCGCCGGAGGCCCGGGAATCCAGTTCGCCGGAGGGGTTTCGGGCGCCATCGGATCCCCGGTCGGCGGGCCCAGGATCTGCGTGGCGTTACCGGGCTCGGGCGGGTTCCCCTCGTCGCCGGGGGCCAGGTGGGGGCCCGGCCGGGAAGGTCCCTCGCCGGGGACGGGGTGAGGGCCCGGCGGTACGTTCCAGGGGCGTTCGCCGCCCGTGTCCACTGCCGGGAGCGGCTGGGTCCCCGGATTCGGCGCCGCGGTCGGTGAGTCGGCCGGTGTTCCGGCGGCGGAGTACGTGCCCGGGCCGGGACGTTCTCCCGCCGGCGGCAGCGGGGTGCCGCATCGCGGGCAGGCGGACCGGCCCGGGGGCACCTCGCCTCCGCACGCGGGGCAGTCCATGCGTGATCCCTCCTCCTCGGCCGATTCCTCCGACGGAACATTGTGCCGTCCTGCCGTGCGGGGGCCGCCCCGGGCCCACGGAACGCGACCGTGGTGGCTCGTGGGGGCGCGGCCCGCGATGGTCGGTGCGGTCTCAAGACGGGTTCTGGGAGGACCCGCCGATTCTCGAGGTGGGCAAAGCGCACATCATTACGCAATCCAGACGTGACCAAGTCGCCTGCCCGTCTTAATCGACCACCGCGAGGATGCCCGGGTCCGATCTTTCTCTCCTTCGAGAGGACCCCGGTGTCTCCTGTCCCTCTTCGCCATGCGGGCGCGCTCGGCGCAGTCGCCGCCACGCTGGCGCTCGGCGCCCTGGTCGTCCCCCGGGCCGCCGGCGCCGCTCCCTCGTCCGACGCGCTGATCGCCGAGGTGTACGGGGGCGGCGGCAACTCCGGCGCCACCCTCACCCAGGACTTCGTCGAGCTGGCCAACCGCGGCTCCCAGCAGGTGTCCGTGGACGGCTGGAGTGTGCAGTACCTGCCGGCCTCGCCCGGGCCGACCTCGAAGTGGCAGGTGACGAGGCTGACCGGCGGCATCCCCGGTGGTTCGCGTTACCTGGTCGCCGAGGCGAAGGGCAGCGGCGGCACGGTCGCCCTGCCCGCGCCGGACGCCACCGGCTCGATCAGCATGTCCGCGACGGCGGGCACCGTCGCCCTGGTCACCGGCTCCGACGCGCTCACCTGCCTGACCGCCGCGGACTGCGCGGCCGATCCACGGATCCGCGACCTCGTCGGCTTCGGCGGCGCCATGGTGCGCGAGGGCGCCTCCGCCCCGGCGGCGAGCAACACGACGTCGGTGAGCCGCGGGGCCGGCCTCGCCGACACCGACGACAACGGCGCCGACTTCGCCACGGCGGCGCCGACGCCCACCGGCAGCGGCGGAGGGTCCGGCGACCCGTCGCCGACCCCGACGCCCACCCCCACCGACCCGCCGACCCCCGGCGGCATACGGATCCACGACATCCAGGGCACGACGCGGATCTCCCCGGACAACGGGAAGTCCGTCACGAACGTCCCGGGGATCGTCACCGGGGTCCGGGCGACCGGCTCGTCGCGCGGGTTCTGGTTCCAGGACCCGCAGCCGGACGACGACCCGCGTACGAGCGAGGGGCTCTTCGCCTTCACCGGATCCAGCACACCGGCCGTCAACCCGGGCGACTCGGTGCTGGTCTCCGGCACGGTCAGTGAGTACTACCCCGGCGGCGCGTCGAGCGGCAACCAGTCGGTCACCGAGCTGACCAAGCCGAAGTGGACGGTGCTCTCCTCCGGCGACCCGCTCCCGGCCGCGTTCGCCCTCGGCCCGGACACCGTCCCCGCGGCGTACACACCGGACGCGGGCGGGGGCGGCATCGAGCCGCTCGCGCTCCAGCCGTCCGCCTACGCGCTCGACCGGTTCGAGTCGCTGGAGGGCATGCGCGTACGGGTCGACGACGCGCCGGTGATCGCGCCGGCCAACGAGTACGGCGAGCTGTGGGTCACCACGCGACCGGCGGACCACCGCAGCGTCCACGGCGGGGTCCTGTACTCCTCCTACGACGACCCGAACAGCGGGCGGCTGGAGATCACCTCGCTGCTCCCCGGCTCCTTCCCGCAGGCGAACGTCGGTGACGAGCTGACCGGCACGACCGAGGGCCCGCTGGACTACGTCGGCTACGGCGGGTACGAGATGCAGGCCACCGCCCTGGGCGCCCTGCGCGACGGCGGTCTCACCCCGGAGGTCACGCGCCGGCAGGAGAACAAGGAGCTCGCGGTCGCCACGTACAACGTGGAGAACCTCGCGCCGGGCGACGCCCCGTCGAAGTTCGGCCGGCTGGCCGAGGGCGTGGTGCACAACCTGGCGACGCCCGACATCGTCGCCTTGGAGGAGATCCAGGACAACAGCGGCGCGGCCGACGACGGCACGGTCGCGGCGGACGTCACGCTCGGTAGGTTCGTCGACGCGATCGTCGCCGCGGGCGGCCCTCGCTACCAGTGGCGGGAGATCGACCCGGTCAACGACTCCGACGGCGGCCAGCCGGGCGGCAACATCCGGGTGGCGTTCCTGTTCAACCCGGACCGGGTGTCCTTCATCGACCGTCCCGGCGGGGACTCGACCACCCCGGTGCGGGTCGTCGCCGACCACGGCGACGCCGGGCTGTCGGTGTCGCCCGGACGCGTCGACCCGGCGAACGCGGCCTGGACCGACAGCCGCAAGCCCCTGGCCGGCATGTTCGAGTTCCACGGGCACCGGGTGATCGTGGTCGCCGACCACTTCAACTCCAAGGGCGGGGACCAGAGCCTGCACAGCCGGTTCCAGCCGCCGGCCCGGTCGTCCGAGGTACAGCGGAGACGGCAGGCCGCGGTGGTGCACGGGTTCGTCGAGGACCTGTTGAAGGCCGACCGCAAGGCGAACGTGGTGGTCGTCGGGGACTTCAACGACTACCAGTTCTCCCCGGCCCTGCAGACGCTCACCGCCGGTGACGTGCTGCACGACCTGATCGGCGACCTGCCGCTTCCGGAACGGTACAGCTACGTCTACGACGGCAACTCGCAGGTGCTGGATCACATCCTGACCAGCCCGCGCGTGAGCGGCGGCGCCGACTACGACGTCGTGCACATCAACGCCGAGTTCGCCGGCCAGACCAGCGACCACGACCCGCAGGTCGTCCGGCTCCGGCCGAAGGGCTGACCCGCCCGGCCTGACCGCCCGGCCTGATCCGTACCGCCGTCCACGGCCGTGATCCACGCCTCCGCGCGGGTCACGGCCGTGCCGCGGATCCGGGAGCCCGGCACGGCCGAGCAGAACCGATACGCGCGACCGCGGTGGGGTGGTAGAGCGCCCCGCGCCCGGGCCGGGGGCGGTGAAAGGCGGGGCGCACGGCGGATCCGTGCACGTGCGGGACGCCCTGGGTGAGGTTCCCTCGCCGATCAGGTGTGCGGAGAAGCACGTCGTAAGGGGCATTACTCTGACGGGCATGGCCCCCCGCCCCGACGCCCCGCCGAGCACCGCGGAGGTGAAGCTCGCCCACATCAAGGCGATCACCGACGCGGCGCTCGCGCATATGAGCGTCGACGACGTCCTGCGAGAACTCCTGGTGCGGGTGCGCGAGATCCTCGAAGCCGACACCGCGGTCGTCCTCCTGCTCGACCCGTCGGGCCGGCAGCTCATCGCGACCGCCGCCCAGGGCATCGAGGAGGAGGTCTACCAGGCCGTCAGAGTGCCGGTCGGCAAGGGTTTCGCCGGGCGGGTCGCCCAACGACGAGAGCCAGTGATCATCGATGACGTCCGTACGGCGGACATCGTCAATCCGCTGCTCATGGACAAGGGACTGCACTCGCTGCTCGGTGTTCCGCTGGTGAGTGGCGGCGCGCTGCTGGGCGTCCTGCACGTGGGCACCATCCGGGCCCACCGCTTCACCGGTGAGCAGGTGGAGTTCCTGCGGATGGCGGCCGACCGCATCGCCCTCGCCGCGCGGTCGCTGTTGTCGGAGACCGAGCAGATGGCCGCCCGCGAACTGCAGCGGAGCCTGGTCCCGGCCGCGCTGCCGGAGGTGGACGGCGTCGAGATGGCCGTACGGTACAGCCCGGGACGGGCGAGCGTGGGCGGCGACTGGTACGACGTGTTCACGCTTCCGTCCGGTGAGCTTGGCCTGGTGATGGGAGACGTCGCCGGGCACGGCCTGCAGGCGGCGGTCATCATGGGCCGGATGCGCAGTGCGCTCCGCTCCTATGCCCTCGAGTCGGACGACCCGGCGACGGTGCTGCACAAGCTCGACCGCAAGATGCAGCACTTCGAGCCCGGGGCCATGGCGACCGTCCTGTACGCGATCTGCGACCCGGACCTGGGGTCGGCCAGGGTGTCCTCGGCCGGCCACCTGCCCCCCGTGCTCGCCTTGCCGGGGAGCCCGGCCGTGTCGCTGGAACCACAGATCCCCTCCGGCCTGGTGATCGGCGCCGACACCACGGTGAAGCGCCGCACGTCCACGGTCGAGATCCCGCCCGGCGCGCTGTTGTGCGTCTACACCGACGGGCTCGTCGAACGACGCCACGACTCCATCGACGACGGCATCGGCCGGCTGTGCGACGCCGTGCGCGCCGACCATCCCGAAGCGGTCTGCGCGGCGGTCATGGCGGCGCTCGTCGGCCGCGAGCCGATGCAGGACGACGTCGCGCTCCTCGCGTTGCGGCGCGCCGCCGCCTGAGACGTCCCGTCAGGGCGCCGGCCGGGAGATCGAAGGCGCCGTGATGGCGCGCCGGTGGCCCGCCCCGCGCGCGGGCACGGCCCAGGTACGGACCGCGGACGCGGCGTGGAGCGACGCATCGGTCCTCCGATCGGAGAAGGGGTGTCCCGCGCAAGCGTCGCGGCCGGCGGCGGCGATGGCCCTACCGTGGGCCACCCGATCGGACCGGGGGCTGTCCCCAGGCCCGTTGGGCGGGCGGAGAAAGGGACCTTCGTCTGTGGCGCGGTGAGGGGCGGGCCGTGTGTGCTGGAGAAGATCAAGACGGAACCGGGCCGGGTTCACGGAGCGGACCCGCCCGGACGGTGGAAGAGGTGACCGATGCGGGTGCTGTCGGAGTCGCGGCTGGCGGCGGTGCTGGCAGGACTGCCGCACCGGCCGCGCGTGGTGGCCGGTGGTAACTTCGCCACCCCCTGGCAGGCGCTGGCGATCCTGGACGGGGCGGTCGCGGAGTACGGGCTGTTCGTGCTCAACGGTCAGGCGGGCCTGCCGGACCGGGAGGGGGTCGTGCTGGAGACCCCGTTCGTCGGCGTGGGACAGCGCGGGCGGGCGGGCCTGCGGTACTTCCCGTGCCGGCTCTCGCTGGTGCCGCACCTGCTGAACGAGATGCTGACGCCCGACGTCGTGATCGTGCAGACGTCCCCGCCGGTGGACGGAACCGTGTCCCTGGGCATCGAGGTGAACGTGCTGCCCGCGGCGATCGAGGCCACGCGGGCCCGTGGCGGGCTGGTCATCGCGCAGGTCAACCGGCAGATGCCGTACACGTTCGGCGACGCGGTCCTGCCGGTCGGCGAGGTCGACTACGCGATCGAGGTCGACGGCCCCCTGGCGGTGCCGGCGCGGCGGGAACGCGGCGAGGTGGCACGGGTGATCGGCGAGCGGGTCGCCGCGCTCGTACCCGAGCACGCCACGTTGCAGCTGGGCATCGGCGCGGTGCCGGACGCGGTGCTGGACTCGCTGCGGACCCGGCGCGGACTGGGCATCTGGTCGGAGATGTTCAGCGACGGGGTGCTCACCCTGGAGAAGGCCGGAGCGCTGTCGCCGGCGAACCCGATCACCGCGTCCTTCGCGTTCGGCTCACCGGAGCTGTACGACTGGCTGGACCGCAACGAGCGGGTACGGATGCTGCGCACGGAGAAGACCAACGACCCCGGGCTGATCGCCCGGCAGTCGCGCCTGGTGTCGATCAACTCGGCACTGCAGGTCGACCTGTTCGCCCAGGCCAACGCCGCGCGGGTGCACGGGACGATCTACTCGGGCTTCGGCGGGCAGACCGACTTCGTGGTCGGCGCGATGCACTCTCCCGGGGGCCACGCGATCATCGCGCTGCCGTCCTGGCATCCCAAGGCCGACGTCTCGACCGTGATCCCGCGGCTGGCCGGACCGGTCACCTCCTTCCAGCACAGCTTCATCGTCAGCGAGCAGGGCACCGCCGCGATCTGGGGACACGACGCGGTGTCCCAGGCGCAACAGATCGTGGACCGGGTCGCGCATCCCGACGCCCGTGAGGAACTCCGCGAGGCGGGCCGCGACCTTGGATTCGCGCTGCGCTGACCGCGGCACGAGTCACGGAAGGCGGGACGAGCGGCGACGTCACGCGCCGGCGGCTGTACCGTCATGGCATGACCACCCCCATCAAGGTCTTCCTCCTCGATGACCACGAAGTCGTGCGACGGGGTGTCGCCGCCCTGCTGGACTCAGAGGACGACATCACCGTCGTGGGCGAGGCCGACACCGCCGAACGCGCGCTGGCCCGGGTGCCGGCCCTCAAACCGGACGTCGCGGTTCTGGACGTGCGGCTGCCGGACGGCGACGGTGTGTCGGTGTGCCGTGAGCTCCGCTCACGGATGCCGGAGCTGGCCTGCCTGATGCTCACCTCGTTCTCCGACGAGGAGGCGCTGTTCGACGCGGTGATGGCCGGCGCCGCGGGGTACGTGCTCAAGCAGATCCACGGCTCGGACCTGGTCGGCGCGGTCCGCACGGTCGCGTCGGGCCAGTCGCTGCTCGACCCGCGCAGCACCGCGCAGATGCTGGAACGCCTCCGCCGGCGTCCCCGTCAGGATCCGCTCGCGGACCTCACCGAGCAGGAGCGCAAGATCCTCGGCCTCATCGGTGACGGCCTGACCAACCGCCAGATCGGCGAACGCCTGTTCCTGGCGGAGAAGACCGTGAAGAACTACGTCTCGGGCATCTTCCTCAAGCTCGGCATGCACCGCCGTACGCAGGCGGCGGCCTTCATCACCCAGCTCCGCGCGGATCGGCCCGCCGGCCCGCCGCAGGAGTAGGACCACCGCACGCCGGCGTCGTTGATCGCGGGACGAAGGTCCTGTCGGCGGTACGGCTTTGGCCTCTGCGGTGTGCGGGGTGGTTCGCGGTTGAGTGAGATCAGCCGGAACCGCTCCGGCGCCGCCTGAATGAGGTGAATGACGATGGCCGTCACCGACCGCCGCCCCGCTGCCCACCGCCTGCACCTGCCCGCGTTCCGCGCCGAGCCGGTGATCGAGCGTCCCGCGGCCCGTTACGTGTGGGCTGTGGCCCGCATCGCCCTCGGTTTCGTGTTCGTCTGGGCGTTCGTGGACAAGCTGTTCGGGCTGGGGCATGAGACCGCCGCGAAGCAGGCGTGGATTCACGGTGGCCACCCGACGCTGGGGTTCTTGAAGTTCTCGGCGGCCGGTCCGCTGAAGGGCTTTTACCACGGCATCGCCGGTGCGGTGTGGGCGGACTGGATGTTCATGCTCGGCCTGGCCGGTATCGGCATCGCGTTGATGCTCGGCGTCGGGATGCGGATCGCCGCGGCCGCCGGTGCGGTGATGCTGGTGATGATGTGGAGTGTCGTTCTTCCTCCGGCCAACAACCCGTTCATGGACGACCACCTGATCTACGCCCTGCTGGTGATCGGCCTGGCCCTCGTCGGCGCCGGTGACACCCTCGGCCTGGGCCGCCGGTGGGCGAAGACCGGACTGGTCCGCCGCCTCCCCATCCTCAAGTGACCCGCCCCATCCCGGCAGCACGGCACCGACGGAGGTCGAGATGACGACGATCGCAGCCGAGAGGGCGACGGAGCAGTCCGCCTGGCGCGGCTTCCTGGGCACGGAGTGGCGGGAGCGCGTCGACGTCCGCGCCTTCATCCAGGCGAACCACGAGCCGTACGAAGGCGACGCGTCCTTCCTGACCGGACCGACCGAGCGCACCCGCGAGGTCTGGGAACGGCTCAGCGCGATGTTCCCCGAAGAGCGCCGGCGCGGCGTCTTCGACGTCGACGCCGCGACGCCGTCCTCGATCACCTCGCACCGCCCCGGGTACATCCTCCGGGACCGCGAGCTGATCGTCGGACTGCAGACCGACGCTCCCCTGAAGCGCGCCATCATGCCGAACGGCGGCCTCCGCATGGTCGAGAAGGGACTGGCGGCGTATGGGTACGAGCTGGATCCGACGGTCCGCACGATCTTCACGGAGTACCGCAAGACGCACAACGACGGCGTCTTCGACGCCTACACCCCCGAGATCCTGAGGGCGCGGCGCTCCCACATCATCACCGGCCTGCCCGACGCGTACGGGCGTGGCCGCATCATCGGCGACTACCGGCGGGTCGCGCTGTACGGCGTCGACCGCCTGATCGAGGCCAAGCGGGCCGAACGCCGCCGGCTCGACGAGCAGCCGTCCTCCGCCGACGTCATCCGGGACCGGGAGGAGCTCGCCGAGCAGCTCCGCGCGCTGGACGAGCTGAAGCGGATGGCCGCCTCGTACGGTTTCGACATCTCCGGCCCGGCCCGCACCGGCCGGGAGGCGATCCAGTGGCTGTACTTCGGCTATCTCGCGGCGGTCAAGGAGCAGAACGGCGCCGCGATGTCCCTCGGGCGCACCTCCACGTTCCTGGACGTCTACCTGCGGCGCGACCTCGAAGAGGGACGCCTTGATGAGAGCGGCGCCCAGGAGCTGATCGACGACTTCGTCATCAAGCTGCGGATCGTCCGGTTCCTGCGCACGCCGGAGTACGACGAGCTGTTCTCCGGCGACCCGACCTGGGTGACCGAGTCGATCGGCGGCATGGCCGAGGACGGCCGGACGCTGGTCACCCGGACCTCCTACCGCTACCTGCAGACCCTGTACAACCTGGGTCCCGCGCCGGAGCCGAACCTGACGATCCTGTGGTCGCCCCGGCTGCCGGAACCGTTCAAGCGGTTCTGCGCCCAGATCTCGGTCGACACCAGTTCCGTGCAGTACGAGAACGACGACCTGCTCCGCCCGCGCTACGGCGACGACACCGCGATCGCCTGCTGCGTCTCGGCCATGGAGGTCGGCCGGAAGATGCAGTTCTTCGGCGCCCGCGTGAACCTCGCCAAGGCGCTGCTGTACGCGATCAACGGCGGCCGGGACGAGATGACCGGCGAACAGGTCGCCCCCGCCTCCCCGCCGCTGACCGGCGACGTCCTGGACTACGACCAGGTGACGGCCGCCTACGACCGGACGCTGGACTGGCTCGCCGCGACGTACGTCGACGCGCTCAACGTCATCCACTACATGCACGACAAGTACGCCTACGAGCGCATCGAGATGGCGCTGCACGACCATCCCGTCATGCGCACGCTCGCCTGCGGCATCGCGGGACTGTCCGTCGCGGCCGACAGCCTCTCGGCGATCAAGCACGCGAAGGTCCGCGTGATCCGCGACGAGACCGGCCTCGCGGTCGACTACGCCGTCGACGGGGAGTACCCCTCCTACGGCAACAACGACGACCGCGCCGACCGGATCGCGGTGGACCTGGTCGAGTCGTTCATGGCCGGGATCCGGCGCCGCCCGGCGTACCGGAACGCCGAGCACACCCTGTCGGTGCTCACCATCACCTCGAACGTCGTCTACGGCAAGCACACGGGGAACACCCCGGACGGCCGCCGGGCCGGCGAGCCGTTCGCACCCGGCGCCAACCCGATGAACGGTCGTGACCGCCACGGCATGGTCGCCGCCGCGCTGTCGGTGGCGAAGATCCCTTACGACCGGGCGCGGGACGGCATCTCCCTCACCGAGACGGTCACCCCGGCCGGCCTGGGCCGTACCCGTGAGGACCGGATCACCGACCTCGCCGGGGTCCTCGACGGCTACACGGACGCGGGCGGTTACCACATGAACGTCAACGTGCTCGACCGCGCGACGCTGCTGGACGCGATGGACCACCCCGAGAGGTACCCGCAGCTCACGATCCGGGTGTCCGGGTACGCGGTGAACTTCGTCCGGCTGACCCGGGAACAGCAGCGCGACGTCATCGACCGCACCTTCCACGGATCGTTGTGACCATGACGACCCGCGATGAGGTACTGCGCGAGGCGGCCGCCGAGTGCCGCGCCCCGGAGGCATCCGGGGCGGGGACCGGTGCCGTGCACTCCTGGGACCTGTCCACCGGCGTGGACGGTCCCGGGACGCGGTTCGTGGTGTTCACCGGCGGCTGCCCGCTGCGCTGCCTGTACTGCCAGAACCCCGAGACCTGGCGGATGCGGGACAGCCGCCGCGTCACGGTCGATGAGCTCATGACCGAGATCGAGAAGTACCGCCGGTTCATCTCCGTCGCCGGCGGCGGCGTCACGGTCAGCGGCGGCGAACCCCTCCTTCAGCCCGCCTTCACCGGCGAGCTGCTGCACCGCTGCCACGAACTGGGCCTGCACACCGCACTCGACACGTCCGGCTTCCTCGGCGACCGCGCGAGCGAGGCCCTGCTCGCCGACACCGACCTCGTCCTGCTCGACATCAAGGCGTGGAACCCGCGGACGTACCGCGCGCTGACCGGCGGTGAGGTGAGCCCGACGCTGCGGTTCGCCCGGCGCCTCGCGGACCTGGGTGTTCCGGCCTGGGTGCGGTTCGTGCTGGTTCCGGATGTGACGGAGCACGAGGCCGACGGCATCGCGTCGTTCGTCGCGACCCTGCCCAACGTCGAGTACGTCGACGTTCTCCCGTTTCACCGTCTCGGCGCCGCCAAGTACGAGAGCCTCGGCCTCCCCTTCCCCCTCGCCGGCACCCGCCCGCCCGACCCGGACCTGGTCGAGCGCGTCCACGCCGTCTTCCGCGCCCACGGCCTCCGCCCCCGCTGACCCCGATTCCCCGGAATCAGCTCCGGGACCCGGCCGGCCGGGTCAGCGGGGGAGGTCCCAGCCGCGGCGGGGTGGGCGCCGGCCAAGAGTCGTGTCGTGGCTGCGGTAGACGATGTACGGGCGGGTGAGGTAGCCGACCGGGGCCGTCAGCATGTGGACGAGGCGGGTGAACGGCCAGATCGTGAACAGCAGCAGGGCGCTGAGCGCGTGCAGGCGGAACAGGATCGGCACGCCCGCCATGGACCCGGCGCGCGGGTGGAGGAAGAACACCGACCGGAACCACGGCGAGACGGTCTCGCGGTAGTCGTAGCCGCCGCCGAGAAGGTTCGCGGCGACCGTGGCGGACAGGCCGAGCAGGATCACGAGCGTCAGGACGGCGTACATCAGCTTGTCGTTGCGCGTGGTGGCGGAGAAGACGGGCCCGACCGTACGCCGCCGGTAGATGAGGATGGCCAGGCCCGCGAGGGTGCACAGGCCCGCCACCGTGCCCAGCGCCACCGCGGTGACGTGGTACATGTGCTCGCTGACGCCCGCGGCGGTGGTCCAGCGCTTCGGAACGACCAGGCCGCCGATGTGGCCGAGCAGCACGACGAGGATGCCGAAGTGGAACAGCGGGCTGCCGACGCGGAGCAGGCGGCTCTCGTACAGCTGTGAGGAGCGGGTGGTCCAGCCGAACTTGTCGTACCGGTAGCGCCACACGTGGCCCAGCACGAAGACGGCGATGACGACGTACGGGAGGGCGACCCACAGCAGGGTGTCGGTGGTGGTGACCTGGTGGGCGGGCGCACCGGAGTACATGGACGGGCCGGTGGCGGTCATCGTCGTGCTCCTGACGTGTCGGGACGAAGGCCGGACAGGGACGGGTCGCCGCCGAACGGCGCCAGGCCGACCTCTTCTTCGGGCGGCCCTTCGGCGGCCAGCCGGGCGACGGCCTCGTGGTGCCGGCCGGTCAGCGGGGGCAGGGTGGCCGACACCGCGTCGAGGACGGCGCTCCACGGCGAGCCGGCGTCGGTGAGGGCCAGGCGCAGCAGTTCCAGCCCCGCCCGGTGCTCGGACAGCAGCCGCCGGCCGGCGTCGGCGTCGCCGGTGGCGGCGAACTCCAGGACGACGGCCAGGTGGTCGGGCAGTTCGCCGTCGTCGAGGATGAGACCGGCCGCGGTGTACGCGTGCTTGAAGCGCAGGAGCGCCATACCGCGCTTGCGGGTGTCGCCGTAGGCGTAATAGGTCAGGTAGAGGCAGCACCGCTTGCGGTGGTCGAACGTCGCGACGTAGTCGGCGGCCAGGTCGGGCGGCGGCGTGGCGTCGAGATGGTCGAGGAAACGGGTGAGCGGCGCGGCCACGGCGGGCGGCAGGCCGGCGACGGCGCGGCGCAGCAGCGGGCGCCGGCCGAGCAGTTCCTCGTCCGGGTAGCCGAGGAGCAGCGAGGCGGCCTGCCAGGCGACGGCGCACTCGGCGTCGGTGAGCGCGCTGGTCGCGCGCCTGCGGCCGATCACGGCTTCGGCTCCGTCTCGGCGGCGCCGGAGTCGGCGGGCGGGTTGGTCCCGCCGGGACCAGGGCCTTCGTCGCCGCCGCGCGGCGGGAACAGTCCCTCGGGCAGGCCCTTGCCGTCCCAGTTGAGCAGGTTGACGCGGCCACGGAGGTGTTCCCGGCCGGCGGGGACGTCGCTGGTCTGGCGCTGGCGCAGCATGTGGAAGTTCTCCACCGCGATCGGGGCGGCGCCGCCGGAGGTCTCACCGAACGGTCCCCAGCCGGTCATGCCGGGGCCGCCCTCGTAGTCGAGGCTGCACTCGGTGGCGAGTTCCTCGAGCTTGTGCGCGTCCTCGGCGTGCGCGGCGGGGATGACGTACCGGGCGTCGTACTTGGCGAGGGCGAGCAGGTGGTACATCTCGTAGATCTGCTCGCCGGTCATGCCGACCCGGGCGGGGATCGCCTCGTCGGGGTCGCGGCCGAGGTTGAGGTCGCGCATGTAGGACCGCATCGCGGCCAGGCGGCGCAGCACGGCGTCGACCGGGGCCGGGTCGCCGGCGGTGAACAGCTGCGCGAGGTAGTCGACGGGGATGCGCAGCGCGTCGATGGCGGCGAACAGGTTGCCGGCGTTCTCGGCGTCGTGACCGGTGTCGCGGACGACGTCGACGACCGGGGACAGCGGCGGGATGTACCAGACCATCGGCATGGTGCGGTACTCCGGGTGCAGCGGCAGCGCGACCTTGTACGTGTTGATCAGCGCCCAGATCGGGGACCGCTGTGCCGCCTCGATCCAGTCGCGGGGGACGCCGTCCCGTTCGGCGGCGGCGATCACCTCGGGGTCGTGCGGGTCGAGGAAGACGCCGCGCTGCGCCTCGTACAGGTCGGTGTCGTCCGGCGTGGAGGCGGCGTCGAGGACCTTGTCGACGTCGTAGAGCATCAGGCCGATGTAGCGCAGCCGGCCCACGCAGGTCTCCGAGCAGACGGTCGGAATGCCGACCTCCACGCGCGGGAAGCAGAACGTGCACTTCTCCGCCTTGCCGGTGCGGTGGTTGAAGTACACCTTCTTGTACGGGCAGCCGGTCACGCACATTCGCCAGCCGCGGCAGCGGTCCTGGTCGACGAGCACGATGCCGTCCTCGGTGCGCTTGTAGATGGCGCCGGAGGGGCAGGACGCCGCGCAGCTGGGGTTGAGGCAGTGCTCGCAGATGCGCGGCAGGTAGAACATGAAGGTCTGGTCGAACTCCAGCTTGACCTTCTCGGAGACCTCCCGGAGGACGACGTCCCGCTCGCCGGTCTCGGCGGAGCCGCCGAGGTCGTCGTCCCAGTTCGCGGACCAGGACACCTTCATGTACTTCCCGGAGATCAGCGACCGGGGCCGGGCGACCGGGGTGTGCTCCTGCAGCGGCGCGTCGGTCAGCGTCTCGTAGTCGTACGTCCAGGGCTCGTAGTAGTCGCCGATGCTCGGCAGCTTCGGATTGGCGAAGATCGTCAGCAGCTTGCGGGCCCGGCCGCCGGCCTTGAGCGTCAGCCGTCCCCGCTTGTTCAGGGTCCAGCCGCCGCGCCAGCGCTCCTGGTCCTCGTACTGACGCGGGTAGCCCTGACCGGGCCGGGTCTCGACGTTGTTGAACCAGACGTACTCCACGCCGGAGCGGTTGGTCCACGCCTGTTTGCAGGTCACCGAGCAGGTGTGACACCCGATGCACTTGTCGAGGTTCATCACCATGGCCATCTGCGCCATGACCCGCATCAGTACTCCACCTCCTGGCCACGCCGCCGGATCACGGTGACCTCGTCGCGCTGGTTGCCGGTGGGGCCCAGGTAGTTGAACGCGTAGGACAGCTGGGCGTACCCGCCGATCAGATGACTGGGCTTGATGAGCAGCCGGGTGAGGGAGTTGTGGATCCCGCCGCGGCGGCCGTTCGTCTCGGTGCGGGGCACGTCGATGAGCCGGTCCTGAGCGTGGTGCATGTAGACGGTGCCCTCGGGCATCCGGTGCGACACGACCGCGCGGGCGACGACGACGCCGTTGCGGTTGACCGCCTCGACCCAGTCGTTGTCGGAGACTCCGATCTTGCCGGCGTCCTGCGGGCTCATCCAGATCGTCTGCCCGCCCCGGGACAGCGAGAGCATGAACAGGTTGTCCTGGTACTCGGAGTGGATCGACCACTTGTTGTGCGGGGTGAGGTACCGGACGGTGACGCCGAGCTCGCCGGTCTCGCCGACCCGTGGCTCGCCGAACAGATCGTGCATGTTCAGCGGCGGCCGGAAGACGGGCAGTTGCTCGCCGAGTTCGGCCATCCAGTCGTGGTCGAGGTAGAAGTGCTGGCGTCCGGTGAGGGTGTGCCAGGGTTTGAGCCGTTCGACGTTGATGGTGAAGGGGGAGTAGCGCCGCCCGCCGGACTCCGACCCGGACCATTCCGGGGAGGTGATGACCGGGGTGGGCCGGGCCTGGGTGTCGGCGAAGGTGATCCGCTTGCCCTCGTGCTCGGCCGCGAGGTCCGCGAGGCGGGTGCCGGTCCGCTGTTCCACGGCGCGGAATCCCTCGGTGGCCAGGCGCCCGTTCGTGGTGCCCGACATGGCGAGGATCGCCTCGCAGGCGTCGACGTCCCGGGCGAGGGACGGGCGCCCGTCGGCCGGGCCGCCGCGGATGACGCCGTTCTTCTCCTTGAGGTACTCCACCTCGCGGGCCAGGTCGAACGTGACGCCCTTGGTGATGCCGCCGAGGGTGTCGGCGAGCGGGCCGAGCGCGGCCATCTTGGCCGCGACCGCCGGATAGTCCCGCTCGACCACGACCAGCTTGGGCATGGTCCGGCCAGGCACGGGGTCGCACTCGCCGGCCGCCCAGTCCAGGACCCGGCCGTGCGGGGTGGCCAGCTCGTCCGGGGTGTCGTGGGTCAGCGGCACCGCCACGACGTCCTTGCGCACGCCGAGGTGCTTCGCGGCCAGGCGGCTGAAGACCGCGCCGATCGTCTGGAACGCGTCCCAGTCCGTACGGGTCTGCCAGGGCGGGGCGATCGCCGGGTTGAAGGAGTGCACGAACGGGTGCATGTCCGTGGTGTTCAGGTCGTGCTTCTCGTACCAGGTCGCGGCCGGCAGCACGATGTCGGAGAAGACGGTGGTGCTGGTCATGCGGAAGTCCAGCGACAGCAGCAGGTCGAGCTTGCCGGTGGGCGCCTCGTCCCGCCACACGACGTCCTTCGGCCGGGCGCCGGGCGGGGCCTCGGTCGCACGGACGGCGGAGTCGGCGCCGAGCAGGTGCTTGAGGAAGTACTCACTGCCCTTGGCCGAGGACCCGAACAGGTTGGCGCGCCAGACGGTGAGCACGCGCGGGACGTTCTCCGGCGCGTCGGGGTCCTCGCAGGCGAACCGCAGCGCGCCGTTGCGCAGCCCGGCGACGACGTGCTCGCCGATCGGGACGCCGGCGGCGTCCGCCTCGTCGGCGAGGTCGAGCGGGTTGCGGTCGAACGTCGGGTACGACGGCATCCAGCCCAGCCGGGCGGCCTGCGCGATGACGTCGGCGGTGGCCTTGCCCGCCAGGCGCCCGTTCGCGGACGCCGAGGCCAGCGTGTCGGCGCCGAAGTGGTCGTAGCGGTACTGGTCGGTGTGCAGGTACCAGTACGCGGTGCCGATCATCTGGCGGGGCGGCCGGGACCAGTCCAGGCCGAACGCGACCTGAGCGAAGCCGGTGATCGGCCGCACCTTCTCCTGGCCCACGTAGTGCGCCCAGCCGCCGCCGTTGACGCCCTGGCAGCCGGTGAGCGTGGTCAGCGCCAGGAACGCCCGGTAGATCGTGTCGGAGTGGAACCAGTGGTTGGTTCCCGCCCCCATGATGATCATGGAGCGGCCCCGTGACTCCTCCGCGTTCGCGGCGAACTCCCGGCCGATGCGGGCGGCGGCCTGCGCCGGCACTCCGGTGATCGCCTCCTGCCAGGCCGGCGTGTACGGCTGGTCCGCGTCCTCGTAGCCGGCCGGCCACACGCCCGGCAGGCCCTCGCGTCCCACCCCGTACTGGGCGAGCAGCAGGTCGTACACCGTCGTGACCAGGTGCCCGCCGACCCGGCGCACGGGCACGCCACGCCGGAGCGTGCCCGCCGAGCCGTCCGGGGCGTCGAACCGCGGCAGCGTGACCACCACGCCCGGCTCGTCCCCGCCGGCCGCCGACAGCAGCGGGTCCGCGTCACCGAGATCGAGGTTCCACCGGCCCGCGCCCGACTCGCCGTACCGGAAACCCAGCGAACCGTTCGGCACGAGCGGGTGTCCCGTCCCCGCGTCCAGCACCACCGTCTTGAACGCCGCGTGCTCCGTCCCGGCCTCGGCGCCCGGCAGGTCGGCGGCGGTCAGGAACTTGCCCGGGACGTACCCCTCGCCGTCACCGGCCGGCTCCAGGCGGACGAGGAACGGCAGGTCGGTGTACCGCTTGACGTAGTCGGTGAAGTACGGCACCCGCCGGTCGGCGAAGAACTCCTTCAGGATGACGTGCCCCATCGCCATCGCCAGCGCGCCGTCCGTGCCGGGCTGGGCGGCCAGCCACTCGTCGGCGAACTTCACGTTGTCGGCGTAGTCGGGCGACACCGCCACGACCTTCTGCCCCCGGTAGCGGGCCTCGGCCATCCAGTGCGCGTCCGGCGTACGGGTGACCGGCAGGTTCGAGCCCCACATGATGAGGTAGCCGGCGTCCCACCAGTCGCCGGACTCCGGGACGTCGGTCTGGTCGCCGAACATCTGCGGGGACGCCACCGGCAGGTCGGCGTACCAGTCGTAGAACGACAGCAGCGTGCCGCCGAGCAGGGACAGGAACCGCGCGCCCGAGGCGTACGACACCATCGACATCGCCGGGATCGGGGAGAACCCCGCGACGCGGTCCGGCCCGTACGTCTTGACGGTGTGCACGTGCGCGGCGGCGATGATCTCGGTGACCTCGTCCCACGACGCCCGCACCAGCCCGCCCTTGCCCCGGACCGACTTGTACGCGCGGGCCCGCTCCGGGTCGGACACGATCTCCGCCCACGCCGTCACCGGGTCGCCGGTCCGGGCCTTCGCCTCGCGGTACAGCTCCAGCAGCACCGACCGCACGTACGGGTAGCGCACCCGGGTGGGGGAGTAGGTGTACCAGGAGAACGCCGCGCCCCGCGGGCAGCCGCGCGGTTCGTACTCCGGCCGGTCCGGGCCGACCGACGGATAGTCGGTCTGCTGCGCCTCCCAGGTGATGATCCCGTCCTTGACGTAGACCTTCCAGGAGCACGAGCCGGTGCAGTTCACCCCGTGCGTGGAGCGCACCACCTTGTCGTGCGCCCACCGGTCCCGGTAGAAGACGTCCGCCTGCCGCCCGCCCGTCTTGCGCAGCGTCCGCAGGTCCGGGGACACCTCCGCGCGGGTGAAGAACCGGCGGGTGCCCACCAGCGCCTCCGTCAGCGGCCCGTCCAGCCGCGCGCGCCCGTTGCTCGAACTCACCGATCGTCCCCTTCTCCGGTCATGCGACCGCGCTCGTTCCTGCTCTCAGGTGTCACCGGCGACCGGCCGGCCCACCCGTGTCGCTCGTCGTACGGCCGTCGCGGTGAAACCCGCCGCGGCCAGGGCGACGACGCACAGCATCGCCAGGCCGCCGCCGTAGTTCCCGTAGGCGCCGTAGATGGAGCCCATCACCAGCGGGGGTACGAAACCGCCCAGCCCGCCGGCCGCGCCCACCACCCCGGTCACCGCGCCCACCTTGTCCGGCGGGGTCAGGAGGGCCACCAGCGCGAACGTCGCGCCGCTTCCCGCGCCCAGGGCCGCGGCCATCGCCAGGAAGGCGACCGTGCCCAGCGGCACCAGGCCCGGGGCGAACGCCTGCACCGCCGCCCCCACCGTGACCACCCCCAGCGACACGGTCAGGACCCGTACCGCGCCGATCCGGTCGGACAGCCAGCCGCCGGCCGGGCGCATCACCACGGCCAGCGCCACGAACCCCGCCATCCGGTTCGCCGCGTCCGCCTGCCCTAGCCCGTACTCGGTCTTCAGGTAGGTCGGCAGGTACACCGAGAACGCCACGTATCCGCCGAACGCGACGGCGTACAGCGCCGAGGCCTGCCAGGTCACCCGCAGCCGGGCGGTCGCCGCCAGCCGCCGCGCGAGCGGCTCGGCCGGCGCGCTGCGGCCGGGAGCCTCCCGCAGCACCAGCGCCGCCGCCACCGCGTACCCCGCCAGCAGGATCGCGGTGACCACGAACGGCGTCGCCATCCCCTGCGCGTCGACCATCCGCACCGTCGTCAGCGCGCTGATCGCGGTGCCGCCCATCCCCGCGCCGAACACCCCGATCGCCAGGCCGCGCCGCTCCGGCGCGAACCACTGGTTGAGGAACGGGACGCCCACGGCGAACGCCGTCCCGCCGATGCCGAGGAAGAACCCGCCGGTCAGCAGGCCGCCGAGAGAAGAGTGCCCGGCCAGGCCCAGGTACAGCACCGGGATGATGGTCAGCGCCGACACGACCGGGAACATCACCCGCCCGCCGAATCGGTCGGTCAGCGCGCCCACCGGAATCCGCCCGACCGACCCCACCACCACCGGGACCGCCACCAGCAGCGCCTGCTGGAACGAACCCAGATGCAGCGTGTCCTTGAACCGGGGACCGAGGGGGCTCAGCAGCGCCCACGCCCAGAAGTTGACGGCGAATCCCAGCGTCGCCATCGCCAGCATCACCACCGGACGCGCGGCCGATCCCGCGACCCCCGATCCGTCCACCGGCTCGCCGACACGGTTCAGCGGTCCGCGCATGCCCCGCACCCTTCGTCGTCTCGACCGCACGTGGTACGTGATCAGGAGCCGTTCCCGGTTCACCGTCGCGTATGCGCATGATCGACTTTTTCGGCCGGATCCCACCCTGACCGATGCCGGCCGCCCGCGGCAGGGACCTTGGTCCCGTGAGCTCAGGCCCTCGCCGCCGACGGGGGCGAGAGGTGCGGAACTACGATCGGATCATGGTCAACGAAACAGGTAATGGACGCATCGTGGTCGGCGTGGACGGTTCCGAGCCCTCGAAGCGGGCATTGGCGTGGGCGATCGGACAGGCCCGCCTGACCGGTGGGAGCGTGGCGGCGGTCACGAGCTGGCACCTCCCCGTCGCGTACGGGTGGGTGCCGCCGGCGGACATCGACTGGGAGGGGGAGGCGGCCAAGGCCCTGACCGAGGCCGTGCAGGCCGTCGCGGGGAACGAGCCCTCCGTTCCGATCGAGACCGTCGTGGTGGAGGGCAACCCGGCCGAGGTGCTCGTGAAGGCGTCCCACGGCGCCCAGCTCCTGGTCGTCGGCAACCGCGGGCACGGCGGCTTCACCGGGCTGCTGCTGGGCTCGGTCAGCCAGCAGTGCGTGCATCACGCGCACTGCCCCGTCGTGGTGATCCACGACGAGGCCGCGGCGCACGGGGCGGCCTGAGGCTCGCACCCCGGGCGGACGAAGGCCCGTCGGCGGTACGGCTTCGGCCTCCGCGGTGTGCGGGGTGGTTCGCGGCCGAGTGGGATCAGCCACGGGAGAGCATGCGGCGAGAGCCTCCGCTCTCCCCTCGCAGCGGACGAGCGATGCGGAGGGACGTACGGTGACGCTCGGGCTGACCGACGCGCGGGCGGCGGAGATCCGCCGCACCGCCGGTCCGAACGCCGTCCGCAGTCATCGGACCAGCCCGTTCACGGTCCTGATCCGTCAGCTGCGCAGCCCGCTGCTGGTGCTCCTCATCGTCGCCGCGGGCGTGTCCGCCGTCGTCGGCGAGCGGACCGACGCGATCGTCATCACCGTCATCGTGACGATGAGCGTCGGCCTCGGCTTCTTCAACGAGTACCGCGCCGAGCGCGCCGTGAACGCGCTGCACGAACGGCTGCGTCACCGCGCCCTCGTCCACCGCGACGGCCGCCTGGTCTCCCGGGACGTCGCCGACCTGGTCCCCGGGGACGTGGTCGAGCTGCGGCCGGGCACGGTCGTGCCCGCCGACCTCCGGCTCACGGCGGCCCGCGCGATCGAGTGCGACGAGTCCGTGCTGAGCGGCGAGTCCCTTCCGGTGGTGAAGGGAGCCGGTGACACGGCGCTCATGGGCACGGTGGTCGCGTCGGGCATCGCCACCGGGGAGGTCGCCGCCACGGGGGCGCACACGGCGTTCGGGCGGATCGCGACCGGGCTGGGGGAGCGGCAGCAGCAGACCGCGTTCCAGGTCGGGCTGGGCCGGTTCTCGATGCTGCTCGTACGGGTCGCCGCCGTCCTCACCGCGGGGATCTTCGTGGTGAACCTGCTGCTGCACCGTCCCTTCCTCGACGCGCTGCTGTTCTCGCTGGCGATCGCGGTCGGGATCACCCCTCAGCTGCTGCCCGCCGTCGTCACCACCAGCCTCGCGACCGGGGCACGGCGGCTGACCCGCCTGAAGGTCCTCGTCAAGCGGCTGGTCGCCATCGAGGACCTGGGCGACATCGAGGTGCTGTTCACCGACAAGACCGGCACGCTGACGCAGGCGGACATCACGCTGCGGGAGGCCGTACCGGCCGGTGACGGCGCGGGCGACATGACGTTGCTGTACGGCCTCCTCTGCACGGGGATCGGCCGCGCGGAGGCCGCCGATCCGCTGGACGCGGCGCTGTGGCGCGCGCCCGCCGCGCGGGCACTGCCGGCCGATGAGTACCGGCGCCTCGACGACCTGCCGTTCGACCACGAACGCCGGATGGCTTCCGTCCTGGTCGAGGGCCCGGACGGCACACGGTCGATCATCACGAAGGGTGCGCCCGAAGCCGTCTTCGGCCGCTGCGCGGACGTTCCCGGCACGGCGCGCGCCGTCGCCGAGAAGCGTTTCGCGGAGGGCGGCCGTGTCATCGCGGTGGCCACCCGGCCCGCCGGTGACGCCGGGACCCTGACGCGAGCGGATGAGAAGGACCTGCGGCTCAGTGGCCTCCTCGTCTTCGTCGATCCTCCCAAACCCGACGCGGCCGACGCGCTGGCCCGGCTCGCGGCGGCGGGGGTGACGGTGAAGATCGTGACCGGGGACAACCCGCTGGTGGCGCGGAAGGTCTGCGCCGACCTCGGGCTCGGTACCGGAGAGGTGCTCACCGGCGAGGACGTCGACCGGCTCGATGACGACGACCTGCGCCGGGCGATCCCCCGTACGACCGTGTTCGCGCGGATCGGGCCCGAGCAGAAGGCGCGGATCGTCCGGGCCCAGCGTGCGCACGGCCTGGACGTCGCGTTCCTCGGCGACGGCGTCAACGACGCGCTCGCACTGCACGCCGCCGACGTCGGCATCTCCGTCGACTCCGCCACGGACGTCGCCAAGGACGCGGCCGACGTCGTGCTCCTGGAGAAGAACCTCGGGGTCCTGGCGGACGGCATCGTCGAGGGACGCCGCATCTTCGCCAACACCATGAAGTACGTCCTGATGAGCACGGCGAGCAACGTCGGCAACATGTTCTCCGCCGCCGCGGCGTCGGCGCTGCTGCCGTTCCTGCCGATGCTCCCCGGCCAGATCCTGCTGAACAACCTGCTCTACGACACGAGTCAGCTCGCGATCCCCACCGACGCGGTCGATGAGGAGCAGCTCGTCCGGCCCGCCCGTTTCGACCTGAAGCTGATCCGCCGTTTCATGCTCGTGTTCGGCCCGCTCAGCTCGGTCTTCGACCTCACGATGTTCTGGCTGCTGCGCGGGGTGTTCCACGCCGGCCCGCCGCTGTTCCGCGCCTCATGGTTCGTGGAGTCCCTGGCGACCCAGACGCTCGTGATCTTCCTCGTACGGACCCGCCGGTCGCCCTTCTGGCGGAGCCGGCCGGGCGTCGTCGTGGCGTCGGCCGCCCTCGCCGTCGTCGCCGCCGGCGCCGCCCTGCCGTTCACCCCGTTCGCGGCCGATCTGGGATTCTCCCGGGTCACCGGGGCGATCCTCGCCGTCACGGCCGGGATCGTCGTGGCGTATCTGGCGCTCGTCGAACTCATCAAGACGCGGTTCTACCGTGGCCGGCCGGCACCCGCGCCCGGTCGCGGGCCGGATCGGCATCGCGGCCTGCACCGGCGCGCCGCGCCCTTCAGCGTCCCCGCCCCGCTCCGCCGGCCTGGGCGACGGCCGCCTCGGCGACCCGCCCCGTCGACCGGTCCGGGATCGGCTGGTACGCGCTGAGCGCCGTCGGCGCGCCGGCGCGGATTCCTGGGGGA
>NZ_JAMXMX010000046.1 GCF_024055725.1 Actinoallomurus spadix | reverse complement strand
CTTCGGGGTGCGCCTGCCCGGTGGGGGGCCCGCGAACGTCGTGCCGTCCGCGCCGTCGTGGACGGCCGCGGCGGGTTCGTCGCGGGGTGCGGAAGACGGCCCTCGACTCGGTGGCGAGGTGCCTGCCGGAAGTTCGACGACGGAGCCGGCCGGCGGCGACATGGTGACGGAGGGAGTCGCCCCGGCCGAACCGCGGGAGACGCTGATCATCCGCGGAACCTACGACAACGACGCCTTCACGCTCTTCTTCGAAGGGGCTTGGCGGACCCCCGGGGAGGTCGCGCGCTGGATCGCCAAGAACACAACCTATGAGCCGGGTGATCCGCTGCTGCTCCTGGTGCCCGGAATCGGGCGGCCGAGGCCCGATGGCGGCCTGTCGTTCGCCGATGAGATCGTCGCCCGGCTGGGCGGACCGGCCCTCAGTCCCGAGACGGAGAATGTCGCGGACGATCGCTGGATCGTGCACTGGCCCGGCACCACGGGCTCCGCACCGTCTGAGGCGCCGGAGACGGCCCCCGAACCGGTGCCCGTCTCCGTACCAGCCGTTCCCGCGCAGGCCGTTCCCGCCCAGGCCGGTACCGAGCGGCGGGACGGTGGCGAGCGGCCGCCCGCCGTCCAGCAGGCCCCGTGGTACGTCGAGACCGACGCGCTGGGAGAGGCGGCGTTCACCGGCGTCGACCCGTGGTCGGCCGACCAGGTCGAGTTCTGGGCCGACCGTGTCGGCGGCGGCACGCGCCACGAGGACGATGGCGCGGAACTGACCGCGGCGATCCGGCAGGGGCTGCGGGACCTGCTCCGGACCGATGACCCCGAGGAGTGGCGGGTCCACTTCCAGAAGGGGCACCTGGTCACCGCCGACGGCCGTCTCGTCTGGCTGCGGCCCGTCCTGCGCGGCGTGACCGTGGGGACGCAGCCGAGCGGCGGCGTCCGGGAGTTCGCGGTGTCCTTCGCCTCGCTGTCCGCCGGCGGCAAGACGGCCCGAGAGGTCTTCACCGGGCTCGACGGGATGCTGCTGTCGTTCCTAGCTCTGGGCACGGCGGTGGCGTCGGTGTTCATCCCCGGTCTGCCGATGATCGGAGCGGGCTCCGCCCACACGCGGGAGGCCGAGCGGGAGCGGCAGCTCATCGCCGGCCGGAAGCTCTACGTCGCCGAGAACACCCGCTTCCGCGGCGGCATGGCGGTCCGGGTCTTCGTGGACGGAGTGGAACGCCCGAACGACGTCGTGCTGCCCGCGCGTTTCGACCTCGACCTCCCCGAGCCGTTCACGGCCGCGGGCGCGCCGCGGCCGGACCGTACGGCGCCCGAGACCGGCGAGGAAAGGCCCGGGCAGCGCCCGCATCAGGCCACCGAGGTGATCAACGCGGTCGACACGATCCCGGCCGTCACGGCGCTGCAGCGCCGGATGCTCGGAGCGGGAATGCCGGCCGAGTCCGTGCGCCAGGTGATGACGGAGGTTCTGGAGCATCTCACCGAGTCGTCGGCACGCAACCGCAGCCGGCTGTTGCTGAGCAGCGGCATCCCGACGAAGCAGCTGCGCGTGAAGATGGCGAAGGGCTCCTTCAAGGGCCACTTCGCCATCAAGGCGCGGATCACCAGCCTCCAGTACCTCGGCGACAGCGACGTCGCCGTACGGTTCGACACCGGCGCGGGCCTGTCGGTCAAGCCGGGCCGGCTCGCGGACAGCAGGGCGTTCACCGGCTTCGACCTCAGCTTCGCCGGACTGGCCGCCCCGGGCCACGAGGGCGACGGCGAGAAGGGCTTCATCCACGGGCCTACGTTCGTCTTCGACTTCTCGCGCGGTACCGGGTACGGCGCCACCGAGCAGGCCCTCGGCCACACCGTCCTGAATACGACGGGCCCGCAGTCGAGGTACCGGTCGGGGCTGGAGTTGACCGTGGAGATCCGGTCGACCACCCACGACCTCCCACCGGTCAGCGCCGTGGTGGAATCGGAGGTCAGCGTCGCCCGGCGGGACGCCGCCGACTTCGAGGAACGGCTGACCGGCGCCGTTCGGACGCCGGAACTGCGTCCGCGGCCTCCGCAGGAGGAGACCGGGACCCCGCCGGCGGCGCGGGACGGCGCGGGACAGGAAACGGCGTCGCCTGCGCGGCCGAACGTCGCCGTGCTTCAGCCGCCGCCGGGCGGTCTGCCGCCGCGGTCCGCGTACGTCCGGCCGAAGCGGCTGGGCCGCGCGATGAAGGTCGATCCGAGTCATCGGGAGCCGCTGGCGCTCGCGGCGCGTAAGGGGTTCGGGTTCGGGATGGGGGTCACCCTGCCCGGTTCGGAACTTGTCCACGACCAGTTGCGGGCGGTCCTGGCCAAGGTGCACCACGACGCGCTGCCGGAGCGGCAGCGCAAGCGCAAGACGGACTGGTCCAACGTCGACCTGGACCTGGCCGCCTGGTTCAGCAGGCCGGCGCTGGAATCGAGTCCGCCCGCGCTGCTGGCCGGGATCGAGCACACGGTGACGCTCGGCGGCCGTAAGTACGCGCTCGGCGCCAAGGCCCACCTGATGGAGCGGCTGAACCGCGACGGCGTCTACAAGATGACCGTCAACGGCCGGGCGCTGATGGGGGCGTCGGCGGCCGGGCACCGCAAGACCGAGTTCGGGGTCAAGGCCGCATTCGGCGCGGGCCTGCGGGTCAGGGCGCTCGACTGGCTACGGGTCGCGATCGGCGCCGCCGCGGGGCGGGCCGAGTACGCCTACACCCGCAAGTTCGACCTCTCCGGGGGCGCCAAGTCCTACCGGCGTACCGAGACCACCGAGAACGTCGACGAGCACAACTACAACGTCATCTACGAGCTGTGGGTACGGCCGGTCGGTGGTCGGGCCGAGATCTGGTGGATCGACCAGCGGAATGACGTCACCGCGCGGGTCGTGGTGCCGCACGAGCACCGGCCTGCCGTGCCGCTGACCATCGAGGAGATCCGGGCGGCCGGCCAGGCCACCAGAATCCAAGATCGGCCGCAAGAGCCCGAGGCCGACTTCGGGGCCGGCGGGAGCTCCGGGCTGTACCCGTCCTTCTTCGCCATGCCAGAGCTGCCCCGTCTCGCGGCCGGGATGTACGCCGAAGCGAACGGCCTGCCGGGCTCCTGGCTCGCCGATGAGGCCGGCTGGCCCCTTGAGCTCAAAGAGCTGGCCCAGCCGGACAAGCTCGCCGAGTACTTCCCCGCGCTGGCCGGCAGGTCGGGCCGCTTCGTCGCCCTGCCGAAGGGCGCGGATGGGATGAAGCAGGCGCTGCGCATCCGGTTGCGCGGCTACCGGCCACGTCATGTGAACGCCGACGGCGGCACGGAGATCGAGCAGTACGTCCAGGGGACCGCCCAGCAGAAGACCGCCAGTGCGCACAAGGGGGCCGCTGGCGGGACGTTCAGCGCCGGACCGCAGTTCCGTCTGGGCGCGGAGGCCAGGCCCCCGCACTCCCTGAGCCCCGAGGAAGGCCTGTTCGGCGACGCCGTGCCGGGCGGCGACGCAGTAACGGACACGCACGGTGCCTCGTCCGGGACCGTGCACGCCGCGAGCGGCGCCGGGGGCCAGGACTCCGCGGTGGAGAAGGAGCATCCCTGGGGCGGGCGCATTCAGGTCACCGGTCACGGCGGTGCGACCTGGGAGCGCAAGCGGGAGAAGGGCCGGGATCTCGGTTCGATCGCGATCAGCCGGGCCACGTACGGCGGTACGACGCACACTTACCGCATGGACCCGGTGTTCGAGGTGACGCTGTTCCGGCGGAAGGGCTCTCGGCGGACGATGGTGACCCGCTACCTGCGGGTGACGGACGCGATGGACCTGCTCGTCCCCGAACGCCGGATCTTCGACCTCGGGCTGACCGCGCCGGGGGTGACACCGCCGGTCCCGCGGCCGCCGACACATCACGTGCCGCCCGCGCTGCTGAAGGGGATGTCCTACCCGGAGACCCTCGACGGGGACCAGGTCCTGGACCGGATCAAGGAGCGGTTGCGGGGCCGCGGCCTGCTGCGCGCGTTCTTCGACGGCGAGGAGCGGCCGAACCTGCTGTGGCGCCTCATCGAGTCGGCCTACTCCTCCGACGCGCTGCGCAACCAGTACAACGGCGCGCTGACCGGGTCGGGCGTGGTCCGCTGGGTGCCCGTTCCGCTGCCCTTCGGCGGCACCCGCTACCTGTGGATCCGCGTCAGGGCGCGGACCGGCGCCGCCACCGAACAGCTCGACCGGCCGGAGGTGAAGCTGACCCTCCGCGACGAGACGCTGGCCGAGTCCATCGAGAGCGAGGGCTTTTCGCGCGGGTGGGAGGCCGGCGTGCAGGTCCGTGCCCGGGTCGGGCGGGAGGGCCACGGCCAGGGACACGGCGGCCCGGAGTTCGGCGGCGGCTACGAACGTAAGTCCGGACACGGGTCCGAGGAGACCGCGAAGACGCTCGAGATCCACCGCGCCGGCACCCAGGAGGGCTCGCTGGAGTCCAGGAACCCGCTGGACTTCAAGGTCGAGCTCGGGCTGAGCGCCGAACCGCCGGAGATCCTCGACGTTCCGCTGCGCCTTGTCAAGGCGGGGGTCGTCGGCCTCGGCCGGCTCGCGCAGGCCCGAGAGCTCGGCGACGCCTGGTACGGCAACCGGCCGTTCATCTGGTACCACGTGGACGAGCCGGGTCCGGACGGTGTCAAGGGCGACGTACGGCTGCTGGTTCCCCGGAGCATCGCCGTGCTGGACGCGCCGGGGGAGCCCATCGCGCCCGTCGTGGGGACCGACCCGCAGTGGGTCGAGCGCGGGCCCTGGCAGGGGCGGGACCCGGAGGCGGTGCACGCCCTCATCGACAACCTGCACCCGTGGGACGCCGCCTTCGCCGCCACCGTCGAGCGCTGGGCCGGACCGGTCGCCTCGCCGTATGGAAGACCGCGGGACCTGGAGGCCCCCGGCGCGTGGCGGATCCCCGGCGTGGATTTCACGACGAAGGCAGGCCTGCGCTATGCGCACTTCACCGGCGAGGACATGCTGCGGGCCAACATCAGGCAGGTCCTGGGCAACGCCTACCGCGTACCGGTGCTCGAGCGGGAGGCCGTCGTCGGAGTGGAGATCACCCGGGCGGAGGTCATCGGACCCGTCGACGGCATTCGGTTCAAAGGGCGGAACTACACGCAGGAGAGCAAGGCCGGCAAGGAAAAGCAGGAGAGCTCCCGCGGTTGGCACCTGGGCTTCGGCCCCGAGGGCGGCGGCGAGGCCGGCTCGGAGGAGATGCTCGGCGCCGGCCTCGGCGAGTACGGCCGGGAGCGCTCGGAGGAACAGTCGGGTGAGCTCGGCGTGACCGAGGAGCGGAACAAGGAGGCCACCCGCCACTACCGCCACTACCGGTTCGACGTCGACGTCTACCTGACCGGTCGTCACGGCGTCATCCGGGTGCACGCGCCCGGTGGCCTGCACGGCATGCTCCCGCTCGAGGAGGACCCAGCCGGAGGCCGCCGGCTGGCCGACGGTCTGGAGACGCGGCTGCCCCACCTGTTCGGCCCGAAGCCGCAGCCGCCGGAGCCGATCCGCGGCACCTCCCTGAGGCGCCGCTGGTACGAGCCGAAGCGGATCCGTGCCTTCTTCCACCAGGAGATCGAGAATCTCAAGCACCGTTTCGCCGTCCCCGCCACGCTCGGAGACCGGATGCCGGTCACGTCCGATACGGACACGCCAGCCGCGACGAAGCGCTGGTACAAGGCGCCGGCGCTCCGCCGCTTCGCCCGTGAGTACCTCTCCTCGCTCCGGCGGCGTGCCACGGCTCAGGAGAGCCGGCCGGACGAGGTGGTGACCGGCCTGACGTCAAGTCCCCCGGTGCTGCCGGACCTCCCGGCAGGGCTGGGCGACTCCGAGCTCGAGTGGCCGGGCGGGCGGACGGACGCCCTCACCGGTGCGCCGGCCGGTGAATCGGCCGGGCACGAGACGCCGGCGGACCACGACGCGTCCGACGTCACCGACACGCGGGCGCGCACTCACCCGGTGACGGGCGAGCGGGCCGCCGAGCCCGCACACACGTCTCCGCACGAGCAGCCCGCCCCGCCCGTGACCGCATTGCCGGCCGCGACCGAGGGCGGCCCGGGGTCCGCGGCGGATGCCGGCGGCGTCGACGGCAGCGGGCTCACGAGGCCGCAGGCGGCGGCGCTCGAGCGGATGGGGTTGCGCCCGGTGCTGGTTCTCGCGACCGGCGACCCTGTCGTGCACGCCCTGCAGGCGGTGGCGCCGGCCGAGACGTCCGTGGCCGCCGGTGGACGGCCGGCGTCCCCGGCGGAGCTCCGGGCGTACCTGGCGGACGCGCTCGCCACCGACCTGAACAGCGGCGCACCGCGGTTCTGGCCCGCCGTGCGCATGCCCGACGGCGCCACGGACGACCAGAGGCGTGCCCTCATCGCCGCGCTGACCTCGCCGCAGGGCGGAGCCGACGCGGACGAGGCGTTCCTGGCCGCGGCCGCCGCCGTCCTCGGGTTGCGCGTCGCCGTCCTGCGACCCGACGGCGGCACGGTCGAGTCCGGATCACCGTCGGGCCGGCCGGTCGTGCTGCTGCGGCTGCAGGCGCCCGGCCGGTACACCGCCGCCTGGGCCGGCACGGAGCCGGACACGGACGGCGGAACGCCGGCGACCCCGCCCGCACGTCCCGCGCCGCGCCCACCGGTACGGCCCGCGCCGCCCACCGGCGACCTGGGCGCCGTACCACCGCCGGCGCGGAACGCCGCGTCCGCGGAGGCCGCGGCCCGGACACCGATCGCGAACCTCGACGCCGACCCGTTCCAGGGGAGCGCCGGCGGCGGCACCGTACGGCGGCCGGCGCGGGCCGCTCAGACCGGTGACGATCCGGCGCACACGGCAGGAGGCACGGCCCCCGGGGCCGCCCTGGACGGGCCATCGCACGGCCCCGGCCGATCACCGGACACCGCGCGGCGGGCTGACTCCCCGGCCGAGAGACTGGAGCGCCGGCTCACCGCGATGCTGCCGGAATGGGACGGGACGGCCCAGGACTGTGTGCCGCGGCTGGCGGCGGTCTGGCAGGGACTGTACGGCCGGCCGGTGGTGGCCGGGGACGACGCCACGGTCGGCTCGATGCGGCCGGAGACGGATCTGGCGGCGGCGCTGGGTGGTGACTGGCGTCCGCTGGGTGGTCGTCCGGAGGACCTGGTCCCGGTGGTGGAGGCGGTGGGCGCCGGTGCCATGGCGTTCATCCTCGTGTCCTCGCCGAACGGCCCGGGTCATGGGTTCGCGCTGCGCAACGAGGGCGGATCCCTGTTCTGGCTGGAGACGCAGGCGAGGGCGGGTGAGCGGGTTCGTGCCGTCGGTGCGCGCACGCCGGTGACGGAGGGCGACGTCCGGGTGATCGTCACGGATCCGGCCGGCCGCGCGGTGCCGCTGGACCTCCGGCCGGAGGCGGGCGATCTCGTGGACACCCTGACCTTGGCGCGGACCGACGGAACATATGGCATGAAGGGACACGAGCCGGCCGCCGGCCGCACAGGGCAGAAGGACGCGAGCGAGGCGGCGTCCGAGCAGGCCGTCCGATCGGGCGGCGAGCCGTCGGCGATCGCCGAGGAGTTCGGGATCCAGGTGGACTCCGGCACCGCGGTGACCGCGGTGAAAGAGAGCAACCCCCGAGCCCGTGCGGAGGTGCTCGCGAAGGTCCGGGAACGTCGGTGGGCACCGGAGGAGATGAGTGCTCTCCATGCCGCCCTCAAGCACTACGCGCCGATTCTCGGCAAGCAGCGAGAACGGTCGAGCCGTGCCGGGATCGCCCAGGAGGTCACCCACATCGGTGCCGTGTCCTTCGGCATATCGAATCGTGAGATCGACTTTGGAATGGCCGGGCAGTACATCGAGTCTCACCAGGCGGTGAACCTTTACGCCCCCATTCTCTTCAAGAAGGACCTCGGCGGCGGTCGCAGGGAGATCGAGGGCACCATCACCCATGAATTGGCGCACGGGCTCCTCGGCTACGCCCTGCCCGAATTCACCGAGGCGTTCGGAAGCTGGGGGCCGGATGGGCGGCCGAAGCTGCCCGGCGGCGTCGAACCGCCCTACAGCGGGGCCAAGACCGCGGCGGAGGACCTCGAAGCTTCGATCAGGGCGTCGCTCCTGGTGCCGGACACGCTCGCCGCCGAATCGCCGAAACACGCCGCGGCCATTGCGGAATTGAGGCAGCGTCATCCGGAATTGTTCGAGACCGGGCCCAAGGAGCTCGCGTGGCGGGCCGCCAAGCGCATTGCCGGAGCGCTGAAGGACCAGTTGCCGGAGTTCGCCAGGATGGTGGGCAGCTGGACCGAGGACGGCTGGCCTAATTTCGCCGGTGAACGGCCCATCACCCGTTATGGCGCGACCGACGCCGGTGAAGATCTATCCGAAACGGCGAAGTACTATTTCCTGGAGCCCGACACCTTGCGGGCGAAGGCGCCGCAGCGCGCCGCCTTCTTCGATCGGCTGATCGCCGAGTGGGCCGTCTCGGAGCCCGAGTCCCCTCGACCGGGTGACGAGGACGCGGCCGGCGCCCTCGGCGATGTGGCGGCCTCCGGCACGGACCCGGCCCACTCGACGCCGTACCCGGCCGACGACGATCGCTTTTACCACGGGCTCCTCGCCCTCGCCGGTCCGCACCTCACCCGGGAGATACCCGAGCTGACGAATATCCCGCCGGGCGGTCGTGAGGCCGCGCAGGTGGTGCGGAACTGGCTCGCGGACCGGCTGGAGGCGGACGTCGCGGTGGCGAGCCAGGGGCTGCTCTCGCGGTACGCCCGCTTCTTCCACGGGTCAGGCGACGAGACCTCCTTCGCGGACTGGGGACGTGCCATGACCGGCCGGATCCGCGGCATGGACGGCCGGCATGAGGAGACGGACGACCTCGTCGCCCACCTGCTGGCGAAGGAGCTCGGCCTGCCCCTCACCCTGGTCCGGGACGGGGACGTTACCCGGCTCGGGCCCGCCGGCAGCGCCCGGATCCGCGTCGACCGTACGCCGGACGGGCTGGAGGTCGCCGAGAACACGCACGAGGCCGCGCAGAAGATCCGGTGGGAACTGCTCCGGCCGGCGCCGCCGACGCCCGCCGATCGGTCCGCCCGCCAGTTCGAGGTGGTCCGCGGTGCTCTGGAACGACGCCTCCAGCACGGGGAGGCCGACTACCGGAACCTGCGGGAGCGCATCGATCCGGACGCCAGGACCGCGATCGACGCGCGGACGCGCGCGATGACCGACCGTTTCTGGGGCGCCCGGATGGCGGGTGGCCTCGCCGACGTGCCGGCGCACCGCCGTGCGCCGGCCCGGCTCGACGCCATGCGGGGAGCGGTGGCCGACCTCGAAGCCCTGATCCGCAACCTCCACGAGCAGCTCGGGGACCGCTCTGAACCGCCGGCCCCGGGCGTACGGGCCGACACCCCCGTGTCGGAAGAGCTCGTGAGCGAGGTCAACCTCCAGCTGACCCGTCTCGGCGCCGCGTGGCTCGGCGGCCGGGTCGGTCGCGGGGAGGTCGAACAGGCGCTGCGTGACATCCCGCCGCAAGGCCCCACGGACCCCCGGGGACTGGCCACCGACCTCGCCCATCAGATCGCCTTCGACGAGGTGACCCGGGTGCCCGGGGGCGGACAGGGCAGCGAGCATGAGCGGCCCATCATCATCCACGTGCACCGGGGTGAGCCATTCGGCGGTGAAAGGGAGCTCCTCGTCTACAACCGGAGGACCGGCGTCGGAGTCTGGACCGACACCGGCGGGATCTACATGGCCGGTGGCCGTTACCTCGCTTCGGAGGAGTCGGCGGAGGCGTCGAGGCTGGGACGGGTCACGGAGGTGGACGTCACGATCCCCGAGCTGGTCACCTCGGTCACGAGGACGCTGCCGGGCGAGGGGAACCATTTCGACCCCGAGGTCGCGGACGCCGGCCTCCGCGACACCGAGCGGCGGCTGAACAACGCGCCGCGCCTCCGGGACGGCGAAAGCGGGCGCGAGGCGCGCGGCATGACCCCGAGGGAGCTGTTCGGCGACGACCCCGACCACGAGTTCGGGCCCAGGGCGGACGACGTGACCATCCTCCGGCCACCCGGATTCATAAGGAGGGCCCCCATGCACCTCACGGAGGGAGTACCGGTCCCGTTCGTCGCCGCCTTCCTGGCCGAGACCAAGAGGTTCATCAGCATGAGCGACGTGCGGCAATGGTTCCGAGCCGGGTCACGGTTCGGTGCGGACGTGACGCGGGAGTACTTCAACGGATGGCTGGGGCTGCGCGTGGGCCGATTCGCCGTTCCGGCGATGGAGTACGTGCCGAGCGTCGCCGAGGTGCGGACGGCGGCGACACTGCTGAACACGCACACGTACGCCGTGGCCGACGTGTTCGCTAACGACGCCGAACTGGCGAAGAACCTCGTGCACGGGACCCTGCGCACGTCTTTCGCCGGCATCCGTGAGAAGTTGCAGGCCGACGTCCAGGAGTTCCTCGAGAACAACCGTGATTGGATCCGGGACCGGCTGGAGACGGACCTGCGGGAGCGGCTCGGCTCGGCCATCCGCCGCTACGAGCAGCGCGCGCGTGAGAACGATGAGGAGCCGCTCGACCTGTTCGACTACACGATGAACGACGACACGATGACCCTCGGCGACTACGCCGACAACATGCTGCTGCCGCCGAGCCGGGTCCGTAGCATCGTCAATCAGTACGACGCGATGAACGTCCGCACGCACTTCGCCGGAACGGACGACAACGAGGGCGCCCTCGCGTTCGATCTGGCCGTGCTGGAGCTGCGCGATGTCGTTCCGGAGGGGCGGAGCCTCGGGAGGGAGATGCGCACCGCCCGCACGTTCGCCGATATCGCACGGCGGTTCTATGCCTGGGCGGAGCGGGTGGACGCCAACAACGGGACCGATGAGGGCCGTGCCTTCAACGAGAACCTGGTCGAGGCGGTGCGAGCGATCAGCGCTCACAACCCCTCCGGCGGAGACCTGGTGACCTCGGTTCGCGACCTCCTCGACTCGGTCGCGTGGCGAGCGCCCGACGTCGTCCGTGAACCGATCTTCCGCGGGCATGTGACCAGCAACCTGCAGGCCGACGCGGTCGTGGCGCTCCATGACCTCCTCCGGTACGCCGACGCCGAGGCCGCCCGCGCCGTACGGCGCGCGGTCAGCGCGATCCGGACCGCTCTCGTCTACGAGCGGAACGCGGCCTCGTGGCGCGTCGGCCGCCGCAACCTCGACCACGTGCGCCTGAGCGCAGACCAGGTCATCGAGGAATTGCTCGCGTACGAAACGTCGGCACTGCGGCCCGCGCCGGGAGTGCACGAACGATGAAAGGAACAGATCAAGGAAGCACACATGGACGTCAGAACCCGACCGAGCGGCAGCACCGGCGACGTGTGGCCCTTCTCCTGACCCGACCCCTGTCCGGAGGCGCCGGCACGGCAAGATCCGCCGGCACCTCACTTCATCATCCCATTTGATCCGCTCTGTCACATTGAGGAGACAACAGTTGAGCGATCTGAAGGAGAACGAACGCCGGCGCCAGGAACGCGCCGAGCTCGTCAACGCCTTCACCCGGACCGCCTGGGAGCCGAGTTCGCAGCCGAAGGTGGGCCCGCGGGTCCTGGCGGGCGGTGCCGCGTTGATCGTGGTCGCCGGAGCGGCCTTCGGCCTCGGCGCGATGGTCTCGTACCGCCACAAGCAGGATGCCTCCGAGCACACGCGGCAACTGGCCCTGGTCGCGCAGAACAGCCGTGCGAACCCGTCCCTGCAGTCGCCGGGGTCCGCCATCGGCGTCACGATCAGTCCGGGAGCGCCGAGCCCGGGCGCATCGGCTCCGGGTAGCGCCGCCGGGCAGCCCGTCGTCCCGGGAAGGATCGCGCCGGGCACGAAGGGGCCGAATGGCAAGACGGCACCGCCCGCGTCCGCCCAGCCCCAGGTGACCGGCGGGCAGCAGGTCCCGGCCTCGCCGCCGGTCGACGCCGGCGTCAACGCGGCCGCCGCCGGCGGCACGGTTCACACCCAGAAGAAGGCGGGCGCGGCGCGATCCGCGTCTTCGAGGCGGATGACTCCCGCCAAGGTGGCGGCGCAGCAGGGCGGCGAGACGGCGCCCTACATCGTGCCGGTGACGCCGACGGCGTCACCGACCGCATCACCGGCAGCGGCGGCGACACCCTCGCCGACCCGTCGCTTCGTCCGGAGCGTGCGGCCGACCAAAAGCCCCACGTCCGGATCCTCCGGCGATAAGGCGCCCGCGAGGGGCGGACGCAGCGCCTACAGCACGATCCAGGCTGAGTCGTTCGCCCGTCGGTCGAAGCACCTGAGCACCGAGAACTCGAAGGACGTCGGCGGCGGCCGGAACATCGCCTCGGCGGCCAGTGGTGACTGGGCGCTGTACAAGAGGATCGACTTCGGGTCCACGCCCGCGACCCAGCTCTACGCCCGCATCGCGACCGACAAGCCCGAGGGATACGGGCGGGTCGAGGTGCGGCTGGACAGTCCCGGGAGCGCGCCCATCGCCACCCTCTACACCGTCAACACCGGTGGGTGGCAGAACTGGTCGACGGTCTCGGTCGGCGCGAGCGGGGTCACGGGAGTGCACAACGTGTACTTCACGTTCAAGAGCGACCAGATCTGGGACTTCATCAACATCAACTGGTTCTGCTTCGGCCACTGACCTCGGTCCGGTGGTGACGGAACGAGCCGTCGAGGGGCGGGGCACGCCGCCTCGCACCTGAACGTACGGTGGTCCCGAGCGTCGCCCGGGACCACCGCACGTGACCCGGACCACGATGATGTCGGCGGTCATTTGGTTGACCGTCGGCGAAACTAAACATTAATTTTATGGCAAAGTTGCTGGATTTAAAGGCTCTGCCGCGGCCCCGCTCGGCGGCGCCGGGCACCTGAGACGTCCTGCCCGCACTGCAAGGTGGCGAACAAATCCCGCACCGTGGTCGTCTAATCTCCTGCGTGATAAACGACCATTTTCAGCGCTCAGCGGCGGTAGGCGCGCTCGTGGCCTCGTCGTAGGAGCAATCGAGAAGTGAGTACCTAAGAGAACATGTCACTCGAATCCGAGAGGGTGCCTTCCGGCCAGGGCGGCCCCTGGGTCGAGTTCCGTATCCTCGGCCACCTTGAAGTCATTGTGCGGGGCGGCCTCCTCGGGGTGGGCCCTCTCAAGCAACGTACCTTGCTGGCTTATCTGCTCCTCCACCCGAATCAGGTCGTTCCCGCAGGTCGGCTTGTTGAGGCGCTGTGGGGGGAGGACCCGCCGCGGACGGCCAGACAGTCGCTGCAGAACGGGATCGGCGGACTACGGAAGCTGATCTCCGCGACTCGTACTCTCGGCGCGGCTTCGATCGCCACCCGCGCTCCCGGATACATGCTGGAGGTGGACCCGCAGGCGATCGATGTCCACCGGTTCCTGAGACTTCGTGCCGAGGGGCGCACGGCTCTTGCCGGTCGGCGATATGAGGATGCTTCACGGTCGTTCCGGCGCGCGCTCTCCTGCTGGCGTGGATCGGTCCTGTCCGACCTGGTGGAGGCGGGCGTCACCTGGCCCGCCATCGACCATCTGGAGGAGATGCGCCTGGCGGCGCTGGAGGACAGGATCGACGCCGATCTGCGACTCGGCAGGTATTCGGACGTCGCCGGAGAGGTCGCGCAGCTGCTGGCCGCCACTCCCTTGCGGGAAAGGCTGTGGGAGCGGCTCATCATCGCCCTGTACCGGGCCGATCGGCAGGCGGACGCACTGGCGGCCTACCGTAACTGCCGTCGCGTTCTCGTCGACGAGCTGGGGATAGAGCCGAATCGGCGGCTTCGCGAGCTGGAGCGGGCGATCCTGGCTCAGGACACCCAGTACGTGATGTGCCTCCCCGAGAGCCCGAAGCCCGCCGCCTTCATGGATCCTGAGTTCTTCCTCGGAGGGACCCTCAGCCTGCCCGCTCGGTCCGCCTGACGTCTCGCCGCGGCACGGTGCGTACCCGGGTTCCGGCGAGAGGACGTGCGGGTGACCTTCGTCATGAGGCGAGACCGGAGCCCGGGCCGCGCTCCCGGTCCGCATCGCCCGCCGCGGCGAGAAACCGGGTGAGCGTGGTCGGGCGCAGGCCCTTCTCCCGCAGGCCGGCGATCACCCGGGGAAGCGCGTCGGCGGTCCGCGGGGCGTTCGGGCCACCGAGGTGCATCACGATGATCGAGCCCCCCGTCACCTGGGTGAGCGTCTGGTCGACGATCACATCGGCCGAGTCGCAGAAGGCATCTCCGGAGAAGACGTCGAACCCCACGACCGTGACGCCCGCGGGCCGGATGGCCGCCAGGGCGGCCGCGTCGTGACAACCGCCCGGAAAGCGGAAGTACCGGGTCGCCCGTCCGGTGAGCCGGTGCAGGGTGACGATCGGATCGATCACCTCGCCGAGCATCTCCTCTTCCGGGACGAGGCCGAGGTTGAAGCAGGCCCGGCGGAACGCGCGATGAGACTGCGAGTGCGTGCCGAGCTCGAAGAGGTCGTCGTCCGCGATCCGCCGCGTCTCCTGCGGATACTCCTCCATCCACAGCCCGGTGAAGAAGAACGTCGCAGGCGTGCGCGTACGCCGCAGTTCGTCGACCAGCCGCATGTCGGCGTAGGACTCCACCGTCCCGAGCCGGAGGCGCCGGCGCATGAGCGTGGTGAGGTCGGCGTCGAACGTGAGCGCGACCTCTCTTCCGTCCCGCGGCCCGTGCTCGATGACCCGCGGAGACACGGCGGGATCGGTCCACCCGGGCATCGACGCCTCGTCCGGGGGCCGGGGGGTCATCGCGCCGTTCCCGGCGCGACGAGGTCGAACACGCGATCGGCGAAGACGCCGATCGACAGGTGCTCCTCGGCCAGCCGCCGGACCCCGCGCCGATCGGCCGCCAGAGCGGAGTGGACGTCCTCCATCACCCGCCTCGGATCTCGTTCACAGTAGGCGCCCGTGAGGTTGTAGGTCAGCAGGGGGCCGATGTTCTCCTCGTTGACGACGCCGGCGTACCCGTAGCCCGCGCAGATGGTCGGGATGCCGGTCGCCATCGCCTCCATCGCGCCCCGGCCGAGCGAGATGACCACGTCCATCTCCGCCAGCAGGTTCGGCACCGAGAGGCACGGGACGTGGTTGATCAGGATGAGCTCGTCGCCGAACCGGTCACTGAGCTCCCAGAAGCCGGGGCCGTCGCCCACCGCGTAGACGAGCAGCTCCTCGCGGTCGAGGTGCTCCATCACGCTGTTCAGCACGCGTTCGCGGCCCGAATCCATCCGGCAGTGCACGAGTACCCGCGGCCGGCTCCCGCGCCCGGCGGTCCGCTCGCGCGGTGGCGAGAAACGCGCCAGGTCGACCCCCTGGCGGATGAGGACGAGCCGGTCCGCCGGAACCATCGTCGCCTGCCGGTCCAGCGCGTTCTCCGTCATGCAGACGAGCCACCGGCAACGCTCGACCATGTAGTCCGAGGGACGCCGCCCGGCGTGGTGGACGAACCGCACGGCGGGGACGTGCCGGGGGAACCTCTCCAGCATCCGGTCGGACGCCTCATCGACCAGGATCAGGTCGGTGACCGCCGGGACCTCATCGGTGACCGTGACGTTCTCCGCGCGGCCCATGACCCGGGTGAGGGGGAACCCGTCGAGATCGTCGGTCACCAGGCATACCTTGTGCCCCGCGTCGGTCATGGCGCCGACCAGGTCGACTATGAAGCTGTGCTGGCCGTAGGTCTGGAAACGGCCGGCCATCTCGTGTTTTCCGTCGTACAGCAGGTTACCTTTAGCGCCGAGCAGATAGGTCACGTGCATTAAGGCCCTTTCACCGGAATACGAGAGTCCTTCGGGAGGACGGTCTGGGATGCGGCCCCGATGATATGGGTGGCGATCAAGCGATCACTAACGGATCGGTAACGGAGGCCGGTGGTCCGGTGTCAGGCACGCTCGGCCGGGGTAGCCAATGGTCTGAACGTGGCGTTCCATTATCCGTCCGATTCGACGTTACCGTGTCGTTACCGACACATGTGCGGCCATCTGTAGCCTGACGGGATGAGCTTTACAGATAGGCTCGATCGAGCGCGCGAAGACCTGTTTCCGTTGGACTTCCGCAACGGTCGTTTCACTGCTGACATCTGCACGGACGAGGCGTACTTCGACAAGCTCGTCGCGCAGATGTACGACGAGGTCTTCGGCGGGCGGACCTCACACTTCACCGTGCCCGCCGAGCGGCAGAAGGACCGGGAGATCCTGGGTGCCGAGTTCGACACGCTCCACCAGGAGCGCATTCTGGTACGCGACTCCGACGGCGAGGTCGCGGCCTGGATGAAGGGTGAGATGGAGGACCCCTCCACCTTCTACCTCCGGACGGCCGGGATACGGCCCGATTTCCGCAACAAGGGAATCGCGAACGCGCTCTATCCACAGATCTTCCAGTACCTCCGGGGCCTGGGGTACGAGCGGGTCAGCTCCCAGCATCACCCCAACAACGGTCCGGCCATGATGCTGCAGTTGAGCCTCGGCTTCATCGTCGAAGGCATGAACGTCGACGAGCGGTGGGGACCCCAGGTGAAGATGGTGAGGTTCCTCCACGAGGATCGGCTCCGCGAATTCGAGAGAAGATTCGGACTTCCGGAGTACTCGTGGCGCCGAGGGTAGCCTTCCGCGGTCCCGCGCCGGCCGGGTCCGCGTCACTCCCGAATATGAATGAGACCACCCCCTCGAGTGTCCGGTAAAGAACCGAAGCCGATCCTCGCGTCGCGCAACCCCCGGTACTACTTCCTGGGCCAGGTCGTGTCGCAGGTCGGCACGAGCATGCAGGTGGTCGCGCAGAGCTGGCTCGTCTATCAGCTCACCGAGAGCCCGCTGCTCCTCGGGCTCGTGGCGAGCGCGCCGACCTTCGCCGCACTCGTCTTCAGCGCGCCGGCGGGCGTGATCGCCGACCGGTTCTCGGCGCGCCGGGTGCTGTTCTGCGCCCACGCCCTGCTGGCGCTGATCGCGCTGGTGCTGGGCGTTCTCGCCGTCCACGGGTCCCTGACGGCGTGGCAGCTGACGGTCAGCGCGCTCGCCGTCGGGTCTGTGAACGCCGTCATCATGCCGACGTCACACGTCTTCGTCGCGGAGATCGTCGGTGACACGCAGATTCGGCGTGCCGTCACCATGAGCAACACGGTCGTCGAGCTGGCGTTCCTCATCGGATCCGCCGCGGCCGGGCCGACGATCGGGCTCACCGGCGTGGGCGGGGTGATCCTCCTCAACGCGGTGTCCTACGTGGCCGTGCTCCTGACGCTGGTCCTGATCCGTCCCGCGGACCTGCACCGCCGGGCCCGGACCCGCCGGGACGGCGCGCGGCCGCGGGGGGCGTGGAGGTACCTGTTCTCCAGGCTGGACCTCACGTTGCTGGTCGTCACGACCGCGGTCGTGAGCACCGCCGGGACCAGCCTCCCGCCGCTGCTCCTGCTCCTCACGAAGTCGCTGCATCAGCAGGCCGGAGCGTACGGTCTATTCCTCGCGACGCTGTCGGTGGGCTCCCTGCTGGGGGCCTGGCCGACCTGGCGGTACCAGATGACCCTCGGCAGGCTCGCCGTGAGCGCCGTGATCTTCGGTGTCCTGCAGACCGCCGTCGCGGTCATGCCGAACATCCCCACGATCACGCTGGCCCTGTTGCCGCTCGGCGTCGTGTCGCTGGTGCTCCGCGCGGGGGTGCTCTCCCTCGTACAGCTGCAGACCGATCCCGACTTCCGGGGACGGGTCCTCGGCGTCTTCCAACTGGTGTTCCGCGTCGGCATGCTGGCCGGCACGCTGCTGTGCAGCTGGCTGGCGGGCGTCCTCGGGCCCCGGCGGGCGATCGGCATAGGCGGCGTCTCCGTCACGACCTCGGTGACGGTCATCGTCGCGGTGCTCACCCTGTTCGGGATGCTGTCGATCGCCCGCGGCCGCAGGAGGCTGGACGTCGTGCTCGCGGAACGCCCGAAGGGCAGACATCGACTGGTTCCGACCCCCGGGCCGACGGGCACACGGGATCGGTGAATCCCACGAGGGCCGGCGGGCCGCCCACGCTCATGACCGGTCGACCGGCGACCACAGACCGGGCAGGTTCACCACGACACCCTCCTGGCTGCTGCGGGAGATGACGACGACCGCCTCGGTGTCGCCGGGGGTCTCCTCGCGGTGCGGGGCGTAGGGCGGGACGAAGACGAAGTCACCGGGCTCGGTCTCCAGGCGTACCTCGTTCTCGCCGTCGGCGAAGACGGACACCGGGTCGCCGGACACGACGTAGATGGAGGTCTCCGCGCCGCCGTGATGGTGGTCGCCGGAGCTGGTGGCGGGCGCCACCAGCGTCTTGCCCGTCCAGAGCTTCGACGAGCCGACCGCCTTGCTCGGGTGCGCCATGCGCACGGGCCTGTCACGCGGTGGCCAGTGCCTCGGTGGGCGACGTGCGCGCGGCGCGCCGGGCGGGGTAGAGACCGGCCACCGTGCCGACCGCGATCGCGGCCACGGTGCCGCCCGCGATGGCCTGCGCCGGCAGGACGACCGGCCAGTCCCGTACGACCGCGGTGGTGATCGCGATGCCCAGGCCGAGCAGGACGCCCGCCAGGCCCGCCGAGCACTGAGATCATGACCGACTCGGTGAGGAACTGCAGCCGGATCTGTCCCCTGACGGCGCCCAGCGGTAGAGGGTCGTCGGGTGACCGTCGAAGTGCAACAGGCTCTGAGCACCACGGCCGGATACCGCCCGGTGGCCTGGTTGAGGAAGGCTCCCGAGCGCACGGCGCCGCCTACGGTGGCGAGGTCCGGACCAGGTCGCCGGAGGTGAGCCGCGCCGGCGCGGGCAGCGGCCGCGACGCCCTCATGACGCCACCCGCCCGCTGTCGGAACGGACCGCGCCGTCGAGGATCTCCACCCGTCGCGGCGCGGACGCGGCGATCTCGCGATCGTGCGTGACCAGCACGACGGTGGTGCCGCCACGATGCAGCTCGTGGATGAGCTCCATCAGCCCGGCGCCCGTGGTGGAGTCGAGGTTGCCGGTCGGCTCGTCGGCCGGCAGGATCGGCGGTTCACCGATCAGCGCGCGGGCGATCGCGACGCGCTGCCGCTCGCCGCCGGACAGCTCGGCCGGCCGGTGGCCGAGCCGGTGCCCGAGACCGACCCGCTCCAGCGCCCGTACCGCGCGGCGGCGTCGCTCGCGTTCCGGGACGCCGAGGTAGAGCAGTCCGTTCGCGACGTTCGCGACGGCGTTCAGATGGTCGGTGAGGAAGAACTGCTGGAAGACGAACCCGATCCAGGACGCCCGTACGGCCGCGAGCCGCCGGTCGCTCAGGCCGGCGATGTCATGGCCGAACAGCAGCACCTGCCCGGTCGTGGGCCGGTCGGGCGCACCGAGGAGCTGCAGCATCGTCGACTTGCCCGACCCGGACGGGCCGGTGATCGCCACCATCTCGCCGAGCTCGATCGTCAGCGACACCTCGTGCAGCGCGACGACGCCGGGGTGGCGCTCGGAGACCTTCCGCAGCTCGATCGGCGGGGCGGGCGTGGTGTCGCCCGGCGTGCCCTCCGCTCTGATGCCGGTCATGACGAGGGCACCTCCACCCGCATCCCGGCCGCCAGGCCCGGTCCGGTCACCTCCACCTGCCCGTCGGCGAACATGCCGAGCTGTACGGGGACGGTGCGCCGGCGTCCGGACGCGTCGGCGACCTCGACCGCGTACCGTCCGTCGGACCGGGCCAGGAGGGGGCCGACCGGGACGGCGAGTACGTCCTTGCGGCGTTCCCCGGTGAACGTCACCGTCACCGGGGCGCCGTCCAGTCGCCCGGAGTCCCGGGGATGGTCGAGCGTCACGTCGACCGGGAGGTGAACGGGCTGTTCGAGCCGTTCCGGCGGCTCGGCCCGCGCGACACCGAACGCCCTGGGCTCGGCCTGTCGATCGTGCGTTCCATCACGCGGGCGCACGGCGGCACCGTACGCGCGGCGCCCGATCCGGGCGGTGGCCTGGAGATCGAGGTACGTCTGCCGCCGGCGCGGTGAGATGGTGTCCGCTGCGCGCCGCCAATGATGCGCGCCTTCTCGCGCGTCCCAGGCCCGGGTCTTCTCAGCAGGCCGCCGCCTGGTCGAGCACCAGGAACATCCAGTCGATCAGGTGCTGCCCGGAGCGTCCGGCGGCCTCCTCCCACCGCTGCCGGCGTTCGGCGGTGACCCGTATGCGCAGGGGAATGACCATTGCCGCGGCGCTTCGTTCGCTCTGCTCGGCCTTCCGCGCCTCCCGGACCCGGCCGCGCAGCGCGGTCGCGGACCAGCCCTCCTTCTCCGCCTGATCGAGCCAGTAGTCCTGCTCGGGCTCGGGAAGCGCGGCGACGGCCGCGTGGTGCTGGAGGGTGAGGTGCTCCGTGCCCTCGCAGACCTTCGCGGCACTGGCCGGGCTCCGCCTCTGCGGGCTGATGGCTTCGCGCGGTGCAAGATCAGGACGTGCGGCCGGACAAGAGGACGTGGGTGGCTGAGGCGCGGTGGCGGGATCGGGCGCGGTACGCCTTCGACAACACGATGTCGAGATGCACGCGAAATCCTGCTGAGGACCCAGAGCCAGTCAGTCGAACGGACGGATCCCGGGAAGCCGGATCGTGACGAGGAGACCCCCGGCGGGGCGGGGCGTCAGGTCAAGGGTCCCGTCGTGTGCCCGGACGATGCTGTGCACGATGGCGAGCCCGAGGCCGACGCCGGCATGCTCGTCGGTGCGTACGCGTTCGGTTCCGCGCTGGAAGGGCTCGATGAGGGTCGGCACCAGTTCCGCCGGCACCTGAGGGCCGGTGTTCTCGACCCGCAGCACGCTCGCGTCGTGTCCCGCTTCGGTCCGCACCGTCACCGTGCCCCCGGCGGGCAGGTTGTGGACGATGGCGTTCTGGACGAGGTTCGTCACCATCCGCAGGATGAGCGCGGCGGATCCGGTGGCCCATGCCGCCTCACCGGTGACGTGGAGCGTGATCCGGCGCTTCTCGGCGAGGGGAAGCAGCGTTTCGGCGGCCTCCTCGGCGATGAGGGACAGATCGACGGGCTCGCGAGTGAAGCTCCTGCGGTCGGCGCGGCTGAGCAGCAGGAGGGTCTCGGTGAGATCGATCGCCCGCGTGTTCACCGTGTGGAGGCGTTCGAGGAGCTCGCCCCGGTCCCGCGCCGGGTCGTCGCGGGCGGCGTCGAGGAGCGTCCTGGAGATCGCCAGCGGGGTGCGCAGCTCATGGGAGGCGTTCGCGGCGAACCTACGCTGCTCGGCGACGTGGGATTCGAGTTGTTCGAGCATGGTGTCGAACACGTCGGCGAGTTCGCGGAACTCGTCCTCGCGGCCTCTCATACGGATCCGGTGGGACAGCGACCCGCTGGAGGCCATCCGCGCCGCGTCCGCGATCCGGGTGAGCGGTGCGAGCATCCGGCCGGCGAGGATCCACCCTCCCAGGAGGCCGAACACCAGAAGGAAGGCCAGTGCGACGGCCGCGGCGGGGACGAAACCGCGCAGGAGATCGCTGCGGCTGGTGCTCACAATGATCACGCCGCCGAACTTCCGCCGGATGGACTCGGGGTCGGCGTCGGGCACGTGGCGCAGCACGAACACCCAGAGCACGGCCAGCAGGAGCGCGCCGGCGAGGAGGAGGAACCCGGCGTAGCTGACGGTGAGTTTCAGCCGGGCACTGAGCGCCGGGCGCCTATTCATGAGCGCCGCCGGTGTCGATCCGGTAGCCGACGCCGGGCACCGTGGCGATGAGCCAGGGTTCGCCGAGTCGTTTGCGCAGGGCGGAGATCGTGATGCGGACCGCGTTGGTGAAGGGGTCGGCGTTGGCGTCCCAGGCCCGCTCCAGGAGCTCTTCGGCGCTGACGACCCCGCCTCGGGCGGCGACGAGGACCTCGAGCACGGCGAACTGCTTACGGGTGAGCGCGACGTGGTGTCCGTCGCGGAAGACCTCCCGGCGGAAGGGGTCCAGCCGCAGGCCCGCGATCTCACTGACCGGGGGCCGGGCGTACGCGCGCCTGCGGTCCAGCGCCCGCAGCCGCATGACGAGCTCCCGGAGCTCGAACGGTTTGGTGAGGTAGTCGTCGGCGCCGAGCTCGAACCCCGAGACCTTGTCGTCGATCCGGTCGGCGGCGGTGAGCATGAGGATCGGGATGCCGCTGCCGGAGGCGACGATCCGCCGGGCGACCTCGTCGCCGGAGGGCCCGGGGATGTCACGGTCCAGGACCGCGAGGTCGTAGGAGTTGACGCCGAGCAGCTCCAGGGCGGTGTCGCCGTCCCCGGCGATGTCGGCGGCGATCGCCTCCAGCCGGAGCCCGTCACGGACGGCTTCGGCCAGGTAGGGCTCGTCCTCCACGAGCAGCACGCGCATGCCCGCAGCCTAAACAGCACGGCATATCGCCGACATATGCGAACCCGACAGAAGCGCCGCGATGAGGGCCGCGCGGTGTTGCCGACACGTATGCGCTTTCCGATATGTCGGCGATATGCGCCGGGAGATAGGACGGCAGTGCAAACGAGGTCGACTGGCGAGAAAGGCGTATCTCCATGGTGGAGCTCAACCGGCGAAGGCTCATCGCGGGGCTCGGCCTGGCCGCGGGCGCGGCTGCGGTGACGCCGCTGCTGGGTGCCCCGGTCAGTGCGGCGGAGGAGAGAATCGATCCGGACGCACTGCTCAAGGCCGGCCGGTTCGACGAGGCCGCCCGCGGTTACGAGGCGATCCTGCGGAAGGATCCGAACAACGGGCACGCGGCACGGCAGCGCGGATACATCGCGCTGTTGTCCAACCGGTTCGCCGACGCGCAGAAGTATCTGACGCTCGCGGTCGGGCTGGCGCCCGATGACACGCAGGCCAAGCAGTGGCTGGCCGAGTGCCACCTGCGACAGGAGGACTATCCGCCGGCGGTGCCTCTGCTGCGCGCCATCGGCAAAGAGGCGGAGGCCACGTGGTACGAGGCGGTCCAGGGGCAGCCCTACCAGGTGTCGGTGGGGCCGTCCGGCCGCGTCCCGTGGCTGACGATGGACCCGCTGCCGCTGATCGAGGCGTCGGTGAACGGCGGGCCACCGAACCGATTCCTGTGGGACACCGGCAACACCATGGGGGTGGGCCTGACCGTACGGATGGCCGAGGAGGCCGGGTTGCGGCCGGTCTCCCAGACCAAGGTCAACGGCGGCGACCAGCAGGGCATCGACGGGAACATCCCCTACACCCGAGGCAGCATCAACGGTTCCGGCCCGCAGGTGGTGTCCGTCAACACCGGCCAGGAGGGTGGCATGGCGGGTGGCCTGACGCTGGACGCGGCCGACCGGCTGGGGGTGCGCGTCGACCGGAGCCGCCCGATGTACGGCGCCACTCACAGGGAGGTGCTCAAGGGGTACCCCTGCTATCCGGACGAGGCGCGCATCGGCCCGGCCATCGCCCGCGAGATCTACTGGTCGGCCGGGGACAGGATGGTGAACCCGACGCCCTTCGATGTGCTGGCCGTCTTCGGGCACACGTTCTTCAAGCCCTACGCGGTCACCCTCGACTTCGCCGAGATGAACCTCTACATCACCGGCGGCGAATCCTCCTCCTGACCTGTCCGGCGAATGACACCGGCCGTGCGAGTCCCCAGGCGGAGGATCACCCGGCCGGTGACCGGCACTCACGCAAGCGATCAGATCAGGGACGAGCCCGTCTCAATGGGAGTCACAGCCGGGGTTGGGCGCGTCCTCGGACAGGGGGCTCACCTCACCGAATGAGCCCTGCGGTCACTCCGTTCCCGTTGGACACCGAATTCGAGCGACGATGCGTAGCATGACCACGAACTACATCGGCGATCATGCCGCCGACGAGTGCGGGGCGTGCGCGTGACTCCGCTGCGCGGCGGCGACCGTGGCATGAATGGCGAACGCGTGGTCGAGGCCGGTGATGCGCAGCAGTTTCCTGACGTGGGGACGGGGCGCGGCCAGGGCGACGGTGACCCCGTGCAGTCGCGCGCGACGTTGGGTGCCGACGAGCAGCCTCAAACCCGAAGCGTCGCAGAAGGACACGCCCGACAGGTCGATGATCAGTGGCGTGGTCATGTCCTTCAGGAGGGTGAGGATCCGGTCGCGGAGAGCCGCGGTGGTCGCGATGTCGAGTTCGCCGCGTACGGCGATGACGGTATGGCCGGGCAACCGGCGACTGAACAGCCGGACCCGGGGAGTGAGGGAATGCATACGGAATCTCCGATTCGAGATGCCACGGCCGGATTCAGCCGTGGTAAGCGTGTACGAGGTGACGACCTGGTCTCCCGCCAGGGACGCGTCTCCCGGGCTCGAGCGCCGATTGCGCCCTACCGTCTAGATCAGCGTGAACAGCCGGAACGTCGACGAGTCGACTTCACGAAAGGAACGCGCCGGGATCGCGTCGACATGGCGGATGGCTCGCGGTGACGTGAGACGTCATGCTCGCCGACCTGTCCTGGCCCCTGAGAGGGCCGACGTAGTGAGACACCGGGGTCACATCGGCTCGTCTGCCGACGTGGAGAACTCCTCGGTTACCACCGATCCTACTCCATCGCGCCGCGATCACCTCGATGCCCCACGATTCGGGGGTCACGTCCACGCGCAGCAGGCCCCGTCCGCAGGCGCGAGGGAAACGGTGCCGCCGTGGCCGGACACGCACCCGTTCCCGCGCCGTTCAGGGCGGCGAGGCCCGGCATCCGCCGATCAGGCGGAGGCGCGTCGTACGAGTTCGGCGGCGAAGACGATGCGGCGCGGTGGCTCGCCGGGGCCCTCGTCGATCCGCTGGGCCAGCAGCCGGATCGCCTCGGTCGCCATCGCGCCGATCGGGTTGCGGAAGGTCGTGAGCGGCGGGTCGGTCTGCTCGGCGACCCCGAGGTCGTCGTACCCGACCAGGGCGACGTCCTCGGGGACCCGCCGGCCGCGCGCCGTGAGCTCGCGCACCGCACCGGCGGCCATCAGGTCCGACGCGGCGAAGATGCCGTCGATGCCGGGGAACTCGTCGAGGAGGACGCCGCAGGCCCGCGCGCCGCCGGCCTCGGTGAAGTCCCCGTGCACGACCGCGTCGGCGACCAGACCGGCCTCGCTCACCTCCTGCCGCCAGCCCTCGAGCCGGTCGTGGCCGGCGTGCATGTCGGCCGGGCCGGCGATCGTCCCGAGTGCCCGGCAACCGCGGTCGATCAGCAGCCGCGCCGCCTGACGACCGGCACCGATGCCGTCGCTCTCGACGATGGACACACGATCGGTGTTCGTCCACGGCGACCCGATGAAGACCGCCGGCAGCCCGAGTTCGGCCAGGTTCTCGGCGAGCCGGTCACCGCGGTGGTGCGAGGTGACGATGACACCGTCCACGAACCGGCCCCGCAGGTACCGCATCAGCCGCTGTTCCTCTTTGCCCGGCTGGGTCAGCAGCAGCACCAGCTGCAGGTCGTGCGCCTTCACCGACCTCGTGACCACGTGCAGCATCTGCGCGAAGAACGGGTCGGCGAAGATGCGCTCGTCCGACTCCGGCACGATCAGCCCGACCGAGCCCGTGCGCCGGGTCGCGAGCGAGCGGGCCGCGGCGTTGGGGGTGTAGCCGAGTCGCCGTACGGCGTCGTCGACGGCCGCCTGAGCCTGCGGGCTGACCCGCGCCCCGCCATTGAGCGCACGCGACGCGGTGGCCTTGCTGACGCCGGCCAGCCGGGCCACCTGATCTAGGGTGGGCGTCTCGCCCTCGGACCGCACCATCGCGGCTTACGGTAGTGGAACGGCGTTGCGCGCGATCACGTCGGCGTACCACCACGCGCTGTCCTTCGGGGTCCGCACCTGGGTCTCGTAGTCGACGTGCACGATGCCGAAGCGATGCGCGTATCCGTAGCTCCACTCGAAGTTGTCGAGCAGCGACCACACGAAGTAGCCGCGGACGTCGACGCCGGCGTCGATCGCGTCGAGCGTGGCGTGCAGGTGCTGCTCGATGAACCGGCGACGCTCGTCGTCGTGCACCGTCCCGTCGACGACGACGTCGTTGCACATCGCACCGTTTTCGGTGATGTAGATCGGAGGCGCGGCGTACTCCTCATGCAGCCGGACGAGCAGCCGGGTGAGCGCGGACGGGTCGATCTCCCAGTCGCGGTCGGTCGTCGGCAGGCCCCGGCGCGGGAAGACGAACCCTCCGCCCGGGTACGGCGAGGTCCGCGGCCGTGCCGGTCCCTCGATCCGGCTCCCGAGCAACTCGTCGGGCGCCGCGTCGTACGGCAGCGCGGCGGGCGCGTCACCGTGGTAGAAGTTCACGCCCAGGAAGTCCAGCGGCGCCGAGATGAGCGCAAGGTCGCCGTCGTGCACGTACGACGACCACGGCCGCCCCTCGAATGTCATGCCCTCGGTGTCGGCGACCAGGTCGTCGGCGTACCTCCCCCGCAGGAGCGGGTCGAGGAAGACCCGGTTGTGCAGTCCGTCGAGGCGCCGGGCGGCGTCGACGTCGGCGGGCCGCGCCGGGTCGAACGGGTCGGCGACGGTGGGGTTGAGCGTGATGCCGAGCTGTGGCGTACGGTCCGGCGCGGCGCGGCGACGCAGCTCGTCGACGACCAGGCCGTGCCCGAGCAGCAGATGGTGCGCGGCGACGATTCCGGCGACCCCCTCCTGCCGGCCCGGTGCGTGCTGACCGCCGGTGTAGCCCATGAACGCCGAGCACCACGGCTCGTTCAGCGTCGTCCACGCCTCGACGCGGTCGCCGAGTGCGTCGTACACGCTCACGGCGTAGTCGGCGAAGCGGTAGGCGGTGTCACGGCCGGTCCAGCCGCCGGCGTCCTCGAGCGCCTGCGGCAGGTCCCAGTGATAGAGCGTGAGCCACGGGACCATGCCCGCCTCGAGCACCTCGTCGACGAGGCGGCTGTAGAAGTCCAGCCCCTTCTGGTTGACCGCCCTGCCATCCGGCCGGACCCGTGGCCAGGCCACCGAGAAGCGGTACGCCGCGTGGTTGAGGCGCTTCATCAGCGCCACGTCCTCGGGCATCCGGTGGTAATGGTCGCAGGCGACGTCGGCGGTGTCGCCTGCGACGATGGCGCCCGGGACCCGGGTGAAGGTGTCCCAGATCGAGGCGGTACGCCCGTCCTCGTCGTAGGCGCCCTCGATCTGGAAGGCGGCGGTGGCGGCGCCCCACAGGAAGCCCTGGGGGAAGGCGCGCTCTGTCGAAGTCATCCCTTGACGGCTCCTTGCATGATGCCGGTGACGAGCTGCCGGCCGGTGACGATGAACAGGAGGAAGAGCGGGACCGTGGCCATGATCGTGCCGTTCTGCAGGAGCGCCATGTCGGCGATCCCCTGACCAGGCGCGATCTTGAGCTGGTCGAGCGCGGTCTGCAGGGTCTGGACGTCGGAGCCCTGGAGCACCACGAGTGGCCACATGAAGTCGGTCCACACCTGCATGAAGGTGAACAGGCCGAGGATCGCCATGGCCGGCCGGGCGGCAGGTGTCGCGACGGACCAGAAGATGCGGAACATCGACGCGCCGTCGACGCGGGCCGCCTCGATCAGCTCGTCCGGCAGCGCGTCGACGAGGTACTGCCGCATGAAGAAGACGCCGAACGCGGTCACCACCCACGGCAGGATCACGGCCGCACGGGTCCCGCTGAGCCCCATGTTGCTGAACTCCTTCAGCATCGGGATCAGCGCGAGCTGGGTCGGGACCGTCATCGTCGCGACGATGAAGACCATCATCGGGTCGCGACCGCGGAAGCGCAGCTTGGCGAAGGCGTAGCCCGCGAGAGTGGAGAAAAAGACCACCGACGCCGCCGCGATGCCCGAGACCAGCACCGAGTTCCCGAGCGCGGACCAGAAGTCGATCTGATGGAAGACCCGGTGGGCGTTCTCGAGGAAGTGGCCCCCGGGGACGAGCGGCGGCGTGCTCGCCGCGGCGCTCTCCTTGGTGACCGAGCCGATCACGAACGACCAGTACAGCGGGAACACCGAGCCGAGGACGAACGCCGCCAGCAGCGCATAGGTCATGAAGCCGGGACGACGGGCCATCAGGAGCTCCTCCGTTGCGCCGCGCGGGTCAGCAGGAAGCTGCCGAGCGAGACCGCGATGATCAGCAGGACCTCGATCCAGGTCGCGGCCGCTGCTCGCGGATAGGGGTTGGTGGCGCTGTTGGCGGTGTTGAAGACGTACATCGTGAGCGTCTGATACTCATAGTTCGCACCGCCCTGGTGCTGCAGGTTCGTGTCGAAGAGCCGCGGCTCGGTGAAGATGTGCAGCCCGCCGATCGTCGAGGTGATGATCACGAAGAGCAGCGTCGGGCGGATGCCGGGCACGGTGATGCTCAGGAACTGCCTGACCCGGCCGGCGCCGTCGATCGAGGCGGCCTCGTACAACTCGCCCGGGATCGCCCGCATCGCCGCGAGCAGGATCAGGGCGTTGTAGCCGGTCCAGCGCCAGTTGACCATCGTCGCGATCGCCAGCCAGCTGGCCGGGCGGTTGGAGTGCCAATTGACGCCCGACAGCCCGAGCCCGTGCAGCGCGTCGTTGACCAGTCCGGACCGGTCGGCGAAGAGCGAGCCGAAGATCAGCGCGGTCGCGGCCGGTGCGACCACGAACGGCAGCAGGACGCTCATCCTCCACCAGGTCCGCCCCCGCAGCTCGTTGTCGAGCAGGGCCGCGACGATGGTCGCGATGATGATCTGCGGGATGGAGGAGATCAGAAAGATCCCGAAGGTGTTGACCAGCGCCTTGCGGAAGACCGGGTCGTGCAGGACGTGGCTGTAGTTCGCCCACCCGACCCCGGGGCCGTGCGTGACGCCGAACCGCGGCCAGGAGAAGAAGGACAGGTAGCCCGAGTAGGCCATCGGGTAGAACCCGATGATCAGGAAGACCACGAAGAACGGCAGCACGTAGACGTACGGCGACACCTTCGTGTCGAGGTGCGAGAGCCGCTGGCGGAGCGTGAGCCTGGGACGGACGGGAGCTGCTGCCTCGGCCGGCGCAGCCTCCGCCGCTGTGCCGGCCGAGGCAGAAGTGTTGTCGATCATGGGTCAGGAGAGACCGGCGACGGCCTGGACGAAGGAACGCCACGATTCGTCCGCCGACTTGCCCTCGTCGACGCGCTGGACCGCCGACTTGAACAGGCCGAGGATCTCGGCGTACTTGTCACCCTTGTACGGCAGCTTCGGGTCGACCGCCTTCGCCCGGTTGGCGAGGATCTTCGAGGTGGGCGCGCCGTGGAAGTACGAGTCGGTCGCGTTCTCAGCCGCCAGCACCTGCTCCGAGGCGAGGTTGGCCGGGTAGTTGCCCGCGGCCTTGAACGCCCCGACCTGCTGGTCCTTGTCGGTCAGCCAGTTGGCGAACCGCTTGGCCTCGGCCTGGTGCTTCGACTGCCGCGGTACGGCGAGGAACGACCCTCCCCAGTTGCCACCGCCGCCCGGGAAGGCGTCGGCGATGTCCCAGCCCTTCGAGTGCGGCGCGGCGGCCTTGATGTTGGCGAACATCCAGCCTGGGCAGGGCATCGTGGCGACCTTGTCGTCGGCCATGTCCTTGGTCCAGTCGGGGGTGCCCTGCTGGGTCTTCGTGGAGAGCGTGGGAGCGTATTTGGCGACCGTGTCGAAGACCGTGCGCAGCTCGGGGTTGTCGACGTTCACCTTGTTGTCGGCGGTCTGGAAGGGGTACTTCGTCTGGTTCAGCATCGCCTGCGCGACCGAGACGCTGTCGTCGATCCACCGCGCGCCGGGGACCGCCTTCACGAACTTCACGCCATTGGCGAAGTAGGAGTCCCAGGTCGAGAACAGCTTCGCGACCTGCTCGCGGTCGCTCGGAAGACCGGCCTTCTTGAAGAGCTCGGCGTTGTAGCAGAACGCCTCCGGGCCGGCGTCGGTCGGATAACCGATCTGCTTGCCGTCGGCGGTCTGCCCGGCCTTGTACTTGTACTCCAGCCAACGATTCGCGAGCGACGGATCCTTCAGGTCGGCGAACTGGTCGGAGGCGCCGGGCGCGAGGAACTCCGGCATCGAGTCGCCCTCGATCGCCACGATGTCGGGCAGCCCGGTGCCGGCCTGCAGGTCGGAGGTCAAGGTCTGCTTCCAGGGGTCCCAGTCGGCGATCTTGGTGTGCTTGACCAGGAACGGGTGCTTCGGGTCGGCGTTCCACTTTTCGATCAGCTTGTCGTAGCCGAAGTCACTGAAGGTCGTGATCTTGAGAGTGTCGTTCGGGCCGAGAGCCGACTTGCTCGACTTGTCGCTCGAGCCGCCGCAGGCGGCGGTGAGCCCCGCGACGAGGGCGGCGACCGCGCCGAGCGCGGCGACCTGGCGTACGGTGCGGCGGCCGCCGGGCCGAGACAGGGGATTGTGCATCGGGACGCTCCTGGGGGGTGTGGAGGCGATCCAGGTGTGGAACCGGTTCCACACCTACTGGCCGATGACTATGGCCTGAGTCACAGTGTTCGTCAAGACCCATGGACACACGCTCGGGTTTCCCGCGAACGAGGGCAGCCGCAGCATGAGATCGGTTCCACAAATCCCGAAAAGGACGCTCTGGAACGTGCCTGCCAGGCACTGCCCGTCGACTACGGCACCCCGCCGACACCTCCGCGCCGCTCGGCCCGATGGCCCCCGCCAGGTCGAGGAAGAAATCTCGTGACCACAGACGCGGAGCGGGGCGAGGGCGAAGCCCCCAGGCCGGAGGCCGGCCCCGCGACCGCAGGAGCCGGGGTGGGAGGGCCCGCGCGATGACCCTCCACGCCCAGGCCGGTTGGGGGTGCGGGGGGCGAAGCCCC
>NZ_JAMXMX010000045.1 GCF_024055725.1 Actinoallomurus spadix | reverse complement strand
CCGTCGCCCTGGGCATCCAGAGCGACTCACTCCAGACAAAACGATCTTAGGGAACTTGATGACAACCGCAGCACCGGCCGAGGCACGGGCGACCGGCCACGGATCGGACGCCCCGATGTCGCATCGGCAGATCATGGAAGCGCTGTCCGGCCTGTTGCTCGGCCTGTTCGTCGCGATCCTGTCGTCGACCGTCGTGTCGAACGCGCTCCCGACGATCACGGCCGACCTGCACGCGAGCCAGACCGCCTACACGTGGGTGATCACCGCGACCCTCCTCGCGACCACGATCTCCACCCCGATCTGGGGCAAGCTCGCGGACCTCATGAGCAAGAAGCTCCTGATCCAGCTGGGCCTGCTCGTGTACGTCATCGGATCGGCGATCGCCGGCCTCTCGCAGAACCCCTCGATGCTCATCGCCGCCCGGGTGGTGCAGGGCCTCGGCGCCGGCGGCCTGACCGCCCTGGCACAGACGATCATGGCGGTGATGATCGCGCCGCGTGAGCGCGGCCGCTACTCCGGCTACATGGGCGCGGTGTTCGCGCTGGCCACCATCGGCGGCCCGCTGATCGGCGGCGTCATCGTCGACACCTCCTGGCTCGGCTGGCGCTGGTGCTTCTACGTCGGCGTGCCCTTCGCCGTCGTCGCCCTGATCGTCCTGCAGAAGACCCTGCACCTGCCGGACAAGAAGCGGCAGGTCAAGGTCGACTGGCTCGGCGCCACGCTGCTCGCCGCCGCCGTGTCGCTGCTGCTGATCTGGGTCTCGTTCGCCGGTGACAAGTACGACTGGCTGTCCTGGCAGACCGCCGTCATGGTCGGCGGCGCCCTCGTCCTCACCCTGATCTTCGTGCTCGCCGAGAGCAAGGCCGCCGAGCCGATCGTGCCGCTCCCGCTGTTCCGCAACCCGACCATGAGCCTCGCGGTCGTGGCGAGCCTCTTCATCGGTGTCGCGATGTTCGGCGCGACCACCTTCCTCAGCCAGTACTTCCAGCTCGCCCGCGGCGACTCGCCGACCAAGGCCGGCCTCATGACCCTGCCGATGATCGCGGGCCTGGCCCTGGCATCGACCATCAGCGGCCGGATCATCACCCGCACCGGCCGGTACAAGGCCTTCATGGTCGCGGGCGGCATCCTGATGACCGCCGGGTACGGCCTCATGAGCATGCTGCGCCACGACACGGCGTACTGGGAAGTCTCGGTCTTCATGTTCCTCATCGGCGTCGGCCTCGGCACAACGATGCAGAACACCGTCCTCGCCGTGCAGAACCAGGTGCGTAACGAGCAGATGGGCGCGGCCAGCTCCTCCGTCGCGCTGTTCCGTACGCTCGGCGGCGCGATCGGCGTCTCCGCGCTCGGCGCGCTGCTGTCCAACCGCGTCACGCACTACATGGCGGACGGCCTCGGCCGCCTCGGCATCCACCAGGCCGCATCTGGCGGAGGCAGTGGGGCCATCCCCAAGCTGTCCGCGCTGCCCGCCCCGGTCCGCGGGGTCGTCGAGGCGTCCTTCGGCCACGGCATCGGCAACGTCTTCCTGTTCGCCGCCCCCTGCGCGTTCGTCGCGCTGGTCGCCATCGTGTTCATCAAGGAGGTGCCGCTGCGCACCTCGAGCACTTCGGAGCAGAAGCCCGAGCCCGCCCTGGTCGCCTCGGCCGCCCCGCACGGCCAGCACGCCCGGCGTGAGGAGTGGCAGCCGGCCGCCGCGACCGCGGCGGTGGGCAACGGCGCGGCCCGCTCGCTCGACGGCCGGCCCGGCCCGACGCGGCCCTTCGCCACCCAGCCCGGCGCGGCCCCGGCCGTCACCGAGTCGGCGGCGGCGCAGTACGGCACGACCGCCTCGGCCGCGCCCCTGGCGAGCCTGGCCGAGGAGACGACTCCCCTGAACGGGGACGGGTCGCCGGCCGGCGGCGGCGTCATCCGCGGCTACATCCGCGGCTCCGACGGCACCCCGGTGCCGCACGCGGCCATCACGCTGATCGACATCCGCGGCCGTCAGATCGGCCGCGCCACGGCGCGGACCGACGGCCGGTACGAGGTCGGCACCCCCGGCAGCGGCACGTACGTGCTGATCGCGGCGGCCGGTGACCACGACCCGCAGGCCGCCACCCTGGTGACCGGCGACCAGCCGCTCGACTACGACCTGGTCCTCGTCGGCAACGGCGGGCTCACCGGGACCGTCCGCGACACCAACGGCTCGGCCATCGCCGGCGCCATGGTCGTCGTGACCGACATCCGCGGTGAGGTCGTCGCGAACGGCCTGACCGGCGCCGACGGCGGATACTCCTTCAACCAGGTCGTCGCCGGGACGTACACCGTCGCGGTCAGCGCCGAGGGACACCGCCCCGGCGCGGTGCTCACCGAGGTCGGCGGCGACGGCGTCTCGAAGGTGACCCGGCAGGACGTCGAGCTGCAGCCGGGCGTCCGCATCGCCGGCACCGTCCAGGCGCACGGGCGCGGCCCGGTCGAGGACGCCCGCGTCACCCTGCTCGACGCGGCCGGCAACGTCGTGGCCGCCACCACCACCGGCCCGGACGGGCGGTACTCCTTCGCCGACCTGACCGGCGGGCAGTACACCGTCACCGCGACCGGGTACGCGCCGGTGGCGACCTCGGTCAGCCTGAACGGGCAGGACGTGGACGCGCACGACATGTGGCTCGGTCACTCCGCGAGCTGAAACCGATGACCGGGCCGGACGCGCCCCGGCCCGGTCATCACCCCGACCTGTCACCCTGGAACGAACGGGCTCGACGAACAGCACCGCGCTGGGGGATCCTTTCCGTCACCTCGATCATCAAGGCTCGATCATCGAGGAGGACGGCCCGGCCACGAGGAACGAAGCGATGACCGAAGCACCAGTCTCCACGCCCCCGGCGTCAACGGGCGCCGGCAAGAACCAGGCGTACAACGCGCTCGAGCACGAGCTCGGCGTGCTGTTGCGCCGTGCCCGGGCCCTGTCCGCCGGGATGATGCGCCAGGTCCACCCCGACCTGGACCCCGCCGCGTACGGGCTCCTCGTGGGGCTGCGGGAGTGCGCTCCGGCCCGCCCCAGCGACCTCGCGGACTACTTCAAGGTCGGCAAGGCCACCATGAGCCGCCAGCTCAAGGTCCTCGAAGAGCTCGGCCTGATCGAGCGGCAGCCCGACCCGGGCGACCGGCGGGCGCACCTGTTCGACCTCACCCAGGAGGGGCGCTGCCGCATGGACACGGTGAGCGCCGCCCGCCAGGAGAGCTTCCACCAGCTCCTCGGGGCCTGGCCGGAGGAGGACGTCCGCACCCTGGCGACGATGCTCGCCCGGTTCAACCGGCTCGTCGAGACCGCCGCGCCGCTCCGGACACGCGCCGACACCCCCTGCTGACACACCCCGGGTAAAGACTCATTAACTCGCCGCTGCCACTAATCTTCGGCGAATGCGGCGAATACTGATCATCTGCACCGTGGCCGGGATGCTCGCGTCGACCGGCGCCTGCGGCGGCGACGACTCGAAGAAGGACACGAAGGGCTCGCCGGCCCGGTCGGCCGACACGACGGGCGACACGACGGGCGACGGCGCCGGGAAGACGCCCGGCGGGGACACCGGCTCCCAGCCCGCCGGCGGCGGCCACGCGGTCGTCCTGGAGGTCCTCGGATCCGGCGAACTCCCCGGCATCCTGTACAACCTCACGACCAGCGGCAACGCCTCGAACGTGAAACTGCCGTGGAAGAAGACCGCGCAGGTGCCGGGCGGTCACCTCCTCGCCGTCCTCGCCAGCTCCACCTCGGAGAAGGTCAGCTGCAGCATCACGGTCGACGGGAAGGTCGTCACCAAGAAGACCGGGACGGTCGCCCAGTGCCGTTACCAGCTCAAGAAGTAACAATCGGCCGAACTCTGTACGAACCTCCGGACGCGGCCTACCTTCTTTTTGGGATCGCTCCAAAACGCGGCGGCTCTCAGACCTGAAGGAGACGGTGTGACGCAAGCAGTCGGGCAGCTCGGCATCCCCCGCATCCCCGTGTCGTTGCGGTGGGATGGAGAGCCGGTGAGTTCCTACCGGATGACGGACGACGGACTGGAGATCTCCGCCGGGCCGGGCACGGACCTGTTCATCGACCCGCAGCGTACGGCCGTGAAGCTGAACGCGCCGCACCTGCTCGCCTGCGCGGAGGGCGACTTCCTGCTCAGCGCCCGCGTCCAGGTCGGCTTCGCGTCGACGTTCGACGCGGGCGCGCTGCTCGTCTGGCTCAACGACCGCGCCTGGGCCAAGCTCGCCTTCGAACTGTCCCCGCAGCGTGAGCCGATGGTGGTGTCCGTGGTGACGCGCGGCACCTCCGACGACTGCAACTCCTTCGTCGTCGACGGGGACCACGTCTGGCTGCGCGTGGCCCGGGTCGGCGCGGCGTACGCCTTCCACGCCTCCACCGACGGGGAGTACTGGCGCCTCGTCCGCCACTTCACGCTGTACGCCTCGGCGGAGAAGACGCCGTCGTACGGCTTCTCGGCGCAGTCGCCTACGGGAGCCGGCTGCACCGCCGCGTTCGACGCGATCGCCTACGAGCCGAGGCGCCTCTCGGAGCTGCGCGACGGCTCCTGAACGGCCGTCCTGCGCCGCTCCAGCTCCACCGGGTCGTGCGCGCAGAAGATCGTGACGTCACCGGCCCGGGCCACCTCCCGGAGCCGGTCGGCGTTGTGCAGCCGCGTCGTACGGTCGGCCTGGACGAGCGTCTGGAACAGCCGCAGACCCGGCGGGCAGCCGCCCGACTCGACCTGGTCGTGGTGGAAGTAGGCGTCCCCGGCGTGCAGGAGCCAGCCGTCGCCGGTGTCGACCGCGACCCCGACGTGGCCCCGGGTGTGCCCGGTCAGCGGGATCAGCAGCAGCCCGCCGGGCAGGCCGCGTACGGACTCGAAGCCGTGCCAGCGGTCGTCGCCCGCCTGGTGCTCGACCCAGCGCGGCCGGTGCGACCACACCACCGGCCGGTAGCGCTCGCGCTCGAAGCGCGTCACCGGGCGCCGCGCGGCCTCCAGCTCGGTGGCGTGCACGTGGACCTCGGCCTCCGGGAAGTCGGTCAGCCCGGCCGTGTGGTCCACGTCGAGGTGGGTCAGCACGATGTGGCGTACGTCGGCGGCGGTATGGCCCAGCGCCGCGATCTGGCGGACGGCGGTCTCGGTGACGTCGAGCCGCGGCCGGGTCATCGTGACGAACGGCCGCCCCAGGATCTCCTTGGGCCGGGCGACGGCCTGCGTCCCGAGCCCCGTGTCGACGAGCACGAGACCGTCGTCGGTCTCGATCAGCAGGCAGTGGCAGACCAGCCGCGCCGTCGTCCGGTCGCCGCTCTGGTTCAGGAGCCGCCCGCCGAACGGCCGCATCGTGCCGCAGTTCAAGTGATGGACACGCACGCGGACCCTCCAGGACGTCACCGGACCAGCGCCTCATCGTAGGCCAGCGTGATCATCCCTGACGATCCCCGATTCCGGGGGTGGCGACGGTCCCGCCGGCGCCGCGGCCGGCGTGACCGCCTCCACCGCCACCGGCGGGGCCGCCCGCGCCGCGCGGCGGAGGCGGGCGGCGGCGGGGCCGGCGAGGGCGGCGACGACACCGAGGGCGATGGCGACGACGTGCTCGCGGCCCGCGAGGTTCGGCAGCAGGGTCACCTCGGTGACCATCGAGGTGAGCAGCACGGTCAGCGTCCGCGGCGCGCGGCGGACGCAGCACAGGTACGCGACGAGGGCGACGACCGCCGCCGACGGGCCGGTGTCGGAGGCGTACCGGGCGATCCACGGCAGGCCGACGATCGTGTGCGGCCCCAGGTAACACATGATCCGGCCGCTGAGCGTGCACAGGAACGTCGCGGTCAGCGCGATCGTGAGCGTACGGCGCCGGCCGAGGTACGTCTCGGCGATGCCGAACACGGCGAGGACCTGCAACAGCGAGCCCCAGACCGGGAGGTTCGGCGCGGGCGCGTACATCGAGGCGGGCAGCCGCACGACGGCGAGGTAGAACGGTGTCGAGGCGGAGACGTCACTGATCAGCCGGACGATGCGGGTGCCCAGGGCGGAGAAGTGCAGCGACCACAGCAGTAACACCGCCGTGGCCGAGCCGAAGGCCAGGGGCAGCCGGCCGCGCCGCAGGCGTACGAGCGGCTCGGCCGTCAGCCTGCGCGCCTCGGCGACGGCGCCCGTGATCCAGGCGGGCCGGGAGCGCCCGGCGCCGCGGCCGGAGGGGGGTCCGGCGCCGCGGCCGGAGGGAAGCCCGCCGGCGCTGTCCACGTTGCCTCACAGGGGGAAACTTGATCGTTGCCTGAATGATCGCTCTAGGACGGCTTCGCGTCCTCACACCGGAGGCTGATTTCGGCTCCGCCAGGAGGGTGATTGGCCGGACGGAGAGCGAGCTATGTGACGATCGTCCCGAAATCCGGCAAGCCAGGATGAAACACCTGATTCTGGGGAGGAGAGGGAACGTGTCAGCGTCTACGAAGAGCGAGTTCGTTGTCGTCGCCAACCGGCTGCCCGTCGACCGTGTCGTCGACGAGGACGGCGAAGCGTCTTGGCGGCGCAGTCCCGGCGGTCTCGTCACCGCCATCGTCCCCGTCATGCAGCGGCGCGGCGGCGCGTGGGTCGGCTGGGTCGGTGCGCCGGACGAGGACCTCGAGCCGTTCGAGGCCGAGGGCCTGGACCTCGTCCCCATCCGCCTGTCCGCGGAGGAGGTCGAGCGCTACTACGAGGGCTTCTCCAACGCCACTCTCTGGCCGCTGTACCACGACGTGGTCGCCACGCCCGTGTACAAGCGGACGCTGTGGGACGCGTACGTCCGGGTCAACCGGCGTTTCGCGGAGGCGGCCGCGGAGATCGCCGACGAGGGCGCGATCGTCTGGATCCAGGACTACCAGCTCCAGCTCGTGCCGAAGATGCTCCGGGAACTGCGCCCGGACCTGCGCATCGGCTTCTTCCTGCACATCCCGTTCCCGCCGATGGAGCTGTTCGTCCAGCTCCCCTGGCGCAAGCAGATCATCGAAGGGCTGCTCGGCGCGGACCTCGTCGGCTTCCAGACCGCCGACGCCGCCGCCAACTTCGCCCGGCTCTGCAAGCGCCTGGCCGGCGCGAAGACCCACCGCAACGAGATCGTCTTCGACGACCGCGTCGTACGCGCCGAGGCGCACCCGATCTCCGTCGACGTCAACGAGCTGGTCGAACTGATCGGCCGGCCCGAGGTGCGGCAGCGGGCCGTGGAGATCCGCGAGGAGCTCGGCAACCCCGGCACCATCCTGCTCGGCGTCGACCGCCTCGACTACACCAAGGGCATCCGCCAGCGGCTGCAGGCGTTCAGCGAGCTGTTCCGCGACGGCCGGCTGAAGAGCGGCGACGCGGTGTTCGTCCAGATCGCCACGCCCAGCCGGGAGCGCGTCGAGGAGTACCGCCTGCTGCGCGACGACATCGAACTGTACGTCGGCCGCGCCAACGGCATGTTCTCCGAACTCGGCGCCCCGATCATCAACTACCTGCACACGTCCTACACCCGCGACGAACTGGCCGCCCTCTTCCTCGCCGCGGACGTGATGGTCGTGACACCGCTGCGCGACGGCATGAACCTCGTCGCCAAGGAGTACGTCGCCTGCCGCGCCGACCTGCGCGGCAGCCTGGTGCTCAGCGAGTTCGCCGGGGCCGCCGAGGAGATGAAGCGCGCCTTCCTCGTCAACCCGTACGACATCGACGGCATGAAGCAGACGCTCCTGGACGCGATGAACGCGAGCCCGGCCGAGCAGCACCGCCGCATGCGGGCCCTGCGCAAGCGGGTCATCGAGTACGACGTCGACCGGTGGGCCCACGACTTCCTGCAGGCACTCGAGCGGCCGTCCACGTCCGAGCGGTCCCTCGACGAGGTCGCCCCCGCCGTCTAGCACCCGTCACCGCCCGCCGCCGTCGCCCGCCGCCCGGCGACGTTCGCTCAGAGGCGGTCGACGGCGGTGACGTGGACGACCGCGCGGCCGGCCTCGTCGGAGGCGCGCAGGTCGACCTCCGCGCTGATGCCCCAGTCGTGGTGGCCGGCGGGGTCGTCGAAGACCTGGCGCACCCGCCACAGGTCCGTCTCGCGCTCGATCTGCAGGAGCTTCGGCCCGCGCGCGTCCGGCCCGGTCTGGATCTCGTCGTGCTCCTCGAAGTAGGCGTCGAGGGCGTCGGCCCACCGGTCGGCGTCCCAGCCGTCGGCCCCGTCCAGCTCGCCCAGCTCGGCGTACCGCTCCAGGGCCGCGAGCTCCACGCGGCGGAACATCGCGTTGCGGACCAGCACCCGGAACGCCCGCTCGTTGGCGGTGACGACGGTCGGCGTCTCCTCGATCCGCGCGTGCTCCTCCGCGGTCCCCGGATGCTGGAGCTGCTCCCACTCGTCCAGGAGGCTGGAGTCGACCTGGCGGACCAGCTCACCGAGCCACTCGATCAGGTCCTGCAGGTCCTCGGTCTTCACCGCGTCGGGGACGGTCTGCTGCAGGGCCTTGTACGCGCTCGCGAGGTAGCGCAGCACGATGCCCTCGGTGCGGGCGAGCTGGTAGTACGCGACGTACTCGGTGAACGTCATCGCCTGCTCGTACATGTCCCGCACGACCGACTTCGGCTGCAGCGGGTAGTCCGCGACCCAGGGGTGCCCGCGCCGGTAGATCTCGTACGCGCCCTCGAGGGCGTCCTGCAGCGGCTTGGGATAGGTGATGTCCTGCAGGAGCTCCATCCGCTCCTCGTACTCGACGCCGTCCGCCTTCATCTGCGCGACGGCCTCGCCCTTCGCCTTGTTCTCCTGCGCGGCGAGGATCTGGCGCGGGTCCTCCAGGATCGACTCGATGACCGACAGCACGTCCAGCGCGTACGACGGGGAGGACGGGTCGAGCAGCTCCATCGCCGCGAGCGCGAACGTCGACAGCGGCTGGTTGAGCGCGAAGTCCTCCTGCAGGTCGACGGTGAGGCGGGCGTACCGGCCCTCCTCGTCCGGCTCCTCGAGCTGCTCGACGACCCCACCGGCCAGCAGGCTGCGGTAGATCGCGATCGCCTGGGAGATGTGCCGGCGCTGCTTCGCGCGGTCCTCGTGGTTGTCGGTGAGCAGCTTCTTCATCGCCTGGAACGCGTTGCCCGGCCGGCCGATGACGCTGAGCAGCATCGCGTGGCTCACCTGGAACCGCGACTGCAGCGGCTCCGGGTCGGCCGCGATGAGCTTGTCGAACAGCGCCTCGTCCCAGCCGACGAAGCCGTCCGGTGCCTTCTTCCGCACGACCTTGCGGCGCTTCTTCGGGTCGTCCCCGGCCTTGGCGAGGGCCTTCTCGTTCTCCACGACGTGCTCGGGGGCCTGCGCCACGACGTACCCGACGACGTCGAAGCCGGCGCGGCCCGCCCGCCCGGCGATCTGATGGAACTCCCGGGCCCGCAGCCGCCGCACCCGGCTGCCGTCGTACTTGCTCAGCGCGGTGAACAGCACCGTGCGGATCGGGACGTTGACGCCGACGCCGAGCGTGTCGGTGCCGCAGATCACCTTGAGCAGCCCGGCCTGCGCGAGGCGCTCGACCAGCCGGCGGTACTTCGGCAGCATCCCGGCGTGGTGGATGCCGATTCCGTGGCGTACGAGACGCGACAGCGTCTGGCCGAACTTCGTCGTGAAGCGGAAGTCGCCGATCAGCTTGGCGATCTCCTCCTTCTCGGCCTTCGTGGAGACGTTGATGCTCATCAGCGCCTGCGCGCGCTCGGCCGCCGCGGCCTGGGTGAAGTGCACGACGTAGATCGGGGCCTTCTGGTCGTGCAGCAGCTCCTCGATCGTCTCGTGCAGCGGCGTCACGCGGTACTCGTACTTCAGCGGCACGGGCCGCTGCACCGAGGTCACGACGGCCGTGGGCCGGCCGGTGCGCCGGGTGAGGTCCTCCTCGAACCGTGACACGTCGCCGAGCGTCGCCGACATCAGCAGGAACTGCGCCTGCGGCAGCTCCAGCAGCGGGATCTGCCAGGCCCAGCCGCGGTCCGGCTCGGCGTAGAAGTGGAACTCGTCCATCACGACCTGGCCGATGTCGGCGGCGGCGCCCTCGCGCAGCGCGATGCTGGCCAGCACCTCGGCGGTGCAGCAGACGATGGGCGCGTCGGCGTTGACGCTCGCGTCGCCGGTCATCATGCCGACGTTCTCGCTGCCGAACATGTCGATCAGGTCGAAGAACTTCTCCGACACCAGGGCCTTGATCGGCGCGGTGTAGAAGGTGACCTTGTCCTGGGCGAGCGCGGCGAAGTGCGCCCCCGCCGCGACCAGGCTCTTCCCGGAGCCGGTGGGGGTGTTCAGGATGACGTTCGCGCCCGAGACGATCTCGATGAGCGCCTCCTCCTGCGCGGGGTAGAGCGTGATCCCGCGCTCGGTCACCCACTCGCTGAAGGCTTCGAACACGGCGTCGGGGTCGGATCCCTTGGGCAGACGGTCGATGAGGCGCACAGGTCAATACTGCCCGTCCCCGCCAAATCACGGGACAGCACGTTGCGCTCGGCGGCCCGCGCGGCTTAAAGTGATATCACTTTGCTAGGATAAAGTGATCACGTTGGAGGAGTCATGACCGAGGTCGAGATGCCGAGGCCCAAGGTCGGCGAGCGCACCGCCGCAGGAGCCCCGGGCTGGCCGATGCTGGGGGCGGTCCTCGTGGCCCTCGCGGCCGCCGTCGCCCTGTTCTTCACCGGGCAGCCCGCGCTGATCGGCCTCGGGGTCGTCCTCATCGTGGCCGCCGCCGTCACGTCCGTCGGGCTGACCGCCGTCGCGCCGGGCGAGGCGCGCGTCGTGCAGCTCCTCGGCCGGTACGTCGGGACGATCCGCACGGACGGCCTGCGCTGGGTCAACCCGCTGACCACCCGGCGGAAGATCTCCACCCGGATCCGCAATCACGAGACCGAGCGCACCAAGGTCAACGACGCCGAGGGCAATCCCATCGAGATCTCCGCCGTCGTCGTCTGGCAGGTCGAGGACACCGCCAAGGCCGTGTTCGAGGTCGACGACTTCGCGGAGTTCGTCGCGATCCAGACCGAGACCGCCGTCCGGCACATCGCGGGCATCTACCCGTACGACGCGCACGGCGACGAGCGGCTCTCCCTCCGCGAGAACGCCGACGAGATCACCGGCCGGCTCTCCGAGGAGATCGCGGCCCGCGTGGAGTCGGCGGGCGTCCGGGTCATCGAGTCGCGCATCACCCGCCTGTCGTACGCACCCGAGATCGCCCAGGCGATGCTGCGCCGCCAGCAGGCCGGCGCCGTCGTCGCCGCCCGGCAGCGCATCGTCGACGGCGCCGTCGGCATGGTCGAGAGCGCGCTGAACCAGCTCGCCGAGCACGACGTCGTCGACCTGGACGAGGAGCGCAAGGCCGCCATGGTCAGCAACCTGCTCGTCGTCCTCTGCGGCGACCGCGACGCCCAGCCCGTCGTCAACACGGGCTCCCTGTACCAGTGACCGAGCGCAAAAAGGTCCTGCTGCGGCTCGACCCGGCCGTCCACGAGGCCCTGGCCCGGTGGGCGGCCGACGAGCTGCGCAGCACCAACGCGCAGATCGAGTTCCTGCTGCGCCGGGCGCTCAACGACGCCGGGCGCATGCCGCGCGACGCCGCCCGCATGCGAAGACCAGGACGGCCTCCGAAGGAGGGATCCGAGGAATGAACCTGCCCCGATCGCTGCCCGACCGGCTCTACCTGCTCGCCTACGACCTCGACAAAGAGCGGATGACCGCACGCACCCAGCTCGGCCTCGTGTTGCGCGCCGCCGCGCTCGCCGACCTCTACCTCGACGGCCGGCTGACCGACGACGGCGGCAAGGTCAAGGTCGCCGCGGCCCGGCCGACGGGCGACCCGACCCTCGACGCCGTACTGCGCCGGATCGCCGACTCCAGGCCACGGTCCTGGCGGCGCTGGGTCCGCACCGACGAGCGCCGCATCGTCCGCGAGGTGCGCGACCGCCTGGAGAAGGAGGGGTGGATCACGGTCGAGCGGCGCCGGATCCTGCCCGACCGGGTCCGCCTGCGCGAACGCCCCCAGGTCAAGCGGTACGCGACGGAGGTCAAGGCCGCGCTGCGGCCCGCCGCGCAGCCCGACCGCCGCACCGCCGCCGCCCTCGTCCTGGCCGCCCGCGGCGAACTGCCGACCGTGCTGAGCCGCCGCGAGCGGCGCGAGCACCGCGGCCGGTTGGAGGAACTCGCCGACCCGTTGTGGCCCATCGCCCGCGCCCTGGAGTACGACCTGCGCCAGAAGCGCGCCGCCGCTGCGAGCGGTGCCTGACGCATCCGGTCGGATTTTCCGGCCCCGCGGATTCGGCGCTCTCATCGAAGGGAATGAGCGCGAGCGGGAATCGGAAGATCAGCGACGGGAAAAGCGGGGGCGCTCGTGCGTATTCAGAATATCGTCGGCCTTGCCGGAATGGCGGGAATCGTCGCCGGGGTCGTAGCGGCGGTCGCCGGGCCGGCGGCCCAGGCGGCGGTTCGCCCGGCCGGGGCGGTGGCCCGCCCGGTGGCCGTACGGGCCCTGGCCGGGTGCGACGTGCTTCAGCCGGGGGCGTCCGCGGTGGCGCAGCAGGCGGTGCGGGCGGCATGCTCGCAGATCGGCGTCTGGTACAGCTGGGGCGGCGGGCACGGCCCCGTCCCCGGCCCGACGTACGGCCATTACGACGGCCAGGACCCGGCCAGCAAGAACGACGGGCAGCGGCTCGGATTCGACTGTTCGGGTCTCGTACGATACGCCTATTATCGGGCGACCGGCCGCGATATTCTCAATGGCACCGCCGACAATCAATTCCATACCGGGCGGGCCGTCGCGCGATTCTCCCCGGGGCAGGGGACCGGTCCGCTCCTTCCCGGCGACCTGCTGTTCTGGGGGCGCGGGCACGTTCATCACGTCGCCGTCTACCTCGGGGCCGGTCAGATGGTCGAGGCGTTCCAGTCCGGGACGCACGTCCGGATGACACGGGTCCGGCTCGGCGGCGACTACGCCGGCGCGGTCCGGATCGACGGCAGCGGCGGTGGCGGCACACCCGGACAGGGGAAGTACTGGGTGAACACCTTCGCCGCCGCGACCGGCTACCGGGAGCCGAACACCGTCGACCCGCAGGGCGTCCTCAACAGGGGGAACAACTACGTTTACTGCAAGGTCTGGGGCGCGCGGGTCGGCGGCGGCGCGCAGTACAACCACTGGTGGCTGCGCACCGATCTCGACCGGACGTTCCCCGGCAAGAACGGCCGGGGCGCGTACGTCTCCGCCTACTACCTGTCCCGCTGGGGCAACGACGAGGCCCGTGACGTGAACGGCGGCCCCATCCCGAACTGCTGAGCCCGGACCGCTGCTCAGTGCTCGCGGGCGGCCCGCCATTCGGCCTTGCGCTTCTGCCACTCGGCGAGGAACCTCGGGAGCTCCTCGTGGATGTAGTCGAAGAAGGCCAGGGTCTCGGCCAGCCGGAGGCCCGCCGGGGTGTCGGGGCCCAGTGCCTCGACACCCTCGCGGATGCTCTTCTGCCAGCGGGGGATGATCCGGTCGCGGTTGAGGATCGCTTCGAACCAGATGTCGGCGTCCGCGACATAGACGTCCCGGCGGGACCCCGGCTCACGCTCGCGCCGGATCATGTGGAGCTGGGAGAGGTAACGCACCGCGCCGGAGACCGCCGCGGGGCTCACCTGAAGCTGCTCGGAGAGCTCGGCGGCGGTGAGGCGGCCGGAGTCGGAGCCGAGCAGCGCCGCGAAGACGCGCGAGGGCATCCGCGGCACGCCGGCCTCCGCCAGGGCGGAGGCGAACCGTTCGATGAACCGGCGCACGGCTTCGGGATCCCGCTCGGTCACGCGCTCACTCCTCTCGGCCCGTGACCAGCATATCGGACATTCACTATCTTCACGTTTTTGTGAAAGTAGTGTACTTTCAGAATCATGACAAAGGCGATCTGCGCGTCCGGGCTCGTCAAGACCTTCGGCCGGACGCGTGCGCTGGACGGGCTGGACCTGACCGTCCGCTCCGGCGAGGTGCACGGCTTCCTGGGCCCGAACGGCGCGGGGAAGTCCACGACCATCCGCATCCTGCTCGGCCTGCTGCGGGCCGACGCCGGCACGGCGCGGCTGCTGGGCGGCGACCCGTGGCGCGACGTCACCACGCTGCACCGCCGGCTCGCGTACGTCCCCGGCGACGTGGTCCTCTGGCCGAACCTCACCGGCGGTGAGGTCATCGACCTGCTCGGCCGGCTCCGCGGTGGCCACGATCCGCAGCGCAAGGCGGAGCTGCTGGAGCGGTTCGAGCTGGACCCGAAGAAGAAGGGCCGGGCGTACTCCAAGGGCAACCGGCAGAAGGTCGCCCTCGTCGCGGCGTTCGCCTCGGACGCCGAGCTGCTCATCCTCGACGAGCCGACCTCCGGCCTCGACCCGCTCATGGAGGAGGTCTTCCAGCGCTGCGTCGAGGAGGAGCGGGAACGCGGCCGTACGGTCCTGCTGTCCAGCCACATCCTGTCCGAGGTCGAGGCCCTCTGCGACCGGGTGAGCATCATCCGCCGGGGCCGCACCGTCGAGAGCGGCACGCTCGCCGAGCTGCGCCACCTGACCCGCACGTCGATCACGGCCGAGCTGGCGAGCCCGCCGGACGGGCTGACCGCGCTGCCCGGCGTCCATGACCCCGACGTCCAGGGCACCCGTGTCCGGCTGGAGGTCGACACCGACAAGCTCGACGAGGTGCTGCGGCACCTGACGCAGGCGGGCGTCCGCAGCCTGACGAGCACCCCGCCGACCCTGGAGCAGCTGTTCCTCCGCCACTACGAGGACGAGGCCCCGGCGGGGATGTCCCGATGAGCGGGCACCTGAACGGGCGGCTGAGCGCCTTCGCCGGCACCGGGCGCCTGGTCACGCTGGGCCTCCGGCGCAGCCGCGTCATGCTCGTCGTCTGGGTCTACGCCCTCACGGCGTACGCGGCGAGCACCGCGTACGGGTTCAAGAAGCTGTACGACACCCCGGCGTCGCTGCACGACTTCGTCGCCGGCATCAACGGCAACGGCGCGGCGGTCGCCATGTACGGCCGCATCCACGTCACCGCCTCGATCGGCGGCATCACCGCCTGGCGGATGGCCGCGATCGGCGGCCTCCTCGCCGGGGTGATGAGCGTCCTCCTCGTCGTCCGGCACACGCGGGGCGACGAGGAGGCGGGCCGCCTGGAGCTGGTCGGCGCGGGCGTCGTCGGCCGCCGGGCGCCGCTGACCGCCGGCCTGCTCGTCGGCGTCATCGCGAACCTCGCGCTCGCGGTCCTGTCCTTCCTCGCGCTGATCAGCATCGGCCTGCCGGTGGCGGGCTCGCTCGCGACCGGGCTGGCCTGGACGATCCCGGGCCTGTGCGCCGTCGCCGCCGCCGGCGTCACCGCGCAGGTCGCCGAGACGGCCCAGGCCGCGCGGACCCTCGCGCTCGCCGCCCTCGGCGTCGCCTACCTGCTGCGCGCGATCGGGGACGCCGGCCGCGTCGCGTGGCTCACCTGGGTCACGCCGATCGGCTGGGCGGAGCAGGTCCGGGCGTTCGGCGGGGAACGCTGGTGGCTCCTCGCGCTCGGGCCGGCCGTCGCGCTCGTCCTGGTGGCGGTGGCGTACGCCTTGGTGGAGCGCAGGGACCTGGGCGGGGGCCTGCTCGCGGCGCGGACCGGTCCGGCCGAGGCCGCTCCGTACCTGAACGGCCCGCTCGGCCTCGCCTGGCGGTTGCAGCGCGGCGCGCTCCTGGCGTGGGCGGCCGGGTTCGCGGTGTACGGGGCGGCGGTCGGCGGCATCCTCAAGGGCATCGGCGACCTGGCCAAGGACAGCTCCGACATGCAGGACATGTTCGCCAGGATGGGCGGGCGGGGGAGCCTGGAGGACTCCTACACCGCGGCGATGATGGGCATCATCGGCATGCTCGCCGCCGCATACGCCGTCCAGGTGGTGCTGCGGATGCGTACGGAGGAGACCGCCCAGCGCCTCGAACCGCTCCTGGCCACCCGGGTCCGCCGGGTGCGGTGGTCGATCGGCCACCTACTGTTCGCGGTGGCCGGGCCCGCGCTGCTGCTGGCCGTCGCCGGGCTGACGGCGGGGCTGGCGCACGGGCTACGGGTCCACGACCTCGGCGGGCAACTGCCCCGCCTCCTCGGAGCGGCGCTGGTGCAGGCGCCCGCCACGTGGGTGGCGGCCGCCATCGCGGTGCTCTTGTTCGGCGCGGTGCCCCGGCTCGCGGCCGCGGCGTGGGGCGTGCTCGGCGCCTTCCTCCTCCTCGGCCAGCTCGGGCCGGTCCTGCGGCTGAGCCAGGCGGTGATGGACCTGTCACCGTTCACGCACGTGCCCAAGCTGCCGGGCGGCGAGGCGACGGCGACGCCGATCCTCGCGCTCACCGCCGTCGCGGCCGTGATCGCCGCCGCTGGTCTCGTGAGCCTCCGCCGCCGCGACATCGGCTGATCAGGAGGAGCTGAGGGCGGCGTCCACGATCGCCTGCAGCCGGTGGTGGTGGGCGCCCTTCCAGTAGAGGCGGCCGCACGCCCCACACCGCGCGTACCCGTCGTACGTGCGCCGCGTGCCGGGCTGGAGCAGGTGCTCGATCGTTTCCTTGGCGACCGGCGCCAGCACGCCGTTGCAGGCCGTGCACCGCGTCCACGGCGCGAGCGGCGGCGCGAACCGGTCCAGCACGTCGCGGAACTGCTCCTCCGGCGAGGTGCCGCGCACGTACGCGCCGAACCACAGCCTCCGGCGGCGGAGCACGCCGCGGTCCTGGGTCAGCAGGACGCGTTCCTCGCGGTTGGCCAGTTCGACCAGGACGTCGTCGTCGATGTCGTTGTGGTAGTCGGTGTCGACCCCGACGAGCCGCAGCCGCCGGGCCAGTTTGCCGAGGTGGACGTCGAGGGTGAAGCGCGGCGGTCCCGCCGGCAGGCGCTGCGGGCGGCGCACGGCCCGGACCCGGACGAGGTCGCCGTCCGCCGGGCGGTACGACGGTGGCACCGGCCGATCGGCGACGAGCAGGTCGCCGACCTCGGGCAGGGGGACGCCGACGGACTCGACCACGTGCCCGAGGGAGGAGGTCCCGTCGAGCGGGGCGAGGATCGTCCCGCCGCGGTCGGCGGGCGCGAGGAAGAAACGGAGCTCGGTGGCGAACTCCAGACGGGCATGCCCCATAGGTCCTGCTATCCCCGGTCCTGCGCCGCGCATTCCGTCCCGGGGGCGGCGGCGGGCGCCGGAACGGCGAACCGTTCCGGCCGGAACGGCCGGAGCAGCGCCGACTCCTTGCCGTACACCTCGCCGGCCACCAGGTCGCCGAGGAGCGGCGCGAGCGTGATCCCGCTGTGCGTCACGACCGTGTACACGCGCGCGGCGGCGTCGGTGAACCCGGCGACGGTACGGCCGTCGGCGGGCATGGCGCGCTGCCCGACGCGGGTGCGCTCGACCCGTACGCCCTCGGTCGCGGACAGGACCTCCGGCAGCCGGGCGAGCATCTCGGGGCCGACGTCGTCCCGCGGCTGCGTCTCGGGGTCGGCGGACCCGTCGAGGTCGAGCGCCTGGAGCAGCAGGCGGCCGCCGCCGTCGGGACGGACGTTCAGGCGGTCGCCCGTGAGCACGCGGCCCAGCCGGGCGGGGACGGGCGTGGTCGTGACGAGGAAGCCGTTCGTGGTGGCGCCCGACACGCGCGGGTCGAGCACGGGGACGTCGACGAGCCCGCCCGTCCACCGGCCGGCGCAGCAGACCAGGACGTCGGCGGCGCGGACCCCGCCGTCGGCGAGCGTGACGCTCACCCCGCCGCGGCCCGACGTGATCTCGCGGACGGCCGCGCCGGTCTCGACGCGGGCGCCGCGGTCGCGCGCCTCGCCGAGGAGGCGGGCGAGGAGCACGGCCGGGATCACGTGCCCCTCCTCGGGGAACAGGACATAGTCCGTGCCGTCGGGCTGGGCGGCCAGGTCGGGTTCGAGTTCGGCGGCGCGGCGGGCGGTGATCCGTTCGACGGCGTACTCGCGGTCCCGTAGCCGTTCGACGCGGGCGCTGAGCTCGAGGCGGCGCGTCTCGCCGTTCGCCCACTCCAGGTGCCCGGTGGGGACGAAACCGTCGCCGCCGAGGGCGTGGTAGGCGTGCACGGCCGTGTGGTTGAGCGCGAAGTAGTCGTCGGGGTCCTTGGCGTTCGCGTTGACCCAGGCGAAGGACGTGCCGGTGGTTCCGGCGCCGGGGAAGCGCTGTTCGAGGACGGTCACCCACGCGCCACGGCGGGTCAGCCCGGCGGCGACGGCGGCGCCGATGACGCCGGCACCGATCACCAAGACTCGCACGCGGGATCCCTCCGTCGCAGGTGACGCGTTCGCTCACCGCGACGGTAGCGAAGTCGGCCCGTCAGGTCAGGGAGCGGCTCCGTCCCTGTCGGGTTCTTCACCATCACTTGGACGTAGGTATTTGAGAGTTCAACTAAATCGCGTAGTCTCGAAGCATGTCCGAACGGATGCCGGTGATCTACCTCAGCCACGGCGCACCGCCCCTGGCCGACGACGCGCTCTGGCCCGGCCAGCTCGCCGCCTGGTCGGCCGCCCTGCCCCGCCCCACGGCGGTCCTCGTCGTGTCGGCGCACTGGGAGTCCGCGCCCCTCGCCATCGGCGCCACCCGCCCGGTGCCGCTGACCTACGACTTCTGGGGCTTCCCCGAGCACTACTACCAGGTGACCTACCCCGCGCCGGGCGCGCCCGAGCTCGCCGGCAAGGTCCGCAAACTCGTCGGCGGCCCCGTCCACGACGACCCCGAGCGCGGCCTCGACCACGGCGCGTACGTCCCGCTCGTGGAGATGTACCCCGACGCCGACGTCCCGGTCCTGCAGATCTCCATGCCGACCCTGGACCCCGAACGGCTCCTGGACCTCGGCCGCCGCCTCGCGCCGCTCCGCGACGAGGGCGTCCTGATCGTCGGAAGCGGCTTCTTCACCCACAACCTGCGCGGCCTCACGATGGACCCCGACCCCGCGAGCGCCCCCGGCTGGTCGAAGGAGTTCGACGCGTGGGGCCGGGAGACGCTCGCCGCCGGGGACCTCGACGCGCTCCTCGACTTCGAGCACCGCGCCCCGGCCGGGCGGCTCGCCCACCCGCGCACGGAGCACTTCGCGCCGCTGTTCGTCACCCTCGGCGCGGGCGAGGACGAGCTCGGCACCCAGCGCAGCGTCATCGACGGCTTCTGGCTCGGCATGGCCAAGCGCTCCATCCAGCTCGGCTAGGGGGCCGGGGGTCCACCGGACCGCCTCAGACCTGGAACACGCCGTCCGGGTCCCATGCGGCCCTGAGGCCGGCCAGCCGCCGGTAGGTCTCCGGCGCGAAGGCCGAGCGCAGCTCGTCCTCCTCCAGCGGGCCGTAGCTGAAGTTCAGCGAGCGGCCGAGCGCGTCGGCGGCGAACGGCGCGAGAACCTCCTCGTGCAGCGCCCGCGCCTTGCCCTCCTCTCCCGGTTCGACGAGGGACAGAACGTTGAGCAGGTAGGCGGCCTCCCGGTGCCCGACGGCGTTCGCGATCTCGGGCGGCCGGGCCAGGGCACCGCCGAGGTGCCGGAGCCCGACCACGCACATCATCGGGGCCGCCGGGCCGGCCGACCTGGGCAGCGAGGTGAGCGCGGCCGGGTCGAACCCGCGCAGCAGGCGGTTCTGGGACCGGTACCCGTGCGGCCGGTCCGGCTCGGCGAAGATCGCGCCCGACTCGGTGTAGGGCAGGTCGCGCAGCGTCTCCCGCAGCCGGGGCCCGAGGGCGCGCAGCGGCTCGACCAGTTCCCGTCCCTCCGTCTCGGTGCCCAGGTAGGCGACCTGGACATGCGCCACGTGTCGGCCGCGCAGCTCCTCCGGTACCATCGGCAGGTCCGGGTAGCACAGCGCCGTCAGGCCCGAGGTCAGCTCCTCCGGCACCGTCTCCGTCCACCGCCGCCAGCCCTTGAGAGCGTCGGGCACCCGCGCGAGGTCGAAGTACACGCCGCCGCCGAAGAGCCGGGCGATGGGCAGCAGCTCGACCTCCATTCCGGTGACCACGCCGAGGCCGCGGCCGCCGCCGCGCAGCGCCCAGAACAGGTCCGGCTCGGAGTCCGCCGTGACCGTACGGAGCCGTCCGTCCGCCGTGACGAGGTCGAACCGGCGCACGTGGTCGGCGGCGAAGCCGTGCCGGCGCGCCACGAGGCCGACACCGCCCCCGAGCGTGTAGGAGACCGCCCCGACGCCCGGAGAGCTTCCGGACAGCGGGGCCAGGCCGTACGGCGCCGCCGCCTCGATCACGTCGCGCCAGGTCGCCCCGGCCGCGACGAACGCCGTACGCGCCTCGGGGTCCACCCGGACCTCCGACATCCGGCGGGTGCCGATCAGCACCCCGTCTCGCAGCGCGTGGCCCAGCCCGTGCCCCGTGGCCTGGACCGCGACGCGCCGGCCGCGCGCGGCCGCGTACTCGACCGCGGCCCGTACGTCCTCCGCGCCGGCCGCACCGACGATCACCGCCGGCCGATGCGGTGCCAGCCGCTGGAATCCGAGGCGCTCGCCGTCGTAGCCATCGGTCTCCGGCAGGTGGACCGGCCCGTGCGCGCGCTCCCGCAGGCGGTCGAGGTCCCTACTCGTCGTCTCGTTCATGCCGGCCACCGTAGGAAGCTTTCCGGACATATCTTGTCCGGAAGGGGATGGCAGTCTGAGAACGTGACCGAGACGCGCAAGAACCTGCCCGGCCGGCTGCTGCGCCTGCTGGCGCTGCTGCAGAGCAGACGGGAGTGGTCCGGCGCCGAGCTGGCCGAGCGCCTGGGCGTCACCGACCGCACGCTGCGCCGCGACATCACCCGGCTGCGCGCGCTGGACTATCCGGTGGAGGGCGTGACCGGCACGGCCGGGGGCTACCGGCTGGTCTCCGGCCGTGACCTCCCGCCGCTCCTGCTGGACGACGAGGAGGCGATCGCCGTCGCGCTCGGCCTGGTGACGGCGGCGGACGGCAGCGTGGCCGGGATCGAGGAGAGTTCGGCGCGGGCCCTCGCCAAGCTCGAACAGGTCCTGCCGGCCCGGCTGCGGCCCCGCCTGGCCGCCCTGAGCGACGCCGCCGTCGCCGTACGGCACGGCAACGTGCCGCGCGTCGCACCGGACGTCCTGGCCGTGATCGCCGCGTGCCGCCGCGATCGCCGACTGCTCTCCTTCGACTACCGGAACCGCGCGGACGAGGCCGCCCCCCGCCGGGTCGAGCCGCACCACCTGGTCACCCTGCGCGGACGGTGGTACCTCATCGCGTACGACCCGGAGCGGGCGGACTGGCGCACGTTCCGAGCCGACCGGATCGAGCGGCCGGTGCCCGCGCACGCCCGGTTCGAGCCGCGCGAGCTGCCGGCCCCGGATCCCGCCGCGTTTCTCACCCGCGGCCTCGCCCGTGCCACCTACCGCCATACCGTGCGGATGACGGTCCGGCTGCCGGCCGACGCCGTACGGGCCGGCCGGTTCTTCTCGATCCCCGGCGAGATCGAGGACCGCGGAGCGGACGGGTGCGCGATCCGCCTCAGCGCGGACTCCGCCGACCTGGTCGTGCAGTGCATCGCCCTGATCGCGGCCCTCGGCGCCGAGTTCACCCTCGACGCCTCCCCGGAGATCGTCGAGCGCGTACGGGATCTCGGGCGCAGGCTGACCCGGCCGCCGACGCTTCTCTCCTGAACCGAGTGGTCGGGCGCTGACACCCGGTCGCCGCCCCTTCCGGGACCGCCTGTCAGGGCGGGCCGTTCGGCGTGTCCGTAGATTCGTTGCCCCTGCCGATAGAACGAACCTATAGGTCCCGTGTTTGGCGACATATTACCTAGTGGTAGTGGTAGCCGCTGATTACCGAGGGATGATGGCAATTGCGGCGTGCCCGGCTTAGTGATTCCAGGACGTCGTGTTTCAGGCTCTATGCCATTCCGATCCAAAGGAGGCACGACTGTGGTGAGGAAAGCGTCCGTTAGCGGCCTGGCGGCCGCAGCAGTGGCGAGCGGTCTCCTCATGGCCGCGCCCGCATACGCCCAGAGCCGTACCGCGCCCCCGACGGGCAGCCAGGTCGTGACGGCCACGGCAGGAGAGGTCGTCTCCGTCCTGCCGGGCGACGACGGCCAGCGGCGCCGCGAGCACATGCGCGAACGCGAACGCACCCGTGAACACGGGCGCATGCGGGAGCACGGGCGCATGCGCGAACGCGAGCGCATGCCCAGAGAGCGCGAGTTCCGCCGGGAGGAACGCCCCAGGCACCGGACCTACGGCAGGTACGGCGAGGAGCGCGGCACCGAGCGGACCCGGGGTGGCGTGACGCGCTCCGAACGCGGCCGGGAGGAGTTCCCCCGCGAGCGCGGCGGCATCAGCGAGAGAACGCGGACCGGCGTCTCCGAGCGCGGCCGAGTGCCGCATGAGCGGGGCACCACCGAGCGCACACGGATCGGAACGCACGAACGCGGTCGTACGGGCATGGAGCAGCGCAGCCGTACCGGCGTATCAGAACGTGGCCGCACCGGCATGTCGGAGCGCAGCCGGGTCGGCACGGGCAACCTCAGCGGCATAGCCGAAGGCATTCCCGCCGACTGAGCGATCGAGCAACGGCCCGGGGACGATGACCACCCGGTCGATTCCGAGGGCACAGGCGCCGCCTGTGCCCTCACTCGCGCGCATCGAGCCTCCTGGCACGGCCGGCCGCCCAATAGTCTCGGTCTATCAGTCCGGCGATCTAAAAAGCCATTACTGGCTCATTGTGTTACATCCAGGTTAAGCGGCGATAATGGCTGGTGTGCAGGCCTCCCGTGGTTAACGACCATAACGGTCGCCACCTCAAAACGTTCAAGCGGCTTTTGCCAAAAGGAGGCTCAACGTGTTGAGGAAAGCGTGGGTCGCTTCCGGCCTCGCCACCGCCGCGACCGCGAGCGCGCTGATGCTCACGTCGCCCGCGATGGCCCAGAGCGGCGCGGTGACGCCCGCTTACAACCCGACGATGTCCACCGCTCAGGGCAGGATCGGCAACCTGTCCGCGTACGACGACCACCATCGCCGCCATCACTACCGGCACCATCGCCACCACCGGCACCACCACCGCTACGGGCACCACCGCCACGGACGCGGTGAGTTCGGCCGCCACGGCGGTGAGTTCGGCCGCGGCGGCGAATTCGGCCGGGGTGGTGAGTTCGGCCGGGGTGGTGAGTTCGGCCGGGGTGGTGAGTTCGGCCGGGGCGGGGAGTTCGGCCGCCGGGGCGGCGAGTTCGGCCGCGGATGAGACGAACTCCGCGCAGACGTGATCCGGGCCGCCGACTCGTTCGGCGGCCCCTCGCTCACCCGGCCTGGAAGGCCGTGACGCCGTTCGGGGTGCCCAACCCCGTCGGCCCGTCATAGCCGGGCCCCGCGGTACAGAGGTACACCGGATCACACGAGCCGTTGCTTCCGAACGTCACGTCGTGGAGCGCGCCCGCGTTAGCGTACGGGAAAGAGGCCGGGTCACTGTCCGCGGGCGGTGGGCCGGCCAGCGCGTACGCCGCCGCGATGATCGGAGCGGACGCGCTCGTGCCGCCGACGACCAGCCACCCGCCGACGCCGTACGTGTCATAGACCGCGACGCCCGTCGCCGGATCGGCGACGGCGGACACATCGGTGATCGTCCGCCGCCCGCAGCCGGTGTCCCGCTGCCGGCCCGGCTTGGCCGTGAACTCGGAGCAGCCGGACCCCGCCCCGCTCCAGGCGACCTCGGTCCAGCCACGTGACCCGCCCGCCGAGCGCAGCGCGGTCCCGCCGACCGCGGTGACCCGGGGCGAGGTCGCCGGGTACATCGTCCCGTATCCGCTGTCCCCCGACGCCGCCGTGATCGCCACCCCGGGATGGGTGAAGTACGCGGCGTCGTAGCGCGTGGCCAAGGCGTCCTCCCGCCCGCCGTAGCTGTTCGAGACGTAACGCGCGCCCAGGCGCACGGCCGTGTTGACGCCCGCGCCGAGCGCCTCCATGTCCGGCGCGCTCGCCTCGACGAGGAGGATCCGGCAGTTCGGGCAGGCCGCCGAGACCATGTCCAGGTCGAGGGCCGCCTCCTCGCCCCAGCCGACGTCGGCCGCCGGCAACCGTGGCCCGCCGTTCTCATTCACTTTTCGCAGGCAACCGTTCGCCATGGTGCAGGGCGGCAGCCCGTACTGCGCCCGGTACGTTGCCAGATCCGCCTCCGCCCGCGGATTGTCATAGGCGACGACGATCGCGACCGTCTGCCCGCTCCCGCCCGTCGCCGACGGCAGACCGTAAGCGCGCTGCAGTGCGTCCGGCCCGAGCCCGGGCGGAACCGCCGACGTCAACCTCCCCTGCTGCGGTGCGACGTCCGCGCGTACGAGGGCCAGACACGCCATCCGGCCGGCGGCAGGGGTGCCACAGGCGGGAACGACCGAAAGCCGAGGATGCGCCGACGCCGGATCGGCCTTCGCGGACGGCCCGGCCAGAACGGCCAACGAGGCGAGCACGGTGCCGACGGCCAGCGGAAGCCGTCGACGTGGCGGGAGAGTGAGCGATGACACCCTGCTATTGACAGCACAGAGGACGCTCCGTGATCGATCACCGACGAGCCCCCCTCGTCGATCAGTCGACCACCGTTTACTTCTCCTTGGCCGGCCACCCGCCCACGCGTTCTCGTTTTGGCGCGCGTTCGTCGTACCGGCCGACCGAGCAGGGCCACGAGCACGGTGAGCCTCTTACGCCGCCCGGTCCGGTAGCACGCCGGTCCCATCCCCGGGCCCAGCCCCAACGATCCGGCGCTGTCACGTGAGCAGGAACAAATCCCCTGCTCGTGACAGCGCCGGTAACGACCCCACCCTCGGCTGCGAAGGACACGGCCGACGACTCACTCATGCCCGCGCGATCGTACGGTTCAGACGGCCAACGGCGCCGCCTCATGACAGCGTCCGGCGCGCCAATCCTCCTGCGTCAGTACCTACTTCGCCGACCTGTCGACACGCAGATCGAGCAGGCTCACCTCTACGCAGTTGTTCTCGCTTCCGCTGAAGCTACTCATCCGCCATCTAGGAGTGAGTAGGTCAGAGTCAGTCATCTCGCCGCCTCTGATGGACGCCTACAGGTCTCTTGCCAGTTGCTGGATCAGCGCTACCGAGTCGGTCTCCGGGAGCGCCGTCATGCGCAGATGGTTGAATACTACGTTATAGCGCCGGATATCCGTTTCGTCTTCTAGGTACAGGCCGCTTGTGAGGTTCTCGACCAGGATGACGTCGAGGTCGACGAGCTCAGGAAACTCCAAGATGGTGAACGGGCCGTTGATACCTGCGTGTCCGCCGGCGGCGAACGGAACGACCTGGATAGTTACGTTGTCCATCGATGAGGCTTCGAGGAGACGTTCGAGCTGTGCGCGCATCACCTTGCGACCGCCGAACCTCCGATGGAATGCAGCCTCGTCGAGGATCGCCCACAGCTCCAATGGCCGCTCCCGGCCGAGCACCCCTTGCCGCTCCCGCCGCACAGCGACGAGTCGATCAATATCCCTGTGGATGCCAGGTGGCGGCGGTACTGCCTCGTGGACGGCCCGAGCGTAGTCTTCGGTTTGGAGCAATCCGGGAATCAGGATCGTCTCATGCGAACGTACGGCACTGGCGTCCGCTTCCAAGCTGATGAACTCCTGATAAGCCCAGGAGAGAACGTCTCCGTAGTTCTGCCACCAGCCTCGCTTGCGGCCGTCTCGCGCGAGTGCGAGCAACGCGTTGACGCGTTGCTCTTCTTGCACTCCGTACCTCTGCAAGATGACGCGAAGATCGCGAACCCTTACTGCGACTCTGCCGGTCTCGATCTTCGAGAGGGAGGAAGGGGTTCGCTCGAGTTGCGCGCTTGCTTCATCCAGTGTCATCCCCCGGTCTTCGCGTAGCTGGCGTAGTTGCCTGCCGAGCTGTCGGAGTCGCACGGTCGGCACAGCCTGACTTGGCATGAGCAGCGAGCCCCCTCCTGTCGCTGACTCTCAGTCTGGCGCACCAGCGAAGACCCGGTGGCGGAAATCGCGAGGACAAATTTCCTGAGGACTTGTTGATTTGATCTTACAGAGTTGTCATCGTGTTGTCGCGGCAATGCGGAGTGTTATCGGCGCTGGCGTACTGCGCGCATAGCTGCATAGATGAGGAAACGGACAAATAGAGAGGAGGCCTTCATGAACATGCATACTTCCGGTGTTCGATCTGGAAAACTGGGGTTTTCAACCCGAATGCGCTGGATTCGGATATTCCCAGGTCATAGGGAGCAGTCGCGCGTCGTCCGTGCATTCGTGGCTTGTCTCCTGGCTGATCATCAAGCGGCCGATGATGCGGTCTCGGTGGTCGCCGAGCTCGTCGCCAATGCCCTATGCCACACGCGATCGGGCCTACCCGGTGGGGCGTTCATCGTCGAAGTGCGGCGCTGGAGGACCGGTGTTGCCGTCTCCGTCTCTGACCAGGGCGCCCTGCGCGAGCCGGCCGCCGGAGACGCCGAGGAGTTGGCCGAGGGCGGCCGTGGCCTCCGAACGGTGGAAGCGCTGGCCAGCCGCTGGGGCTGGGCCGGCGACGCGAGCGGCCGCACGGTCATCGCCGTGTTCGAACAACCCTGACCACCAGCAGCCCTCCCCCCGGAGCCTCAGCCATGCCCCCCACAGCAGCCGAGCTGCACGAACGGATCGAGAACAGCGTTCGCGCCGCGATGACCACGGCCATGCGCGCCGATCCGGTCGGCGTTCCCGCCGCCATCGAAGAACTCCTCGCCCGCCAGTGGCTCGACCCCCACAGCATCGCCTTCCTCGACAGGGCCCGCGCGCTGGTCCTCGGCAGCATGACCGCGCTCACCGCAGTCCTGGGCGCGCACCGACCTACCGCGGCCACCGAGGGTGCGCTGATCTGTCAGGTCTGCGGTACGCCCGGCCCCTGCTGGACGCTGCGGCGCATCGCCGAAATCGTCACCGCCTACTTCGGCGGTCCACCGGTCATCGACCGTGCCGAAGCCTGGCGGCGGGCCGACGCCTGGCTGCACCGCGACAACGGCCGACGCATGCTCGTCGCCATCGAGGACCTCGACGATCTGGGCTACGTCGCCCGCCCCGTCCCGTACACGCCGCCGGTCGCACCCCTCCCGGCCGACGACGCACTCCTGGTGATCGACGCCCACACCGGTCGCCTCACCCGCTGGCCCCGCCTGCCCCCGGCCCGTCTCGCCGACGAGTACCGCGACCACCTCAGACGCGAGAACCCGACGAGAGGAGAACTCGGGTGAGCAAGCCCAGTCCAGACGAAGAAGCCAACATCGCGTACCTCAAACTCCAACGCGCACGCGAGGCGGAACTCGCGAAGCTGCGAGCGAAGCTCGCACGGCTGGAGCATGGTCTCGCCATCCTCCAGGCGGCCAACCGGGTGGCGCGGGCTCGCATCGAGAGACGGGCGGCCAAAGCCGAGCGCATCCGGACGGCGATCGACCGGCGTATCGGCCGCCACACCCTCGACGTCATCATCTTCGGCCTGATCGCCGCCGCCTGGTGGTTCCAGGTCATCGACCGACTGATCCAAGCGAGAGGAAGGTGATTCACGTGGACGAAGGTCTGAAGCCAGAGGAGCTCGCCGACCTACCGATCGAGAAGCTGGAGGTCATCGATCCTCGACGGCTCCTGAGCTTCCCCGAACGGGCGTTCCACCGGTTCATGGTGGTGCTGCATACCTTCCCTGCAGTGGAAAAGGCATTCTTCGGCGTTCGCCGGAGTTGGGTGATCTGGGTCCTCCTGGCGCTGCTGAGCGTCGCAACGGACGACTACGTCGAACACTGGACCACCATGCTGGTGGCGGGGAAGAGGTGACCCTGTCGTCCGGAATGGTTGTCTCCCTGCGATCGATTCGTTCAGCCGTGTGGCTGATGCGAAGGATCGCAGGGAGACTTGGTCTCGTCACAACGGGAGTGGTTACCCGAGGGAGGACCAGCCTCGTCCCGTCAAGGACGGGAGGGCGTTGCCCTGACCGGCGTCAGCCGAGCAGGGCGTAACCCCGTGGAAGCCTCAGTGGCCCCCGAGCAGAGCCTGCAGCAGTGGCGTGAGGTTACCGATACCGGCGACCTTCGCCATGATCACCACGAAAGCCCCATCCAGGACCTTCTTGGTGGCGGGAGGAATGTTCCCCTCTCCGTCGTCGAGCAGGAGTTTCACTCGGATCTCCTTCATTCGATCCTGTGAACGCTCCGTCTCGAGGCGCTGTGCGTCGCGCTCGAACGTGAGCTTGGCGAGTTTCTCGCCGCGCTCGGTATCTGCTGCGCTGCCCTTCCGGGACTTGAGCAACCTGAACATGAGTCTCCTCACGCCGCGGCGCACAAGAACCCGGGTAGTCAGCCCCGGCTCTCGTGCGCGCTTGCCATTTCGGACAAACGCCATGAGAGAGCCGGGTGGCTCTTCTCTATGGAGTTATGCTGCCCAGTCTGGCAGCTCTCGGTGGGGCTGGCTAGACTTGTGTTCGCGTAAGCCCTTCCTTGTCAGCGGCGGACTAGTCACCCGTCGGCAAGGGCGCGTGGGAGACGGCGGGAAGATCCTGGTTGAGCAACCTGGGGATCGACCTGCCGTTTCTCTTTCTGCCGCGCCGAAACTCCTTCAAGTCGGGCATCAGTGATCTAGTGGCCCAGCATCCTGAGCGCGAACAACGCCAGGAGTAGGTATGCGATCGTCTGATAGCGGCGGCGGCCCAGGAAACCCTCGATGACCTTGTCCACGATCGCGAAGCCGGTCTTGTAGACGAGAAGCCAACGTTCCCAGCGCGCCATTTGCAGGCGAGGGTCGAGCGCTTCGATGACGTCCGGCGGCAGGTCATCGCCGGGCGTCGGGTCGCCGGCAGGGGTGGCGCTCACCATCGACCCTCGATCACCACGTTGAAGAAGCCGAACCACCATGCCGCGGCGACCAACGCGAAGATGACCACGTCCAATGTGTATCTGCCGAGGCGCCGGTCGATGGCTGTGCGGAAGGCCGCCGCCTTCGCTCCGTATGCGGCGGCCTTCCGACGGGCGTTCCGGTTGGCGGCCATCAGGACCGCGATCTTCTGCTTCCCCTGCGCGACCCGTAGCTCCAGGCGGGCGAGCTCTTCCCGCATGCGTGCGGCCTCTTCCGGAGAGATCCGTTCGCCCTTGAGATAGTCGATGTTGGCTTCTTCTTCGGGGCTGTAGCCGGCGGGGAGGCGGCGTCTGCGGGATCGGAACATCGGGTTCCTGACGGTTAGGCGCGGAGGTTGACCAGGGTAGCCGGGACGCGGACGCCGTCGGGGCGGGCGAGGCTGATCAGGGCGTGTCCGGGTGGGACGTCGTTGATGATCTCGCCGGGGGACCAGAGGGGGCGTTCGACCTGGCGGGCGGAGGCGCCGATGGAGCGGCTGGTGCCCTCGGCGTTGGTCTTGCCGTGGGTCGTGGTGCTCATGCCCGTCGGGCCCCAGGTCGTGGAGTGGCCGCTGCGACCCTTCGTCTCGGTCTCGCCGAGGGTGTTGGCCATCGTGAGCTCCTCCACCCAGTGGGTGCCGAAGAACTCGGAGTAGTAGGCGGCGTCGTCGGGGTTCACGCCGGCGAAGACGGCCTTGCAGCCGGTGGAGGAGAAGACCGTACGGCGGAGTTCGTCGGGGAAGTCGCCCAGTGACTGGGTGAGCAGGACGAGGCCGGCGTTGCGGGAGCGGACCCGTTGCAGGCCGCGGGCGACGTAGTCGTCGACGTAGCGGCCCGCCTCGTCGATGACCAGGCCCTTGAAGATGGCGTCGTCCGCGCTCGGGCTGGACGTGACCTGGACGAATTGGGCGACCGCCAGGCGGGCCAGGATCCGGGCGGCCTCCGGGAACATGCCCTCGGGCAGGGCGAGGCGTACGCGCAAGGGCCGGTTGATGTCGCTCATCCGGAACTTGTCGGGCTTCTCGTCCAGGAGTTCGACCAGCGTGGGGCGGTTCAGCAGGCCGAGGCGCTCGACGAGGCCGGTGGCCGGGTCGTTGCGGCGGCCGCGCTGGTCGGTACGGCTCTGGAGGAGGTGCTCGTACTCCTTGAGCCGGCCCTGGTTCTTCAGCCGGCTTCGCACCGACTGGACGGTGGAGCCCTCACCGCGCAGCATCTCCAGCAGCTGGCGGATCGTCGGGTAGGCGTCCCGGGCGGCATGGAACGGCGCGAGCGCGTTGTACAGGGCGTTCTTCGCGGCGTCCATGTAGTAGGTGGCGTCGGCGCTGACGCCCGGGGGGAGGAGGGCGGCGGCGAGGCGGTCGGCGGCCTGCTCGGGGGTGGCGGCGCCGCCGTACAGGTCGAATCCCCAGGAGCCGTCCGGATTGGCCAGGTCGATGTCGACGTCGAACCAGCCCGGGATGGCGAAGTCGTCGCCCTTGGGGTCGATGACCACGACGGACGCCGCGTTGGCGAGGGACTGCAGGCACAGGTGCTCGACGATCGGGAGTGCGAAGCCGCGGGTCTTGCCGGAACCGGGCGGGCCGATGGCGAGCAGGGAGGTGCGCAGCATCTCCTGGTCGAGGGCGAACTCGGCGCCCTGCAGTTCGGCGGGGTTGCGCGGCTCGTCGGTGACGACGCCGAGGCGGGTTAGCTTTCTGTCGAGTTTGTGGCGGCCGAAACGCACGGGGAGATCGCGCTGGCCGGACGGGTGGAGGAACGCCGCGCCGCCCGTGGCGCGCAGGACGTCGATGACGTACCGCATCCACTGCGGTTCGGCGACGGCGCGACTCACGGCGCGGGCGATGCGTACGTGGTCGACGTCGGACAGCAGGCCCAGGGAGGAGGCCTCCTCGAGGCGGGCGGCGAGTTCGGCGTGGACGCCCTGGAGCAGGTCCCACGGG
>NZ_JAMXMX010000044.1 GCF_024055725.1 Actinoallomurus spadix | reverse complement strand
GTTGCTGCCCGCGGACACCGCCGCCTGGCACGCGGTGTCCGACATAGGAACGTCCGCCGCCGCGGCGGCGGACCGCAGCCCTCGGAGCCGGCCCGACCGGCGGGCTCCGAGGGCCCGCGCACGCTCGGGGGCGATCCACGAGAGGGCGCGCCGTGACGTACCAGGGTTCGCAGGACGGCGCGCGGCACCGAGGTCGTGGCCGACGCCGGATCCGTGGCCGGCCCTCTGCGCTCGCCGTCACCCTCCGCTGACCCCGCGGGGACGCCTCGCCCGCCCGGCGGGGCGTCCCCGCGAACGCCACCTCCCCGGGAGCTCCCCGTGTCCCAGTCCTCCCTCCACGAGCACCTGACCTGTCTGGCCGCGCCGGCGCTCTGGCTCTCCCCGCCGAGCGGGCAGCTGACCGGCGGTGCCGACGGACTGTACGTCGCCGACCGCCGGGTCCTGTCACGGCTGGTGCTGACCCTCGACGGGGCCGAACCCGAGCCGGCCGGCGCGACCATGCTCGGCGCGGACGCCGCCCGCTTCACGGCGGCGCTCGGTGACCTGACCGTCGAGCGGACCCGTACGGCCCGCCGCGACGGCGGCACCGAGGAGATCCGCGTCCGCAACGACGGCGCCGAGCCGGTCACGGTGACCGTCTCGGTCGAGGCCGCCGCCGACCTGGCCGAGATCAGCGACGTCAAGGCGTGGCACGCCGGGGAACCGGGCCGGGAGGGACCGGATGAGGCGCCGCTGCGCGACGGAATCGCGCACACGGGCCCGGACGGCTACACGGTGCTGCTGACCGGGCGCCTGCGGGCCGAGCCGGCGCTGGCGCCGGGGGAGGAGTTCACGACCACGCTGACCGTACGGGCGACGCCTCCGCCGGTGGAGGGGTTCCGGCAGGCGCCTCCGGACACGGCACCGCCCTGGTCGGCGACGCCCCTCACCGTACGGTCCGAGGACCGGCGCCTGGACGCGCTGGTCGGCCAGGGGATCGCAGACCTCGGCGCGCTCCTGCTCGCCGACGAGGGCGACCCGTACTGCGCGGCCGGCAGCCCGTGGTACCTCACGCTGTTCGGCCGGGACTCCCTGTGGACCGCCCGGCTGGCCCTCCCCCTGGGATGGGAACTCGCCGCCGGAACGCTGCGGGCGCTGGCCCGGCACCAGGGCGCCCGCCACGACCCGGAGACGGAGGAGGCGCCCGGGAAGATCCCCCACGAGCTGCGCCCCGCACACGCCGCGGGGTGGCTCCCGCCGGTGTACTACGGCACGGTCGACGCCACGCCGCTGTTCGTCACCACGCTCGTGGAGGCGTGGCGATGGGGGATGCCGGACGCGGAGGTCGAGGCGCTGCTGCCCGCCGCCGAGCGGGCACTGACGTGGATCGAGGGCTTCGGCGACGCCTTCCTGTCCTACACCGGGTCGCCGGACCGGCTCGTCAACCAGGGCTGGAAGGACTCCACTGACGGCGTCCAGCACGCCGACGGTCGCACGGCGACGCCGCCCGTCGCCCTGTCGGAGGTCCAGGCGTACGCCTACCAGGCCGCCGTGCTCGGTGCCGGCCTGCTGGACGCGTTCGGCCGCCCGGGCGGTGAACGCCGCCGGGAGTGGGCGGCCGCCCTCGCGGAACGCTTCCGCGCGCGGTTCTGGGTCGACGGGTACCCCGCCATCGCGCTGGACGGCCGGGGAGAACCCGTGGACGGCCCGGCCTCCAACATGGGACACCTCCTCGGCACCGGCCTGCTCACCCCGGCCGAGGAGGACCTGGTCGCCGCCCGGCTGGCCGAGCTCGACTCCGGGTGGGGGCTGCGGACCCTGGGCACGGCCTCGGCGGGCTTCGACCCGCTGTCGTACCACCTGGGCTCGGTCTGGCCGCACGACACGGTGATCGCCGTCCTCGGCCTGGTTCGCGCCGGTCACCCCGGCGTCGCCGCCGGCCTGGCGCGCGGCCTGATCGCCGCCGCGCCGGGCTTCGGCCACCGGCTGCCCGAACTGTTCGGCGGCCAGGCCGCCCCGCCGGGGCACGGTTCGCACGCCGAGCGGAGCCGCCGGGCGGTCGAGCACTCCGGGCACAGCGGCCCGGCCGGCCGGACCGATGACGGCGCGACGGCGGGCCCCGTGCCGTACCCGGCGGCGTGCCGGCCCCAGGCGTGGGCCGCCGCGGTCTCGCCGGCGCTGGTCACCGCGCTGCTCGGCCTGGACGTCGACGTGCCGTCCGGCCGGCTGGCCGTGTCCCCGCTGCCCGGGTTCGGGCCGCTGTCCGTGAGCAACGTCCGCGTCGGCGCCGCGGCCGTCTCGATCGACGTCGACCCCCAGGGCGCCGTGTCCCTCATCGGCGTGCCGCCGGACCTGACCCTCGACGTGTGACCGCAACCGCGCCCCACGGCCACGGAAAACTTTTACGAGTAAAACACCTGTTAATCTATTTGGGTGGAGCGAGAGAGGGCGTGGAGGCGGCTGCTGCCGCTGAAGGGCGTGTTGCGGGTCGGCCGGGGCAGCGACATCTGGCACAAGGTCGCGTTGAGCGTCGTAGTGGCTCTCGCCGTGCCCGACTTCACGCTCCTCGCCCTGGGCCGGCTCGACCTGGTCCTCTACACCTCGGCCGGGGCGCTGTGCGCCCTGTACGCCCACGGCCGGCCGTACGCCGCCCGCGCCCGGACCCTGCTGTGGGTCCTGCTCGGCATGCTCGTGAGCACGGCGGTCGCGCTCCTCACCTCCGCGTCGACCGAGTCGGTGGTGATCCGGGTGGCCGTGGCCGCACTTCTCGCCGCCGCGCACAAGGTGGTCTGCGACGCCGTCCGCATCGGCCCGCCCGGTGGCCTGATCTTCCCTTCATCTCCGCGAGCTGCGCGTTCGTGCCGCAACGGCTCGCCGACATCCCCGCGCACGTGGGACTCGGCCTGCTCGGCGGCTGCGTCGCCTGGCTGGTGTGCATGGCGCCGGCGCTGGTGCGCCCGGACGGCCCGGAGCGCGTCGCCGCCGCCCGTGCCCTGGACGCGGCGGCCCGGCTCCTCCGCGCCGCGCCCGGTCAGGAGGCACGGGCCCGGCACGACGCCGCCGCCGCGGCGAACGCCGCGTGGCACACCCTGGCTCACGTGCCCGCCCGTACGCCCGGGCGCGCCGCCGCCCGCGCGGCGCTGGAACGGTTCGTCGCCCGCGCCGAGTCCGCCCTCGCGGCCGGACCGGGACACGCCGAGGAGGCCGCGCGGCTCGTCCGGTGGGCCCGGGACCTGCGCCACGGCCGGACCCCGCCGATGCCCGCGCCCAGCCCGGCGGAGGCCGGTGAGCTGGCCGGGCTCGCCGTCGAGCGGGCCCGGGGCTCCCGGCACCTTCTGCGCGCGCTGCGTCCCGGTTCGCCGGTCATCCCGATCGGCGCGCGGGTGGCCGTCGGGGCCGCCCTCGCCGGGTGGTGCTCGGCCGCTCTCGGCGTGGGCCGCCCCTACTGGGCGGTGGTCACCGCCGCCGCCGTCTTCCAGGCGAACCTGTCGCTCACCTGGCAGCGCGCCCTGCAGCGGGTGCTCGCCAACCTGGTCGGCCTGCTCGTCTTCACGGCGGCCCTGCCGCTGACCCGCACCGGCCAGGTGGCGCTCGTGCTGACCGCGCTGGCGTTCCAGTTCGGCGCGGAGGCGCTGATCAGCCGGAACTACTGGCTCGGAACGGTCTGTGTCACGCCGATGGCGCTACTCGTCGTCGAGTTCGCCGGGGCGCAGCCCGCCGGACGGCTCATCGCCGACCGCTGGCTCGACACCTGCGTGGGCGCGGTCATCGGCCTGCTCGGCTGCTTCCTGATCACCGATCGCCGGGCCGGGCACCGGATCGACGACCTCGTGGACCGGGTCGTCCTCGCGGACGCCACCGCCCGTGCCGTGCTCGGCACAACCTGGGGCATGGACCCGCGAGACCTGGCCGCGGCCCGGGACCGCCTGGTCGCGTCGCTGGTGGAGCTGCGCGCGGCGGTCGACGCCGTGAACGGGGAGTGGTGGCGGCAGCCGCTTCCCGAGGAGCGGATCGCGTCGGCCGAACGGGAAGGGCACCGCACGCTCGCCCAGGTGGCCCTGCGCCTGTCGGCGCCGATCTCGACGGCACTCGCCTCCTGACCGTGGAAGGAAGAACCCATGGAAGACGCGGTCGCGGAGGTCCTGCGCCAGTGGCGGAGGATCCATCCCGATCTGGACACCCTTCCGATCGCGGTGATCGGCAGGCTCACCCGCTGCACGGTCCTGCTCCAGCAGGCGGCCGGCGCCCCGCTGACCCGGGAGGGCCTTGCCCGGCCGGAGTTCGACCTGCTCGGCGCGCTGCAGCGGGTCGGCCGGGACCTCACCCCGACGCAACTCGCCCGGGAGACGTTCTCGTCGGGTGCCGCCGTCACGAAGCGCCTGCGCCGGCTGGAGGAGCGCGGGCTGGTCGAACGCCGCGCCGACGAGCGCGACCGCCGGGTCGCCCGCGTCTCCCTCACCGAGGAGGGCCGGCGGCTCATCGCCCGTCTCGTCCCCGAACAGGTCGGCTATGAGGCGTCGCTGCTGTCCGCGCTCGGCACGGACAGGCAGCGGGAGCTCGCCGACGTCCTCAGCGAGTTGCTCGTCCTCCTCGAAGGCCGCCTCGGCGGCGTGCGGTTCTGACCAAGACCAGAGCTCCCGCTCCGCTCCAGCCCGCGGTTCTCTTAACCGTTCTGTGACAAAGGTGGCGACCAAGATCATCTTCTGTTCTAGGCTGGCGCGGTGATCTCACCTCGGATTCGACATCCCCGTCAAGTTCTGGTCGCGCTCGGCGGCGCCGCGGCGCTCCTGACCGCCACGGTCCCGCCGGCACACGCGGCCACGCACCCGTCCGGCGAACTCGCCCAGCGGCTCCAGCAGACCATGGCAGGGCTGACCTTCGGCGACCTCGTCGACTCGGCCCCGCCCGGATCGGCCCAGGCCCGCGCGCTCGCCGCCCAGCCGGAGAGCGAGTCGGGCCGGCCGAAGGACGCTCCCGCGCTCAAGGCCGCGGCCGGCACGACGATCCACCAGCAGCCGCAGGTCGACGTGACCGTCATCGAGCTCGACAAGAAGGGACGGCCGGTCTCCTCCGGCACCGTCCTGATGAGCCCGCAGTACAAGGACGGCGTCGTCGTCCCGGTGGACAAGAACCTCCGCACCACCGCCGTGCGGTACCGCCTGTGGAACGACACCGAGTGGGACGCGAACAACGGCCGGGGCACGACGGACACCGTCCCGGGCCGCGAGAACGCGCCCATCGACTTCATGGAGCCCTACCCGGCGTCGATCATCAAGCTGACGGTCGGCTTCGGGATCCTGCAGCTGGTGGACAAGGGCGTCATCAAGCTGAGCGACACCTACGCGTACACGCCGACGAAGGCCTCCGACCGCTGCGAGGGTGCGACCACCCGGACCATCGGCGAGTACTTCGACCGGATGATCACCATCTCCGACAACGGCGCGACGTGTTCGCTGATCAAGCTGATGCACGAGCACGGCGGAGTCGACTGGCTCAACCAGCGGTTCCAGGAGCTGGGCCTGGACATGCTGCAACTGAAGGGCACGGACCCGGCCAACGGCGACTGGTCCCCGCAGGTCACCATGTCGTCGCTGGACACCGCCAAGCTGCTGATGCTCCTCAACGGGGTTCCCGGCAAGGCGTGGACCGCTCCTAACGGCAAGGCGGTCACCAGTGACGTCCTGAGCAGGTCCTCCCGGGAGTTCTTCCTGAAGGAGCTCGGCGAGCAGGGCTGGAACAACGTCCTGTCGACGACGAACTACTGCGGCTACACCTACCCGGCGGCGGGCATGCCGCAGCGGATCGCGCAGCGGTGGATCGGCCCCGACGGGACCGTGACGGTCAACGAGGACCCGACCGACGGCAAGTACCTGTACCCCGTGCAGCCCTGCCAGGACGCCGCGCAGGTGACGTTCGCCCACAAGACGGGGCTCACGGCGGTCGCGGCCGGTGACGCGGGCATCGTGCACTCCCTGCCCGGCCAGGCGAAGCGCGACTACATCATCGTCGCGTTCAGCAACCTCGGCTGGCGCTACAAGGACACGAACCGTCCGGACCCGGGCGTCCAGCCCGCGGTGAACCGCACCGAGAAGTTCGCCAAGCTCGGCCGCGCCATGGACGACTACGAAGCCGGCCGTTAGCCGCCCAGGAGTGAGGAGGGGACCGGGCCTCCGGTTCCCTCCTCACTTCGGCGGGTACGCGTGAGACTCCGTGGTTCCGGGGCCCTCAGCCCTTGCCGAAGAGCGCCGCGGGGAAGGCGCCCGCCGCCCTGAGGGCTGTGGTGAAGCGGCCGGCCAGTTCGGTGAGGCGCGCGGTGGCGGCCGGGCCGAGATGGTCGTACGGGGCGGCGTCGAGGCGGTCGGTGAGCACTTCCGCCTCCTCCCGCAGGGCCGTGCCCGACTCGGTGAGGTTCCCCGCCTCATCCAGCAGGCCGCGCTCCCGCAACCGGTCCCGTGTGGCGGCCCACTGCTCGGCGGACCATCCTCGGGTCCGCATGAACGTCGCCGACGTCGGCGCCCGGCCGGTGGCGTTGTGCAGGACGAGCGCCTCGATCCCGGACAGTCCGGCGATCGCCAGGGCGGCGAGGTGACCGTCGCCCCGGTGTTCGCGCAGCAGCGTCGCGGCGTGCCACAGGGCCAGGTGCGGTTCCTCGGGAACGGGAAGATCGGCGTTGGCGGCGTACAGCGGCCGCGCCTCTCGGCGGCATGCCTGAGTGGCACGCAGCGCCAGTTCGGCGGCCTCGGCCATTTCCTCCGAGGTGAGGGCCTTCTCTCCGAGCAGCCGCCGCAGCGTTCTGTCCGCGCCGCGCAGCCGGGCCGCCAGCACCGCCTGTGGCGTGGTGACGGTCCACGCGGCGGGGATGTACCGCCGCACATGCCCGTGGTCGAAGTTGTAGAACGTCGCTGTGACGGTGCCCGCTCCGACCGCTCCGAGTGGGGCCGCGCGGCTCGCGAGGTAGGCCATGGCCTCATGCTCCAGCCCGATCGCCGCGAGTTCGCCTCGCCATTCCGGGGCGAAGTACACGCAGGTGTGCAGGGGGTTGACGACGGCGTGGCAGCGGCGGCCCGCGCCCGTATCGAAGGAAGGCATGCCCAATATAATAGATGATCGACAAGATAATCGATTATCTGCCGAGAAAAAAAGCCCCGGGCCACGCCGTACGGCGTGGCCCGGGGCTCGGCGGTGTCGTAGGTCAGGCGCGCCAGACGCGGCGCCGGCGGTTCGTGAGGGGTTCGGTCGAGGCCCAGATCCGCCGCCAGTCGGCGGCCGTGCCCGGCTTGTCGCCGTCCTCGCGCACCGCGCCGGGACGGGTCGGCTGGGAGCCGCCCGGGATCTCGAGGCGGTCGTCGGCCGAGGCGCGCAGCGCGTCGTACCAGCCCAGGTCCTCTTCGGCGGCGAGCGCGGCGACCGCCTTGGCCATCCGCGCGCGGAACGCCCGGACGTCCTCACCCTCCTCGGGAACGAGGGGACGGCCGTACCGGACGGTGACACGCGGCTTGCCCGGCTGCGGCCAGTTGCGCCCGCGCGGCATCGCGGCGTACGAGCCCCGGATCGCGATCGGCACGCACGGGACGCGCTTCGAGACGCACAGCACCGCCGCGCCGAGCTTGAAGGGGTTCATCCAGCCGTCCTCCGACCGGGTGCCCTCCGGATAGAGCAGCAGGCTCCACCCGTCGTCGACCAGGTCGATGGCCAGGCTGCGCAGCCGCTTCGAGCCGTACCGCTCGACGGGGAAGGCGTTGAAGAACACCGCCGTCAGCGTCGCGCGCCAGCGTACGTCGAAGAAGTAGTCCGACGCGGCGCCGACGGCGACGCGGTTGGCGAACCGCTCCGGCAGCGAGCCGAGGATCAGCGGGGTGTCCAGATGGCTGGAGTGGTTCGCCACGAACACCACCGGGCCGCGCACGCCGTCGAGGTACTCCGCGCCCTCGATGACCGGGGTGATCTGCCGCCACGCGACCGGCTTCAGCAGCCCCTTGCGCAGCACGGACCGGGCCGCGACCGCGACCGGCGTACGCGCCCAGGCGGTCGGGAAGACCTTCTCCTCGGGCTCGACGACGTGCGGCTCCGCCGAGCGGGGCACCGTGGAGCGCCCGCGCCAGTCCCGCCCGTGCCGCAGCAGGCGGAGCTCCTTGCGGATGCTCGACGATTTCCTGCTCATCGCACGTCCGCCAAAGCGAGCGGCGGGGCGTGGAGGTAGGAGATCGACGGGCTGCCGCCGACGGTGTCCTTGGCCATCTCCAGCGCGTCGGCGAGGGTGCTGGCAGAACGGAAGCCCATCCGCGCGGTGGTCTTGCGGTTGCCGCCGACGAAGATGACGTCGCCGAGGTGCTCCAGCGCGTGCGCCCCCCAGTACCACATGTAGAAGGGGTGGACGCCGTGGTAGGCGTAGCTGTTGCGGTACAGCTGGATGTACCACGGGTCCGTGGCGAACTGCTCCTCGTACTTCGTCTCCAGGAGCACCGGGTCGGTGCTCTCGGTGAGGATCTCCTCGAAGAAGTCGATGTAGCTCGGGTGGTGCACCGGGTGGAACTCGTTCGGCACCGGGTGGTAGAAGATCGCCACGCCGCCCTGCCGGACGATCGGCTTGTTCATGTACAGGTTGAAGAAGTAGCCGAGCCCGAGTGACATCACCAGGATCGGGTTCATCACCGAGTTGACGTTGTACGGGCAGATGTACGGCAGTCCGTAGATCGCGATGTCGGACTGGCCGTTCACCTCGGTGCGCTGCTGCCGGTGGACGTTCTTCAGCGTCAGCGGGTGCACCTCGGACTGCAGGCCGGCGTGCACGCCGGTCACGCCGTACGGCGCGGCGGTGTTCTGCCAGATGCGCCGCCGCGTCTTCTTCGGCATCAGCTCGTTGGCCCGCTTGACCCCGAGGTAGGTCGCCTGGTCGCGGACGTTCCACTCCCACTCGCGCTTGTTCAGGAAGCCCATCGAGGAGGGGAAGGTGTCGTTGTTGAGCGTCGTCTCGATCGTGAAGACCTTGACGTGCTCGTCGATCAGGCCCTTCATCCGCTCGTACGAGTGGTGCATCGCGGAGTTCGGCGGGTCGTTGAACGAGTTGGAGTGCCGCAGCGTGTGCACGTTGTGGTGGTGCCGCAGGCTGCGGTAGCTCGCCAGGCCGACCGACACGGACTTCGCGCCGCCGCTCATCGCGGTGAGCGTGATGTTGACGTAGACGATCAGGTCGCTCTCGGCGGCGCGCCGGTTGATCTCGACGTCCTCGCCGTGGCGGGTCTTGCCGAAGTAGGTCAGGTTGTCCTGGTCCTCGGCGTCGTGGTTCTTCAGGTGCTCGGGGAAGAACGCGCGGAAGACCCGGTCGCCGACGGTGCGCCGCAGCTCCGCCGGGGTCATCCGGCGGTGCAGGGCGTTGGCGGCGATCAGCTCGACGTCGTCGACGCCCTTGGCCGCCGCCATCTCCAGGACCTGCTCGATGATGCGCTGGCGCACGTCCGGGGTCTGCATCTGCGGCAGCGGCAGCGACAGGTCGTCGAAGACGATCGTGAGCCGCATGCCGGGGCGCAGGAGCTCCGGGAGCGGTTCGGTGCCGTGCGGGTTCAGCAGCGCGTGCCGGATCGTGGCGTCGACGTCGCGGATGCCGGGCAGGGAGTCCGGCGGGTAGATGACCTTGGACCCGAGCGGCAGCCGCTCCAGCCGGAAGCCCTCGCCCTGGTGCACGATGAGCGGTGGCGTCCGCTCATCCACATCGAGTACGAAGCCTGGTCTGCTCACTCGTAGTTCCTTTCCAAACCAACCAGCACCCGGCCTACCTCCCGGTCCTTGTGCATCAATTTCGCCTACACGTCCTAGCGCGCCAGGTCGAAGGCGACTTTGACGCTTCCCAGCCGCCCGGAGTCGGCCGCGTGGTTCAGCGCCTCCCGCCAGCGGGCGAGAGGGTAGGTCGTGCCGACGTAGCCGTCCAGCGGAGCCGAGCCGGCGAGCCGGAGGGCGTCGGCGAAGTCGGCCCCGTCGGCGCCGGAGCAGTACGCCCCGACCAGCTCCAGCTCGCGGAACCACAGCGGCGTCAGGTCGACGCCGCCGGACGGCATGCCGGACATCACGACGGTACCTCCCGCGCGGGCGAGCCGCAGGGAGGTGTCCAGCCCGCTCGCGCCGCCGGTGCACTCGAAGACGGTGTCGACGCCGCCGAGCAGGAAGTCCGCGCCCATCTCCGGCGTGTGCATCCGCGCGGTCGTGACGCGCCGCAGCGCGCGCACGGCCTTGCGGGGCTCGATGACGGCGGTCGCGCCGAGCGCCTTGGCCTTCTCCTTCTGGTGGCCGTGCTTGGCGATGACGTACACCGCGCCGACCTGGGTCAGCTCCCGCAGCGCGATCAGCGTCAGCAGCCCGACCGTGCCCGCGCCGACGATCACGGCCGTGGAGTTCGGCTCGATCGGCACGCGGCGTACGGAGTGGACCGCGCAGGCGAGGGGCTCGGCGAGCACCGCGCGCTCGTCGGGCAGTTCGTCGGGCACGACGTGCAGCTGGCTGGCGTGCGCGACCATCTGGCGGCTCCAGCCGCCGCCGGTGTCGGCGCAGGTGCCGGTCTGGATGCCCGCCGAGATGCGGCCGGCGGTGACGTGGTCGCAGCGGCTCTGCTGTCCGGAGGCGCACCAGCGGCAGGGCTCCATGCCCCGCACGGCGCACGACAGGACCGGGTCGATGACGACGCGGCTGCCCTTCGGGACGCCGGGCAGGTCGTCCATGGTCCGGCCGACGACCTCGTGACCGGGCACGAACGGCATGGACGTCATCGGCGAGAGGTACGGCGAGGAGTGCCCGGTGAGCAGGCTGAGGTCCGAGCCGCAGATGCCGGACAGGATCGGCGTGACGCGGGTCCAGCCGTCACCGGGCAGCTCGGGGGCCTGCCGGTTGACCAGGCGCAGCGGCGCGACGTTCCCGGCGACCATGCCGCTGAGCCGGCTCCCCATCCGGGTGGAGGTCAGGCCGCGGGCGGCCACGAACCGGCCCGGCGAGCGGTGGTACTCGAGCGCGAGGATCATCGGGCGGACCTCGCTCCCACGGTGTCGATCAGCACGTCGCCCCGTCCACGGGTATGGGCGCCCCACTCTTGGATGCGCCAGTGCTTGCGCTTGGCATGGCGGTACAGCGAGGGGTCCGGATTGACCGCGTTGGGGTTGCCGACGGCCTCCAGCAGCGGCCGGTCGGAGTAGCTGTCCGCGTAGGCGTAGGACTGTGACAGGTCCAGGCCGGTGTCGGCGGCGTGGCGGCGCAGCCACGCGGCCCGCGCCTCGTCCACCAGCGGGGGCGTGTCGAGGTAGCCGGTCAGCCTGCCGTCGCGCTCGTGCATGCGGCTGGCGACGACCTCGTCGAACAGCGTGGACAGCGGCTCGACGAACACGTCGATCGTGCCGGTGATGAGGATCGTCTTGTGCCCGGCGGCGCGGTGCGCCCGGATCCTGCGGACGGCCTCCGGCATGACCCGCTGCAGCACCGCCTCGCCGAGGACGTCCTTGACGAGCGCGCGCAGCTCGGCGATGTCGGCGCCCTCGTAGCGCCGCAGGAACGCCCGGACGAAGTCGCCGCGGTCGCGCCGCTCGGCGCGCAGGTAGCGGGGGAGCGAGCGGGCGAGGTCGGCGAGCTCGCCGCTCCACTGCGAGCGCGGCATGGACGACAGCCGGGCCCACAGGTAGGACTCGATGAGGTTCGAGGCGATGATCGTGCCCTCGAGGTCGAACACGGCGGCCACGTCGGTGCGCTCGGGCAGCACCGGGTCGGCGCTCTTGCGGCCGCCGCCGCGGCCACGGGAGAAGCCGCGCATCAGCTCGGTGACGCTGGGGGAGTGCACCTCCTGCAGGTAGTGCTCCCAGTCGATGACCGACGGGTCGAAGCCGTGCTCGTCGATCCGGTCGGCCGGCACGGTCTCGTGCAGCGCGTGCGTGCGGCTGTCGTCGTAGATGACCTCGGCCTTGGTGTACGCCTGGTACAGGTCGGAGTAGCGGCGCAGGAAGTCGAGGTTCGTCTGCTGCCGGTGCACCGCGGTCATCCACTCGCGGGTCTTGGCGGAGGCGGGCAGCCGCAGCAGCGCGCGCTCGGCCGCGGAGGTGGCCCGCTCGCTGCCGCTCAGCATCATCTCGACCTGACGACTGCCGGGGAACCGCCACTGCGGGACGCGGATGTGGCCGCGCTCGCCGGCCGGCATCGGGTGCCGCCGGAAGTAGTCGCGGACGTTCTCGTACAGGCCGCGGAAGGACAGCGGGTTGCGCGAGCCGGAGCCGACGTGGAAGTAGCCGGGGGTGCCGCGCTCGGGCGGCGTGGCCGCGACCGCGATCGTGGCGTTGACGACCAGGTCGACCGGGATGATGTCGACGACGCTGTCGGGCAGGCCGGGGAACTCCGGCAGGACGCCCCGGCCGTACGCGATGATCAGCGGGTCGGCCATCTTGTAGCCGTCGATCCAGCCGGGGTACGGGTGGCGCAGCGAGCTCTCGACGATCGCCGGGCGGACGATGGACAGCCGCCGCTCGCCCCACAGCTCCTCGGCGGCGCGCTCGCCGAGCGCCTTGGTGAAGGTGTAGACGTCCGGCCAGCCGAGGCTCTGCGCCCGCGCCCGGCCGTAGTCGACGAGGCGCTCGCCGACCCACGCCTGCCGCGCCTCCTCGGCGGCCGCCACCACCGACTGCGGGCCGGCCTTGCGGTGCTCGCCCTGCGCCCGCGCCATCGACTTGCGCAGCACCTCCGGGCGCCGCGAGTCGCGCTCGACGTCGGCGTGGGCCGCGAGGGCCTCGGCCAGCTCGGTGCGCCAGTCGACGCCGTGGTCGAGCCGGGCCTCCGGCACGACGCCCTTGCGGACACCCGCGACGTACGCGGTGGACACATGCACCACGTGCGGGTCCGCACCGGCCTTGTGCAGCGCCTCGTACAGCGTCACGACGCCGGAGACGTTCGTGCGGAACGCCTCGTCGATCGGCGGGTCGAAGGACACCGTGGACGCGCCGTGGATGACCACGTCGATGTCGGAGGGGAGGGTGACCTCGCCGAGGTCGCCCTCGATGACGTCGACCCGCTCGGCCGCGATGCGCCGCAGCTCGTCCTCGCCGATCCGCTCCCGCATCGTGCGGAAGACGGGCTTGCGCAGCAGGCCGTCGAACCGGCGCTGCGCGGACGTGCCGCCACGCGGCCGGATCAGCACCGAGACGCGCACGCCCGGATGCGCCGACAGCAGCTTCTCCAGGGTCGCCTGCCCGAGGAAGCCGGTGGCACCGGTCAGCAGGATGTGGGAGTCACCCAGGGACGGGAACTCGTGAGGTCGGTCTGGCGTCATCCGCTGTTCTTCTCCGATCGTGGGCATGAGCCGTCCCGGCCGCGATCTGACAGGGAAACCCTAACGGTTAATGGACACTCCACAAACGGCCGGACGCGTCACCCGTCGTTCATGTCTCGCACATCTCACCGCCGGGTGGCCCGCGGGCCCGTTCGTGGTCAGCGTTCGGAGGCGGCGAGCCGGTCGTTCATCGAACCGGACCGGAACACCTCGACGCGGATCGGCGCGGCGGCGAACCCGGCCTCGCGGATCGCGGCGTGCACGGCCTCGTCGTCGCGGGCGCGGTCGACCAGGTCGGGGTCGACCTCCAGGCGCACGGCGTCGCCGAGGTCGCGGACCCGCAGGTCCCGGACCGCCCCGCCGAACAGCCCGCGCACGGCCGTCTCCGCCCGCTCGATCCGCGCCAGGCGCGCCGAGGTCACCTCGATGCCGTACGCGACGCGGCTCGCCATGCACGCCGCGGCCGGCTTGTCCCACATCGGCAGGTCCCAGTGCCGGGCGATGGCGCGCACCGCGTCCTTGTCCAGGCCCAGGTCGGCCAGTGGCGTACGGGCGCCGCGCTCGGCGGCGGCGCGGATGCCGGGCCGGAACCCGGCGACGACGTCCGAGGCGTTCGTGCCGGTCGTGATGGTCGCGTAGCCCAGATGGTCGGCGAGAGCGTTCGCGGTGTCGAGCAGGACGCTCTTGCAGAAGTAGCAGCGCTGCGGGCTGTTCTCCCGGTAGCCGGGCACCTCCAGTTCGGAGGTGGCGGGCGTGTGATGCGTCACGCCCAGGTCCGCGCAGAACCGCCTGGCCGCGTCGAGTTCGGCGGCCGGCAGCGACGGCGACACGGCCGTGACGGCCGCGACCCGCTCGGGGCCGAGCGCGCGCGCCGCCGCGGCGAGTACGACACTGGAGTCCACGCCGCCGGAGAACGCGACCAGCGTTCTGCCGTAGCCTGCCATCTCGGTCAGCAGTGAGTCGGAGAGGACCACGACGTCCACCATGCAACCCCGATCCGTTGAGGAACTCGCATGACGGTATCTCAGCCGGACGGCGTCGCCGATCTCGGCTTCGCGCGGCTCGACGTCGACCGCGCCGCCCGGACCGGTGACCCGGAGGTGGTGTTCGGCCAGGGCAAGACGCCCGAGCAGATCGTCACCGCGCTGCGCACGCTGCACGAGGCGCACTCCGATCGCGCCGTGCTCGCCACGCGGCTGTCGGACGAGGCGATCGCGCTGTGCGCGGAGCGGCTGCCGGACGCCGAGGTCGACCCCGTCGGCCGTACGGCGGTGCTGGGCACGGCCGAGACGCGCGGGACGGTCGCCGTCGTCGCCGCGGGCACGTCCGACCTGCCCGTCGTCCGCGAGTGCGCGACCACCGTGCGGGTGTTCGGGGCCGAGCCCGACGAGATCGTGGACGTCGGCGTGGCGGGCCTGCACCGCCTCCTCGCCCAGCGCGACCGGATCGCCGAGGCCGACGTCGTCGTGGCGATCGCGGGCATGGAGGCGGCCCTGCCCTCGGTGCTCGGCGGGCTCGTCGGCGCGCCGCTGATCGCGGTGCCGACGAGCGTCGGTTACGGCTGGCACATGGAGGGTGTCACGGCCTGGCTGGCCACGGTCAACAGCTGTGCCCCCGGCATCGTGTCGGTCAACGTCGACAACGGCTTCGGCGCGGGTGTCGCCGCCGCGCGCATCGCCCGCCGCACCGCGCGGACGCGCCCGTGAACCCTTCCGAGGCGCACGTGCACTCATCCGGGGAGCCGGTGAGCCCCTCCGGGGAACCGGTGGGCTCTCTGGGGGAGCCGGTGGGCTCTTCCGGGGGAACGCGCCCGGCGCGGACGCTGTGGGTGGACGCGGGCAACGGCGCGGCCGGTGACATGCTGCTCGCCGCGCTCCTGGACGCCGGCGCCGACCCGGAGGCCGTGCGCGCCGGCCTGCGCGGGCTCGCCGTCGAGCCCATCGACGTCGAGGTGACCCAGGTGCGCCGGCACGGGCTTCGTGCCCTGCACGCCGACGTACGGGCGCCGCGCAGCGACGTCTCGCGGAACCTCGCCGACGTCACCGCGATCCTCACCGCCGCCACGCTCCCGGACGAGGCACGGGAGTTCGCGCTCGCCGTGTTCGAGCGGCTCGCCCGCGCCGAGGCGCGGGTGCACGGCGTGGCCGTCTCGGAGATCCACTTCCACGAGGTCGGCGCCCTGGACGCGATCGCCGACGTCACCGGCTGCGCGCTCGCCCTGCACGACCTCGGCCTGCTCGGGTCCGCGGCCCGCGTGGTCTCGCCGGTCGCGGCGGGGTCCGGAACGGTCCGCGCGGCCCACGGGCCGCTGCCCGTCCCGGTGCCCGCCGTCCTGGAGCTGCTCACCGAGGCCGGTGCTCCGCTGCGCGCGCACCCCGCCGCGATGGAGCTGTGCACCCCGACCGGCGCCGCGCTGCTCGCCACACTGGCCACCGGCTGGGGCCCCGCACCGGACTGCGTGCCGCGCGCCACCGGAACCGGCGCCGGCCGCGCCGACCCCGAGGGTCACCCGAACGTCCTGCGCGTACTGATCGGGGAGTCCGCCGGCGCCTCCGGCTGGGCGACGGCGGAGATGCGGCGCGTCGACACGACCGTGGACGACCTGGACCCACGGCTCTGGCCGGACGTGCTGGAGGCGCTGCGCTCCGCCGGGGCCGCCGACGCCTGGTGCGCCCCCGCGCTGATGCGCAAGGGCCGGCCCGGTCAGGTGCTGAGCGTCCTCGTGCCGCCGGACCGGCTCGACGCCGTGTGCCGCGTCGTCTTCGAGCAGACGACCACCCTCGGCGTCCGGGTGTCCTCGGTGGAGCGGCGCTCGCTGCACCGCGACCAGGTCGCGGTGACCGTGGCCGGGGGAGCGGTGGTCGCGGTCAAGCGCGGCCTGCTCGGAGGCAGGGTCGTGACCGCGCAGGCGGAGTACGACGATGCCCGGGCCGCCGCCGAGCGCACCGGCCGTCCCGTACGCGACGTGCTGGCCGAGGCGCTGACCGCCGCCCGCGCCCTCCCCTGACCGGCCGGTGAGGAACCTGGGCGGTGAGTCCCGGTTTCCAATCCATCATCACGGTCATGCCTTAGCGCGTGATTTGAACCTCACGAGGGTTGATATGTGGCTAGGTAAGGCTAGCCTTAGCAGCATCAGGCTACTGGAGGATCGATGACACTGCGGGGCTGCGCGGTCGGGTCGCGTCTCGAGGTCTGCCGGGTCACCGGCGGCCGGCGGCACCGGCGGCGTCTCATCGAGCTCGGGTTCGTGCGGGGCGCCGTCCTGTCGGTCATCGGAAGGGGCACGATGGGCGGGCTGGTCCTCGCCCTCGGCGACTCGCGGATCGCGGTCGACTCCTTCACCGCCGAGACCCTGCTCGTCAAGCCCGCCCATGTCTGAGCGCCCGCTGACCCGCCTCGTCCTGGAGAAGCCCTGCTGCGACGCCGACCTGCCGGGCGTCGACGAGGGCCACGCGCGGGTGGCGCTCGTCGGCAACCCCAACGTCGGCAAGTCCACACTGTTCAACGTCCTCACCGGGGCCCGCCAGCGGGTCGGCAACTGGCCCGGCAAGACCGTCAGCGTCGCGCGCGGCACCTGGCGGACCCCGGCCGGCGAGATGACGCTCATCGACCTGCCCGGCACCTACAGCCTGCTGCCCGACTCACCGGATGAGGCGCTGACCCGCGACCTGCTCGTCGACCGGGGCATGGACGACCGTCCCGACGTCGTCGTGCTCACCCTCGACTGCTCCAACCTCGCCCGCAACCTCTACCTGCTCGCCCAGGTGATGGAGACCGGCGTCCCGATCGTCGTGGCCCTCACGATGGTCGACATCGCCGAGAGCCGCGGCATCCGAGTCGACGTCGGCCGGTTCGCCGAGCTCATCGGCGCGCCGGTCGTCCCGGTGGTGCCGCGGCAGAACCGCGGGCTGGACGCGCTGCGCGACGCCGTCGAGGGCGCGCTCGCCGCGCGCCGCCCGCCGGGCGAGCCGGACCTCGGCGAGGACGTCGAGGCGGTCCTGGCGGAGGTCACCGCCTTCCTGCCCGCCGACGCGCTGCTGCGGTACCCCGAGCGCTGGCTGGCCACCGCGCTCCTCACCGGCGAGACCGTTCCGGGCGTCCCGGACGAGACCGGCGCACGGGCGCGGGCCGCCGGCGCGGGCCTGCTCGCCGGAGACGACACGGACGACCTCGACGACCTCGACGACCTCGAGATCGTCGTGGCCGAGCAGCGGTACGCCTGGGCGCACCGGCTGATCGCCGAGACGGTCCACCGGAAGGGCGACGTGCGCGCCACCGTGTCCGACCGGGTCGATCGGGCGCTGACCTCCCGCTGGGCCGGCCTGCCGATCTTCTTCCTCGTGATGTGGGGCGTGTTCATCCTCACGACGAAGATCGCGGCGCCGCTCCAGACGGGCCTGCAGGACCTCATCGACGGCCCGGTCAGCACCGGCGCGGCCCACGCCCTGCGCGGGATGTCGGCGCCGGCCTGGCTGTCCGGCCTGGTGCTGAACGGCATCATCGCCGGCGTCGGCCAGCTCCTCAGCTTCGTGCCGCTGATGGCGATCATGTTCGTGCTGCTGTCGGTGCTGGAGGACTCCGGCTACATGGCGCGGGCGGCGTTCGTCGTCGACCGGCTGATGCGCCTGATCGGCCTGCCCGGCCGGGCGTTCCTGCCGCTCGTCGTCGGGTTCGGCTGCAACGTGCCCGCCCTGGCAGGCACGCGCATCCTCTCGGACCGGCGGCACCGTCTCCTGACCGGCCTGCTGATCCCCTTCGTGAGCTGCAGCGCGCGCCTCACCGTGTACGTCCTGGTCGCCGGCGTCTTCTTCGGCAGCCAGGCGGGCACCGTGGTGTTCGCGATGTACGTCCTGTCCATCGTCCTGGTCGTCGGCATGGGCCTGCTTCTGCGGGGCACGCTGTTCCGCGGCATGAGCTACGAACCCCTGGTCCTGGACCTGCCGCCGTACCGCCTGCCGACCCTGCGGGTCATCGGCACGCAGACCTGGCAGAAGCTCTGGGCGTTCCTGCGGACCGCGAGCGGCCTCATCGTCGCGACGGTCACGGCGGTGTGGCTCCTCGCCTCCGTCCCGGCGGGCGGCGGCCAGGGCGGGTTCGGCCGGACCCCCATCGAGCACAGCCTGTTCGGGAGCACCGCCCGGGTGGTCGCCCCGGCGTTCGAACCCGCCGGGTTCGGCGACTGGCACCCGTCCGCCGCGCTGATCACCGGCTTCGTCGCCAAGGAGGCCGTCGTGTCCACGGTCGCCCAGACGTACAGCATGGGCAAGCCGGCCGACGAGCACCGGGCCGGGAGCCTCGGGCCCGCCCTGCGGCAGACGTTCGAGCGCACCTCCCACGGCCACAAGATCCCGGCCGTCCTGGCGTTCATGGTCTTCCTGCTGGCGTACACCCCGTGCATGACGACCGTCGCGGCCCAGCGCGCCGAACTCGGCGGCAGGATGACCCTGTTCGGCATCGGCATGCAGCTGGTGGTCGCCTGGCTGCTCGCCGTCGCCGTCTTCCAGATCGGAGCGATGTTCCTGTGAGTGCGCGTAGTGAGCGAGCCATGAGCACGGCGTCTCCGGTCACTCTCCCGGCGGAGGAGGCCGCGTGAGTGCGCTGCGGCAGATCCTGAAGGAGATCACCACCTCGCGCGGGGCGAGCCTCGACGAGATCGCCCGCCGGGTCGGCGTCAGCCGCGAGGAGGCCGAGTCGATGGTCGACTACTGGGTCCGCAAGGGCCGCCTGTCGGCCGAGGACATGGCGGCCGCCTGCCCGAGCGGGGGCTGCGGCGGTTGCCCTCAGGGCGACCACGGCAAGCCGGGCTGCGGCACCCGGCGCGACGGCCCGGTCCTGCTCGCCATCAGCGTCCGCCGCCCCTGACCCGGCGCCCCGGTCGCGACGGACACCGACCGGCGCCCCGGGCGTGACGCCTCGATCACCCCCGGGCCGTCCAGCGCAGGAAGACCCAGGCGAGCGCCGCGACCCCGGCCGCCAGGGCGTACATCACGGACGGGCCCGCGCCGAGGGTCACGCCGCCGAGGGCGGTGCCGGCGCCGATCCCGACGTAGATCGAGGACGCGTTGAGCGAGACGGCGAGCGGGGCCTCCCGCGGCGCGGCGTCGATGAGGCGGTGCTGCTGTGGAGGCGTCTGCGTCCACGTGCTCGCCCCCCACAGGAGCACCAGGACTCCGGCCACCGGCGCGGAGCCGGTCCCGGCCGCGGCGACGATCCCGAGCACGGCGAGGGACACGACCATGGCGAGGTAACCGCCGCTCAGGACGCGGACCGGCCCCCACCGGTCCGTGGCGTAACCGGCGACGAGGTTCCCGGCGACGGCGCCCGCGCCGTACAGGAAGAGCATCAAGACCATCGACCCCTCCGGCACGCCGACGCCCTTCAGCGCCGGGACGCTGTAGGCGTACACGGTGTAGCTCGCCCCCATGCCGAGAACGGTCAGCGGCAGCACGGACGCCACGGCGGGCCGCCGCAGCAGTGCCAGGCGCGCCCGCAGCGGCACGCGCGGGCCGCCGGGCAGCGACGGCATGATCAGGGCGACCCCGGCCGCGGCGACCAGGGACAGCGCCGCCACCAGGCCCAGTGCGGTACGCCAGCCGAACCAGTGCCCGGCCAGGTCGCCGAGCGGCACCCCGATCGCGGTCGCGACGGTCAGCCCGCCCACGACCACGGCCAGCGCGCGCGCCCGCACCTCCGGGCGGACCAGGGCCGCGCTCACCGCGCCCGCCCCCGGCGTGTACACGGCGGCGCCCGCCGCCGCCAGCACCCGGCTCGCGATCAGCAGGGGCAGGTCCGGCGCGAGCGCCGAGGCGAGGTTGGCGAGACCGAGCACGATGAGCGCGCAGACGAGCAGCGTGCGGCGCGGCAGCCGTGCCGTCACGGTCGCGAGGACGGGCGCGAGGACGGCGTACGCGACGGCGAACACCGTCACCGACTGGCCGGCCGCCCCGGCGGAGACGTGCAGCGTACGGGCCATGGACGGCAGGAAGCCCGCCACGATGAACGCGTCGGTCCCGACGGCGAAGGTCCCCAGGGCCAGGACCAGCGTCGAGGTCAGGCCGCCCGCCCTCGCCCGCGCGGCGGCGCGATCAACCAGGACATTAGACATCCAGATTCTCCTCACGGTTCTCTCCGCGATCGTTCACCGATGTTCCGGTCAGCCGTTGACGCGCTCGTGCCAGCGCCGGGCGCGTGCGCCGGCGGAGGGCGGCGCCTCGGCCATCAGGTCGGCCAGCGTCCGGGCGGCGAGTTCGCGCCGCCACGCCAGTTCCGCCCGCCGCATCGCCATGGAGATGCCGCACGCGTGCCGGAACTCGCTCGCGGGCGCCTCGGCGCCCGCGCCCCGCTGCCGGATCTCACTGCAGCGGAACGCCTCCTCCGGCCCCTCGATCGCGGAGACGACGTCCATCAGCGTGATCTTCTCCGGTGGCCGGGCCAGGCGGAAGCCGCCGCGGGCGCCGGCGGTGGAGGTCAGCACCCCGGCCCGTACGAGCGCCTGGAGGCGCTTGTTCAGGTACGCGGGCGGCAGCTCGAACCACTTCGCGAGCTTCGCCGTCGACAGCGCCTCGTCGTCGCCGATCCACGCCAGCACCAGACAGCAGTGCAGGCCCCACTCGACCCCTTCGCCCATGCGCATGAACCTGGATGTTACACGTCCAGATTCGCTCCCTGCCGGAGATCGCCAGGATCGATCATCAGGGACATGCCGCCGGGACCCGCGCCGGACGGACGGGCGGGGATGAGCCGGGCGCGCGGTGACCGTCGGGGTGGCGGAAGAATGCATCATAGGGAGATGCGCTCGTCGATCAACATCCCGAACTTCGGGGACTTCGCCGACCCAAGGGCAGTGGCCGCGGTCGCCGTGGCGGCGGAACAGGCAGGCTGGGACGCGCTGTTCGTCTGGGACCTTCTGACGTACGACCGCCAACGGCGGCCATTCGGTGATCCGTGGATGCTGCTGACCGCCGCAGCGCTGGCCACCACCCGAATCAGGATCGGCACGCTCGTCACGCCGGTCGCCAGGCGTCGACCACAGCAGCTCGCTCGCCAGGTCGCCACGCTGGACGTTCTGAGCGGCGGACGGGTGATCTTCGGAGTCGGGCTGGGCGACCGGGACGACTTCGCCTGCTTCGGGGAACCCACCGATCCACGTCTTCTCGCCGAGCGCCTGGACGAAGGATTGGACCTGTTGGAGCGTTACTGGACCGGCGAACCTGTGACCTACCAGGGACGCCATCACCAGGCCGACGACGTGGCGCTCCTCCCCGCCACGGTGCAGCGCCCTCGGCCGCCGATCTGGGTCGCCGGCTTCTGGCCGCGGCGCCCTCCCATGCGCCGTGCCGCCCGATTCGACGGGGCAGTCCCGATGTTCACCTCTGCGCCGCACGGCTACGCGCCACCGGCCGGCGAAGTGCGGGCCCTGGTCACCTATATAAGCGAGCAGCGAGAGGCGCGGCAGGACGGTCCCGATGGACGGCCCTTCGAGATCGTCGTCGGCGGTGTCAGCCCGACCGGCGCTGGTCAGGCAGCCGATCTGCTCGGGCCGCTGGCCGAGGCGGGTGCCACCTGGTGGGACGAACGACAGCGCATCGACAGCGACGATCTCGACCGCCTCACCCCAGTGCTCGCCCGCGTCGAACAGGGACCGCCGACCTTCTGATGGGCGGTCTGCGGCGATTCGCGATCGCAGGCCGCGACGGTGCGGTGACGCCGCTCTTGCTCACCGACGCGATCCGCTCGAGATGATCAGAAGGACGTGCCGTCGAACTGTCCGAGGAGGGCGTCGGCCAGTGCCTCGCCCCCGCCGGCCGGTGCGCCACCGTCGAGAACCTGATCGGCCCAGATGACCTTGCCCTGGGAGGTGTAGCGGGTTCCCCACCGCTGGGAGAGCTGCGCGACGAGGAACAGGCCCCGCCCGCCCTCATCGGTGGTCGCGGCGCGCCGCAACCGCGGGGACGTGCTGCTGCCGTCCCACACCTCGCAGGTCAGGCAGCGCCCGTGCAGCAGCCGCACCTTGATCGGCGGCGCCCCGTACCGGATCGCGTTCGTGACCAGCTCGCTGACGATCAGCTCGGTGGTGAAGACGACCTGCTCCAGCCCCCACTCGCGCAACGTCCTGGCGCAGCCGGCCCGCACCGGAGGGACGGCCGCGGCGTCGCCCGGGACGTCCCACTCCGCCACGCGCGACCGTGGGAACGCGCGGGTACGCGCCACCAGCAGCGCGATGTCGTCGGCGGGATGTTCCGGCGCGACCGCCTCGATCACGGCCTGACAGGTCTCCTCCGGCGTGAGCCCCTCCGTGCGTTTCAGCGCCCGGCGCAGCTCCTCCAGCCCGCCGTCGATGTCGCGGGTCCGGGTCTCGATGAGCCCGTCGGTGTACAGCACCAGTCGTGCGGCCTCCGGCAGGTTCAGCTCGGCCGTCTCGAAGGGGTGGCCGCCGAGTCCGAGCGGAGGCGAGGCGGGCACGTCCGGGAAGGCGACCGTTCCGTCCTCGTACACGACCGCGGGGCCGGGGTGTCCCGCGCGGGCGATCGTGCACGCCCCGGCCACCGGGTCGTAGACCGCGTACAGGCACGTCGCGCCCGTCACACCGTCGCCGCCCTGGCCCTTCCCGTTCCCACCGGTGCTCTCCTCGCTGTCCATCCGCTCGACGAGCTCGTCCAGGTGGCCGAGGACCTCGTCGACCGGGAGGTCCAGCGTGGCGAAGTTGTGCGCCGCGGTGCGCAGCCGCCCCATCGTCACGGCCGCGTGCAGCCCGTGACCGACGACGTCGCCCATCGCCAGCGCCACCCGCGCCCCCGGCAGCGGGATGAGATCGAACCAGTCCCCGCCCACTCCCGCCTCCGCGGGCAGGTACCGCCAGGCCACCTTCAGGGCGTCCTGCTCCGGCTGCCTCCGCGGCAGCAGGCTGCGCTGCAGCGTGACCGCCATGGCGTGTTCCCGGGCGAAACGACGGGCGTTGTCGATGGCCACGGCGGCCCGCGCGGTCAGCTCCTCGGCCAGCAGCAGGTCCTCGTTCTCGAAGGCCGGCCTGCCGCGCATGCGGTAGAAGCTCGCCACGCCCAGGGAGACGCCCCGCGCCTGCAACGGCACGGTCACCAGCGAGTGCAACCCCTGCTCCAGCGCCTCGCGGGCGCGCTCCGGCGCCTGCTCCTGCCACCCGCGGGCCTGCCGCAGGTCCGCCTGCAGCACTCCGTACTCCTGCTTCAGCGCTCGTATCTGCGGTGCCGCCGGCGACAACATGACCTGTTCGCCCACCGGCCACAGCGACGGCATCAGCCGCTCGCCGCCGGCCGCCACACGCCGCAGCGGCCGCCATCGCCCGGCCACGGGCTCCTCTCCGCGCAGGACCGCGTCGAGCAGATCGACCGTGATCACGTCGGCGAACCCCGCCGCGGCCACCTGGGCCAGTTCCTCCGCCTCCCGGGTCACGTCCAGGGTGGTCCCGATCCGTACCCCCGCCTCGTACAGCAGTTTCAGGCGTTCCCGGGTCACCTGCGCCCGTCCGGTCACCGCCGCCAGTTCGGTGGTGTCGCGCAGCGTCACCACGTTGCCGCCCTCCGGCCCGCTGGGGAACGTCGACCGCTTGTTCACCGCCAGCAGCCGGTCCCGCGTCAGGTGCACCTCGTCCGTGACGGGGTCCTCCGACAGCAGCAGGCGCACCATCTGGTCCGAGAGTCCCAGATCCCGGACCTGCCGTCCCTCCGCGTCCTCCGGCAGGTCCAGTAGCCGCCGCGCCTCGTCGTTGGCCACCAGCAGCCGCCCGTCGGCGCAGGTGATCAGCACCCCTTCCCGCACGGCGTGCAGGACGGCGTCGTGGTGCTCGTACATCCGCGTCATCTCGGCCGGGCCCAGGCCGTGCGTCTGCCGCCGCAGCCGCCGGGACACCAGCGCCGTTCCGGCGGCGCCCAGCGCCAGCGCGGCCAGCCCGCTCCCGACGGTCATCGGGAGCTGCGGCGTCCAGTATCTCGCCACGCTCTTGACCGTGATCCCGGCGGCGACCACACCGACCACGGCGCCGCGGTCATCGGTCACCGGGACCACCGCGCGGACGTCCGTTCCGGTGCCCGCCGGAAGGGGCGGCCCGCCTCCCTTCTGGATGACGGTGCGGCCTTGCAGCGCCGGCCGGATGTCGGTGCTGAACTTTCCGCCGATGTACTCCTTGTAGGGGTACGTGTAGCGGATCCCGTGGGTGTTCAGCACGACGATGTAGTCCACGCCCGCCCTCTTCCGCGCCGCCTCGGCGCGGGGCTGCAGCACCGCCGTGGGATCCGGGGCGCGCAGCGCCTGGACCAGGCCGGGGGAGTTCGCGAACGTCTGGGCGGCGACGACCGACTCCCGGATGCTCTGGCGCAGGGCGTCGTGCGTCGCCTGGTAGACCTCCATCGCCACCGACGCCGCGACCAGCAGGGTCACGATCAAGAACTGGAGAAGGAGCACCTGCCCGGCGACACTGCGCAGGCTGAGCAGAGACCCGCGGTGGTCGCGCGGGCGTCCGGCGGGCGGGTGGCGCCGATGCCTCCGGTTCCGCCGGAGGAATGCCTCCATGTCCTATTCATAACATCACCCTGCGTGCTCCCTGGGGCCGCCCGGCGCCGTCTCACGGCGGGCCCCGGCCGGGTGTCTCGGATCCGAGACGGTTCGTCGGAAAGTGTCCTTGCGGGCCGTGGGGCGGGGGCGTGAGGGTGCGCACATGGCAAAACAGGAGGTCAGCGGCGGCTCGCGGGTCGCCGGCGGGCAGGCGGACGGTGGTGCGCTCGGAGTCGAGCGGCGATCCATCGACTTCGTCCCGCCCGAGGAGCGGCACGGGTCGGTGCGGAGCCTGTTCACCGTGTGGTTCGGCGCGAACATGCAGGTGACCACGGCGGTCACGGGGGCGCTGGGAGTGATCCTCGGGCTGCCGTTGCCCTGGGCGATCGTCGCGCTCGTCCTCGGCAACCTGCTCGGCGCGATCTTCATGGCGCTGCACTCGGCGCAGGGGCCGAAGCTCGGGATCCCGCAGATGATCCAGAGCCGGGCCCAGTTCGGCTTCTACGGCGCGATCCTGCCGCTGCTGCTCGTCGTGCTGATGTACGTCGGGTTCTTCGCGACCAGCGCGGTGCTCGGCGGGTCCGCGCTCGCCGGCTGGTGGGGGATCGGCCGGACGCCGGCCACGATCATCGTGTCGGCGGTCTGCACGGTCCTCGCCGCGTACGGGTACCGGCTGATCCACCAGTACGAGCGGTGGATCAGCCTCATCGCCGCGATCGGTTTCCTCTACCTGACCTACCGGCTGCTGACCGGCCACCACGTGGGCCGCGTGTGGCACTCGGGGCACGTCGGGGCGGGCACGTTCCTCCTCGTCATGGCGATCGCGGCGACCTGGCAGATCACGTACGCGCCGTACGTCGCCGACTACTCCCGCTACCTGCCGGAGACCACGTCGGTGCGGGCGGCGTTCTGGTGGACGTACGCCGGCAGCGTGATCGGCACCGTCTGGATGATGGCGTTCGGCAGCGTCTGCGCCGCCGTGGCGGCCAAGTCGTTCGAGGGCGGGTCGGTGTCGTTCGTGGTGGGCCTGGGCCGCCCGCACTGGGCGTTCTCGCTGATCATCGTGCTGGGCGTCATCGCGGTGAACGTGCTGAACCTCTACGGCATGTTCATGTCGGCGGCGACGACGCTGACGGCGCTGCGGCCGATGCGGATGAACGGCGGCGTCCGTCTCGGGTTCGTCGTCGTGGCCGCCCTCGTCGGGACGATCGTCGCGCTCGCCGCCAGCGCCGACTTCCTGCACAACTTCGAGAATTTTATCCTGTTCCTGGCGTACTTCCTGATCCCGTGGACGGCGATCAACCTCGTCGACTTCTACTTCGTCCGCAAGGAGCGGTACGACATCGACGCGATCTTCCGCCCGGACGGCGTGTACGGCGGGTTTAACTGGCGGACCATCGGCGCCTACGCGATCGGCGTCCTGGTGGAGGTGCCGTTCGTGAGCTCGACCTTCTACACCGGCCCGTTCGTGAAGCACCTGGGCGGCGCCGACATCTCCTGGATCATCGGCCTCATCGTCGCCTCCGCGCTGTACTACGCCTGGATGCGCCCGGTCGCCGCCCGGACGGCGACGGCCTGACCGAGGAGGATCGCCGGCGCCCGCCCCGCTCCGCGGGCGGCGGGGGCCGGCGGCCGGCCGTCGCGGACGTACGGGCGGGCGGGGTGGCCCCTGGCACCCCGCCCGCGTGATCGGCGCGGTGGTCCGCGCGGGACCCGGTCAGGAGGCGGCCCGCTCGGCGAACAGGCTCGGCGCCCGGCCGCGGGCGGCGGCCGCGGCGGCGTCGTCCGCCTCACGGCGCGCCTGCCGCTCGGCCTCGACCTGGCGCACGTAGTGCTCGGTCTCGCGCTTCACCGTCTCGTCGTCCCAGCCCAGCACCGGCGCGACGAGCGCGGCGACCTCGGCCGCGGCGGCGGAGCCCTGGTCCCACTCCTCGATCGCGGCGCGGGTACGGCGGCGCAGGATGTCCTCGACGTGCAGCGCCCCCTCATGCGACGCGGCGTACACGGCCTCGGCCTTCAGGTAGTCGCGGGCGGCGCCGAGCGGCTCGCCGAGGGAGGGATCCTTCTCGATCAGTCCCAGCAGCTCGTCGACGCACGAGCCGTACCGCTTCAGCAGGTGCTCGACGCGGGCGACGTGCAGGCCGCTGCGCCGGGCGAGCCGGTGCCGCTCGTTCCACAGGACCTCGTACCCGACGGCGCCGATCAGCGGTACCCGGTCGGTGACGGAGGCGGGGACGGTCGTGGGCAGGTCCTCGGCCGCCGCGTCGACGGCGTCCTTCGCCATCACCCGGTAGGTCGTGAACTTGCCGCCGGCGATCACGGTGAGCCCCGGGACCGGCTGGGCGACCGTGTGCTCGCGGGACAGCTTGGTGGTGTCGTCGGCCCCGCCGGACAGCAGGGGGCGCAGGCCGGCGTACACGCCCTCGATGTCCTCGGGGACGATCGGGGTGCGCAGCACCGCGTTGACGTGCTCGAGGATGTACTCCACGTCGGCCTGGCTGGCGGCCGGCTCCTCCTTGTCCAGGTCATAGGGGGTGTCGGTGGTGCCGATGATCCAGTGCCGGCCCCACGGGATGACGAACAGCACGCTCTTCTCCGTGCGCAGGATCAGGCCGGTGTCCAGCCGGATCCGGTCGCGCGGGACCAGCAGATGCACGCCCTTGGACGCGGTCACGTGCGGACCGCCGCGCGCGTGCGCGAGCCGGCCGGCCTCGTCGGTCCACACGCCGGTCGCGTTGATCACGTGCCGGGCCCGGACGGTCAGCTCCCGGTCGTTCTCCAGGTCGAGGACCCGTGCCCCGATGACGCGGTCCGCCTCGCGGAGGAACCCGACGGCGCGGGCCCGGGTCAGCACGGACGCGCCGTAGGCGGCGGCCGTCCGGGCCAGCGTCAGCGTGAACCGCGCGTCGTCGACCTGCGCGTCGAAGTACTGGATCGCGCCGACGAACGTGTCGCCGCGCAGCGCCGGGGCGATCTTCAGGGCGCCGCGGTGGCTCAGGTGGCGGTGGCGCGGCATCGACCGGGCGCCGCCCATCGTGTCGTACAGGCCGACGCCGGCGCCGACGTAGAAGCGCTCCCACATGCGGTGGGTGAGCGGGTAGAGGAACGGCACCGGGCGTACGAGGTGGGGCGCGAGGCGGTTCAGCAGGAGGCCGCGTTCGCGCAGCGCCTCCCGTACGAGACCGAAGTCGCGCTGCTCCAGGTAGCGCAGGCCGCCGTGGATGAGCTTGCTGGACCGGCTGGACGTCCCGGCCGCCCAGTCCGCGGCCTCGACCAGCGCGACGGACAGGCCGCGCGACACGGCGTCGAGCGCCGCCCCGGCGCCCACGACTCCGCCGCCCACGATCAGCACGTCGAACTCGCCTTCCGCCAGGTTCCGCACGGCCTGCGCGCGGTAGGCCGGTCCGAGGGATACGGCTTTCACGTTCGGGTTCTCCTCCGAGGTGTGGGCGGGCGGTACGCGGGGATCGGTGTGGGGGCGCACCGCCGGCCCGCCGCGGGGGAAGGGGCTAGTCGACGTCGACCCAGTCGAGGGTCCGGGACACGGCCTTCTTCCAGCCGGCGTATCCCTTCTCGCGCTGCTCCTCGCTCCAGCGGGGCTCCCAGCGCTCGTCCTCGTTCCAGTTCTGGCGCAGCTCGTCGGTGGAGTTCCAGAACCCGACGGCCAGGCCGGCGGCGTACGCGGCGCCGAGTGCCGTGGTCTCCGCGACGACCGGCTTGGAGACCGGCACGCCGAGGATGTCGGCCTGCAGCTCCATGCAGAGGCGGTTGGCGGTGATGCCGCCGTCCACCCGGAGGACGTCGAGGGCGACGCCGGAGTCCTGCCGCATCGCCTCGACGACGTCGCGGGTCTGGTAGCAGATCGACTCGAGCGTGGCGCGGGCCAGGTGGGCGTTGGTGTTGTAGCGGGACAGGCCGACGATGGCGCCGCGCGCGTCGGACCGCCAGTACGGGGCGAACAGGCCGGAGAACGCCGGGACGAAGTAGACGCCGCCGTTGTCCTCGACCTGCCGGGCCAGCGACTCGCTCTCCGAGGCGCCGGAGATGATGCCGAGCTGGTCGCGCAGCCACTGCACGGCCGAGCCGGTCACCGCGATCGACCCTTCGAGGGCGTACACCGGCTGCTGGTCGCCGAACTGGTAGCAGACGGTGGTGAGCAGGCCGTTCTTGGATCGGACGAGCTCGGTGCCGGTGTTGAGCAGGAGGAAGTTGCCGGTGCCGTAGGTGTTCTTGGCCTCGCCGGCGTCGAAGCAGACCTGGCCGACCGTGGCGGCCTGCTGGTCGCCGAGGTCGCCGGACAGCGGGATCTCGCCGCCGATCGGGCCGTGCGCCCGCGTCATGCCGTAGAAGTCCGGGTTGGAGGAGGGCCGGATCCGCGGCAGCATCTGGCGTGGGATCTGGAAGAACGACAGCAGCTCGTCGTCCCAGTCCAGCGTCTCCAGGTTCATGAGCATGGTGCGGCTGGCGTTGGTCGGGTCGGTGACGTGCACGCCGCCGTCGACGCCGCCGGTGAGGTTCCACAGCAGCCAGGTGTCGGTGTTGCCGAAGATGGCGTCGCCGGCCTCGGCGGCCTCGCGTACCCCGTCGACGTTCTCCAGGATCCACTGGATCTTGCCGCCGGAGAAGTACGTCGCGGGCGGCAGCCCGGCCTTCTTCCGGATGACGTCGCCGCGCCCGTCGCGGTCGAGCGCCGAGGCGATGCGGTCGGTCCGGGTGTCCTGCCAGACGATCGCGTTGTAGTAGGGGCGGCCGGTGCGGCGGTTCCACACGACGGTCGTCTCGCGCTGGTTGGTGATGCCGAGGGCGGCGAGGTCGCTCGCCTCGAGGTTCGCCTTGCCCATCGCCGTCTCGATGACGGCGCGGGTGCGCTCCCAGATCTCGGTCGGGTTGTGCTCCACCCACCCGGGGTTCGGCAGGATCTGCTCGTGCTCGAGCTGGTGCTTCGCCACCTCGTTGCCGCCGTGATCGAAGATCATGAAGCGGGTGCTCGTCGTACCCTGGTCAACCGCTCCGACGAAGTCGGCCATGTCTCGCCTTTCTACTTCTTTCTAGGCCGTCCGGCCGGGCCATGGGGGGATGCCCGGCCGGACGGGTCACGCGGATCATTCCGCGCGGGGGGAAACCGATCAGGCCTGGTGCGGCGCGTCAGAGCTTCTCGAGCTCGCCTTCGCTGGGGACGCGGCCGGGCTCCTGCTCGTCGGCCGGCAGGAACCGCCCGATGAGCACCTCGTAGAGGCCCGCGCCGGCGACCGCGCCGATGAGCGGGCCGACGATGGGCACCCAGAAGTACAGACCGCCGTACTGGTCGCGGAACGCGGTGCCGTATCCGGTGAAGAACGAGGCGAGACGCGGGCCGAGGTCACGCGCGGGGTTGATCGCGTAGCCCGCGTCGGTGCCCCAGGCCATGCCGATCGCGACGACGATCAGACCGACGATGAACGGTGCCAGGTTGGCGGCGGGGGAGGAGTTGCGCAGGTCGGTGACGGCGAGGATCAGGAACAGCAGGATCGCGGTGCCGATGATCTGGTCGCGCAGCGCGCCGCCGGCGTGCACGGGCATCGAGCCGTTGCCGGGCAGGGTCGAGAAGACGCCCTGGGTCTTGATGGTGTGGCCGGGGTCGAGCTTGGCCAGCACCTCGCTGTAGTTCCAGCGCACGATCAGCGCCGCGACGAACGCGCCGACCAGCTGGGCCAGCGAGTACGGCAGGACCTTGCGCCAGGAGAATCCCTTGAACACCGCCAGCGCGACGGTGACCGCGGGATTCAGGTGCGCGCCGCTGATCCGGCCCGCGACGTACACGCCGAGCGTGACGCCGAGGCCCCAGCCCCACGCGATGCTGTCGTGGTCGCCGAACCCCCCCGCCACGACCTGCGCCACCACGCCCGTGCCGAACAGGATGAGCACCAGGGTTCCCGCGAATTCGGCGGCCAGTTCACCGGCCAGCCCGGGGATCTTTAGTCGCTCTGCCACGTCTCCTCCTAGGGGGCGATGCCCCAGCTCAGGGGCACCGTGAGACACCGTCCGCGAGGAGGCTGTGAGCTCCCTCACGACTGAGGGGACGCTAAGTCGCGGGTAAGTCATGGTCAACAGACAGGTGCCGACATTGTCGAACAGGTGCCAGCGTCCGTGTCTCGCCGGAATCCTGACAGAGTGACGTGACTCACAGGCAGGCGGGAATTCCGCCTCTCCGCGCGGTGGACGGGCGGCCGGACGCGGCATATGTGCCGACATTGTCGAACAGGCGCCGACCTGCACTAACATGGCGTGCGTGCCAGGACCGGTCCAGTCGATCGAGCGAGCCGCGGCCATCCTCCGCCTGCTCGCCCGCGGTTCCGGCCGCCTCGGAGTCAGCGAGATCGCGGCCTCACTCGGGCTGGCCCGCGCCACCGCGCACGGCATCCTGCGGACCCTCCAGGGGGTCGGCTTCGTCGAGCAGGACGAGGAGACCGGCAAGTACCAGCTCGGCGCGGCGCTGCTCCACCTCGGCACGAGCTACCTCGACGTCAACGAGCTGCGGTCGCGCGCGATCAACTGGGCCGACGCCCTCGCCGCCCGCAGCGGCGAGGCGGTCCGGATCGGCACCCCTCTGGACGGCAGGGTCCTCGTCGTGCACCATGTCTTCCGGCCGGACGACACCCTTCAGGCCCTCGAGGTCGGCGCGCTCCTCCCGGCGCACGCCACCGCGCTGGGCAAGGTGCTGCTCGCCTTCGACGCCGGAGCCGCCGCGGCGCTGCAGGAGACCGGCCTCGAGCCCTTCTGCCGGCGGACCATCACCCAGCACCGTGAGCTCGGCCGGGCGCTGGCCGAGATCCGCGAGATGGGCTGGGCGTCCGAGGTGGAGGAGTTCACGGTGGGGGAGGCCGCCGTGGCCGCGCCGATCCGCGGCCAGGGGGGCCTGGTGGTCGGCGCGATGGGCATCTCGGGGGCCATCGAGCGCCTGTGCGACCCGAGGGGCCGGCCGAAACCGACGCTGGTGACGTACGTGCGCGACGCCGCGCGCGCCGTCTCCCGAGATCTTGGGGCCTCCCGGTGGTGAGCACCGCCCGCGACGCCCGGAACGGCAGGACATGATGGTAGAGCGCTATGTGATGTCCATCGACCAGGGCACGACGTCGACGCGCTGCATCCTGTTCGACCACGGAGGGCGGCTGGTCTCGGTCACCCAGCGGGAGCACAAGCAGCACTTCCCGCGACCCGGCTGGGTCGAGCACGACGCGATGGAGATCTGGCGCAACCTCGAGCGGATCGCCCCCGAGGCCCTCGAGCACGCCGGGGCGACGCCGGACCAGGTCGCCGCGCTCGGCATCGCCAACCAGCGCGAGACCTCCGTGCTGTGGGACCGGCACACGGGCCGGCCGGTCGGCCGCGCCGTCGTCTGGCAGGACACCCGGACCGACTCCCTCGTGAGCGAGCTCAATGCGCGCCCGGACGCCGACATGGTCCGCGAGCGGTGCGGCCTGCCCATCGCGACGTACTTCTCGGCGTCCCGCGTCCGCTGGCTGCTGGACAACACGCCGGGCCTGCGCGAGCGCGCCGAGCGCGGCGACGTGCTGTTCGGCACGATGGAGAGCTGGCTGATCTGGAACCTCACCGGCGGTCCCGGCGGCGGCCTGCACATCACCGACGTCACCAACGCCAGCCGTACCCTGCTGATGAACCTGACGACGCTGGCCTGGGACGACGACCTGCTGGCGTTCTTCGGCGTGCCGCGCGCCATGCTGCCCGAGATCCGTCCCTCGACCGAGACGTACGCCCGCGCGAGCCGCGTGCTGCCCGGCGTGCGCATCGCCGCCGCGCTCGGTGACCAGCAGGCCGCGCTGTTCGGCCAGACCTGCTTCGCGCCCGGCGAGGCCAAGTGCACGTACGGCACGGGCAGCTTCCTGCTCCTCAACACCGGGACCGAGCCCGTGCGCTCCACCCACGGGCTGCTCACGACCGTCGGCTACCAGATCGCCGACGAGCCGGCGGTGTACGCCCTCGAAGGATCCATCGCCATCACCGGCGCGCTCGTCCAGTGGTTCCGCGACGGACTCGGGCTCATCGCGAGCGCCCCGGAGATCGAGACCCTCGCCCGGACCGTCGAGGACAACGGCGGCTGCTACATCGTGCCCGCGTTCTCCGGGCTGTTCGCGCCGTACTGGCGGAGCGAGGCGCGGGGCATCATCGTCGGGCTCACGTCCTACATCACCAAGGGCCACCTGGCCCGCGCCGTCCTGGAGGCGACCGGCTGGCAGACGCGCGAGGTCGTCGACGCGATGAACGCCGACTCCGGGCTCGCGCTCAAGGCGCTGAAGGTCGACGGCGGCATGACCGCCGACAACCTGCTCATGCAGTTCATCTCCGATGTCCTGGACGTCCCGGTCATCCGCCCGATGGCCGCCGAGACCGTCTCCCTCGGAGCCGCGTACGCCGCCGGGCTCGCCGTCGGCTACTGGGCGGACCTGGAGGGCCTGCGCCGCAACTGGCACCGCGCCGCGCAGTGGCTGCCCGGCATGGACCCCGTCCGCCGTGACACGGAGTACGACAACTGGCGCCGGGCCGTCGAGCGCACCTTCGACTGGATCAAACCCGGCGGCCGGTGACCGGGGACCCGGCCGCGCCCGGCGGCGGGCGATACGGGCCGGGCCGTCAGTACCAGTGGTGGGCCTGCCACCAGGACCAGGCACGGCAGGGGTCGCCGTAGCGCGAGCCGATGTAGGTCAGGCCCCAGGTGATCTGGGTGATCGCGTTGTTCCGCCAGTCGGGCGCGACGGAGTTCATCTTCGAGCCGGGCAGGGCCTGGGCGATGCCGTACGCGCCGCTGCTGGGGTTCTCGGCGTGCTCGTTCCAGCCGCTCTCGTGGTTCCACATGGTCAGCAGTGACGGCCAGCAGCGGCCCCAGCCCTTCAGGGCGTTCATCTTCTTGGCGTACTTCTGGTTGTCCGCCGCGCTGGGGTTGTGGCTCATCTTCCGCTTGAACGCCTCCCACGCCCGGCGCTTCCGCTCGGCCTCGGCGCGCTTGCGCGCGTCGCGCTCGGCGGCGAGCTGCGCCTTGTAGGCGCGCTCCCGCGCGGTGGCCTGGGCCTGGGCCATCATCGGGTCCATCGTGTAGCCCTCGAGGGTCCGCGCGAGGTCGTTCGCGGAGACGTCCGCCGCCGCGCCGGAAGGAGGCTTCCCCTTGCCGAAGTCGATGTTCGCGACGACCACGACGGCGGCCACGACGACGAGCGTCAGGATCACGCCCGTGCTGCCGAGCGTACGCCGGAGGATCCGCAGCGCGCGTGAGCCCGCCGGCCGTGCGGGAGTGGGGGACTTCCGGGGGGACATGCACCCTAGCTTGCACCAGTCGCGACAGTGGTGACCCCGTTTGTCCAGATATCCGGTTGTGACATCTGCGACGAAGCGCGCCTCAGTCCGCGGAAGAGGCCGTCAGCTCCGCGCGCGTGGGCGGGTCGGCGCCCCGCCGCCCGCACGTGATCGCGGCCGCCCGCGCCGCCTCCGCGCACACCTCCGTGAGCACCGGCCCCGGGACGGCGCGGAGGGCGGCGCGGCGCTCCGCCCCGAGCAGCCCGCGCTCGTACAGGCCGGCGAGCACGGCGCTCATGTACGAGTCGCCCGCGCCGACCGTGTCGACGACCTCCACCGCGCGCGCCGGCAGGGGGAGTGGCGCCAGGCGCGGCGCGGTGACGAGGACGCCCTCCGCCCCCAGCGTCACGATCACCACGCCGCCGGTCTCCTCGACCAGCCCGGCCGCGAATCGCCGCGGGTCGTCGCCGGGCCGCAGCCACGCCAGGTCCGCGTCGCTGATCTTGACGATGTCCGCCGTGTGCAGCAGCGTCCCGATCCGGGCCCGGGCGTCGGGTACGGCCGCCATGACGTCCGGGCGGCAGTTCGGGTCGTAGGCGATCGTCGCGGTCTCCCGGGCGCGGCGGACGAGACCGGCCAGCGCCTCGGCCCCCGGCGGCAGCACCATGGCGAGGGAGCCGACGTGGAGCGCGGCGACGTCACCGAGCGGCAGGGCGGCCAGCTCCTCGGCGGTCCACTGCCAGTCGGCGGTCCCCGCGAGCCGCAGGTCGTACGCCGGCCCGCCCGCCTCGTGGTGCACGAACGCCACGGACGAGGGCTCCGCGGCGGTCGCCACCGCGCCGGTGTCCACCCCGTTCCGCAGGAGGTGCTCCCGGAGGGTCCGGCCGAACGGATCCTCGCCGATCCGGGCGATCATCCGGGTCGGGACCCCGAGCCGGGCCAGCCCGACGGCCACGTTCGCCGGGCTGCCGCCGGGCAGCGCGAGGTACGGGCCGCCGGGCTCCCCGGCGACGAGATCGATGATCGCTTCACCGGCGACCGCGACGACGCGGGCGTCAGGGCTCCGCACGCACTCTCCTTGTCTCGGGCCCGCGCCGGGCCCGCCGCGTCAGT
>NZ_JAMXMX010000043.1 GCF_024055725.1 Actinoallomurus spadix | reverse complement strand
GGGGCGGGGGGGGGCCCCCCCACGACGAGACCGGTGGGTCCGCCGGTATGCCGCTCAGGGCGTCAGAACCAGCCGCAGCAGCCGCCGTACCAGTAGTACCAGTTGGTGTCGGTGGTCCGCTTGTAGTAGGAGAAGGAGAAATTCCCGTGCCGTAGGTGCTTCCGTACGACCGAACGCCGGTGCGCGTAACCGCTGCTACCGCCGTAGGCGGCGACGGATTGCGGCGCTGTGATGGTGGCCGTCTGCGCGCTGGCCGAACCGGCCGTGCCGAGCGTGGCCGCGGTCGCTCCTGCGAAGGCCAGGCCGGCGACCGTTACTCCCATCCGGCGCGAAATACCCATGGAAGATACCTCCTTTGGTGCGGCTCGCGCGCGACGATGCCCCGGTCACGCGCGTCATTTGGGACGTTCATGGCGCTATGTCCCATTTCAGGGCACATCACGGCACTCGCGAAGTCAACCGGTATCTGTCAGGAGGAGTGAGATTTGAATGATGCTTAACTCATCCTTGCCCGGAAGAAGTGCGTAATGAGAAGGCGGATATGCCGCCGAGGACACGCCACCGGAATCACCGGCACCGCCGCGCCTTCTCAGGCGCCGCGTGATCGGTGCCCGACCGGTGCGAGGTGGCCGAGGAACCATTCCCGCGCGAGTTCGGCGACCGTCTCGAGCGTGCCGGGCTCCTCGAACAGATGCGTCGCGCCGGGGACGACGGTGAGCCGGCTCTCGCAGCGAAGGAGTGCCCGCGCCTCACGGTTCAGCCCGATGACGACGTCGTCCCGGCCACCGACGATCAGCAACGTGGGTGCGGTCACGTGGCGGAGGCGGGGCGCGGCGAGATCCGGCCGGCCGCCACGGGAGACGACGGCGGCGACGTCGGCCTCCGGCTCGGCGGCGGCCCACAGCGCGGCGGCGGCCCCGGTGCTCGCGCCGAAGTAGCCGATCCGCACTCCGCTCGCCTCGGGACGCGCGCGGAGCCAGGCGGTGGTGTCGATCAGGCGCCGGGCCAGCAGCCCGATGTCGAAGACGTTGGCGCGGTCGGCCTCCTCCGCCACGGTGAGCAGGTCGAACAGCAGAGTGCCGAGCCCCACCTGGTTCAGCGCGGTGGCCACGAAGCGGTTGCGCGGGCTCGATCGGCTGCTGCCACTGCCGTGGGCGAACATCACGAACCCGAGGTTCTCTTCGGGGACGGCCAGGTCGCCGATCAGCCGGACCGGGCCGGCCTGGATCTCGACCCTCTCTTCCCGCGGGCAGTCGTCGCCGCTCCGTTGGTCGAAGCCCATGACTCCCCCTCCCCTCGCTCTCACGTTCCGCCGGGACGCGGGCCCGGGCCAGAGGCGATGGTCCTCACCTTCGCGGTGTTCCATCGTCACAGAAGTAACAATGACCCCGTTCAATAACTCAATTCTCAGGAGTTTCGTCGGGTCATCGCGCTTCCCTTGCCTCGCATGCGCCGAGTGACCCACGTCACGTAAACTCACCGTTTAAGTGAGTGTTTTGTCCTGCTATGTTCCAATCACTCTTTCGGCGCCCCCCACGCGTCGCCCGCATACCCGTCGGCCATGGCCGGCTCGCCGACCCAGGCGAGAGCGCGTTCACGAGACGCCTGCCGAAGCCGCGCCCGACCAGCCGGTTACCAACCGAACTGTGCTGCTTTCGCCGAGCACCCACCGGGTGCGCGGACGAGAGCGGCAAGGGAGTGAAAACATGATCAATTCCTTCCGCTGATCCCACGTCGCCACGGCGACGGCGATCGATCGGAAGTCTCTCTCAAACTTCGCCCGTATTCGGGCGACCGCTTAATCCGCAGTATGCGGAACCGGGGACCCAACGCATTCCCGGGGTGAATCGGCATCCCCTCGTGCCGTAGGGCAGCTTCCACGCCCGAACCCGTCAGCTAACCCGGTAAGCGGCATGGAAGCAAGGAGCACCCGTGTCCGTTGTCCCTCGACCCCAGCGTTCCGGAACCCGTCTCGCCGCCGTCCTGTCGGGCATCACGGCCGCCGGTGCGGCCGCGGTCCTCGTGACCGCCGCCGGGCCCGCCGAGGCGTCCTCCCTCCCCGCGGGGGCGGTCACGCCGGCCGCCCAGGCGCACCGGGCGGCGCAGGTGCCCATCCCCGGCAGGGGACTGGACGCCAAGCCCAAGCCGAAGGCCGGGTCCACGGCCAAGGCCGGCCCCAAGTCCAAGGCCGAGGCCGCGCGCCGGCTGCCGGCCACGGCCGCCGACGCACTGAAGATCGCCCTCGCCCAGGTCGGCATCAGCGAGGACGGCGACGGAAGCACCAAGTACAGCAAGTGGTTCGCCGCCTCCCCGTGGGCCGAGCGAGGCGCCCGGCGCGACGGCGGATCGCCCGGCGACTACACCGACGCGAACTGGTGCGACATGTTCGTCACCTGGGTCGGCACCCAGGCGGGCGTCGCGGGGATCGGCGGCGACGCCTTCGCCCCCGCGCACGCCGAGTGGTTCAAGGCGCAGGGCCGCTGGGGCACGACCCCCAAGCCGGGCGCGGTGGTCTTCTTCGCCTGGGACGGCGGCAAGGACATCGACGACATCGACCACGTCGGCCTGGTCATCAAGGACAACGGCGACGGCACCATCCAGACCGTCGAGGGCAACACCGACGACGCCGTGAAGGTCCGGACCCGGGACAGCGACGTGATCGTCGGATACGGCTACCCGGAGTACACCCAGTAGGCACGTACCCGGAGTACACCCAGTAGGCGCGCCTCCCTCCGGCCGGGCCCCCGCCATGCGGCGCGGGCCCGGCCGGAACGCCGCGAGGCGCACTCGCGGAGTGACCGGAGGTCCGCGGCGCGACGGCCGTTTCATGGCATTTGCCCAGGATATGGACCTGGAAACGGCCGTTCGCGCCCGGTGGCGTGGACGATCTCGCAGCCGACTGTCTCCCACGTCGCCATGGATGGAGAACCGATCATGCGCGGAGCCGTCATCCACGCCCCGAGGGACGTGCAGTTCGAAGAACGTCCCGATCCCGAGCTCAAGGAACCCACCGACGCGATCATCCGTACGGTCGCCACCTGCGTGTGCGGGTCCGATCTGTGGTTCTACCGGGGCGTCAACCCGGTGACCGACCCCACCCCGATCGGGCACGAGTACGTCGGCGTCGTCGAGGAGGTCGGCGACGATGTCACCACGGTCAGGCCCGGCCAGTTCGTCATCGGCTCGTTCTTCGCCTCGGACAACACCTGCCCGCACTGCCGCGCCGGGTACCAGTCCTCGTGCGTGCACCGTGAGCTGATGAACGGGTGCCAGGCCGACCTGGTCCGCGTGCCGCTCGCCGACGGCACGCTGGTCGCCACCCCGGAACGGCCGGCCGACGAACTGATCCCCAGCCTGCTCACCCTGTCCGACGTGATGGGCACCGGCTGGTACGCCGCCGTGGCCGCCGAGGTCCGGCCCGGCGCCACCGTCGCCGTCGTCGGTGACGGCGCCGTCGGCCTGTGCGGCGTGATCGCCGCCAAGGCCCTGGGCGCCGAGCGCGTCATCGCGATGAGCCGCCACGAACCACGCCAGCGGCTCGCCCTGGAGTTCGGCGCCACCGACATCGTCACCGAGCGTGGTGCCGACGGCGTGCGCCGCATCCGGGAGCTGACCGGCGGCGTCGGCGCCGACTGCGTCCTGGAGTGCGTCGGCACCAACGAGTCGATGCAGCAGGCCCTGCGGTCGACCCGGCCGGGCGGCAACGTCGGGTTCGTCGGCGTCCCGCACGGCGTGGACATCCCAGGTGAAGACCTCTTCTACTCCCATGTCGGGCTGCGGGGCGGCCCCGCCCCCGTACGCGCCTACCTGCCCGACCTCATCGACCGGGTCTGGACCGGCCGGATGGAGCCGGGCCGGGTCTTCGACCTGACACTGCCGCTCGACCAGGTCGCCGAGGCGTACCGTGCCATGGACGAGCGCCGCGCCATCAAGGCCCTCCTGCGCCCCTGACCGCCCCTGCCGTGGGGTGGTCACGCCACCATCGGCACTCATCGGGTGCCAGGGCGGGGGACGGGGCGGAGGGCGAGGAGGGCGATGTCGTCGGCGCTGTGCGCGCCGAGCCCGATGAGCAGTTCGTCGCAGAAGACGTCGAGGGGCGCGCGGGCCAGCGCGGCGGTGTGCTGCCGGAGCCGGTTCAGGGAGTCGTCGAGGGACTCTCCCCGGCGTTCGATCAGGCCGTCGGTGAACAGCAGCAGGGTGGAGTGGGCCGGCAGCGGATCGCACGCGGTCGGGCGCTGGGACTCGGGGTCCATGCCGATCAGGAGCCCGGCGCCCTCTTCGAGATAACGGGTATCGCCTTCCGCGGTGGTCAGGAGGGGCGGCAGATGCCCGGCGGAGGCGTGCTGCAGCTGCCACGGACCGCATTCGGGCCCCTTGACCAGGGCGTACAGGCAGGTCGCGGTGGCCTGCCGGTACAGGGTGTGGCTCGCGAGGTCCAGGCGGCGCAGTACGTCCCCGGGGGGCTGCTGGCGGTCGATGGCGATGCCGCGGAGCATGTTCCGCAGCGCGCTCATGGCGACGGCCGCCTGCAGGTCGTGGCCGGTGACGTCGCCGATCACCAGCACGGTGTCACCGGTCGGGAGGACGAACGCGTCGTACCAGTCCCCGCCGACCTGCGCAGTGGTGCTGTCGGGGACATAGCGGGCGGCCAGGTGCAGGTGCTCGATGTGCGGCAGGTGCGGCAGCAGGGAACGCTGCAGGCGTTCCGCGGTGTGCCGGGTCTGCTGGTACAGCCGGGCGCTGTCCACGCCGAGAGCGATGCCGCGCACCAGGTCGGACATCAGCGGCAGGTCCTCTTCGGTGAACGGGTGCCCGGCGCCGGTGCGGACCACGGTCAGGGCGCCGAGGACCTCGCGGCGGACCCGCAGCGGGGCGATGATGGCGCTGCTCGCGCCCAACTGGACGAGGAGATCGTGCTGGCGGACGTCCAGGGGACTCGGCGCCCGGCCCGGTCCGGGGATGCCGGAGAGCAGCAGCGGGCCGGCGCCGTGCAGGACCCGGGCCAGCGGCCCGTGTGAGTCCTCCGAAGCCGGCGGGAGGCGGCCCAGGTAGACGCCGGGGTCCAGGGCCCCGGGGTCGCGGTGGACGACGCAGACCCGCTCCATGTGCCCCTGCTCGCCCAGCAGGCTCACCACGCACCAGTCGGCCAGCCGCTGCGTCAGGATCTCGCATACGCGGTTCAGCCCTTCTTCGAGGTCCAGGGTGCTGCTGAGCGCGCTCCCGGTGTCGGCCAGCAGGGACAGCCGCTCCAACGCGGCCTGGCACGTCTCGTCGCTGCTCACCCGGGGTGCCTCCTCGGGCCCGGCCGGCAGGGGCCGTCCGCCGGAGCGCGGGCGCGGCGCGTACCGGTCCTCCCCGGCCGCGCCCGGCGCGGCCGTCCTGGGGGTGAGCTGGGCGACGAACACGGTGCGGCCGTCGGCCGCCTCCTGGGTCTGAATGTTGAGGCGGACGTCGATCAGCCGGCCGTCGCGGTGCACCGCCGGGAGGGGGATGGAGTGGCCGAGGATGCGGGGCTGGCCGGTGAGCAGCAGAGAGCTGAACCCCATCCTGTGCCGCTCCTGGAGGTGCTCGGGGATCAGCACGGTGAGCGGCTGCCCGACGAGATCGTCGGCGCGCCAGCCCAGCAGGTCCGTCACGGGCCCGTTCACGGCGATGATCCGGTCTCCGTCGTCGGCCGCGATCGTCGGCACCGTGCTGGCCTCCAAATCGCCCACGTCCCACGGCGCCAGGTCCAGGGGCCGGGCACCGGGCGTGCCGGGGGCCAGCGTCCACGCGTTGGGGCGCTCGCCGGCGAGCTGACGGATGATCTCATCGCACATCCACCGCCAGAAGGCGCGGATCTGCGGAAGCGCCGGGAGTGTGAGCAGGCTCTCCTGCTGGGCCGCCGCGTCGGCGTCATCGAGCACGACGCACAGCGTGCCGACATCCCCGGCGCGGTCCGCCGGGATCGCCATGAGGACGGAGAGCGTGTCCGCGTCGGTGACCTTCCCGCCCACCGCGGCGGCCATGGCTCCACGGATCACGTTGCTGATGTCCTGGGCGACGAAGAGATCCCGTGCCCGCACCGGCACGCCGTTCCGTTCCGGAGCGGACACGACGAAGAGCAGTTCGCGCAGGAGCGTCTCCCAGTGCTGGTGCGCCGCCGAGTACAGGGCGTACGGCAGGTCGACCAGCGTCACGGTCACCGCCGGCTCGGGGGGCGGCGTGAGCTCCCACCCGGACGCCGGCCGTACCGGAGCCTCGGGCGACAGCTCGAACCAGGCCGTCTTGCGGTCGCCCTCGATCCGCACGCCACGGTCGGCGGCCAGTTGCTCGACCAGGACCAGACCCCACCCGGTCGTGGCGTACGGATGGAGCCGGCGCTGCACGAGACCGCGGCACGGCCGGTGGTCGCCGACGCGGACGTGCACTCTGCCGGCGGCGACCCAGGCGCGTACCTCGATCTCGGTCCGCGCGTGGATCACCGCATTGGTCACCAGTTCGCTGACCAGCAGCTGCGCGGTGTCGAGAAGTTCCGGTGCGACATCGCGCAACGCCGATCGCACGAACCGCCGGGCCAGCGCGGCGCTCTCCGGCCGAGGGGGCAGCCGCCGTGACGGTACCCCCGGTGGACTGGGGCTGCCCATATCCCCACCATGCCCAGAAACGAGGCGTGTAGGCGGGAGCGCGGCTCATGTACGACGGCTGGCAGTCATTGTGAGATGAGCGTCCAGAACCGTCCCAGCAGTCACAGAAGAAACACTGAACAACTTCCGGACGCTGAATCACCGCGATTCCGCGATCATATGACTCGCATCACTTGTTGGCGGTTCCACGGTGCGGTCTTGCTATCGTGCAGTGAGCATTTCGGCCTGCGCATCTCGGGCGAGCCTTCCGAGGTGAGAGCCGCAAGGAGTGTCCCCGTGCTGTCCCCAGCCTTTCGTCATCGGCCGTTCTCATTTCGCGGACGTCTCGTTAATCCCGTCGCGGGAATCGTCGCGGCGGGAATGGCTTTGATCGTATTGGTCGCGGCGATCCTGATCGGGATTCGCCTGCATCGGTCGCCCACCGCGGGTGACGCCCTGAAGGTCGCGCTCTCCCAGGTCGGCACGACCGAGGACGCCGCCGGCGGCAGCAAGTTCAACCGGTGGTTCATGTCCTCGCCGTTCGCGAAGGCGGGCGTCGCGCGCGACGGCGGGTCGATCGGCGACTACGCCAACGCGAGCTGGTGCGACATGTTCGTCACCTGGGTCGGCGTCCAGTCCGGCGTCAAGGGGATCGGCGGCGACGCCTACACCCCCGCGCACGCCGAGTGGTTCAAGGAGCAGGGCCGCTGGGGCGCGACCCCCAGGCCGGGGGCCGTCGTGTTCTTCTCCTGGAACGGTGGCGGCATCGAGCACGTCGGCCTCGTCATCAAGGACAACCACGATGGCACGATCCAGACGGTCGAGGGCAACACCGACGACGCCGTGCGGGTCCGGACGCGCAGCAAGGACGATGTGGTCGGCTACGGCTACCCCGAGTACAGCGCGTAACCGCGCCATCGCCTCCCGAGGAACCCGGCGAGAAAAGTAAACCCTTCGTTAAGGCGGGGCGTCACTTCTCTGCCGCCGGTCCTCAGACCGCGCGGCGGTTCCTAGGAGGCTCGTTGAGAACTGGTGTCACGCGGGCGTTCGCGGCGTCCGTCATCGCCGCCGTGGGAGCGGCCGGGCTGGCCGGTGTCGCCCACGCGTCCCCTCTCCCGAAGGCGGCCGCGGCTCTGAAGGCCGTCCAGCCGTACGACTTCAACGGTGACGGCCGCCCCGACCTCGCGCTCGGCAACCCGTACGGCAAGGTCGGGAGCCACTCCGGCGCCGGCTTCGTCACGATCGTGTACGGCTCCTCGTCCGGCCTGAACACGTCCAAGAAGCAGGTCTTCAGCCAGGACAGCAGCGGGGTGCCCGGGGCCGCCGAGGCCAATGACCACTTCGGCAACGCGGTCGCGTCGCTGGACTTCAACCACGACGGCTACGCGGACCTGCTCGTCGGCGCCCCCGACGAGGACACCACCGCCGGTACGGACGCCGGCACCGAGACGATCCTGTGGGGTTCGTCGTCCGGGCTGACCGGGTCGGGTTCGGACGCGATCTCCGAGCCGTCGGACGCCGGGTCCGGCCACCGGTTCGGCTACTCGCTGGCCGCGGGCGACCTCGACGGCGACGGCTACACCGACTGGGTCGACACGGCCCCCGGCCACGGCTACTTCTGGACCTACAGCTCGAACCCGAACACCGCGCAGGTCAAGGCGCAGGCCACGACGCGGGCCTTCAACCCGTCCCCGAAGCCGCACCGGGTCCGGGTGGGGAAGAAGGGCGCCGTCACCGCGGCGGCGGGCGGCTTCTCCGCGCTCACCCCGGCGATCGGCGACGTCAACGGCGACCACACGGCCGACCTCGTCCTCGGCTGGACCGGCGGCGCCGACCCGGGTTCCGGCTTCGACGTGTGGAACCTCGCGTCGACGGACGCCGCGGTCGTCCGTGAGCTGGCCACCCGGGTGGACAGCCTCGTCGTGGGCGACTTCGACGGTGACGGCTACGGCGACGTCGCCGTCGGCGGCGCCGACGAGAGCGCCGGCACAGGCGGTCATGTCACCGTCTACAAGGGTGACGAGAACTTCACCCTGGGCACCTCGAACACCATCACGCAGAGCACCTCGGGCGTGCCGGGTGCCGCGGCGGCCGGCGACCGGTTCGGCTACTCGCTGTCCGCGGGCGACGTGAACAAGGACGGCAGGTACGACCTCGCCGTCGGCGTGCCGTACCACGCGGTCAGCTCCCAGTCACGCGCCGGCGAGGCGGTCGTGCTGTACGGCTCGGCCTCCGGGCTCACCGGCACGGGTGCCCAGGCGGTCTCGCAGAGCTTCCCGAGCGTGCCCGGCGCCGCGGAGAAGAACGACCAGTTCGGCTGGTCGGTCACCCTGCTGAACGTCAACGCCGACGCCTACATCGACCTGATCGCCGGCGCGCCGAACGAGAACGGCACGGACGGCGCGGTGAGCCTGCTCAAGGGCACCGCCTCGGGCGTCACCGGGTCGGGTTCGGCGACCATCGGCGCCTCGACGCTCGGCGTCGGCGGCAAGTACGCGCTGGTGGGCCTCCGCCTCGGCCGTAACGGCTGACCCACGGCGTGCCGGGCTCCGTTCGGCGGAGCCCGGCACGCTCATCCCCGAGCACCTGCGGCTGATCGACTGACCCGGCCCCTCAGGTGCGGGGAAGCGCGGTCGCCGCGGGTCCGGCGAGGCCGGTCGCCAGCGAGCACAGCCGTGTGACGGACGGCTTGCCTTCGACGGTGAGGTACAACATCTCGACCATCTGCTGTTGGTCGCCGCCCCTGTAGTCGCGGTAGACGACCCGGGCCACACAGGTGTCGGCCTCGTCTCCGTGCGGCGTGATGACGGTCTGATAGCCGTTGAGCCACATGACGCGGCCGTCCGCCCCGGTGAGGGGCTGGTCCCGGTCGAACCGCAGCTTGACCTGCAGATCCTCGGTGGTGCTCTGCCACTTGCAGTCCCACGGGGTCTCCGCCGTCGGGCGGCCGGCGTCGATGCCGGGGACGATGTTCAGCGCCTTCCCGTCGAGCAGCGCGCACGCGTTCTGCCACGCCAGCGAGCGTGGCGGCAGGGATCGCTGCCTGATCGGCCCCTTCCGCAGGACGCCGACCGCGGTCGAGGTGGCGGTGTCCGCCATCGTGCACAGCGGCGCGGATGCCTCGCCGTCCACGCTGACGATCGCGTTGGTGCCGCTGTTCGGGGCCGGCAGCAGGACTGTGCGTTCGCACTCGGTGCCGCTCGCCGGCTCCGTGACGACGCGGATCGGGCCCATGGTCTTGACCGAGGAGGTCTGCTCCGGTCGCGGCCCGTTGATGAACTGCACCTCCACGTCCAGGTCGCCGTGCTTACGGGAGTGGACGATCACGTCACAGCGGTTGAAGTTCCCCCCGTCGTCGTCCACCTCGGTTCTGCCGAATCTCGCGAGCGGACGCGGGTCGATCAGGGCGCAGGGGTCGGCGGTGTGCAGATCAATGCGCGGGTTCGGCGGCTTGCCGACCGGCGGATGCTTTCCATGGCCCCGGAGCAGGGACAACGTTCCGTACGAGGCGCCGGCCACCACCACGACGACCGTGCCCATCGCGATGGAACGCGAGCGACGCGAAAGAACGGCCCACAGGCCGCGTTTCCCCGGCTCGTTCGGCTTGTCGGGTACCGGCGGAGGCCCGGGGGGATCCGGCCGAGTCACCGGGGGGTCGATGCTGGTCGGCGCCTGCGGTCTCGCCGCCCCCGCGAGTTCGGTCAGCCGCTGATGCACCTCGTCCGCGCCGGGCCGGTGTGCCGGCTCGGGGTCGAGCATCACCGCCAGGAGATCACGCAGCGGTTCGACGCCTATGAACGGGTCGCGGTGGCCGGACCCGACAGGGGGCGGCACCGTCCGGATGGGCTCGCCGTAGATCAGCGCGAGGATCGTGACGCCGAGGGAGAAGACGTCCGATGCCGTCTGCGGCATTCCCTTGGTCACCTCGGGAGCGGCATAGGCGGGGGTATGACTGATGCCGCCGTTCGGGGTGATCGTCTCGCGGTCCGGCATCCGGTACGCCGCGCCGAAGTCGGTCAGCTTGGCGGTCTTCCTCTCCTCGGCCATGACGATGTTGCCCGGCTTGACGTCGCAGTGCACGAGACCTTTGGCGTGGAGGGCCGCCAGGGCGTCTGCGATCTGCGCGCCGATACCCGCCGCCCTCCGCGCCGGGATCTTCCCCAGCTTCTGCAGGCTCCCGCGGGGGAAGTACTCCAGAACGAGCCACCAGGTGACGTCCGTGTCCGTCTCGTGCCGCTCGACGCTGAACAAGGTCACGACATGGGGATGACTGAAGGCCGCCTGGGCACGCGCCTCCGCTTTCAGCCGCGCGAGAGTGGCCGCGCCGTCGCCCCTCAAGCGTTTGAGGACGACCTCGCGCCCGAGCTCCAGTCCCTCGTCCACGGCGACCCAGAGTTCGTTCGTTCCGCCTTCCAGCGGCCCCTTGACGACGCGGTACCGCCCCGCGATGAGAGCTCCTAAATACACCGCCACCCCTCCCGTCGGGAAAGCCGTACGCGACGCATGATCGACGCTAGTGCGTGACATAGCGGGTACGCACAGTTTTCGAGGGATCCGCGCGGACCGCGGGCGCGGCGCAGGCCTGCGGTCGCATGCGAGCCTCAGGGGACCGGCACCACCGGCTCGGCCGCGCGGCAGCTGCGTCCCGGCGCTGTCCCTCCAGGAGGTACGAATCCCTGCTCAGGTGACAGCGCCGATGAAGACACCCGTCCCCCCCGGCTGCGGAGGACGCGACTCGGCGGCCGCGTTGCCGCTGCGCGGGCCTTTGGCGACGAACCGGAAGGTTGTTCTCGGACAGCACCAAAGTCCGGTTATTCTGAAACAGAACGAGATTCAGGTGCGCCGGGGGAGGTTCGCATCAGGTGGGGGCCGGTCTAGCGTTGCTGCGCGAGCGTGCTCGCCCGAAGGCCGTCCGGGAGCACCGGTGGGCTCCGTGGCTGGCGGTCTGCTCCGTCTGCGTCGGCTCGTTCATGGGCCAGCTGGACGCGAGCATCGTGACGGTGGCCTATCCGGCCATCGAACGGGACTTCGCGGCGCCGCTGGCCTCGGTGCAGTGGGTGTCGCTGGGGTACCTGCTGGTCCTGGTCGGGCTGCTGGCGGCGGTGGGCCGCTTCGCGGATGCGACCGGCCGCAAACTCGTGTACCTCCAGGGGTTCGTCGTGTTCACCGTGGCGTCGGCGGCCTGCGGGCTGGCGCCGTCTCTCGGGTTGCTCGTGATCTTCCGGCTGGTGCAGGCGGCCGGCGCCGCGATGCTGCAGGCGAACAGCGTCGCCCTGGTCAGCGTCAGCATGCCGCGCGAACGACTGCGCCAGGGCCTGGGCCTGCAGGCCGCCGGGCAGGCGCTGGGCCTGGCCCTCGGGCCGACCGTCGGCGGCCTGCTGGTGGCCTCGGTGGGCTGGCGGTGGGTGTTCTGGATCAACGTTCCCGTCGGGTGTGCCGCCATCGTCGCCGGCCACTACCTGCTGCCGCGTACCCGTGAGCGCAGCCCCGCCCGGCGTCTTGACTGGCCGGGGCTGGCGCTGCTCGCGGCGGCGACCACCACCCTGCTGCTGGCGCTGTCGGGCGTCTCGGGGCTCGGCCTGACCGGAAAGGTGATCATCGCTCTGGCGGGCGCGTCGTGCCTGGCCTGGTACGGGCTGTGGAGGCGGGAGAACCGCACGCGCTTCCCGCTCATCGACCCGGCGCTGCTGCGCACGCGGGGGATCGCCGCCGGGCTGTTCGGGGCGATGTGCGGATACCTGATGCTGTTCGGGCCGCTGGCGCTGATCCCGCAGGTCCTGCGCGGGAACGCCGCACACGCCGGCCTGGTCCTGACCGCGCTGCCCGTCGGGTTCGCCGCCGCCGCCCTGACCGCCGACCGGGTCCTGCCGCGGCGATGGGGGAACCGGCGGCGGGGTGCCGGCGGTGCGGCGGTCTGCCTGGCGGCCCTGGCGTTGCTGCTCCTGGCACCCGCGAGCGGCGCACCGGTGATCCCCCTCCTCGCGTTGCTGGGGATCGGCCTGGGCGTGTTCATTCCCGCGAACAACGCCGTGGTCATGGCGGCCGTCCCGGCGCGGTTCTCCGGCATCGCGGGCGGGATGGTCAACATGACCCGGGGCGTCGGCACCGCGCTGGGCATCGCGCTGGTCACCCTCGCCCTGCACGCGGCGGGCAGAACGGCCGACGGCGCGCGTACCGCGATCGTGATGATGGCGGTGACCGCGCTGGCCGCGATCGTGAGCGCCGCCGCCACCGGATCCGGCCGGCCGGGCGATCCGCCGAAGACCCGCCGAACCGGTGGATCGAAGCGACAATGACCGTCATGGACGAGCGCGACGGTACCCCCGTCTCCCCTGCGCGGAACGCCGGGAGACCGGCCCCGGCCGGGCCCGAACTCGCCGACACGGTCGCCCGGCTGCGGCGGGCGATGCGCCGCGCGGCCCGTGCCGTCGACCCGGCCAATCCGCTCGCCGTCGCACAGCTGGAGCTGCTGTCGGCGGTGGCGGACGAGCCGGGCGTACGCCCCGGAGAGCTCGCGCGGCGGCTTCGGCTGGCTCCCAACTCGGTGACCACACTGGTCAACGGCCTGCACGCCAAAGGGTTGATCACCCGCTCGGCCGGCCACCTGGACGGCCGAGCGGTCACGCTGCGGCTCACGGACCAGGGGACCGAGGCCGTCGACGGCTGGAAGAACGCCAACACCGCGATCATCGAGTCGGCGCTCACCGCACTGGACGACCGGCACCGCCGGGCACTGTCCGAAGCGCTCCCGGCCCTGCGCGAACTCACCCAGGCCGTCGACGCGATCGCCGACGCCCCCTCGGGCGGCTGAGGGGGCGGGGCGCGGGCGTCCTCCGTGGGTCAGGCGCCTCGCCGGTGGTCCTCGAGTCGCGTGACCGGGGCCCACGGGCGCTCCGGCCTCCCCTGGGACGTGTTGAACACTCGCACCCACGCGGAACGCGCCGGGTGCGAGGTGTGCGGCAGCACCAGAGGGAGGAACACCTTCGGGTCGATGCCGTCATAGTCGTGCCGTACGACGCAGCGGTGCAGGTCATCGGAGACCACGAGCACCATCGGGGCGTCGCTGTCGTCCAGGATCCGCTTCACCGCCTCGGCGTTCAGGAGCCGGAAGGCCACGTCGAGGGCTTCGCCGAAGCACCCGTGGTCGTCGAACGTCACCTCCCCGGCGTGGACGACCGTACGCAGCCGGAACCGGCGTTCGGGGTGACGGCGGTTGTGCTCGGCGAGGAGGGTGCCCAAGGTCGGGACGACCGTGTCGAGCAGCACGGTCTTGGGGGCTTGGTCGTCCGGATGGATCAGGGCGCACACGCCGTCGCCCCGGTCGAGGAGGGGGTCCCGGTACGACGCGGTGAGCCCGCCCGCCGCCAGGGCGCGCTCGAACAGGTCGTACATCGACCTGCGCAGGTACCCCTTGGACGGGTCGGTCAGCCGGGTCGACCCCTCGACGTCGACGGCGATGATGCTCCGATGGCGGGGGAGGTGCTTGGAGCGAGACATCAGATCCTCCTGACTTGATGTGAATCATTTTGAATCACCAGAGCTCGGTGGGAGCGCTGGATGATGGTGGGTTGGTGGGGAGGTTATACCAGGAAAGCGGGATCGTCGCCGCGTTGACGGGATCGCGGTGGGGTGGTTGACTCTCCCTGCTATCTGGGGGTATCTCTAACTGCCTCTGACAGATTCTGCTCCATCGTGCATCGACGTCGAACCCGGGTTGAGGTGATGGCCGTGGCCGGTGGCGGGCGTGACCCCGCGTACGACAAGCGGCGGCGGCTGGCCGGTGAGCTCCGCGTCCTCCGTGAGATGAGCGGGATGAGCGGGCGGGATCTGGCGAAGCGGATCGGCATCAGCCAGTCCAAGGTCTCGCGGATCGAGGCCGGCGCCGCGCAGCCCTCCGCCACGGAGATCACCGCTTGGGCTCAGGCGGTCGGCGCGGCCGACGAGATCGAGCGCCTGCGCGACGTGCTCGCCGACGTCGCCCGCACCGAGGTGGAGACCTGGCAGGCGGCGATCGAAGGCCGGCACCAGCTTCAGGACGACGCGCGCGAGCGCGAGGAGACGGCCCGGCGCGTGCGCGTCTTCCAGCCGGCGCTCGTGCCCGGCCTGCTGCAGACACCCGGGTACGCGCAGCGCGTGTTCGCGATGTTCAAGGCGAGCGTGCCCCAGACGAGCGTCGCCGCCGCGGTGGCCGCCCGGCTGGACCGCCAGCTCGCGCTGTACAAGGACGACGACCGGCATTTCGAGTTCCTCATCACGGAGGCGGCGCTTCGGTGGCGTCCCGGTCCGCCGCGCCTCGCGATCGCCCAGCTGGACCGGATCGCGACGGTGAGCACGCTGGACAACGTCTCGATCGGGCTGATCCCCCTGTCGGCCGAGGCGGAGGCGCCGTACCTCCAGGGGTTCTCGATCCTCGACGACGGAGACGCCGACGATGACGCCTTCGTCCTGATCGAACTCGACCACGCCGAGCTCACCGTCACGGAGGCCGACGCCGTGGCCCTCTACCGGAACCGCTGGTCCACTCTGCGGAAGGCCGCGGTGTTCGGTGACGAGGCGCAGGCGCTCCTGCGTACGCTGACCGCCGAGCTGCGGACCATCGAGGGCTGAGCGTGCTCCCGACCGCCCAGGCCCGGGTGCGGACGCCGGCGGCCGTCGGCGTCCGCACCGTGGTTCCGGTCGCGCCCGCGTCAGCCGACGCTGAACCGGCCGGCCTTGACCGCGGCCACGAAGGCCTCCCACTCCGAGCGGCTGAACCACAGGACCGGTCCGTCCTGCCCGGCCTTCGAGTCGCGGACCGCCACCACCTCGGTGATCGCCACCTCCACGCACGAGCCGTAGTTACAGGCGCGCCGGAACTCGCCCGGCTCCGGCATCATCCGCTGCCCGACCTCGCTCATGGAGCCCCCTTTCTCGGCGGGGTGGTCCCTCACCACCTCGCGAGTCGACCATCGGACACGCCGCTGGCGGAAAACGGGGTGGAATTCTGGCCACGACCCGGGGGTACGGCGGCGGGAAGCGGGCGGCCGGGGCGCGTTGACCGAGGCTGGACAGTTGTTCCCCCGTTTCAGGGAAGGGAGGGAGGAAACAGTGAAAGTCGGAGGGGAATAACCGCATGGAGGGGTCCGGTGGAATTCCGGATGCTGGGGCCAATCGAATTCTGGTTGACCGGAATTCGGATGGATCTCGGGACTGCAAAAGAGCGTCTGCTCCTCGCTGTTCTCTTGCTCGCCGAGGGGCGCCCGGTCTCCGTGGAGACGTTGATCGATCGCGTGTGGGGACAGGATCCGCCGGCCGAGGTACGGCAGAGCCTGCAGACCGATCTGTCGCGTCTGCGCAGGAGGTTCAAGAAGTACGGCGTCGCGGATAACGTTCGCCTGGCCGCGACCCCCGGAGCGTACGCGCTGGAGGTCGCCCCCGAGCATGTCGACGTCTTCCGGTCCCGCCTGCTGCACGAACAGGCCATCTCGAGGCGGCAGAGCGGCACCATAAGAGACGCGATCGAACTGCTCCGCGAAGCGGTGAGCCTCTGGCGGGCGGAACCGCTGACGGGAATTTCCGGCGAGTGGGTCGAACAGATGCGGGCGAGTCTCGACGGGGACTACCGGGTGATGATCCGTGAACTGATCGACATGGAACTCGCCGCCGGGAATCACGCGAAGATCGTCGGCCTTCTGGTGAACCTGATCGCACGATATCCGCTGGACGAATACCTCGTCGGACAGTTGATGATCGCCTATTACCGCTGCGGCCGGCAGGCCGACGCGATCGGGCTGTACCACGCCACCGCCCGGCGGCTCCGGGAGGACGCCGGCGCGGCGCCGTCTCCCCGCCTGCAGGCGCTGTTCCGCAACATCCGACGGCACGACCCGGCGATCGCGGCGCCCCAGCGGGCGGCCTCGGAGCCCGTACCCGGGCTGGACCGGTTCCCGCCCCCCGTACCGGAGTTCACCGGGCGTGCCGAAGAACTCGCCGCGCTGGCCACCCGAGCCGACGCGGCGGACGACGTGGTCCTGATCGAGGGCATGCCGAGCGTCGGGAAGACCGCGCTCGCGGTCAAGGCGGCCCACGATCTCGCGGAACACTTCCCCGACGGCTGCTTCTTCCTTCCCCTGCACGGCCACGACGCGGACCACCTACCGGAGAGCCCGGCCGCCGCGCTGTCCGAACTCCTCCAGCTGGCCGGCCTCGCGCCCACGAACATCCCGCGGGAGACGGCCGCACGAGCCGGACTGTGGCGCGACACGATGGAGGGGCGCCGGGCCCTGCTCGTCCTCGACGACGCCCTGAACGAGGATCAGGTCCGCCCCCTGCTGCCCGGCACCTCCGACTGCCGTGTGATCATCACCAGCCGCCGCCACCTCGCCGGGATCGACGGTCACCACCGCCGGCTCGGCGTGCTGCCGACCGCGGACGCCGTCGCCCTGTTCACGCGGATCGCCGAGCCGGGAGCCGCCGCCGCGCCCGACGCGGTCACCGGCGCGGTGCGCCTGTGCGGCGGTCTGCCGCTGGCGATCCGCCTGGCCGCGACGCGATGGCGCGATCGGCAGGTCTCCTCGCTCGAGACGCTCGCCGAGGATCTGCGCGGGCCGCACGAGAACATCGCCGGCCTGCAGGACCCGGCGCTGGCCGCCACCTTCGCCCTCTCCTACCGCGACCTGTCGATCGCGCAGCGGCGTATCTTCCGGCGCCTGGGCTTCAGCCCGGTCGCCGAGGTGACGCCCGCCGCCGTCGCCGTCCTCGCCGGCATACCGGTCCATGAGGCCGAGCGGACCCTCGCCGACTTCGCCGACCACTACCTGATCGAGGAGACGGCCGCGGGGAGGTTCCAGCTGCACGACCTGATCCGGCAGTACGCCATGGCCCTTCCGGCCCGCGAGGATCCGGAGTTCGACGTGCGGCGCGCCGTCGGGCGCATGCTCGACCATTACCTGCTGACGGCCGACATGGCCGACCGCATGCTCTTCCCGCACCACGTCCGCGCCGGGGTCGCCGGCACCGACCGCGGCGTGCCGGTCCAGCCGTTCCCGGACGAGGAGTCGGCGGCGAGCTGGCTCGCGGCCGAGCGCAAGAACCTGGTCCGCCTGGCCCAGTACGCCGCCGACCACGCCTGGAACACGCACGCGATCGACTACGCCAAGACGGTGGCCCGGTACTTCGACTACGTCTCCCAGTGGGAGGAGGCGGAGCGGATGCACCGGCGTGCGCTGAACGTCGCCCTCGAAGTCGAACTCCCGAGGGCCGTCGCCCGGGCGCGGCTCGACCTGGCGGTGGTGCAGTGGCGACTGGGGCGGATGGACGAGGCGCTCGCGAACGCCACCAAGGCCGAGCAGGTCGCGCACCGGGCGGGCGACGCGGCCCTCAGGGCCGCCGCCCTGGACCAGATCGGCCTGGTGGCGTGGTCATCGTCGAAGTACCGGGAGGCGCTCGCCTACTTCGGTGAGTCCCTCGACCTCTACCGCGACGCCGACCAGCCCCGGGGGAAGGCCGAATGCCTCAATCACCTCGGCATGATGCAGGCACAGGTCGGGCGGCATCAAGAAGCGCTGTGCAGCTTCCGGGACGCGCTCGAGAGCTTCCAGTCCATCGGTGACATCCGCGGCGAGGCGACGACGCTGAGCAATCTCGCGCACACCCACCTGCTGCTCGGCTACCACCGCGACGCCTACGAGCTGTTTCAGAGGTCACGCGCCATCTACCGCACCCTGACGGGGCGGCGTAACAAGGCGATCCTGAACAATAACCTCGGTGACGTGGCGCGCTATCGCGGCCGCCACGAAACGGCGCTGAAGTACTACAACGAAGCCCTCGCGGAGTTCTCCGCGACCGGGGACCGGATCAACGAGTCGAACGTCCTGAACAATATGGGCCTCGCGCTCACCGGCATGGAGCAGTACGACGAGGCGCTGACGCGTCATCGCTCCGCGGTGGCCGTGGCCAGGACCATCAACAATACGAGTGAGAAGATCCGGGGAATGCTCGGAATAGCGGACGTGCGCGTCTGCATGGGGCAGTACCCGATCGCCGTCCGGGATTATCGCGCCGCGCGCCGGCTCGCTCAGCAGATCGGCGACCCCCACCTCGAGGCCCAGTCGCTGAGCGGACTCGCCCACGTGACGAGCCTGACCAAGGGGCACGACGCCGCGCGCATCTACTGGCGCCAGGCCTACGACCTATTCTTACAACTGAACATCGTTCCGGAGATCGAGGCCGTGAAGGTCCGCCTCGACCTCATCGACCTGGCCGACCACTGAGCCTTTCCCCGCGCCTCGCCACCGTAAGTGGATGAGGCTGTCGGCGCGCGCGGATTCCTGACGGCCATCCCCATTACGGCTGGAGCTTTTTCCCGATTTCGAGCCTTATGGCGGCTAGATCGCCTAAGATTAGGACGTCCGATCGATGGTCGATCGGAGGTCCTAATTGAAAGATCTTGAATGACGAAAAAGATACTTTGGGTGGCTACCCTCGTTGTCGCCACGCCGGCGGTCATAGGGGTCCTCCAGTGGATGCCGAATGCGTTCCCACACACGGGCTTCGGCGCGTAATACCGAGGTGAGGGACCCCAGGCGAAAGATCGCCTGGGGTCCCTCACGTATCTGTCGGCGCGGTCAGGTGCGCGCTGGCGATGCCGGACTCGATCACCCGGGCGGCGCGGCGTATGTCGTCCATGATGGCGGTGTGGACCTCGGCGGGAGCGCGGTCGGGTGTGAGGTGCCGGTGCATGCTGCGGGCGTGGACGTCCCATAGGCCGAGGAGGGCCACCGCCGCGATGCGTGCCTCCGGCGCGTCCTTGTCGACGCCGGCCCGCTCGGCGAGGACCTCCTGCGCCTCATCGATGAGGCGTTCCGTCGCGGCCCGCTGATGTGCGCGCAGGGAGGGGGTCGCGTGGAGCAGCTCGCCGAAGCGCCGCACGTCGGCCACCGCCGCTAGCGACAGTAGTCATTCGTGCTGCCGAGGAGACATCCATGAGCGAGATCCGCATCGTCCGCGACTACCCGCACCCGGTCGTCAAGGTCTGGCGCGCTCTCACCGATCCCGAGTTGGTCCCGCTGTAGACCGCGACCGGCGCGGGCGCGCGCCCGGAGGGCTTCGCGCCGGTCCCCGGCACGAAGTTCCGGTTCATGGGCAAGCCAAAGCCCGGCTGGAACGGCATCGTCCACTGCGAGGTCATCGAGGCCCTCGAGCCGACCCTGCTCCGCTACACCTGGACCGATGACGGCGGCGGCGACGTCACCGAGGTCGCCTACCGCCTCGAGTCCATGGGCGACGGCACGCGCTTCACCTACGAGCACACCGGGTTCACCGGCGTCGGCGGCCTCTTCATGTCCCAGATGCTCGGCCGGATCCGCCGCAAGATGCTCGACACCGGCCTGCCGCCCGTCCTCGCGGACCTCGGCGACGACGGCCGGCTCCGGCCGGGGAGCGCCCTGCGGGCCGGCGCCTGATCCGGCCCGGGGCCGGGGCGGGTCAGACGAGGCGGTGAATGTCGCCGTAGACGCGGTAGAAACCGCCGCGGCCTGACTCGCGTACCTCGCTGACGACGTACCGGGCGCCGCGCTCCCGGATCTCCTTGGGGAACTGCACCCGCCAGCCCTGGTCGAATCCGGGAGAGACCACGCGGACTCGGAGCCGGCCCTGCTCCTCGAAGCACTCCACGACGATGCCGCCCCCGCTGTCGCTCACGACGTCGACGGTGGCCGACGGGGTGACCGTCTCGACCGCGGCCGGCGCCTTGACGTCGACGACGTCGGGGACCGAGCCCCGCTCCGCCGCCCTGATGGCCTCCTCGCTCGCGTCGACGCAGGCCAGCGAACCGTCCGTGGTCACGATGTACAGGCGCTGGTCGTGGTACTGCATGGAGTAGGCGGCGCCGCAGCCGGTGGCGAGCTTCCACAGGCGGGTGCCCGACTCGTCGAAGCAGTAGATGGAGGACTGGTTGTCCCCGGCGAAGACGTACCGGCCGTCCTCCGCGGTCGCGCAGGAGAAGACCGGTGCGTCGCAGTCGTAGGCCCGCTCCCGGCCGCCGTCCTTGCGCAGCCGCACCACCGTACGGGTCGAGGTCCCCGCGTAGACCGTCGAGCGCTCCTGCCAGCCGAAGAGCACCGGCCCGGTGGACTGGTGCCACAGCTCCTTGCCGGTACGCCAGTCGTAGCTGGTGACGCCGCCGCTGTGACCGTGGTGCACGGCGGCGGGGTCGCAGCGCACCATCCAGCCCGCCGTCCCGCGGCCCTGCCTGCGCCACAGGAACTCGTCCTCGTGGTCGATCGCGACGACGGCGCCTCCGGCGTCGGACACGCCGAGGATGCCGTCGTGGATGTCGAGCCAGTAGATGTCGATGTCCGGGGAGATCCGGTAGGCCAGCCTGGGCACCTTCCCGGACAGGTCGTAGACGTTGCCGTCGTCGCAGCCCGCGTAGAGCCAGGCGTCGTCGGCGACGATGCACTTCACGCCGTCGGGTAGCCGGACCTGCTGCACGACCTGGGCGTCGTGCGTCAGCGACGTGATCTCACCGGCCTCGTTGCCCACCATGCACAGCCGGTCGTCGATGAAGATCCCGAACGCGGCGGAGCCCGAGGCGTACCGCCACAGGACCGGAGCCCGCCGGGTCGCCGCGCGGACGGCGGGGGCCGGCGCCCCACCCGCGTGGGCGCTCATGACCTGGCGACGGGACACGCCTCGCTTCTTCCGTGCGCCGCGCACGGCGGGGGCGTAGCCCTTCCGGACCTTCTCCCCGATCTTCTTCGCGGCCATCGCCCTGGCCTTCGCCCCGTCCGGGAACGTCGTGGTCTTACGCTGCCCGGCGTCGCCGACGATCCGGCCGTACCGGATCGTCATCGTGGCGCCGTCGACCGTGACCTCGTAGAACTTGTGCGCTCCGCCGCCCTCCTCGGAGAGCTCGAGGTAGGTGGTCTCTTGGGTCGTTTCGACGGACATCGGGCCTTCCAACGGGGGTTCGGGAGACGAGGGAGCGTAAAGGCGAATGAACGTCGCCTTTCGCGTCGACGACCCGAACCGTACGAACCGGGTACGACACTTCCTCCTCGCTTCGCGCGCCCGTACCTTCCCCGCAGCTTGATCAGGCTTCATCTCGGGACCGTACGATTTAGGTCGTCCTAGAGAGCTACCTACGGATGTCCCCCGGGGGGTGACGATCCCGACGCGGCCGGATCCGTACAGTCATCGGCGTAGTGGCGGCGTGACGGCCGCATCTGGCATCTCGCAAGGGGTAGACATGCGATCGTTGGACGACTCACGTGGCGCGGAGCTCGCGGCGGTCGAGCGAACGCTGCGCGCCGCTGCGGCCGGGCAGGGCGGCGCGATCCTCATCCGCGGTGAGGCGGGCATCGGCAAGACGGCGCTTATCGAACGGGCGCTGAACCGGACGACGGGTCTGCGGCGACTCCGCGCCGTCGGACGGGAGTTCGAGACCGAGCTCCCGTTCACCGGGCTGCACGAGCTCTGCCGTCCGCTGCTCTCCTCGCTGGAGACACTGCCCGGCCCGCAGCGCACCGCCTTGGAGGTCGCCTTCGCACTGCGGGACGGCACGGCGCCGGACCGCCTCCGGGTCGGCCTGGCCGTGCTCAACCTGCTGTCGGCCGCCGCCCGCGAGCAGCCGATCGCCTGCGTGGTCGACGACGCGCAGTGGCTCGACCAGGCCTCGGCGCAGGCCCTGTCGTTCGTCGCACGGCGCATCGAGCTCGAACCGGTCGCGTTCCTGATCGCGGTCCGGGGCTTCAAGATGCCCGATCTGCTCGACGGGCTTCCCGAGCTCACCCTCACCGGGCTCGGCGAGCAGGACGCGCTCGCGCTGCTGACCTCGCAGTTGCGTGCGCCGCTGGACGAGCGGATCCGTGACCAGATCCTCGCCGAGGCGCGCGGCAACCCGCTGGCCCTGCTCGAGCTGCCGCGGAACGCCCGCGCCATGGAACTGGCCGGTGGCTTCGGTCTGCCCAGCGCGCTCCCGGTGCCCGCGCGTATCGAGGCCGGGTACCGCGAGCGCCTGGCCGCTCTGCCGGAGGACACCCGGTGGCTGCTCTTGCTGGCGGCGGCCGAGCCCCTCGGCGACCCGGTCCTGCTGTGGTGGGCGGCCGAAGAGATGGGCATCGGAAGCGAGGCGGCCGATGCGGCCGCGACCGCCGGGCTCCTGGACATCGGGGTACGGGTGCGATTCCGGCATCCGCTGGTCCGGTCGGCGATCTACCGCGCGGCATCACCGGAGGATCGCCGCACCGCGCACCGCTTGCTGGCCGACGTCACCGACCCGCTCGTGGACCCGGACCGCCGGGCGTGGCACCGCGGCCAGTCGGTGCTCCTGCCCGATGAGGGCATCGCGGCCGACCTGGAACAGGCCGCCGACCGAGCGTCCGCCCGTGGCGGTCTGGCCGCTGCCGCCGAATTCCTGAAGCGTTGCACGGCCCTGACCCCGGACCCGGCCCGCCGCGCCGACCGCGCCTTGGAAGCGGCTCGCCTCAAACACTGGTCCGGGGACAATGAAGCCGCGGCCGGCCTGCTGGCCACCGCCAAGGCGGGTCTACTCGATGACCGGCGGCAGGCGCTCGTCGACCTGCTGGCCGCACAGATATCGATCGTCAGTGGGCCCGGAGTCAAGGATCCGGCTCCGCTGCTCGACGCGGCGCGGAGGCTGGAGCCGTACGACCGGCCGCAGGCCCACCACGGCTATCTCGAAGCGTTCGTCACGGCGATGCGCGCCGGTCGCCTCGGGCCCCCGGAACTGTTGGTCGACACCGCACGTCAGCTGATGAAGACGCTGGAGGAGACGCCCGGCGAGCCTTCGAGACCGCAGGATCTCCTGTTGAAGGCGCTGATCGCACGGGAGATCGATGGGTATACGGCGGCCGTCCCGTCATTGCGTGAGGCGGTCGGCGCCTTCCTGACCGAGAGCGAGCAGGTGGGTGCTCACCACCACTGGATCGCGCTGGCCGGCGCGGTGGCGATGGACCTGTGGCAGCACGACGACTGGCGCACGATGTCCGAACGCCAGGTCCTTCTCGTTCGTCGCACCGGTGCGCTCATCGCACTGCCGAGCGCTCTGCACTACCTCGCCTACGCGCACGTCCTCGCCGGTGGGTTCCAGGACGCCGAGGCGCTGATCGCCGAGGCCGCCACGATCGATTGCGGGGATTCCAGCGGTCCGCCGTTCGCCGACCTGGCGCTCCGGGCCTGGCGCGGCGATCAGGAGGGAATCGCGGCGTTGAGCGAGCGGATCATCGACGTGGCGCGAAAGAGCGGCGAGGGTCACGGCCTGTCCGTGGTCGACGGTGCGAACGCGGTCCTCTACAACGGCCTCGGCCGATATGACGACGCCTACGCGGCGGCCGCCGAGGTCTGTCAGTACGACGAGCTGGGCTTCCTGGCGTTCGTTCCGCACGAACTCGCGGAGGCCGCCGCGCGCAGTGACCGGCAGCGGCTCGCCGAGCCGGTCGTCGAGAGGCTCTTCGAGCGGACGGAGAGGAGCGGCACCGACCTGGCCATCGGCCTGCAGATGTACGCACGGGCCCTGCTCACCGACGGCCCCTCCGCCGAGGACCTCTACCAGAAGGCGATCGACCGGCTGTCCCGGACCCGCGCCACGGCCTACCTCGCCCGGGCCCACCTGGTTTACGGAGAATGGCTGCGCCGCGCGGCGAGGCGCGGTGACGCCCGGGTCCAGTTGCGGATCGCCTACGAGAGGCTGGCCGGGATGGGCGCCGCCGGATTCGCCGAACGCGCCGCCCGTGAACTGTCCGCCTCCGGTGAGCGCCCGCCCCGCCCGGCCGCTCTGCCCCGCGACCTGCTCACCCCGCAGGAGCTTCAGATCGCCCGCCTCGTCGCCGGCGGGGCGACCTCGAAGGAGGCGGCCGCGCAGCTCTTCCTGAGCCCCCGCACCGTCCACGCCCACCTGCGCAGCATCTTCAAGAAGCTCGGAATCAGCTCCCGCCTGCAACTACGCGACCTACGACTGGATCCGCCGGAGGACTGCCGCCCGGATGCGGACGCCGGTGACACCCCGGGCGGAACCGGCGATCCGCGCGAGCCGGACGGTCGCGATGACGAAGTCGTCCACGAAACCGAGCCGAAGGTCCCGGGTGACCCCAGACGCTCCTGAGCGACCGTTGCCGCGCGGGGCGCGGCGGCCCGCACTGGGGCCGGGTAGGCATTGCCGATACGGGCAATTTAGGCAACGTTGCCGATACCTCCGCCGAGGTGGTGGGGCCACACTCGGTGCATGCCCGCCCCATCGTTCGGCGCGTGTCCGCGCACAGGCGGCTCGGTTCTGCTACCGAGAACCGCCGGGCGGTGCGCGAACCGCATGAGCAGGCGGCCGGCCGAGGCCGATTCCGCGACCGGTTCCTGACGACCCGGCCCGCCTGCCCCGTCGGGCCTCTGGCAGAACTCCCGTGAAAGGTGACCCGCCATGGCGAATGAACCATCGCTGACCGTAGGCGGGGTGACATATCACGTCACTCCCGAGTACCTGGCCACCGCGGCGTCGGACACGAGCAACACGGCGGAACAGATTAGCACGCAACTGGCGGAGCTCAAGACCTACGTCAACAGCCTCGAGGCGGTCTGGAAGGGCATCGCGCACAACCGCTTCGTGTCGCTGATGGCCGAGTACGACATCCTCGCGAACATGCTACACGACGCCCTGACGGGCATCTCCAGCGGGCTGCAGGGCAACTACGTCAACTACAAGGACTCCGAGCAGCAGAACATCACCAACCTGGGCAACATCGAGGCGGCGATGCCCGGCGGTCACACGGTCCTGGCCAACCTGGACTGAACTTCCGGCAACCGAACCAGTTAGGAGCTGGACATGCCTGACATCGATGGCACACCGATCTACGTCGGCGAGGGCCTGGGTGCCGCCGGCGGCGTGATCAACGGTCGCGCCGCCGAGATCGCGGGCGAGCTGGAGACCCTGAAGGGCAAGCTCGCGCCGTTGCAGGACACGTGGAATAACAGCCAGGCGGCGGACTACTACCAGGGCCTGCAGCAGGAATGGAACATCGCCGCCGAAGGCCTGTTCGGGCCGGAGGGCGTGCTCGGCCAGATCGCCCACGCGATGAACGTCAACTGGGGCAACTACACCGAAGCCGAGTGGGCGAACATCCAGACGTGGAAGCACTGACCACGGCCGCGGATTCCCACCCGGACACGCAGGCGATGGATTCCAGGAAGCGAGGACTCTCCGGTGGCCGATGAGCGGTGCCGGATCACCGTCGTGGGCGAGCGCCGGAGCGTGGACCTGGCGGTGCCGGCGCACGCGCCGATCGCGGAGTACGTCCCGATGCTGGCCGACATGTGCGGGCAGGCGGACTCGGACGCGATGCCCGCGGCCTGGTCGCTCGCCCCGGCCGGCGGTGCCCCGTTCGAGCCGGGCCAGTCGCTCGGCTCCGTCGGTGTACTCGACGGTGAGACGCTGTACCTGCGGGACGTGCTCCAGGGCGAGCTCGACGGCCCGGTCGCCGCCGACATCGCCGAGCAGGTCGCCGAGCTCGACGATGACGGCGTCGAGTGGAACGCCCGGACGCGGGCCTACACGACGCTCGCTCTCGGGCTCGTGGTCGCGCTGGCCGGGGCCGGCGCGCTCGGCATCGGCGCGTACGACGTGCCCCTGCTCGGGCCGGTGCTGTTCGCGGCCGGCGTGGTGTCGGCGGCGCTCGCCTGGGTGGCCGGGCTCAAGGCGTGGCCGCTGCCCCTGGGGCTGCGGCTGGCCCTGGCCATGGCCGCCTGTCCGTTCCTGGCGCTCGCGGCCCTGGTGTTGCCGTTGTCGGGCGCGGCGCCGCTGGTCGCGGTCGTGGTCACCGCGTCCATCGGGGCGTTCGCGGCCTATCTGGCCGTCCCGGCGATCAGCACGATGGTGCTGCAGCTGGTCTGCGGGCTGGTGGTGGTGCCGGCGGTCGCGCTCGCGGCCCTGCGCGCCGACCGGACCGAGGCCGCGGCGGTGGTCGCGGTGGTGACGTTCTTCCTGATCGGCGCGCTGCCGAGGATCTCGGCGCAGGTGGCGGCGGTGCCGCCCGGCCCCGCGCAGGTGGAGGACGTCGAGGCCATCGTACGGCGGATCCAGCGACTGCTGATCTTCCTGAACGCGCTGTGCTGCCTGGTGGTGGCCGTCTGCCTCGTCGTGCTGAGCGGAGCCGATGACTGGTTCGCGCTCGGCCTCGTCCTGTCCCTGAGCCTGGCACTGCTGTGCCGCGCGAGCACGTCACGGCTGCGCGCCGTCGTGGCCGCCGTCTTGGCCGGTGCCACGACCGGGCTGACGGCACTCGTACTGCGGGCGCCCGGCCACGTCTTCGGGCCGCACGGTCACCTGACCGGCGCGCACGTCCCCGGCTGGTCGGCTCCGCTGGTGACGCTCACCGCCGGTGTCCTGGTGGTGTGGTGGGGGCTGGTGCTGTGCTTCCGTAGCTCGCTGCAGAGCGCCGACTTCGCCGATCGCTGGAGCTGGCCGGGACCGTTCGCCAATTTCCTGGGCGCGCTGAGCGTGCCGCTGGCCGCCGGTGTGTTCGGCGTGTTCGACGCGCTCATGAAGGCCGGCGGGAGGATGTGACGTGGCGCTGACGAAGAGGGCCGCACGGGAGCGGGTGGCACCCGGATGGGGGGCGCACAGCACGATCGGCGCCGCCGTGCGCGCCGCCGCCGAGGGCGCCGTCGTCTCGGTGCATCCGGGCGAGTACCGCGAAAGCCTCGTGCTGGACCGGAACGTCACCGTCGTCGCGGAGAAGGGGCCGGGCACGGTGCGGATCATCGCGCCCCACGGCCCCGCCGTCACCGTGCACGGCGGCCAGGTCATGCTCCGCGACCTGACCCTCGGGGCCGCCGCGCCGTCCGACGCCGCGGTCCTCATCCGCGGCGGGACCCCGGCGCTGCACGGGTGCGAGATCACCGGCGGCCGGGTCGAGGTCACCGGCGACGCCGTGGTCACACTCGGGGACTGTGACCTCCACGGAGCCGACGGGACCGCGGTCCGGCTGACCGGGACGAGCCGTACGGTGCTGGAGAACTGCACCGTGCGGTCCGCCGGCGGCGACGGCGTCACGGCCGACGACGAGGCCCGCGTCGAGTGCACCGGCACCCTCATCGAGGACACCGGCCACCGCGGCGCCCACCTGACCGGGGCCGCCCGCGGCCGGTTCACCCGCTGCGAGATGCGCCGCACCGGCGCCGCCGCCGTCCACGCCGAGGGGCGGTCCGCGCTGGTGCTGCGCGACTGCCGCCTGTACGACACGGGCGCCCAGGGCCTGCGCCTGAGCGGCACCGCCGGGCGGCGCGCCCCGGCCGACGACGGCCGGGGGCGCCCGCGCGACGCCGCGTCGGCCGAGGAACCCGACTCCTCGCGGTCGCACGCGATCCTGCTCGGCCGGTGTGAGATCTTCCGCACGGCGGGCGCCGGCGTGCTCGCCGAGGACGAGGCGGCGGCGGTCCTCGACGACTGCCATATTCACGACACGCGGCGGGCGGGGATCCTCGTCAGCGGGACCGGCGCGCTGGAACTCGACGCCGTTCGCGTCGTCGACGTCGCCGACAGCGGGCTCGCGGTGACCGGCGGGGCCACCGTCCGCGTACGGCGCGGCGAGATCGCCCGTACGGCGGCCAACGGCCTGTACGCGGCCGGCGAGGCGGACCTCGCGCTGTCCGATCACGAGATCCACGACACGGCGTACACGGCCGTCCACCTCGCCGGCGGGGCGCGCACCGCGCTGACCGAATGCCGGATCCGCGACACTCCCGAGTACGGCGTCCGGGTGTGCGAGCGGTCCGAGGCGACCCTGGAGGACACGCGTATCCAGGACGTCGGGATGACGGGCGTGTTCGTGGAGGGCGGCGACGCGGCGCTGCGCGGCTGCCGGGTGTCGCGCGCGCACACCGCGCTCGACCTGCGGACGACTCACCGGCCGTTCGTGGCCGACTGCGAGATCGGAGACGTCACCGAGGTCGGGATCCAGGTGGGCCCTGGCGGCGGAGCCGTCATCGAGGGCGTCCGCATTGAGCGCACCGGGTCGACGGGCGTGTTCCTGGACACCGGCAGTGCCGTACGGATCGAGGACTGCACGATGACCGGCGTCGAGGGCACCGGCCTGTACGCCGGCGCCGGCGCCCGGCCGCGCGTCCGGGGTCTGACCGTCGAGCGGCCCGCTCGCAACGGCGTGTTCCTGGCCGAGGGGGCGGCGGGCCTGTTCGAGGACTGCCGGATCTCCGAGGCCGGATATCCGGCGATCTACGTGGAGGCGGAGGCGGCCCCGGTGCTGCGCCGCTGCCACGTGTCCGGTGGCGACCACGACCTGGTCGTGTGCGACGGCGCCGAGCCCGTCATCGAGGACTGCGGGTCGGAGGGGGTCCGTGACGCCGTCCTGCCGCAGCGCGATGGCGCGGCGCCGTCCGCGCGTGCGGCGACGGCCGCGGGCGGGCCGGCCAAGGGCAGCGGCTCCGCGGCCGCCGCCGAGGACGAGACGGACAAGGCGCCCGAGGAGCGGCTCGCGGAGCTGCGCGCCGAGCTGGACCGGCTGGTGGGCCTGGACGGGGTCAAGCGCGACATCGTCGGCCTGACCAAGCTGATGCAGATGGTGAAGGTCCGCGAGGAGGCGGGGCTGCCGCCACCGCCGCTGTCACGTCACCTCGTCTTCGCCGGCAACCCGGGCACGGGCAAGACCACGGTCGCGCGCCTGTACGGCGGGTTCCTGCACGCGCTGGGCCTGCTGGAACGCGGTCACCTGGTGGAGGCCGACCGCGGTGACCTGGTGGGGGAGTACGTCGGGCACACCGCGCCCAAGACGCAGGCGGTGTTCCGCCGCGCGCTGGGCGGGGTGCTGTTCATCGACGAGGCGTACTCGCTGGTCCCGCACGGGCAGAGCAACGACTTCGGCCAGGAGGCGATCTCCACGCTGGTGAAGCTGATGGAGGACCACCGCGACGACGTCGTGGTGATCGTCGCCGGCTATCCGGAGGAGATGCAGCGGTTCTTGGCCTCCAACGCGGGGCTGGGCTCGCGGTTCACCCGCACCCTGACGTTCGACGACTATGACTCCGCCGAGCTGGTGCGGATCGTGCGCTACCACGCCGACCGGCACCGGTACGAGTGCCCCGAGGAGACCGTCGATGCGCTGCACCGGTTCTTCGAGGACCTGCCCCGGGGCGAGCAGTTCGGCAACGGCCGGACCGCCCGGCAGGTCTTCCAGTTGATGACCGAGCGCCACGCGATGCGGATCGCCGACGACCTGACGGCCGGAGACGCTCGCGACCTGACGACCCTCCTCCCAGAGGACCTGCCGCCGGCCCAACCGATCTAAGGCCCGCTTCCGAGAACCCGCCAACGAGAAGGAGGACCCGTGGATAAACCCGCCACCTCGAAGTACGACCGCCACCCGTTCGACCCGAACGACCACAGCGATGACAGTGCCGTTCCGCCGAACCTGGGAAACACCGACTCCCCTGTGCTCAAGGTCGCCTGGGCGAGCCGCCCGTCCTTCAACACGGACCCGACGTTCTCCCAAGATGGGGGAGATTCCGCTGGTTCACCCCCTGCTCCTGATGGCGACGCAAAGGATTTTTCGGTCAACTTCGGAAAGCTCGGTGACGGGGTCAACAAGATGTTGACAACCGCCGGGGGGTTGGTGACCCAGTACGAGAACCTGCGTTCGCATGTGCTGTCTTCGGAGGGGACCGTTTTCGGGCAGACCTCCACCGTGACAGCCGCGTCGGATACTTACGATGCGGGGTCGCACACATGGACCCATCACGACAACACTACGGGACCCACGGTCTTCGCGAAACCGGCGCAGGAATTCGCCGCGCAAATGAATCCCGCCCAGGAGAAGACGCTGCAGGCCATCGGCGCCGCGCTCGAGCTCTTCGGTGAGTACATCGCCCTCGTGAACCACTCGGGTCAGGTCTACGCCGCCGCCGACAGGCACTCGCTGTTCCCCGCGCCGCCGACCAAGGGGGTCACCGGCTGATACGCCGGCGGCACCGCGTCACCCGAGGCCCAGACCGGGATCGTTCAGACCATCGGATTGAGGAGAAGATCATGGCGGACACCGGCGGAGGAGGACAGACCGCGGGCGACACCGAGTTCGGGATCGCCCTGCAGGCATTGTCGGACGCCATCGCCACCGTCCAGCGGGAGCACGACGGAATCTCCAAGACCCTCGAGCAGATCAAGTCCAAGATGAGCGATCTGAATCTCTACTGGAAGGGACCTGCCTACGACTCACTCGACCCGGTTGAGACGTGGTACGCCAATGCCACGTCCCAAATGATGGGACTCCTTCAGGAGATAATTGACCGGATGCAGAAGTCCTACGACAACTACCATCAGGCCGAGTCTGTGAACGCGGCGAACGTGACGCCCGCCTAAGTCGCGAATTCGAACGAGGGAACGCCATCAATGGCCACCACTGACTACGACTACCTGTCGAACATGGCGATCGGGCCGTGGGGAATTCACGAAACGGCGACCGCACTGCACGATTACGCGCAGAACGTCGCGGACTCCGTCTCCCGAATCGCGACCACCCTGCAGTCGCTGACACTCAACGACTGGGTGGGCAAGACTCAGCAGGAAGCGGATGACTTCAACAAGCGATGGCGCACGGTCATGGGCGACATCTTCGGTAGCGACGAGAAGCCCGACGACGGCGTGCTGAGCGCCATTGCCACTGGGCTCGCCACCGCGCTCCACAACTACAACGCGGCCGAGTTCGGCCTCACCGATGTCTGGAACAGGTTCACCGCCAAGTTCGACGCGCCGCCCCAGCCATGGCGCAGCGCGGTACCCCCCCTCGACATCGACACCACCCCGCCGCCGGACGTGCTGGACACGAACAAGACCGCCATCACAGCCGACTACCCGCCGCTCACGTCCTGATCGCGGTCGCCGGCGCGCGGCGGACCACATCCGCGTCCGCCGCCGCGACCATCTCCCTTTGAGGCAGCCCAACCGATGAGCAGGATCGCCTTCCACCGCCCCGCACGGATGGCACCGCCGCCCGTGCCGGAGGACAAGGTCTCCATCGCGGCACCGCCGCAGTTGCCGCCGCCGAGCGGGATGTCGACCATGCTCACGCTCCTCCTGCCGTTGTTGACCAGCGTCAGCATGGCCGCGTACCTGATCTCGACCGGTCGGCAGTGGATGATCGCGCTGGGCGTCCTGTTCATCGTCACGTCGGCGGGGCTGAGCATCGGCTTCCGGATGCAGATGCGGGGGAAGAGCCGCCAGGCCAGGGAGCACCAGCGCGAGCGTTACCTGGACTACCTGGCGGGGATTCGCCGGCAGGCGAGAGAGGTGGCCCAGGTGCAGCGCTTCGCGGCGGCGTGGGTGCATCCGAGTCCGGAGCGGTTGTGGGCGATCGCGGTCCGACGGCGCCGCGTCTGGGAGAGGCGACCCGAGGACCCCGACTTCCTCAGACTGCGCATCGGCGTGGGAGGCGGGCCGCTGGCCATCACCCTCACGACCACCAGGCGACCCGATCCGACCGTCGAGTACGACGCCCATTCCCTGCACGCCGCCGAGGAGCTCGTTCAAACGCACAAGACGGTCGAACGGCAACCGGCGTGGATCGACGTCGGGCGGGCCGGCGTGGTGAGCCTGCTGGGTCCGGCCGCGGAGACCGAGGCGGCGGCCACCGCGATGCTGTGCCAGCTCGCCACGCTGCACGCGCCGGACGACGTGCAGGTCGCCGTGGTGACGTCCGGGGACGCGCGGTGGGAGTGGGTCAAGTGGCTCCCGAACGCCCACGAACCGGACACCCGCGAGCGCGGGGTCGAGGTCGTCCCTCTGGTCGCCGAGGACCTGGTCGGCCTGGCGGACTACATCGAGGCCGCACTCGACCGGGCCATGGCGGCCCGCGCGGAGCGCGGAACGCGGCTCGTGTCCATGACCGCCCAGGAGGGACCGCGGCGGCGGCTCGTCATCGTGCTGAACGACTACGATCCCCGCGCGGCCTGGACCCGATCCCCGCTCGTCCCCCGCCTGATCGCGGAGGCCGGCCCGAACCTCGGCATCACGGTGGTGTGCCTGGTCACGACCGAGGCGCACGAACCGGAGCGCGTCGATGTGCGCGTGCGCCTCGAAGCGTCCGGCCGCCTCACCCTGGAGGGCGCGAACGCCGGGCTGCACAGCACCGTGGAGGACGCGACCGTCGACCGGATCGCGCCCGCCCTGCGGTCCCGGATCGCCCGATCGCTCGCACCGCTGCGGCTCACGGGCGAGCAGGAGCAGGTCCTCTCCCAGTCCGTGTCGCTGCCCGGCATGCTCGGAATCGACGTCACGTCGCTGGACCCGACCGCCGCCTGGCGCGCACCGGACGACGACGACCTCCTGCGAGTGCCGGTCGGCGTCACCGCCAGTGGCGAGGCCCTCGTCCTGGATCTGAAGGAGTCGGCGCAGGGCGGCATCGGGCCGCATGGGCTGGTGGTCGGCGCGACCGGCTCGGGCAAGAGCGAACTGCTGCGGACGCTGGTCACCGGCTTGTCGCTGACGCATTCGCCGGAGCACCTGGGTTTCGTGCTGGTGGACTTCAAGGGTGGTGCGACGTTCGCGGGCCTGACGAGGCTGCCGCACGTGGCGGGCCTGATCACGAACCTGGCCGACGACCTTTCCCTCGTCGAGCGCGTACGGGTGGCGCTGGTGGGGGAGCAGCAGCGGCGGCAGCGGCTGCTGCGGCAGGCGGGCAACATCGACTCGATCCGCGACTACCAGCTCAAGCAGGCGGCCGGTGGTACGGACGCGGACGGCGCGCCGCTGCCGCCGCTGCCGTACCTGATGATCGTGGTGGACGAGTTCGGTGAGCTGCTGTCGCAGCGCTCGGACTTCATCGACCTGTTCGTGCAGATCGGCCGGGTCGGCCGTAGCCTGGGCATGCACCTGCTGCTGGCCACCCAGCGGCTGGAGGAGGGCCGCCTGCGCGGCCTGGAGTCCCACCTGTCCTACCGCATCGCCCTGCGCACGTTCAGCGCGAGCGAGAGCCGTACGGTGATCGGCACGGCGGACGCGTACAAGCTGCCGCCCATCCCCGGCTCCGCCTACCTGAAAGTAGACGAGTCGATCTACGAGCGGTTCCGGGTGGCGCACGTCTCCCGGCTCTACGAGGACCCCGCCGCGCAGCAAGGCCGGCCGAAATCGATCGCGCCGGTCCCCTTCGCATTGCGCACCCCGCCCACCCCGGAGGACACGGCGCCCGAGCCCGCGGTCACCCCTGTGCCGGGGTCCGGGACGACCGAGCTGGAGGTCGTCGTCGAGCGGCTCGCGGCGAGCAGCGCGCCCACCCATCAGGTGTGGCTGGAGCCGTTGCCGCCGCGTTTCCCCCTCGACCCGCTGCTCGCCCCGGTGGAGGTCGTGCCGGAGCGGGGCCTGCAGAGTCAGGCGTGGTCGGCGGCCGGGGAGCTGAAGTTCCCGGTCGCCGTCGCGGACCTGCCCGCCCGGCAGGAGCAGCGTCCCGTCGTGCTCGACCTGACCGGGATCCACGGGCACCTGGCCCTGGTCGGCGCGCCGCAGAGCGGCAAGAGCACGTTCCTGCGCACGGCACTGATCAGCGCGATGCTCACTCACACGCCGGACGAGCTGCAGTTCTACTGCATCGACCACGGCGGGGGCGCGCTGCACGCGCTGCAAGGCGCTCCGCACGTGTCCGGGGTGGCCGGGCGGCGGGACACCGAACGGGTCCAGCGCGTGCTGGCCGAGGTGAATCGCCTGATCGCGGTGCGCGAGCGGATGTTCCAGGACTTGGGCATCCAGTCCGCCGCCGACTTCCGCCGGCGACGCGACAGCGGTGCGCTGCCGGCGGGGGTGCGTGCCGCCGACGTCGTTCTCGTCATCGACAACTGGGGTGCGCTGCACGCGGAGCTGGAGGACGCCACCACGATCGCCACCGACATCGCCACCCGTGGTCTGGGTGTCGGGGTGCACCTGATCGTGACCGCCAACCGCTGGGCCGAGATTCGGCTGGCGTTGCGTGACAGCATTCCCGGACGTCTCGAACTGCGGATGAACGACCCGGCGGAATCGGAGGTCAACCGTCAGGAGACCCGGCGGCTGGGGCGGGTGCCGGCCGGTCGTGGCTTGATGCCGCCCGGGTTTCCCTTCCACGTCGCGCTGCCCCGCATGGACGGTGATGACGGCCTCGACGGCCTTGCCGAGGCGCAGCAGGAGGTCATTGACGCGATCACCGGTTCGTGGCAGGGAGCGCCGGCGCCGCGGCTGAAGGTGCTGCCGGAGCGGATCACCGTGAAAGAGCTGGAGGAGATCCTCGCCGACACCTCGGTCGTCGGGAATCCGTGGGAGGACGCCGGGCGGGGACTGTCCCCGACCGAGATTCCGATCGGGCTGGCCCAAACCGATCTGCACCCGGTGGGCCTGGACCTCACCCAGGGCCAACCGCACTTCCTCGTCTTCGGCGACTCCGGTTCGGGCCGGACCTCGTTCCTGCGGGCCTGGATGCGCGGCATCGGCCGCCGGTACTCACCGTGGGACGTGCGCTTCATCGTCATCGACTACCGCCGCAGCCTCCTGGACGTCCTGCCCGCCCCGTACATCGGCGCGCACGCGGGCAACCCCGAGCTGGCAGCCGCCTTCGTCGCCCAGGTGGCCGAGAAACTGAAGGAACGGATGCCGCCGCCCGGCCTGACCGTCGACCGGCTGCGCGAGCGTGACTGGTGGGAGGGACCGGAGTTCTACCTGGTCGTCGACGATTACGACCTGGTGGCGAGCGGCGCGGACCGCGGCCCGCTCGCGCCGCTGGCCTCCTTCGTCACGCAGGGCGAGGAACTCGGTTTCCACGTCGTGCTCGCCCGTCGCGTCAGCGGGGCCTCACGGTCCCTGATGTCGGACCCGATGGTGGGGCGGCTACGGGAGTTCGGCGCCGACGGGCTCATCCTGTCCGGTGATCCACGCGAAGGGGTCCTGCTGGGGGACCAGCGCGCCGCCCAGCGCATCCCCGGACGCGGCCTGCTGATCCGGAGGAGACAGGAACCAACGCTGATCCATGCCGTCGTCGATGAGGAGACCGAGCCGGTGACGTACGACGCCCGGCCGGCCAGTGCCGGAAGGGAGGTCTAGTCATGGGTGACAAGTACGCGACCACTATGGATGGC
>NZ_JAMXMX010000042.1 GCF_024055725.1 Actinoallomurus spadix | reverse complement strand
CCCCCACACCCTTCGGACGCCCCGTCGACCCCGACGTGAACACCACATACGCCAGATCGTCGAGGCCGCCCCGGCGGGACGGCGCCGTGCCCGGCCGCGCCTCGATCTCCGCGCCGTCACGGTCCAGCAGGACACACGGCCGGTCGAACCGATCCGCATAGGCCGAGGCCGTCACGACCATCCGTACGTCGGCGTCGTCCAGCATCGCCGTGATCCGCTCCGCCGGGTACGACGGGTCCAGCGGCAGGTACGCCCCGCCCGCCTTCCAGACGCCCAGGAACGCGGCCACCAGGTCCGGGCTCCGGTCCAGCAGCACCGCCACCCGTGACTCTCGCCGGACGCCGAGCGCGCGCAGGTGGTGCGCGAGACGATTCGCGCGCTCGTCCAGCTCCGCGTAGCCGACGACGAGGTCCCCCGCCACGACCGCAGGCGCGCCGGGCACGGCCGCGGCCTGGCGCTCGAACTCCTCGTCCACCCGGTGGCGTATCTCGAGCCGCGCGCCGGCCGTCCCGGCCGACTCCCCGGCGGGCAGGAAGCCCACCGTGGACACGGGCGCGGACGGGTCCCGGACGACGACGTCGAGGAGCCGGACGAAGTGATCCGCCAGCCGCTCGATCGTGCCGGCGTCGAAGAGGGACGTGGCGTACTCGAAGGCCCCGGCCAGCGCGCCGTCGGGACGCCGTCGCATGAACAGGGTGAGGTCGGTCTTGGCCACGCGCCACGCCTGCCGGTAGGTCTCCATGTCGGACGTGTCGGCCCCGCCGTCGGTGAGCCGCTCGTCGTGGAGGTCGAACGCGACCTGGTACAGCGGGGTACGCGACAGGTCGCGCTCGGGGCGCAGGTCGTCGACCAGGAGCTCGAACGGCAGGTGCTGGTGCGCGAACGCGGACGAGCACGTGCGCCGGATCCGGCGCAGCAGGTCCCGCAGGTCCGGCTCGCCGCTCAGGTCACAGCGCAGCACGAGGGAGTTGAGGAAGAAACCGACGACGCCCTCGAGCTCCGGACGGACCCGCCCGGCGACCGGGGTCCCGATCACCACGTCCCGCTGCCCCGTGTACCGCGCCAGCAGAGCGGCGAACCCGGACAGGAGCGCCGTGAACAAGGTGCCCCCGTCCTCCCGGGCCAGCCGGTCGAGGGCGCCGGCGGTGCCGCGCGGAACGACGAACGGGATGACCGCGCCGTGGTGGTCGCGCCGGGGCGGCCGTGGCCGGTCCGTCGGGAACCGCAGGGGCTGCATGCCGTCGAGGGTCCGGCGCCAGTGCTCCAGTTCCCGGCCGATGACGTCATCGGTCAGCCACTGGCGCTGCCAGGCCGCGTAGTCGGCGTACCGCACCCCGGGCTCGGGGAGGCGTGGTTCGCGTCCCTCCCGCGCGGCCGCGCACAGCTCGCGCACCTCGCGGGCGAGGACCGCCGAGGACCAGCCGTCGCAGGCGATGTGGTGCATGGTCAGCAGCAGCAGGGGCGCCTCGCCGGCGACGCGGATCAGCAGTGACCGCCAGACCGGCCCGGACTCCAGGTCGAATCCGCGCTCGAACTCCTCCGCGTAGACGGCGGCCAGCTCCTGCCGGGTGACGTCCACGACACGCGGCACGACCGGTGCCGCGTCGTCGATCACCTGGCGTGGCCGGCCCGCGTCGGCCACGTAGCGGGTGCGCAGGATCTCGTGCCGCGCCGCGAGGGCGGTCAGCGCGTCGCGCACGGTGCCGGTGCCGGTGCCGGGGTCGAGCCGGACGATGAGCGGCGCCACCCATTCCGCACTGCCCGGGCGCATCCGGTCCAGGAACCACAGCCGCTCCTGGCCGAAGGACAGCGGCGCCTCCTTCGCCGACCCGGCGGTGATCGGCGGCGGTGCGGCGGCCGGGGACGGCCCGGCGAGCAGCCTGGCCTGCGCCTCGACCGTGGTCTCCTGGAACAGCGCCGACAGGTCGGGGTCGCCGCCGGTGCTCGCGGCGCGCAGCCGGCCCGCGAGGCGTGCCAGCAGCAGCGATGACCCACCGAGCCGGAAGAAGTCGTCGTGCGCGCCGACCCGCTCGACGCCGAGCAGTTCGGCCCACACGTCGGCGATCGCCTGTTCGGCGGCGTTGCGCGGCGCGACGTACGCCGGGCGGCCGGTTCCCGTCGCCGGATCCGGGACGGGCAGCGCGGCGCGGTCGGGTTTTCCGCTCGGGGTCAGCGGCAGCTCGTCCAGCTCGACGAAGATCGCGGGAACGAACGCGCTGGGCAGCCGCTCCCGCAGGAACCCGCGGAGCCGCTCCGCCAGGCCGGGCACGCGGGCGCCCCCGTCATCCGCCGGCGACGGGGCCGTCGCCGTGCCGGGGGAGGCGCTCTCGACGACGTAGGCGACCAGGCACGAGGCGCCGGTCGCGTCGGGCAGGTCGGTGACCACCGCGGCGCGTACGGCCGGATGCGCGGCGAGAGCGGCCTCGACCTCTCCCGGCTCGACGCGCACTCCGTTGATCTTGACTTGGTGGTCCAGCCGGCCGAGGTAGTCGAGCGACCCGCCCTCGCGCCACCGCACGAGGTCGCCGGTCCGGTACAGGCGCGCGCCCGGCGGACCGTACGGATCCGGCACGAACCGCTCGGCGGTCAGATCGGGGCGGCCGAGATACCCGCGCGCGACCCCGGCGCCGCCCGCGTACAGCTCTCCCGCCACCCCCACCGGCACCGGCCGGCCGGAGACGTCGAGGACGAGGACGCGGGTGTTGTCGATGGGCCCGCCGATCGGCACCGGCCCGGACGTGACGGCCGGGTCGACGCGGTGCGCGGTGACGTCGATCGCGCACTCGGTCGGGCCGTAGGTGTTCCAGATCTCCACCGGCACCTGGTCGAGCACCCTGCGGCACAGTTCGGCGTGCAGCGGCTCGCCGGCGGAGAACAGCAGCCGCAGCGACCCGCATTCGGCGAGCCCGGGCTCCTCCACCAGGAGCCGCAGGACCGACGGCACCACCTGGAGCACCGTCACCCCGTGCGCCGCGGCGGCCCGTACGATGGCGGCGGGATCACGCTCGGCGCCCGGCGGCGCCATCACGACCGTTCCGCCGCTCACCAGGGGGGCGAAGAACTCCCAGCCGGCCGCGTCGAAGGTCGGCGAGGTCTTCTGCAGGATCCGGTCCGTCACCGACAGGCCGTGACACCGCACGGTCCAGGCGACCCGGTTGCCGATCCCCTCGTGGGTGACCACGACGCCCTTCGGCCGGCCGGTGGACCCGGACGTGTAGATCACGTACGCGGCGGCGCCCGGGTCGGTGACCATCCCGGACGGGGTGTCCGGCTCCGCGCCGGCCAGGGCGATGGGGAGTTCCGTGACCCCCTCGGGCGTCCCGGCCGGCTCGCCGTCGGTCAGCACGACGCGGGCACCGGTGTCCTCGATCATCCAGCGCGTCCGCTCGGCCGGATGGTCCGGGTCCAGCGGCAGGTAGGCCGCACCGGCCCGCCATGCTCCGAGCAGCGCGACGGGCAGGTCGATGCCACGGCGCATGCGGACACCCACGACCGTCTCGCGCCCGGCCCCGTGCCGGCGGAGGAGATGGGCCACCTGGTCGGCGCGCCGGATCAGGTCGGCGTAGGTCAGGTCGCCCTGGTCGCCGGTCACGGCGAGGGACTCCGGCGTCCGCGCCGCCTGACGGGCGACGGCTTCGGGAATGTTCATGGGTGCCCTCAGACCTCGCTGTCCATCTCCATCCGGCGCCGCAGGCTCAGCGGCCGCATGTCCGTCCACACCTCGGCGATGTGGGCGAGGCACTCCTCGCGGGTACCGCGGGTGCCCTCTCTGCGCCATCCGGACGGGGGCTCGCGGTCGGCCCACCAGACCGAGTACTGCTCCTCGTCGTTGAGCACGACGTCGTAGAGGTCGGCGTCAGCGGCCATGGATCGCTCCTTCTGTGGTCACGGGGTGCGGCTCCGGCAGGAAGTCGTCCACGCGTACTCCGAGGCCCTCGCGCTCGGCCATGGCCTGGACGTGGCGGGCCAGAGCGACGTCGAGGACGCCGAGCCCGAACGGTGAGAAGACGGTCACCCGGTGCGGGTCGCGCTCGACCGGTGTCCGTTCGCGGAGCAGACCGCCGATCGACGCGGCGATGAACCGCCGGTGTCCGGTGGACTGCTCGGCCAGGTGCAGGGACGTCCGCTCACGGCAGACGTGATCGGGATCGTCCACGACGTTGCGCGCCGCGAGGATCGCCTCGGGCAGGATGTCGCGCAGCGACACGTGCAGGACGACCGCGCCGCGCCGGCAGGCCGCGGTGTCCAGGTGGGGTTCGGTGGCCGTCGTCGCGATGGAGACGAGCCCATGGGAGCCGAGGGCCTCGGCGATGCCGGCGGCGACCCTGACCCGGAGGTCCGGCGCGCAGCCGGCCGCGAACGCCTCCGCCCGGGCCCGGTCGACGTCATAGACCGTGACCTCGGCGAGGGCGGGCAGGACCGTGGCCAGGAACCTCAGCACCTCCCGGTTGATGACCCCGCACCCGATCAGCGCGACGCCCTCGGTGGTGGCGGAGACGAGCAGGCCCGCGGCGAGCGCGGCACTCGCCGCCGTACGGCACGCCGAGATCAGCGACCCCTCGATCAGCGCCTCCGGCCGGCCGGTCTCGAGCGAGTTGAGCACGATCGCGGCGCTGGCGCGTTCGATGCCCCGGCGCGGGTTCCCGGGGAAGGAGGCGATCCACTTCATTCCGGCGACCGCGTCGTCACCACCGAGGTAGGCGGGCAATCCGATGATGCGGTCCCGCTCATTTCCAGGGAATCGGAGAAAGGTCGAGTGCGGTAGTGCGGAGCGCCCCTCGTCGTGCAGGACATAAGCCGCGCGGACGCGTTCGACGATCTCCGTTTCACGCCCTTCGAGAAGCCGTCGCACCTCGGCGTTCCGGACGATCAGCATGGGCTCGTCCGTCCCTTCATCTGGTCCTTCCAGAGATGCGAGACCTCACCGAAGTTCTCGTTGACCCACCGGTCGGAATAGACGGTGTCGAGATAGCGGTCGCCGCCGTCGGGAAAGATCAGCACGCAGTTCGAGCCGGGCGGGATCCGCTCCTGCAGCTTCTCCAGCGCGGCGACCGTCGCGCCGGAGGAACCGCCGGCCAGGATCGCCTCGTGGCGGATGAGCCGCCGGCAGCCGACGACGCACTCGAGGTCCGAGACGTGCACGACCGTGGAGGCCGCGTCGGGGGCCAGCAGGGTCGGCCGGACGGAGGCGCCGTGGCCGGGGATCAGGCGCGGCGCCGGCTTGTCCTCGAACAGCACGCTGCCGACGGCGTCGACCGCGACGACGGTCGTCGGCATCCCGTTCCGCCGGACGTACTCCGAGCAGCCGCGCAGCGTCCCGCAGGTGCTGGTCGCGCAGAACAGGTAGTCGACGCGCCCGTCGAGCGCCAGGGTGATCTCCCGCATGGTCTGTTCGTGCGCCAGCGGGTTGAGCGGGTTGGAGTACTGATCCGGCCAGTACGCGTACGGGGTGCCCGCCACGATCTCGCGCACCCGGCGGATGCGGGCCGGCAGGTACTCCTTGGTCTTCGGATCGGGCTCGGTGACCACTTCGACCATGGCGTCGTAGGCCTGCAGGATCGCGATGTTCTGCTCGGTCGTCTTGGCGTCGACGACGCAGATGAAGCCGAGGCCGAAATAACGGCAGATCTGGGCCAGGCCGACGGCCAGGTTGCCCGAACTGGACTCCACGATCACCGACCGGCCTGGGACGAGCTCGCCGGCCTGGATCTTCTCCAGCAGCAGCATGAGCGCCGGGCGGTCCTTGATGCTGCCGCCCGGATTGAACCGCTCGACCTTCGCGAAGACGCGTGATTCGAACGACGGGATGAGGTTATCGAGCTCGACGAGCGGGGTGTTCCCGACGGTTTGCAGGATACTCTTGAACGGTTGATCGACCACGGGTTCCCTTTCGTCGATAACCTCGGGGCAGTGCGCCGATTCGCGCCCGCGCCAGCACATCTGATGATGCGTGGGGGCGCTATATCTCCCCTATACCGGGGTCAATCCAGAACATTGCCGTTGCCGGTGCGTGACGCGCGGGAGACGCGATGGTTCAGGTGGACGAAGGTGCGGTACAGCCAACGGTCGTTGCCGTCATAACGCGGAGTGAAGGCGGTACGCCCGTGGATGGCCAGCCGGTTGTCGACCAGGGCCAGGTCGCCGGGCGTGAGCACGATCGTGCGGGCCACCTGGTCGAAGGCCTCCCGCAGCGTCTCCAGGGCACGGCCGGCGTCGTCGTCCAGGGGGCGCGTGGCGCTGAAATCGACCCGGACGTCCGGGTCGTCGGGCGCGCCGGCGAGCACCGGGTGCGCCGGGGCCTCGCCGTCCGCGCCGCCGAACGACGGTGGCGGCTCGGTGACGAAGCGCGGCTCGGCGAGCACGCGGCGGACGAGGCCGGGGAGCAGGACCGCCGCGCGCCGGATCGACGCGATGCGCAGCCCGGCCCGGTTCTCGTGGTCGTTGCGCAGGCACATCAGCGCGACGAGATCCGGGCGGTGGGGGTGGAACGCGTTCTCCACGTGCATCTCGAGCCGGGTCGATCCCGCGTTGCTCTGCTGCCGCTCGTGCGCGGGCACGGGCACGACGTTCTGAACCAGCGCGCCGGCCTTCTCGTTGCGGAACGCCACGACCTCGCCGAGCTGCAGCGTGATGAGCACCTGTGCCGCCGCCTCTCTGGTCGCCGTCCGCTCGACCGATCCGGGCGTCGACGGCGTGGCGCGCAGCACGTCGTCGACCGGCAGGTTCCGCACGAGGATGAGTCCGTCCGGGCCCGGGTCATGGCGGAACCTCCGGAGCTCTTCGTTCAGCCTCGGCGGGAGCCGGCAGGACAGGGCCCGGGCGGTGGCGACCCAGCCGGAGTCGTCGACGAGACGCGGCGGGGTCGCCGCGGCGCGCGCGGCGACGGACGCCAGATCGTCGCGTTCCGTCTTGGTCAGGGTGATGGTCGGGCAGTCATCGACGGCCGCACTGATCATGATTGTCCACTCTCCGTCATCTGGTGGGACCGGTTCCCATCGCCAGCAGCCGTTCCAGGTCGGTCTCGTCTCCCAGGGACACGCCGGACACCGGAGTACCGGGGTCGGCGACGGCCGCCTCGGTCACCGTGACGAGGTGATCGGCCAGCCGCTCGATCGTCACCGCGTCGAACAGGTCGACGTCGTAGCGGAACGTCACCGTCAGCGCCCCACGGCTCTCCCGCAGCTCGACCGACAGGTCGAGCTGGCCCTCCATGTGCGGTACGTCCACCAGCTCCAGGCGCAGGCCGCCGTAGTCGAGCCCGCCGTCGAGCAGGTCGAGGAGGGGTTCCATGCGGTTGGCGGTCACCATGGTCACGGCGATGTGGAACAGCCGGGCGCGGTCCTCCGGGCGGGGCAGCAGCACGGTCGGGTACCGCGCGGCGGCCATCGCCGTCGCCGTCTGCCGGTACGCCGACACGGCCGCCTCGCCGAGCGTGGTCGCCGGGCTCAGCCGGGCGCGCAGCACCAGGGTGTTGACGAGGTAACCGACGACGTCCCGCATGCCGCGCCGGAACCGGATCGAGGCCGGGCAGCCGATGAGGAAACGATCGTGGCCGGTGTACCGGTGCAGTACCGTCTCGAAGGCCCCCAGCACCAGGGCGAAGGGCGTGACGCCGAGCGCGTCGGCCGCCGGGCGCAGGCGGCCGTGCAGGGCGTCGGGGAACCTGCGCTGGACGGTCGCTCCGGTGAAGCCCTGGCGCTCGGGGCGCGGCCGGTCGGCGGGGAGCTCCGCGGCGGGCGCGTCCGCGCAGATCCGCCGCCAGCGCTCCGCCAGTTCCGGACCGCGCGGAGACGCCAGGAGACGGCGTTCGTCCTCGACGTGGTCGTCGAAGGCCCGGTCCAGTTCGGACCAGGCGGGTTCGCCGGCCGTCAGCAGCCCGCGGTAGGCGTCGAGCAGGTCGCGCATCAGCAGCCACTGCGACGTGCGGTCGGAGATGATGTGGTGGGCGACCACGACCAGCACCGCGTCGTCGTGGCGGCGGCGCAGGAGCACGAGGCGGACGGCGCCCTCGGCCAGCCGGAACGGCGTCCTCCCGACGTCGCGGGCCGCGGCGGCCACCGCGTCGTCGTCCGCGCCGGCCATCTCCCGGACCTCCAGCCGGACCATGGCCGGAGCGCGGACGACGCGCCAGGGCACGCCGTCGATCTCGGTGAACACCGAGCGCAGCAGGTCGTGCCGGGCCGCGAGCGCCGCCACCGCCCGGTGCAGCAGGTCCGGTTCGAGCGGGGTACGGACGCGGACCGCCAGCGTGATGTTGTACGCCGCGCGGTCCGGGGCCAGCCGGTGGAGATGCCACATGGCGTCCTGGCCCGCCGAGAGCCGCCGAAGGTCGTCCATCAGCCCAGCTCCGCGACCAGGTAGGCGGTGATCGCGTCGATGGTCGGGTGATCCCAGCCCAGCGTCGCCTCGACCTCGACACCGAACCGGTCCTCGATGTCGCCGCCGAGGGTCAGCGCGTAGACCGAGTCCAGTCCCAGCTCGACGAGGCGCGTGTCCGTCGCGATCTCGTCCGGGCGGCGCTCGGCGTAGAACGCGACGCGTTCGATCAACCAGGCGCGGATCGCGTCCGCCGACGTGTCGATGCTCATCTCCGGCATGTCCGCTACTTTCTGTGAGATCACGGGACGTGTCGGCCGGCGAGCCGTCGCCGGTCGAGGTCGAAGGTCCGGTCGCCGTCGTGCCGGGCGAGGAGGTCGGTGAAGAGGCGCCGCTCCAGCCCGTCCGGCAGCGGTCCGGGGCTCCTGCCGAGGCGTCCGGCGAGACGCCACAGCGCTCCGGTGAGCCAGACGGTGTCCCCGAGGAACCCACCGTCGGCGTGCCGCCAGACGCCGGCGCAGGCCGCCGCGGCGAGCACGGTCGCGTACCGGTCGGTCAGGTCGAAGGCCGAGCGCCGGGCCGTGACCGTCCGGTCCCCCGGCGGCAGGTCCAGGCATCGGCGCCTGAGCGACCGCAGTTCCCCGGTGAACAGCGACGCGAGATCCGCCAGGTCCGGGGCCTCAGCGAGGGAGGCGAGCGCGGCGGTCAGGCTGTCGGCCCCGCGCGCGCTGGGCCGCAGGGCGCCGTACTCCAGCGGCGGGAGGGGGTCGCCGAGCCGGAACAGCGCGGCCGGAGGAGGCTCGGCCTCGAGCCAGCTGCGGCGCGCCAGCCGCGGCAGCTGCGGGAGCATCGTTGCCTGGCAGACGGCGGCGTTGGCGTGCGCGAACGTCACCAGGGGGATGTCGCGCATGTTCTTCTGGAAGATCCCGTAGGGGCCCTCCCGCAGGTACGACCGGGCGCCCAGCACCGTGGAGAGCCGGTACGCGCCGTCGTGCAGGAGCCTGGGGACCAGGTACTTGACGGCCGCGGTCGACACGCTGGTCTCCCCCGGCAGGACGTGCAGAGCACGCGCGACCACCGTGGACAGGCAGTCCGCGACGAGCAGGTCGAGGAAGACGCCGGTGATGGTCGCGCGGGCGTGCGGCAGGTCGGCCACGGACCGGCCGTACAGCGTGCGCCCGCGGGCGAAGTCCAGGACCACGCGGAGCTGGGTGTCCAGCGCACCGATCACGACTCCCGGCAGCACGCCCCGGGTCACCTGGAAGGCCGTCAGCACGGTCTCCATGGCCCCGCCGTACGGGCCGACCACGCCGTCGGCGGGCACCGGGCAGTCCCGGAACTCGACGCCGCCGAGCAGGCAGCCGCGCACCCCGGCCGTGCGGAACCGGGGCAGGTGGCGGCGCCGGCCGGCGGGCAGCGCGGTCAGGTCGACCAGGACGTGCGAGTGACTGCGGCTGCCGGCCTCCTCGGCGGTACGGGCGAAGAGCACGACCGCGTCCGCCCGCGCCACGTTGTTGACCAGCTCCTTCCGCCCGTCCAGGATCAGGGACGCTCCGTCGCGCCGGGCGGTCAGCTCGTTGCGGGTGAAGTCGTTGCCGTGCGCCAGTTCGGTGTAGCCCGCCGCCGCGCGGCCGTTGCGCATCAGCAGGTCCGCCAGCCGGCGCCGCTGGCCGGGGTCGCCGGACGTCCAGACGGGAACGGCGGCGATGAAGCTCGTGACTCCGTAGCCGAGACCGAGGCTGCAGTCGCGCCGGAACACCGCCCGGACGACGCGGGCCATCTCGTCGGCCTGCCGGAACCTCCCGCCCAGCTCGGCCGGCACGAACTCGGCGTTCAGCCCGTACCCGTCGAGCATCGCCTCACCCGCCGCGAGGAGTTCGCCGCGTTCGTCCGCGGCGACGACGGCGTCGTGGCCAAGGGGGTTCCCGGGGTCCGCCGGGTCACCGAGCAGTGCCTCCAGCGTGTCCGTCATCGGGCCTCCTCGGCGAGCCGGCAGGGCAACGGGGAGAACAGCCGCCCGCCGCGGTACTGCTCGACCAGGTGCGGCATGAGATGCTCGAAGACCTCCTCGTCCTCCCCGGCGTCACCGCCGCGCAGCCGTCCGAGCAGCCGCGCGAGGCAGGCGTCGAGCCACAGCGCCTCCCGCCAGAGCCCGGCGGTCTCTCCCCCGGCCATCGCCTCGTGGTTGCGCAGCCACAGGTGCGCGCAGGCGGCGGCGACGAAGCACAGGGCGTATCGATGCGCCAGGTCGAACGCCTCCACCGGCACGTCCCGTGCCGACGGCCGCTGCCCGGCCATGGCGTCGTGCAGGCCGGTGACGATCTCTTGAAGCTCCTTGAGCCGCCGCACCACGGAGGGCGGCGCGACGCCCTCGGCGGTGTGCGTCAGCGCGGGAAGGCTCTGGACGAGACTGCTGCCTCCGCGCGCGGCCAGCCTCAGCCCCGCCGGATCGAACGGCGGCGGCGGCCCGGTGAGGGTCACGGCGCCGGCCAGGCCGGCGTCGTCGACGAGTCCGCGCCGGTGGCCGCGGACCAGTGCCGGGAACTGGTTGATCAGGGAGTTGAGGTTGACCAGCGTGCTGCCGTCGAAGATCCCGACGATCCGGTGGTCGCGCTGGACCTTCTGGAAGACGCCGCAGCCGTCCGTGCCCGTGAGGAACGCCCGCGCGCCGAGCACCTGGCCGAGCCGGGTGATGAGGTCGTCGACGATCGTCGGCGCGGCGTACTTGACGACGGCGGAGGTGACGCTCAGCTCTCCCGGCAGCGTGTGGATGCCGCGGGCCGTCACCAGGCCGGTCACCTCGAGGGTGAGCAGGTCCGCGTACGCTTCGGTGAGCGTCCGCGCGGCGTGCGGCAGCTCGGCGACGGTCCGCCCGTACAGGCGGTGCCGCAGGGCGAAACCGAGCGCGGTCCGCAGCGCCCGGTCGGCCGCGCCGAGCGACAGCGCGGCGCACAGCGTCCGGGTGAGCTGGAGGCCCTTGAGGACGATCTCCAGTCCGGCGCCGGGCGCTCCGATCATCGCGTCGGCGGGTACGCACGCGCCGTCGAACGCGATTCCGCTGATGTCCGCGCCGCGGATGCCGTCGGTGCGGACCGCGGGCAGGCAGCGGTAGGCGTCCCCCGGCAACCGCGTCTTGTCCACCAGCAGGAGACTGAAGCCGCGCGCGCCGCCTTCGGGGTCGGTGCGGGCGAGCAGGCAGATGACGTGCGCCCGCGTGGCGTTGTTGATCAGCCATTTCTCGCCCGTGACGCGGTACCCGGCGCCGGACGGCTCGGCCGCGACCTCGCCGGCCAGCAGGTCGCCGCCGTGCGCGCGCTCGGTCAGGCCCCAGGCCACGACCTGCCCGGCCGCCACCGCCTCGCCGAGCGCGCGGGCCTGCGCGGGCTCCGCGCCCACCCACGCCGAGACCGCGCCGAGGAAGGTCTTGCCGTGCGCGATCGCCACGGTGAGGTCCCGGCGCGCGAGCAGGCGCACGACCTGCAGGGTGTCCTCGTAGGTGTGCACGGATCCGCCGTGGCGCGCGGGCACGTAGTAGCCGGGGACGCCCGCGTCGTCCAGGTCGCGGCAGACGCCGGCCGGGAACTCCTCCCGCTCGTCCAGCTCGGCGCAGCGCGCCAGCGAGAAGGCGCGAGAGGCGTCGTTCGGGTCGCCGAACCGCCGCTCGAGCCGCTCGGTCAGCGCGTAGGGGGCGTAGGTCGGTGGTCGGCGCACGGCGACTCCTCATCCGGCGGTGACGATGGGGGCCCGGTGGCGTTCGCGGATCCCGGGGGCGACGTCCTCGTACAGGGTGTCCAGGGCGCCCGCCAGGAACAGCTCACGGGTGCGCAGCCGCTGGATCTTGCCGCTCGTCGTCTTCGGGATCTGACCGCGGCGGACGAACGCGACGGCGGCGAGACGCAGGTCCAGCAGGGTGCCGAGCGAGCGTTTCAGCAGGTCCGCGAGAGCCCGCAGGTCCTCTTCGGCCAGCCGCCGGGCGCGCAGCTCCTGCACGAGGACGATCTCCTCGCGCGGGACGGGCACGGAGAACACCGCGCACGGCAGGCCCCCGAAGGCGGGGTCCAGCCGCGCCGCCTCGCGTTCGATGTCATGGGGGTACAGGTTGCGGCCGTGGATGATCAGCGTCTCCTTGAGCCGGCCGGTGATGTACAGCTCGCCGTCGAGGAGGGCGGCGAGGTCACCGGTGCGCAGGAAGGCGCCCTCCCCGTCCGCGGTCCGGGCGTGGAAGGTCCGGCGCGTCTCCGCGGGCCTGCGCCAGTAGCCGCGGGCGACGCTGGCCCCGCGAATCCAGACCTCGCCGACCCGGCCGTCGGGCAGGGGACGTAACGTGCCGGGATCGACGATCCGCACGTCGAGATCGCGGACGACGCCGCTGCTCACCACGGTCACGGCCGGTTCGCCCTCGCGCGCCGGCGCGAGCCCGCCCCGCTCCAGCGCTCCGGCCGCCACGCGCCGTACGGTGGGCGGGGCGTCGGCCGGCGTCCCGGAGACGTAGAGGGTGGCCTCGGCCAGGCCGTAGCCGGGAAGCAGCGCCTCCGGCCGCAGCCCCGCGGCGGCGAACCGCGCGGCGAAGCGCTCGAGGGTGTCCGCGTCGATCGGCTCGGCGCCGTTGCAGGCGTAGCGCCAGCAGGACAGGTCCAGGCGCGCGACCTGCTCGTCGGAGACGCTGCGGGCGCACAGGTCGTAGGCGAAGTTCGGCGCGCTGCCGACCTCGGCGCGGTGCCGGTCGATCAGCGCCGGCCACAGGTGTGGCCGTTTGAGGAAGTCGATGGGCGGCATCAGGACGGCCGTGGCGCCGATGAACAGCGGCGTCAGCACCATCGCGATGAGGCCCATGTCGTGGTGGACCGGCAGCCAGCTGCAGAACCGCATGTCGCGGTGCCAGCCGTGGCTGCGCCGCATGAGTTCGACGTTGTGCACCAGGTTGGCCTGCGACACCATGACGCCCTTGGGGTCGCTCGTCGATCCCGACGTGTACTGCAGGAACGCCGGCGCCTGTTCGTCGCCGTCCGGCGGCGGGACGTCCTCCGGCCGGTCCGTCTCCGGTGCCATGACGGTGAACCCGGCCAGCTCGCGCCCGCCCAGCCATTCGCCGACCGACGGCAGGAGCGCCTCCCCGGTCAGCACGACGGACGGATCGGCGTCCCGCACGATCCCCTCGGTCCGGTCACGGCGGTTGCGCCCGCCGCCCGGGGCCGGCATCGGCACGGGGATCACCCCGGCGTACAGGCAGCCAAGAAAGGCGCCGACGAACTCCAGGCCGGTCGGGTAGGCGAGCACCGCCCGGTCGCCGGGCCGGCAGGGCAGCTGCGCCGCGACCGACCGGGCCGCCCGGTCCAGCCCGCCGTACGTGAGGGTGTCCTCGGCGCCCCCGTGGGAGAGGATCACGGCGGGACGCGCGGGGTCGCGTTCGGCGTTCCGCCGGAACGTCGCCGCGAAATTCTCAGAACCGCCCACGTTCTCTCCCGGTCTCTCTCGCTGTCGCTACGGTGCGGCCGGCCGCTATATCCCGGCTATAACCGGGGCGACCAGGGCCGCCACGGCCACGCGCCGGACGGCGGAGCGCGGCCACGACGGCTCATCGCGCAGGGCGTTCATCCGCACCCGCCGGCGTGCCCGTCGTCGACCGACGCGGCGCCCACCGTCGTGACGGCGGGAGGCGGAGCGCCGGCCCCGGCGCGTACGGAATCGGCGAACGCCGGAAGCCGGTCGACCCCCCAGTACTTGTCGAACCGGTTGACGAAGAACGGCACCCCGAACACGCCGTCGCGGTGGATCCTCAGCAGGACCTGTACTCCCTCCTCCCGGATCCGCGGATCGTGGACCGCGCCGGTCAGCTCACCTTCGTCGAGCCCCAGCTCCCCGGCCAGCCCGGCGATGGTCCGGGGGTCGCAGATGTCGCGTCCCTCCTCCCACCGGGCCCGGTACGCGCCCGCGATGAACTCCGGCCCGCGTCCGTGGCGGCGCGCGACCAGATAGGCCAGGTGGGGCACCTCCCACCACGGCTCGCGGTCGACCGGCCAGGCCGGCCGCAGCCCGCGCTCCGCCGCCAGGCGGCGCACGTCCTGAAGCGCGTACAGGTGCTTGGCCTTCGACATCGGGGTGTAGAGGAACCGTCCGCCCGCCTCGGCGAGCAGCCGCAGGCTGTGCTCGTCCGGTTCCCAGAACGGGATCCACTCCAGCCGTCCGGCCAGTGCGGCGTGCCGGTCGAGCAGATCCCGGTAGGCCAGCCAGGAGTACGGGCTGCGCAGCGAGAAGTAGAACCGCGGGCTCACAGCGCGATCCCCCCGTCGACCTGCACGACCTGGCCGGTGATGTAGGCGGCCCGCTCCGACGCCAGGAAGGAGACCAGATCCGCCACCTCGTCGGGGCGGCCGAACCGGTCCAGCGGGATGCGGGCGCGCATGTCCGACACCAGAGCAGGAGGCATCCGCGCGGTCATGTCCGTCTCGATGAAGCCCGGGGCCACGACGTTCGCCCGGATCCCGTGACGCCCCACCTCCTTGGCGAGGGACCGGGTGAAGCCGATGATGCCGGCCTTGGACGCCGCGTAATTGGTCTGCGCGGCGTTCCCCGCGATCCCGGAGATCGACGAGACGGTGACGATCGCGCCCGCCCGCCGCTTCATCATCGGGAAGACCACCGATCGGCAGATGTTGTAGGTGCCGTCGAGGTTCACCCGCAGCACGGCGTCCCACTCCTCGTCCCGCATCAGCGCCAGCGGCTTGTCGCGGATGATCCCGGCGGCGCTGACGAGCACGGCGACGGGCCCCAGCTCGGTCTCGACCGTCTCGACGAACTCCTTGGCCGCCGCCCGGTCGGCCACGTCGACCTTCCGGACGAGGACCTCGGCGCCTGCCGCCTTCGCCTCCTTGGCCGACGTCTCGGCCGCCTCGGTACTGGCCTCGTAGCAGAACGCCACGTCATAGCCGTCGCGGGCGAGACGTGCGACCGCGGCACGGCCGATGCCGCGCGAGCCGCCCGTGACGAGGGCGACGGGCCGATCGGTTCCGGGCACGATGACTCCTTCACGCTGGGGCGGTCTCCGGCCGGAGCACGTCGATGGACCGCAGGGCGACCACGAAATGACCGACCGACATGACGGTGGACGCGCCGACGAGCGACTCGCCCTCGAGGATCGACGTGTCGGCGATGGCCCTGACCAGCCGGACCCGGTGCTCGACGACGTCGCCGGGCAGCACCGGACGGCCGAACCGGACATCGTCGATCGCGCCGGCCAGCTCCACCTTCCCCGCCAGTACGTCCGGGTTGGGCTGCTCCCACACCGACAGCAGCACGGCGGACTGGGCCCAGGACTCGATCAGCAGGGCGGCCGGATACTCCTCACGGTCCTCGGCGAAGCCGGGTTCGGAGCACGTCACCGCCTTGGCCGCGGTCAGGCTCCGGCCGGGCTCCACCTCCAGAACCCGGTCCACCAGCAGGATCGGGTGACGGTGCGGGATGATCCGTCTGATCTGGGCGACGCCGATCACGGGCCCGTCGCCTCCTCGTACCGGAGACGGAGGTCGGCGGCCGGGCCGCGCGCCGTGGCCGCCGAGGCGGAGACGCGCAGTTCCCGCTGTGACCGGGACGCGGACAGCCGGATGGAGACCTCGTCACCGGGGTAGATGGGGCGGCGGAACCGGCACCGGTCGATGGCCCGCAGCCGGAGCCCGGCGGCACGCCAGGCGCGCACGGCGCGGTCCGCGTAGTCGATCAGGTACACGCCCGGCAGCACGGCGAAGCCCGGATAGTGGCCCGGGAAGACGGGGTCGCCGGGATCGATCGTGACGTGGGCCGTGATCGCGTCATCGGGCCCCGCGTCGATCCTCACGACGTCTCCCGCAGCTTCCGCTCGATCAGGTCGTAGGTGCTGCGCATGGTCCGGATGGATTCCAGTTCCTCCTCCTGCATGCGCACGCCGTACTCCTTCTCCAGCCGTACGGTGATCTCCAGGGCCATGAGCGAGTCGACCTCGAGGTCGTCCACGAAGTGCGCGTCGTCGGTGACCTCGGCGACGTCCACGTCGAGGACCTCCGCGATCAGCAGGCGAAGGTCCTCCTTGTCGAGCCGGGGGGCGAGCTGGTCGGCCATCGGTAACGGTCCTTTCTGCGTGGTCGGCCGCTCCGGCCGGCGCGATCCGGTCGGTCTCGAGCCGGTGGGCCCGGAGCGGAGGTCGGGTGGCGTGCCGCCGGGTGGCCGGGTGACGGGCACCGCGTGGTCGCCGGGTGACGGCACCACCGCCGCGGCACCGCCGCCGGGTGGCGGGACGACGGGCGCGGCACCGCCGCCGGGGCTCCCGGCGGGTCCGGGGACGCTCACGTTCCCGCTCCCGGCTGCCCGAGCAACGCGCAGCCGACGGTGCCCTCACGGTCGATCGAGGTCACCAGGGCGAGGCCGTCGTCCATGCCGGCGGCCAGCACCGCGGCGAGCTGGAAGGCGGCCGAGGCCGCGGAGGTGTCACCGATGAGCGGCCGCCCGCGTACCTCCGGTGGCCTGCGGCCGCCGAGCGCGGCGCCGATCGCCGCGGACTCATGGTCGCTGAACGGTCCCCCGGCGGGGGCCACGAGCCGCACGTCGTCGGGGGCGCCGGCGTCTTTCAGCGCGTCCTCGACGCAGCGGCGCAGCGCCTCACCGGCCGAGGCCGGCGCGCCGAACGCCCCGAATCTCACCGCGCGCACGACGGCGAGCGGTGCCCGGCCGTTCCGGCGCGCGGTGTCCAGGCGCTCGGTGAGGAACATGGCGCAGCCCTCGCCGAGCGGTCCCCCGCCGGGACCGTTCGCGTGCCACTCCAGCCGGGCGCGCTGCTCGGAGATCTCCTCGGCCGCACCGCACAGGATGGCGTCGCAGCCGCCGCCGCGGTGCAGCCGCGCCGTGTAGCTGAGCGCCAGCAGACCGGTCAGCGCGCCGCCGGCGACGGTCGTGTTGGGTCCCTTCAGTCCGTACCAGATCGCGCTCTGGCCGGCCGCGCGGTTCATCACCGTGTTCGGGAACCGCGCCGGGTCGACGTGGTACGGCCGCTCCCCCGTCAGCGCGTCGCGGGTGAAGTCCATGATGCTCTGGACGCTGCCCGAACCGGTGCCCAGCACCAGGCCGACGCGCTCGGCGTCCTCGAACGGCCGCGGCAGGTACGCGTCGAGCAGCCGGCCGACCGTGGCCACGGTGAGCCCGGTGACGCGGTCCATCGACCGGGTCCCCTTGCGGCCGAGCACCCGGGCGACGTCGAAGTCCGGCACGACCCCGGCCCGTTCGAACGGACCGTACGGCCCCGCGCTCGTACCGTCGCGGCCGGCCCGCAGTCCGTCGCGGAACGGGCCGGCGCCCATGCCGTACGGTGAGACGACCGACCAGCCGGAGATCACCAGAGCGTCGAGGTCCATGGACGTCCTCCTCATGTCAGCCGGCCGCATCGGCCCGGTGGGGGTTCCAGGCGCCACCGGCCGCGTACAGTTCCGCGCCGTCGACGCCGATGGTGTTGCCCGTGATCCAGGAGGAGTCCGTCCTGGACAGCAGGACGATGGCCTCCGCGACGTCCTCGGGCCGCGTCAGCCGGCCGTGGGGATTGTTCAGCGTCGCCCGGTCGACGAACTCGGTGTGCTCCGGGATGCGCGCGAGTGACGGCGTCGGCGTCACCCCGGCGCGCAGGGCGTTGACCGCGACCTCCCGTGGCGCCAGCTCGCAGGCGAGCTGGCGTACGTGGGCCTCCAGGGCGCACTTGGCCGCCGAGACCGCGCCGTAGCTGGGCAGTGCCTGCGTGACTCCGGCGCTCGTCATCGCGTAGACCTTGGAACCGCGGGGCAGCAGGTCCGCGGCGACCAGGTCCTGCACCCAGTAGACGAGGCTGTGCGCCATGACGTTCAGCGTCATGTCGAGCTGCCGGTGGGTGATGCCGCGCTCCCAGCCAGCGCGCGGCAGGTACGGAACGAGCGTGCCGAACGCCAGTGAGTGCACCAGGACGTGCAGGCCGGTGCCGCCGGAGAGTTCGGCGATCCGCGGGACCAGTTCGGCGCGGACGGCCGGGCTCGCCGCGTTGACGTTGAAGAAGTGCGCCTCGACACCGTGTCCGCGCAGCTCGTCGACCAGCTGCGCGGTCGCCTCTTCGTGCGCCGCCGTGTCGAAGTGCACGCCGATCACGTTGGCGCCCTGGGCGGCCATGGCCCGGGCCACGGCGCGGCCCATGCCACTGGACGCGCCGAGGATCAGGCACCAGGTGCCCTCGATCGGGATCAACATGGGGACCTCCCCGGGTCGAAGATCCTGGCCAGTGCGAGGTTGCCCTCGGCCGTCGCGGTCACGATCAGGCGGTCGCCCGTACGTGCCGCGAGAAGGCCCGCGAGGCGGACCATGGGGGTCAGGCAGCCGAGACCCGCCGCCGTACGCGACGTGATCGGGCCGGTCCGCGGGTGGGCCGTCAGGACCGCGGCGACCGTCTCGCCGACCGCCGAGCCGTCGGCGATCACGTGCACCGGCAGCGGCCGGTCGGCGCCGAGGCCGGTGAGCAGGTCCGTGACGATCCGGCCGAGCCGGTCCTGCCCTTCCCGGGTGCCCGCCAGGTGGGGCGGCAGGAAGGCGGTCCGCGCCCTGCAGGCCCCGTACCAGCGTCCGCCGCGGGCCGCCGCCGCGGCGGGCGGTTCGAACACCATCGCCACGGCGCCCTCCTCGGGCAGGGCCGGGCCATCGGCTACCGGCGAAGCGGGTCCCGGCGGCCCGTCCTCCATGGCGGCCACCAGCAGGGAGGAGCAGCGGCCGAGCGAGAGGGCGCGCAGGCCGACCTCCATGGCCTCCAGGCCCGCCACCCGGGGCGAGGTGAGAGTGAGCTGGAAGCCCTTCACCTCGTACTCGGCGCACGGTCTGCTACCCAGGACGTTGATGGCGAAGAACGGCGCCATCGCCGGGCTCAGGTCGTCGGCGTGCCCGTCGGCGACCGTGCGGTCCATGCCGTCGAGGACGGCGGCCGATCCGCTGTTCGTGCCGAAGGTCGCGGCGCGCCGCTCCCCGGGCACGAGGTCGAGCCCCCCGCCGTCGGCCATCGCCTCGCGCGCGGCGGCGAGGAGGTACCTGCTCGCCGCCGGCAGGTACTTGTAGCCGCGCGGGCCGAGTCTGGCGCGGGTGTCGAACCACGGGCGGCCGGGGTCCGCCGGTGTGCCGGGTGGCACGACCACGCCGATGCCCGTGACGACCGCGTCCGTCGCGAGCATGCCCGCCGGGAGGTTCACGCCGCCTCCTCGAGGACGAGCGCGGCGTTGTTACCGCCGAAGGCCGAGCCGTTGACCAGGACCCGCGGGCGGTCGAGCCGCGCGGGAGCGTCCTGGGGCAGCCGGACCGCGCACTCCGGATCCTGCGCGCCGAGGCGCACGTTCGGCGGCACCACCCGGTGGCGCAGGACCATGGTGGCCGCGCAGAGCGCGAGCGCGGCGGCGGCTCCGCCGGTGTGCCCGATGAGCGCCTTGAGGCTGTACAGCGGCACCTCCGCGAGGTGCTCGCCGAGCGCGGCGCTCAGCGCGCGGCTCTCGACGACGTCGCCGCGCGGGGTACCGGTGGCGTGCGGGATGACGCATCCGAGACGGGCGTCTCCGCCGAGCGCCTCGGTCATGGCCCGTGCGATCTGCCGGCCGCTGGGCTCCGGCGCGGTCGGATGGTAGGCGTCACAGCTCCAGCCGATCCCGGCGATCCGCGCGTACGCGCGGGCGCCGCGCCGGGCCGCGTGCCGGGCCGATTCCAGGACCAGCATGCCCGCCCCCTCGGCGAAGACGGTGCCCCGCCGGTCGCGGTCGAACGGCCGGCAGCGCACCGGGTCGACCGAACCGAGCCGGTTGAAGCAGGCCAGCGCGACCCGTGAGTAGGCGTCGGAACCACCGGCGAGCACGACGTCGGCCTCGCCGCACCGGATCATGTCCGCGCCGACGCTCACGGAGAACCCGCCGGCCGCGCAGGCGCTCGCGACGCTGACATTGGACCCGTACGCGCCGATCCGGTCTCCGACCCGGGCGGCTATCCGGAACGCGGGGTTCCAAGCGTCCCCGGTCTCCGGGCCGCGTCCCCGTTCCCGCACACCGACCTCGCCCATGCAGCTCCCGACGACCACCGCCGTACGCGCCGGCGGCGGCTCGGCGTCCAGGCCGGCGTCCTCGATCGCCTCGGCCGCGGCGGTGATCGCGAACCGGCCCGCGCGCTCGGCCGCGTCGACGCCCGGGACCAGGTGCATCAGCCGCAGGTCCATGTGGCCCAGCGGATCCCGCGGCCGGTCGGGCGGGCGGGCCGCCGCCGCGAGCATGGCCTCCCACAGCGCGGCGGCACCGTCACCGTGACAGGTGACCGCGCCCAGTCCGGTGACGACGACCTCCGTCATCGCTCCAGCGCGCCCATCATCCGGTCGTCGAAGGAGACCAGGCTCCAGTCGCGGCGGTTCTCGATGACGGCGTAGCCGTGGGTGATGCGCCCGGTCGCGGTCGGTACCAGGGCGCCGTCGCGCAGCGCGTAGCAGTCCATCCGCGCGGTGTAGGTGAAGCGCTTGAAGACGTTCTCGACGGTGAGGACGGTGCAGAGCTCCTCTTCCATGAGGGCCTCGTCGAGGATGGTGATCTTCGAGTGGGGCACGACGGGGATGAGGTTCTGTTCGTCCAGCAGCCGTTTGATCGAGATACCGCGGTCGGCGAGGAACAGGTCGACGGCCTCCTCCATCAACCGGAGGTAGCCCGACATCTGCACGCGTTCGGTGAAGTGGCAGTAGAAGTAAGGGATCCGCCACCGCCAGGCGTGCGCGTTCCCGCCCTGGGTGAGCGAGGCGACCGGGTCGGCGCCCGCCGCCAGCGGGGTCGCCGTGGCTCCGCCGCCCAGCCGCGTCACCGGCCGCGGGCGCAGCTCCGGCGGCACCGGCTCGGCGGCGGTGCCGCGCGGATCGAGCCGCAGCGCGATCCGTACCTTCGCGGTGACGGCGTGGGTGTCCTCCCGGTGGAGGCGCACCGCGAGGAGGTCGTCACCGACCCGGCGCACCTCGGCGGTCGCGACGTCGTCGATGTGAAAGGCGTGCAGGATGCGCGTGTCGAGGTCGACCAGGTCGACGCACAGCCCGTACCGCTCGTAGAGCTCCCCGGCCGGGGAGCCGGTCTGGCGGAGATGGTCGAGGACGGCCTCTTCGACGAGGTAGTTGACGTGTTTGAACCCGATCCAGGTGCAGATGTTGGCCCCCTCGTAACGAGGGCGGATCTGCAGCCTGGTCACCTCTCCGGTCCCGGCTCCGTTGGCCGCGGCGACGGTGGTGGCGGTGGCGTTCATGGCGACTCCGGGTCGGTTCGGTGGGCGGGCAGAGCGGTGCGAAGGAAGTCGTCGACGATCTGGGCGAACCGGTCGGGCCGCTCGGCCATGGCGAAGTGGCCGCAGCCCTCGAGCACCTCCAGGCGTCCTGCCGGAAGCGCCGCGGCGAGCGCACGCGCGTCGTCCGGCCGTGCGGCGATGTCACGCTCGCCGGTGACCACGAGCGTCGGCACGCGGATCGCCGACACGTCCTGGAAGGGGGTCCGCAGGTAGGCGTCGAAGAAGCGCATCCACCCGTAGGGGCCGATCCGCTCCTGTACCCGCAGTGCCATCGGGCCGCGCAGCTCCGCGGAGCCGGGGCGGACCCCGCCGATCCTCAGCCCCTCGTCGAGGATGCGGTGAAAACCCTCCAGGTAGTACGCCATGGTCGCCCAGTCGAAGTCGCTCGCCGCCGGGCGGTAGAAGGGCGACACGAGGATGAACGCCGCGGGCCGGACACCGGCGGCACGGCCGGGCAGGTCCAGCGCGAGGGTGGCCGCGAACGAGTGGGCGATGAGAAGGTCCACCGGCGCGCCGGCGCGACGCGCCGCCCGTACCACCCAGCGGACGGGGTCGGGATGATGGCTCCACCGGCCGTCTCCCCCGCCCGTCCACGGCACGTCCGCCTGCCGGACGTCCAGGTCCCGGGGGGCCAGGGCGAGGAACGGCGCCCACACCGCCGTGCTGCCGCCCAGGCCGGGCAGGAGGAGGGTCCGCAGCGTCCGCGCCGCACGTGCCGGACGGCGGCGCGCCGGGAGAGTGTGCTCGGTCTCCCTCATCGGCCCACCGGGGACAGGATCAGCGCCGCGGCGGCGTCGTCATCGGCCTGCTCCCCGGCGCCCGCGGTGGTCAGCGCCATTCCGGTTCCGCCCGCGCCGAGCCAGGAGGCCGCGGCGACCGACTGGAGTACCCCGAGCGCGCCGGAGCATCCTCCCAGGGTCGCCGACAGGTCACAGGTGACGGCGTCGTCCAGGCCCGGCGGAGCGATCGGCATCCGGTGCTCGGGCACGCACCACAGGCCGATCGGTGCCTCCAGACCGTGCCGCACCTCCGCGATCGCTTGGGGGCAGCTGCCCTTGCGCGCGTACGGGCCGATGGCGGCCAGGGCGGGTACGCCCCGGTCCCGAGCGGACGCCGCCGATTCCACGACGAGTGCCGCCGCGCCGTCGAGCAGGGCTCGCTCATCGCCGGCGAGGTGCCGTACGGGCGGATTGACCGGTTCGACTCCGACCACCAGCACCGCCCGCACGCGCCCGGCGGTGATGAGGAGACGCGCCCAGTGAACGGCGTCGAGGCCGGAGGTCGGACCGTTGCACAGCGTCAGGTTCGCGCCGCGCAGTCCGTACGAGATGGCGACCCATGAGGCGACGACGTTGCTCGCGGTGGCGGGCAGCGACATCGGGCTGGTGCCGAGGTAGGTCTCCTCGGCGATCCTGGTCACCGTCTCGCAGACCGTGTCGACGTTGCCGAGGTTCGTGCTCGTCACGACGCCGATCTCGGCGCCGTCGATGGCGCGCTCCGGCCCGGCCGGCAGCCCCGCGGCGGCCAGGGCGTCGCGTCCGGCGCACAGCGCCAGCCGGGTGGCCCGGTCCCGGTAGCGCATCCCGCGGCCGGTCAGCCGCGCGGCAGGGTCATCGCGCCCGGCCGGTGGTCCCGGTTCCAGCAGGTCCGCCGGGTGCGCCACGCCGGGCACCGCCGTGCCGAGGCCCGTCACGACCGTCTCCACTCACGCCACCTTCTCCACGACGGCGACGGCGTTCAGCCCGCCGAACCCGAAGGAATTGATCTGCGCGACGCCGAGCGGCGCGTGGGCGGCGCCGCCGCGTACGAGCCGCAGGCGCGCGGCCTCCTCGGCGGGGTCGGTCAGCCCGACGACGGGCGGTATGACGCCGGAGCGCAGGGACGAGACCGCCGCGACCAGGCTGTGCAGCCCGGACGCCCCCGCCGTGTGACCGGTCATGGACTTGATCGCGGTCATGTACGGCACGGTGGGGAGTCCGGCGAAGACGTCCCCGACGGCCTCGGCCTCCGCCTCGTCGTTCAGCGGGGTGCCCGTGCCGTGGAGAAGGATCAGGTCGATGTCGCGTGGGCGTACGCCCGCGCGCGCGTGCGCCTCCCGTATCGCGCGGGCGATGCTCGCGGAATCGGGGGCGGAGGGGTGGTAGGCGTCGCAGTTGACCGCGACCCCGCGCAGGAGCGCGTGGCGGCGCCCGCCCGCCCGTCCGCTCAGGACGATGGCGGCCGCGCCTTCGCCCTGCAGCATGCCCCGGCGTCCGCGGTCGAACGGCCGCACCTGGTCCGGGGCCTCCGGGTAGCACCGGTCGAGCAGCCCGTAGGTGCTCTCGGTGATGGTGTCCACCCCGGCCACCACGACGGTGTCGGCGGCACCGAGCTCGATCAGGTCGGCGCCCAGGGCGAGAGCGTAGAGCGACGCGGAGCAGGCGTTCGCGACGGTGTAGGTGTTCGCCGCGTCGAACCGGCGCCGCAGCGTCGTGCCGAAATGCAGATCGCCCAGGTCGAAGGGGACGCCGTCCCGCCAGCTCAGCTCCACCGAGCGCAGTTCGCGCAGGGTCGTGCCGATCAGCACCGGAACGCCGCTCAGATCGGCGGGCAGCCCCGCGTCGCGCAGCGCGTCCGCGACGGCCTGCTCCAGCCAGCGGCTGGCCCGCAGCGGCAGGTCGGCCCCCGGAGCCGGGCGGTCGTCGATCTCGTAGGCGTTCCGCGCGCGGAACCGCGTCCGGTCGAAACCGCGCAACTCCGCCAGTCCGCTGCGGCCCGCGCAGAGCGAGTCGAATATCTCGCCGGGACTCCGGCCGATGCTGGCGACCGCTCCCATGCCGGTGACGAACAGGTCCATCACCGCTCCTGATAACGGCCGAAGAGGATCACCGCGTTGTTCCCGCCGAATGCCAGCGCGTTGTTCTGCACGATCCGCAGATCGGCGACCCGCGCCTCATTCGGCACGCAGTCGAGCCCGCATTCGGGATCGAATTCGGTGTGGTTGATGGTCGGCGGAATGAACCCCTGGTCGATGGCCAGCGCGCAGGCCGCCGACGACAGCGCGCTGGCAGCGCCCATCGTGTGACCGATCATCGCCTTGATGGAGACGGTCGGCGGCGGGCTCTCGCCGAACACCTGACGGATCGCGCCGGACTCGGTGACGTCGTTCGCCTTCGTCCCGGTGCCGTGCGCCGAGATCAGGTCGACGTCCTCGGGGCGTACCCCGGCGTTACGGTGCGCCAGCCGGATGCACCGTGTGATCCCGTCCCGGTCCGGAGCGACCGGGTGGAACGCGTCGCACGCCAGGCCGTATCCGAGCACCTCCGCGTAGATGCGCGCCCCGCGTGCGAGCGCCGAGCCGAGGCTCTCCATGACGAGGACGCCGGCGCCCTCACCGGTCAGGATGCCCTGGCGGCCACGGTCGAACGGCCGGCACGCGTCCGGCGCGATCGTGCCGAGCCGGTAGAAGCCGGTGAAGGTCTTCCGGCACAGGGCGTCCGCGCCGCCGCACAGGGCCAGGTCCACGTCGCCGCAGCGAACGGCGTCGAACCCATAGCCCACCGCGTAGTTGCCGGCGGCGCACGCGGTCGGGATGGTCACCGCCTCGACATCGGTGAGGCCGAGTTCCGCGACGATGCCCGACGACAGCCGGCCCGCGCCGATCCGGCGGGCCAGCGCCGGATCGACATGCTCGCTCCCCCGCTCCACCTGCGCCGCCACCAGGTCGTCGAGGTCACGTGACTCGCCGTCGGTGGTGCCCATCGAGACGAGCGACGCCCGCCCGCGTACGTCGGCGTCCGTCAGGCGCGCGTCGCGGAGCGCCATCCTCGCCGCGGCGACGGAGAACCGGCTCGCCCGGCCCAGCTCGGCCGGATCGGTCCGTTCGATCCACTCCTCCGGAACGAAGTCCGTGACCTCGCATCCGTTGGCGTGGGCGAACCCCGCCGTGTCGAACGCCGTGATCGGCCGGACGCCGCTCCGCCCCTCCCGCAGTCCGGCCGCGAAGGCCTCCACTCCGAGACCGATGCTGGTCACCGCACCGAGACCGGTGATGACCACCCGTCGTGCCGTCTCCATCGCCCCTCGCTCAGCTCGCGGCGGATCAGGCTTCGAGAGCCTCATCGACGACCGCGTACACGCCTTGGAGGTTCTCCATGCGGCTGAGTTCGGCCTGGTCGATCACGATGTCGAAGGTGCGTTCCAGCGCCGCCAGGATCTCGATCGCCCGCAGCGAATCGGCGTCGTGATCCTCCTTGAACATGCTGGTCTCGGTGACCTCCGCGGGCTCGATCTCAAGAATGTCGCAGACGATGTCCTTGATCTTCTCTTTGCGTTCCCCGTCGAGCACGGATACCGGTTCGGACCTGTTCATGCCGCCGCCCTTCGTCGGACCTCATCGCATTCGTTCGCGACGGGCTCGACTCTGCGTACGGCCGCTATATCTTCCCTATAAGCGCCGCCCGTCGCCGAAGGTCCTCGCCGACCTCGGAGAGATCACTTCGAGTCGAACATTTTCCAACATCCACGAGTGTTGGATCGGCAGGCCGCCGTGGATGACCACACTCACGAAGCCGGGCAACCGCGTCCAAGACACCAGGTCGCGGGCGTGACGAGCCTCAATCACCACAAATGATCGAAACAACCACATAGACCCCTTGACGTCATCTTCCAGTAACCCGCAGACTGCACACGGCACACCGCGTTTACACAGGGTTAAACGCGTCCCGCTTGTGAAGCGAGGCACCCTCATGCCCCCCAGCATCCCCAGACTGCTGTCCCGCTCGCGCGCGGCCCTGACCGCGATCATGATCCTCACGGTGCTGGCGTTGGGCGCCGGCCCGGTGGCGAGCGCCGCACCTCCTCCCGCGGCGGCCCCCGTCACCGCCGGGACCGCGCACTCGGTGACGTACGACGACTACTCCTTCAAGATCGACGGAAAGCGCACGTACATCTGGTCCGCCGAGTTCCACTACTTCCGCCTGCCCAATCAGGATCTGTGGCGGGACGTGTTCCAGAAGATCAAAGCCGCCGGCTTCAACGCCGTTTCGCTCTATTTCGACTGGGGCTACCACTCCCCCAGACCAGGTGTCTACGACTTCACCGGCGTACGGGACGTCGACAAGCTCCTGGACATGGCCGAGCAGACCGGCCTCTACGTCATCGCCCGGCCCGGCCCGTACATCAACGCCGAGGTCGACGGCGGCGGCTTCCCCGGCTGGCTGTCCACGAAGGCCGGGAACACCCGCTCCGGCGACCCGGAGTACCTCAAGTACTCCGACGAGTGGCAGGCCCGGATCGACGCGATCCTGGCCAGGCACCAGCTCACCACGGGCACCGGCTCGATCATCGAGTACCAGGTCGAGAACGAGTACTACCACGGCGACGCCGCCGCACGTTCGTACATGAAACACCTGGAGAACAAGGCGCTCGCCGACGGCATCAAGGTCCCGCTGGTCGGTAACAACAACGGCACGTTCAACGCCGGCGACGCCGCTCTCGACGTGGACGCCGCGGACTCCTACCCGCAGGGCTTCAACTGCTCCAACCCCACCCGGTGGAACGGCGTGCCGGACATCGGCTACGACCACGTCGCGGGCAAGCCGCTGGCGACCGCCGAGTTCCAGGGCGGCGCCTTCGACCCGTGGGGCGGCCCCGGCTACGACAAGTGCGCCCAGCTCATCAACGACCGGTTCGCCGACGTGTTCTACAAGCAGAACATCGCCGTCGGCGCGACGTCACAGAGCTTCTACATGACCTACGGCGGCACCAACTGGGGCTGGCTCGGCGAGCCGCAGAACTACACCTCCTACGACTACGGCGCCGCGATCCGCGAGAACCGTGAGTTCGACCCCAAGTACGACCAGGACAAGCTCATCGGGTACTTCACCCAGGCGGCGGCACCGCTGACCAAGACCGACGCGATCCCGGTCACCGCGCCGGACAACGCGCGGATCGTCGACACCGCGCGGAGGAACCCGGACACCGGCACGCAGTTCCACGTGCTGCGGCACTCCGACTCCACGTCGACCTCGAAGGACGGCACCCACATCTCGGTCGACTTCAACACCAAGCCGGTCGACTACACCTACGACGACAACGACGCGGCCCTGAAGTACTCCGGGTCCTGGTCGCACGTGGCCGACCAGAGCTACACCGGCGGCGACTACAAGCACACCGAGTCGTGGTCCAACACGGCCGGCGACTCGCTGACCGTGCCGTTCACCGGCACCGCCGTCCGCTGGATCGGATCGAAGGTCGACAACCACGGGCTCGCCGACGTCTACCTGGACGGCGTCCTGCAGGGCACGGTCGACGGCTTCGGCAACGAGAGCCAGGCGGTGCTGTTCCAGAAGAGCGGCCTGACCGACGGCCCGCACACGCTCAAGATCGTGGTGGACGGCCGGCACAGTTCCGGCGCGACCGGCGACTTCGTCGCCATCGACGCCATCGATCTGACCGTGCCCGCGAACAAGCCGGTGACCTACCCGACCGTGCCGCAGCAGCCCGGCACCGGCATCACGCTGGACGGCCGCGAGTCGAAGATCATCACGGCGAACTACGACCTCGGCGGCAACCGGCTGCAGTACTCGACGTCCGAGCTGATGACCAACGCGACGATCGGCGGCCAGGACGTCGCCGTGCTCTACGGCGACGCCGGCGCTGCGGGCGAGACGGTGCTGCGGTACGCCGCGAAGCCGACCGTCACGTCCACCGGCGGCGACGTCACCGAGACCTGGGATCCCGCCACCGGCGACCTGCGACTGAACTACACGCACAACGGCCTCGCCCGGGTGCGGATCACCGGCGGTGACCGCCCGCTGCTCCTGCTGCTGGCGGACACGGCCACGGCGAAGACGTTCTGGCGGCAGGACACCGGCTCCGGCCCGGTCCTCGTACGCGGCACGCACCTGGTGCGCACCGCCAAGATCAGGCACTCGACGGTCGAACTGACCGGTGACGTGGACACCGACGGCTCGATCGAGGTGTGGAGCGAGGCGTCGAAGGTCACCTGGAACGGCACCGACGTAGCGACCACGACATCCGATGACGGCGGCCTGACCGGGAAGGTGCCGACCGCGGCCCCGGTCGACCTGCCGGCACTCACCGACTGGGTGCACACCCAGGAGTCGCCGGAGGCCCAGCCCCGGTTCGACGACTCGACCTGGACGGTGGCCGACAAGATGACGACGAACAGCATCACCACCCCCGGCACACTGCCGGTGCTGTTCGCCGACGACTACGGCTTCCACACCGGCAGCACCTGGTACCGCGGCCGCTTCACCGGCACCGGCAAGGAGGCCGGCATCACGCTGTCCACGCAGAGCGGCGGCGGCGCGGCCGCCTCATCGGTCTGGCTGAACGGCGTCTTCCTCGGCAGCTCCACCTCGGACGGTTCGAAGACGTACGCCTTCCCGGACGGGTCGGTGCACGCCGGCCCCGACAACCTGATCTCGGTGCTCACCGTGAACATGGGCCACGAGGAGGACTACAACGAGTCCAGTGGCAACAAGGCGGCCCGCGGGCTGACCGGCGCCCGACTGGCCGGAAACCCGAACACGATCACGTGGAAGCTGCAGGGCACCCGGGGCGGCGAGACGCCGCCGGACACCGTACGCGGGCCACTGAGCGTCGGCGGTCTCTACGGTGAGCGCGCCGGCTGGTACCTGCCGGGCTACCCGACCGACGACTGGCAGCCGGTGACGCTGCCGGCCACCGACAAGACGCCGGGCGTCTCCTGGTACGCCACCAGCGTGAAGCTGCAGCTGCCGCAGGGCCAGGACACCTCGCTGGGCCTGACCATCAGCGACGCGTCGTCCCGCAAGTACCGCGCGGAGATCTTCGTCAACGGCTGGCACATGGGCAACTACGTGAACTACCTGGGGCCGCAGCACAGCTTCCCGATCCCCAACGGGGTGCTGAACCCGCACGGTACGAACGACATCAAGATCGCCGTGTGGAACCTGGACGGCTCCACCGGTGGCCTGGGCACCGTGGCGCTGACCAAGTACGGCAGCCACGCGTCCTCGCTGACGGTCGTCCAGAACAACAGCCCGGGCTACAACGGCGGCACGTACAAGATGCCCAAGGCGCCCATCTCAACCGTCAACCTGCAGGTTCCCGGCACGGTGACCGCGGGGACCCCGTTCACCGCGACGGAGACGGTGAGCGTCGACCGCGGCGCGGCGGAAGACGTGACCCCGGCGCTCACGCTGCCCGACGGCTGGAAGGCCGGCGCCCCGACACCCGCGTCCGCCGCACGGCTGACCCCCGGGCAGTCGGCGACCTTCACCTTCACCGTCACCCCGCCCGCGACCGTCGAGAAGCCGGCCGCGATCACGGCCACCGCGACCATGACCCAGAAGGGCAGCCGGCGGACGTTCAGCGACGAGCGGATCATCGGCCCGGTGCCACCGGTGCCGCCGGCCGGTCAGAACAAGGTCAGCGACCTGCCCTGGCTGTCGGCGACCAACGGCTGGGGCCCGGTCGAACGGGACACCAGCGTCGGTGAGCAGGCCGCCGGTGACGGCCGCCCGATCACCATCAACGGCACCACGTACGCCAAGGGCCTCGGGACCAACGCCGTCAGTGACGTCGCGGTCTACCTCGGCGGTACGTGCAGCAGGTTCACCGCGACCGTCGGGATGGACGACGAGAACGGCAACGCCGGAACCGTCACGTTCAGCGTGGTGCTCGACGGCAAGACGCTGATCACCACGCCCACCGTCACCGGTTCCACACCCGCCATCTCGATCGACGTTCCGGTCACCGGCGGCCAGGTGGTCGACCTGGTCGTCGGGGACGCCGGCGACGGCAACGGCAACGACCACGGCGACTGGGCGAACCCCATGCTCACCTGCTCCGGCTGACCCGTCCGAACACCCCCGCCGCCGGCCCCGCTCCGCACCAGGAGCGGGGCCGGCGCGGCATTCGGCGTCGGCGCCGGAGGGCACCGGCATTCGGCATCGTGCCGGAGGGCACCGGCATTCGGGCGACCTTGCGCCGCCGGCCTCAGCGGCCGGCCTACGCCGGGTGCCCGGGGTCGATCGCGGGGAGGCCGGAGAACATGAGCGGGCCGGCGCCGGAACCGACATGCGTTTCGGCCGGGGCGAGCAGCACGCCGATGTGGTCACCGAGTTCCCTGCGGTCGAGCACCTCCCCGACGAGGACGCGCGGGCAGCGGGCCAGCAGCGGAACCCCGTCCGGGCCGGACCGCCACTCGCAGCGAGCGAACTTGTCCGTCTCGTCCCCGGTCTCGGAGCCGAACAGCGTCGCCAGGTCCTGCTGGTCCGGGCTCAGCACGTGGACCGCGAGGTAGGAGGCGGAGGCCGCCACGCGGTAGGTCCGGTTCTTCTTCGACAGGCAGACGAGGAAGCGGAACGGGTCGATCCCACACTGTGTCGTGAACCCGACGAGGCATCCGGCCCGTACGCGCCCGCCGTCGGCGGCGGTGGTCACCACGAACATCGGGTAGTCGAATCCCGAGATGAATCGCTCAGTGCTTCCCGCTTCGTCGTTCACGGCTCGCTGCTTCCCGCCTGGTCTCGGCGGAAACATCAGCTTCGAGGCGCCCTGAGCGACGTCGGCGAGCATGCCCCTTCTCACGTACGGCGGCGCGGCCGGCGGCGAGGCTTGGGCGCGGAGTGCTTCTGCGTGGGCTTCTTACGGGCGGGTTGTTGCTGGGGATTGCGGCCGCGGGAGCTGTTGGGGGTGCGGCCGCGGACGATGCCGATCAGTTCCTCCATGAGGTCGGTCGTCGCGGCCTCGAGCCATGCCAGGCCGATCTGGGACTGGGGGGCGTCGGTCACCGGGCGATAGGTGAGGTCTTTCCGGTGGTGGAGGCGGGCCAGAGACTGAGGGAGCAGGAGGACTCCGGCCCCCGACGCCACCAGCCCGATCGCGTCCGCCGTGCTCTCGGGACGGGTGAACGCGGGCTGCCCGGGGCGGTCGGCCCAGGTCAACACCTCGTCGAGCGGCTCGAACACATCCTCGTCGGCGAGATCGGCGAGCTCCACCTCCTCGACCGCGGCCACCACGTGATCCTTCGGCACCACCACCACGGTCGTCTCCACGTACAACGGGATCACGTGGAGGGCCTCGCGGTCGACGGGCAGGCGCACGAACGCCGCGTCCACGCCGCCGTCCCGCAGCAGGGGGACGGCCTCGGCGGCAGGCACCTGGATCAGCCGAAGCGGCACCTCCCGCACCCGCTCGGCCCACACCCGGGCCCATTTCCCGGGTGTCACCCCCGGCGCGTAGGCCAGCCGGAACTCCCCCTTGGTCATCCGCTCAGCCTAGTCGCGGTCAGACGGCCCCCTCCCGCTGGCTACCCTTGACGCCATGAGCACGTCCAAGGCGAAGACGCCGCAGACCATGAAGCCGGCGACCGCGGCCAAGAAGCTGGGGATCCTGCTGTCGGCAGCGCCCGCCGAATTCCAGGAGGGCGTCGTCTCCCGGGACGAGCTGAACGCGCTTCAGGCCGACCCGCCCGCGTGGCTCGCCGACCTGCGCCGCCTGGGCCCCCACCCCCGCCAGGTCGTCGCCGCCAGGCTTCGCGTCTCCGCCTCGGGCCTGGCCCGCGCCGGTATCACGGGCCCCCTCACCACCGCCGAGATCGAGGCGTTGAAGGCCGAGAACCCCGACTGGCTGGAACGCGAGCGGGCCATCCACAACAAGGTCCGCCAAGAGGAGCTCCGCCTCAAGCAGCAGCGCGCCAAGGCCTGACCCGCGTCCAAGACGTCGTCCGGGTGATCGGCGCATGCCTCGACGGGCACCGGCAGGCAGGTACACCCCGGTTCGGCGGGGCTCTCATCGGCGACCCGGCGCACGTCAGAGCACGCCGGCCTCGGCCAGCCACCGCCACAACTCGTCCTGCCGGACGATCGTGACGCCGAGCTTGTCGGCCTTGCCGGTCTTGGACGCGCCGACGTTCTCGCCGGCGAGCAGGTAGTCGGTGGTGGCCGAGACCGACGAGGCGGTCACGGCCGCCGCCTGCTCGACCAGGCGGGTGACGTCCGGGCGGCTGATCCTCGCGCCCGAGCGTGGGTCGGTGAACGCGCCGGTGATCACGACCGACCTGCCCTTCAGCGGCGAATCGCCCGCCACCGCGGCGTCGACCGGCCGGTCCTCATCCAGGACATCGAGGTCCACGCCGCGCTCACGCAGCAGGGCGATCTCCTCCCGCACCTCCGGGCGGGCGAAGAAGGCGACGATGCTCTCGGCGACCTTCGGGCCGATGTCGCGGATCGCCACCAGGTCTTCGACCGTCGCCGCCGCGATGTCCTCGATGTGCTCGTAGCCGGCCAGGCACAGGCGCTTGGCGGTGCCCTCGGAGGCCATCGGGATCGCCAGCCCGATCAATGCGCGCCGCAGCCCCATACGCTTGGATGACGCGATCGAGTCGACCATGTTCCTGGCGCTGACCTCGCCCATCCGCTCATAGCCGAGCAACTGCTCGGCCGTCAGGTCGTAGAAGTCGCTGCGGCGCTTGAGCAGACCGTCTTCGGCGAGTCTCTCGATCCAGACGTCGCCGACGCCCTCCATGTCGGCCGCCGGCCGTGACGCCCAGTGCATCAGCCGACGCGTCGCCTGCGCCGGGCACTGCAGGTTCAGGCACCAGCGCTCCTCACCGGTACCGCGGACCTGCAACTCCGACCCGCACGACGGGCAGTGCGCCGGCGGGACGATCTCGACCTCGGTCCCGTCGCGTTCCTCAGGCAGCGAGCGGCCGGCGAACGGGATCACGTCGCCGCGCCGTACGACGGCCACGGTGTCTCCGATCCGCAGATCGCGCTCGCGGATCAACCTCGGGTTGTGGAGGGTGATGTTCTCCACCGTCACCCCGCCGACGAACACCGGCGCGACCCTCGCGCGCGGCGGGACCCGGCCGATCTTGCCCACCGGCCACTCCACCGACAGCAACCTCGTCAGCTTCTCCTCCGGCGGATACTTGAACGCGATCGCCCCGCGCGGCTCGGCGCTGTTGAAGCCCGCCGCGTCGAACGCCGCCGGCTCGTGCAACCGCACGACCGCGCCGTCGATGTCGTAATCCAGGCCGTCGCGGCGACGGCCGATCTCATCGATCGCCTCCATCACGTCCGCGACGCTCGCGCACACGTACTGGGCCACCGGTTCGAAACCCGCCGGAAGCTCCAGCGCGGCGCCGTCACGATCGGCACCGAACGCGAAGAACCGCAGCAGCCGGTTGGCGGCCGCGGCCGCCGCGGGATCCTTCAGCACCAGCGTCCCCGCGGCACCCGACCGTGGATTGGTCAGCGTCCGGTCCGGATGCGCCTCGTTGTAGGCGGCCCACACCGACCGGAGCATGACCGCCTCGCCCCGGATCTCCACCCGCCCGGGCACGTCGATCCTGACGGGCAGGCCGGGAATCACATGGCGCGCCTTCTCGGTCACCAGCTCACCGACCGTGCCCGTGCCGCGCGTGGCGACGTAGTCCAGGCTCCCGTCGACGTAGACCACGCTGAGCGAGAGCCCGTCGAGTTTCTCCGACACGCGGAAGACCTGGCCGCCGAAGCGCTCGCAGAACATGCGGATCTGGTCCTCACCGGTCGCCTTCGCCAGTGAGAGCATCGGACGCGCGTGCCGCACCGTCGGACCGGTCAGCTCCGCGGGCGCGTTGACCTTACCGAGCGGGCTGTCGGCCGGCTCCAGCTCCGGATGCTCGGAGACGAGCGCCGCCAGCTCATCCTTCAACGCGTCATAATCGGCGTCTGGCAGCGGGCTGTCACCCGCGCCGTAATACAGGTCGTTCAGACGCTTGACCTCAGCGGCCAGCTCAGCGATGCGCTCTCCTACGTCCACCCCCCGATTAAACGTCAGGCCACCGACAGTCCGGCCGAACGGCCCGACGGGTTCCGGCTGAATGCGGAGTCTCAGGTGCCGGGTCTCGCGGCCTTCCAGACGAGGGTGAACTGTTCGTAGAAGTAGGTGAACCAATCCTCGTCCCGTACCCGCTGGAGGCTGAAGCCCGGTCGTGTGCCGTAGTCGCCGTGGAAGGACATCAGGCGCAGGTCCATACGTCCGTCGGGGAGCCCGGGATCGTAGGCGTACAGGGTGTAGGGCGGCAGGTAGTCGATGAGCCGCACCTGCAGGCCGGGCAGTTCGGCTTCGAGGCGGTGCAGGATGTCCAGGTTGTTGCGCAGGGCCTCTTGGAGGTGCCCGATGCCGGAGTCGGCCGAGCGGAGCGCGGCCATGGTCATCGCCGCGCCCGCGGGGGTGATCAGCAGGACCCTGACCAGGACTCCCCGGGCGAGTGCCGTGCGGATGAAGGGCCGCAGGTAGGGGAGGTACATCGGCAGGACCGCTCCCCAGAGCAACGCCTCCTCCCGCGCCGCGCCGATCCGCTCGGCGACCTCGTTGACGTCCTGGCGCTCGGAGAAGAACCGTGCCGCGGAGACCGGACCGAGCTCCTGCCCGGACCTGCCGCGCCGCCGAGGAGAACCTCGGTCGCTCTGCACCCGGTCCAGGGCCTCGAGCCACACGCGTACCCGATGCTCGCCGTGGACCTGGAACGCCGCGAGCAGGCTTCTGAGCAGGGACGGCCGAGGCGGCCGGACGCCCTTCAGAACTTCGTGCACGGTCGTGGTCGGCAAGGGCCGGTGATGCCCCGCGCCCCACTGCTCCAGCTCACGCAGCGACGGCTGCGGCCGCTGAGACCGCCGAAGCTCCGACAGGCAGTCCGCGAGTTCCTCGACCGTCTGAACGGCCGCGACCCGGGCCAGAAGCTCGTCGTCGTTCACCCTGCCCCCTCGGACCAGGCGCGAGTGTGAACACCACGTTAGCCCTGCGCCTCGTATCCGACGCCCCCGGCGGACACCGGACGAACGGTCCGGACATGCGCCGGACAGGAGGGGGTCGCCGGATCGACCACCGGACTGAGGCGCTGGGAGGACATCATCCCGGCGAAGGAGGTCCGAGGTCATGCGTGTGGTCGTCATCGGTGCGGGTGTCTACGGCGCGGCGGTGGCCGCGGGGCTGACCAGGCGCGGCGCGCGCGTCACGGTGGTGGACGGTGGCGCTCCCGCGATGGGTACGTCCGGTGCGACGTTCTCGTGGGTCAACGCCTGCGGTAAGAAGCCGCAGGTCTACCACGAGCTCGCGGTGGCGGGCATGGAGGCCCACCGGAGGCTGGCGGCCGAGGCGCACTACAGCGACTGGTATCACGAGACGGGCAACCTGGAGTGGGCCGCAGACGAGGCCGAGCAGGAGAAGCTACGGCAGAAGGTCGCCGACGGCCTCGCTCGCGGCTACGAGGTGCGATGGCTCACCAGAGCCGAGGCCCTACGCCTGGAGCCCGGCATCAGCCCGGACCGGCTGCCGGCGGCTGGTATCGCCTACTTCCCCGGTGAGGGCTGGATAGAGCCGACCCGGCTGATCGGCTATCTGCTGGCGCACGCGTTCGCCCGCGGCTGCGAGCTGGTGCGCGACGACGCCGTCACCGGGGTCGAAGTGACCGGCGGCCTGGTACGCGCGGTGCACCTCGCCTCAGGGCGGCGGTTGCCGGCGGACGCCGTGGTGAACTGTGCGGGGCCGCGAGCGGCGAGGATCGCCGACCTCGCGGGGCTGGCGCTGCCCATGCGCAATACGCCCGGGGTCGTGGTCTGCACCTCACCTGCGGCGGTCTGGATATCCCACGTCGTCCACGCCCCGAACGTCCACCTGCGCCCGGACGGCGCCGGACGGCTGCTCCTGCACACCGCTCGGCTCGACGGCACAGTGGGAGCGGCCGGCACCGGTGAGATCAGCGGCCGGCAGGCCGCGGTCGGCACACTGCTCGCCGATGCGGGTGCGCTCTACCCGGGGCTGGCAGGTGCCACCGTGGAGAGCGTACGGGTGGGCGAACGTCCCATCCCCGCTGACGGCCTGCCGGTCCTGGGGCGGGCACGTGAGCTGCCCAACTTCCACTTCGCCGTCTCCCACAGCGCGGCGACCCTGAGCGTGCACGCCGGTGACCTCGTCGCGGCGGAGGTTCTCGGCCACGACCAGGACGACGTCCTGGCCGGTTTCCGCGTCGAACGATTCCGGCCCGAGCGGTCCTGAGCCGACTCCGCCGCAAGCGCAGAACCTCCCTCGAGCGCGGCTCCGCGGCGGACGTGGCGCGATGGCGATTCGTTGGCGCCACTTTCACCTGTTTTCATCGATCTCACCGAGTCGCCGGCGATCGCGTTCCCCTCGCCAGCGCCGTTGTCCATGACGTCGGCGCCGCGGTGCCGGGTGCTTTGACGTGACCGGTCCGCCGCTCATACTTCCCCCGGATCACCATCCCGTATCTCGCCTCGCGTTCGAAATACCGAACGCAGCCCCCTCGCGAGGAGAACCATGAAACGTCTGCTCGGGCATCGCCGGTGGCGTGTCGTCGCCCCGGTCTCATCGGCCGCCGCGCTGGCCGCGGCGGCCCTCGTCCTCCCCGGATCGGCGAACGCGGCCGCCGGCTGCCGGGTCGACTACACGATCAGTTCGCAGTGGCAGGGAGGTTTCGGCGCGAACGTGTCCGTGACCAACCTGGGCGACCCCGTGTCGAGCTGGACGCTGACGTGGTCGTTCGGCGCCGGGCAGCAGGTCACCCAGGCATGGAACGCCACCGTCACGCAGAGCGGGTCGAACGTCACCGCTCACAGCGCGAGCTACAACGGCTCGCTGGCCACCGGCGCGAACACCAGCTTCGGCTTCAACGGTTCCTGGAACGGCGGCAACCCGCTGCCGACCGACTTCGCGCTGAACGGCGTCGCCTGCACGGGCGGCGTCTCGGGCGGCGATACCCCGACGCCCACACCGACCCCGACCGGGGGTACGTGCTCGCTTCCCTCGACGTACCGCTGGACCTCGAC
>NZ_JAMXMX010000041.1 GCF_024055725.1 Actinoallomurus spadix | reverse complement strand
CGGCCAGCCCGCTGCCGGAGGTGTACTCCTCCAGCGGCGCGTGCCCGGCCGCGTACCCGGGCTCGGCCGGGTCGCGCAGCAGGTAGCCGATCTCACCGGCGGCGCCGTGCGTGCCGGGCACCACCCGGCCGCCGACCACCAGCGCCGCGCCGGTCCCGGTGCCGAAGTTCACGTAGAGGCCCACGCCGGCGCCCTGGAGCCGTCCCCAGCGCAGTTCCGCGGCGGCCGCCGCGTTGACGTCGTTGTCGACGCGCACGGCGGGTACGCCGAGGCCGTCCTGGAGCAGGGCGGGCAGCGGCAGGTCCTCCCAGCCCGGTACGTTCGGCGCGAGGCGCGCCCGGCCCTCCCGGATCACCCCGAACGTCGACACGCCGGCCGCGACGAGGCGGCCGGGCGTCTCGTCGATGAGGCCGTGGGCCGCGTCCAGGACCCGGCGCACCACCTTCTCCGCGCCGTCCGCGGCGCGGGTGGGCAGGCGCGTGCCGCGCAGCCGTTCCCCGGTGGAGCTCGCCGTCGCGAGCGCCACCTTGGTCCCCCCGAAGTCGATCCCGAGCACGAACTCGCCGACCGACGTGGTGCCCGTCGTCATGCGGCCTGCCCCTGGGGTTCGGCGGGCTCGATGAAGGACTCGCGGATCTCCCTGGGGCCGAACGGCCAGGTCTTCTCGGCGCGGGCCCAGAGCAGGTAGGCGATGACGCCCAGGGCCAGCCAGGCGAGGGACAGCAGGATCGGCTTGGCCCCGGCGGCCTGGTAGATGTAGACCCACCCGGCCAGCGCGACGATGCTCGGCAGCGGGTAGAGCCACATCTTGTAGGGGCGGGGCAGGTTCGGCTGGCGCCTGCGCAGCACGGTGAGGGCGACGACCTGCGCGATCGACTGCACGAGCACGAACGCCGTGGTGAGCATGCTGATCACGTCGGTGAGGGTGAACAGCGAGCCGATCGCCGTGATGAGGCCCATCGCGTACAGGCCGGCGGTGGGGAAGTGCAGGCGCGGGTGCAGCCGCCCGAACCACGGGAGGAACACCTTGTCGCGCGCCGCGTTGTAGGGCACCCGCGAGCCGCCGAGCAGCCCGGCGAAGACGGACGCGAACGCCGTGATGATGATGCCGACCGTGAAGACCTGGGCGACGCCCTTGCCCCAGGCGCGTTCGAGCACCAGTGAGGCGACGGAGCTGGACTCCTTTGCCTGCTGCCACGGGACGACGCCGAGCACGCCGACCTGGAGCAGGAAGTACAGCGCCATGATGCCGAGGATCGCGTAGACGATCGAGCGGGGGATGACGCGGCCCGGGTCGCGCACCTCCGCGCCGAGGTAGGCGCTGGTGTTGTAACCGAGGTAGTCGTAGACCGCGATGACGAGGCCGGCGCCCAGTCCGCTGAAGAACTTCGAGCCCGCGCCGTCCGGGAAGCCGAAGGCCACGCTGCCGTGGAAGTGGGTGAACGCCGCGACGATCACGCCGAGGACCGTGATCAGCATGACGACGAAGAAGATCGAGGTGAGCTTGCCGACGTCGCCGATGCGGCGGTAGAGCGCCAGCACCACGAGGACGACGACGCCGATCGCGAAGACGTGCCCGAGCCCGGACAGCCCGTTGCCGTGGACGAGGGCGGGCCAGAGGTAGCCGGCGTACTGCACGAGGCCGATCGCCCCGGTCGACATGATCAACGGGATGAACAGCACCGCCGACCAGACGAACAGGAAGGGCATCAGGCGGCCGGTGCGGTACTGGAACGCCTCCCGCAGGTAGAGGTACGTCCCGCCGGCGCCGGGCATCGCCGCGCCGAGTTCCGCCCACACGAGACCGTCGGCGACCACGATGATCGCGCCGATCAGCCAGCCGAACATCGCCTGCGGGCCCTGCAGCGCGCTGACCATGGCGGGGATGGTGACGAACGGCCCGATGCCGCACATCTGGGTCATGTTCACGGTGGTGGCCTGGAACAGTCCGAGGCGTCGTTCGAACCCCGGCGCCGTGGGAGACGACATGACTCCCCACTCCCTTTCGTGGCGCGTTACCGCCTTCTCGCTGGTGAGCGACGTTGCAGAGAATGTAAGAGAGGCTCCCTAACAAAGCAAGCCCCGGGGGACATGGGACACTTCCGTCAGCGACCCACGGGAGGGGATGACGGTGCCCGGCGGCGGGGAGACGGCCAACACCACGAGCGTGTTGCGCATCATGAACGAGCGGGCCGTGTACGAGCGGATCCGCCTGCTCGGCCCGGTCTCCCGGCCACAGCTGGCGGAGGCGACCGGGCTGTCCAAGCCGACGATCTCCCTGGCCCTCGCCGACCTGGAGCGGGCCGGACTCGTCCGCCCGGTCGGGCACCGGACCGGCAACGCGGGGCGCGCCGCGCTCCTGTACGAGATCCGCCCCGAGGCCGGCTGGGTGATCGGCCTCGACGTCGGCCGGCAGTGGGTGCGCGCCGCCCTCGCCGACCTCGGCGGCGAGATCACCGTGCGGGAGGACGTCCCCGCGGACGCCGGCGACGCCGGCGCGCTCATCGACCAACTCGGAGAGATCGTCGACAACCTCGCGGCGGCGGCCGGCGGGCAGATCACCCACATCGTCCTCGGCACGCCCGGCGTCCACGACGCGGAGAACGAACGCCTGGACCTCGCGCCGAACATCCCCGGCTGGAACGAACCGGGCGTCACCGCCAAGCTCGCCGAGCGGCTGCCCGCGCCGTTCGGGATCGAGAACGACATCGCGCTGGCCGCCCTCGGCGAGCAGGGCTACGGCCTCGGTGCCGGCCTGCGGCACTTCGTCTACGTCTCGATCGGCACCGGCATCGGCATGGGGATCATCGTCGATGGCCGGCTGTACCGCGGTTCGCGCGGCGCCGCCGGGGAGATCGCCTTCCTGCCGATGGGGGAGACCGATCCGCTCGCCCGCGCCGCGGACTCCCGGCGGCACGGAATGCTGGAGTCGGTCGCCTCGGCGCCGGCGGTGGTCGCCACGGCGCGGCGGATGGGCATGACCGGCGAGATCACCGCGAAGCGGGTCTTCGACGCGGCGCGGGACGGTGATCCCGTCGCGGTGCGCACGGTGGCGCGGGAGGCCGACCACGTCGCCCACGCGCTGGCCGGTGTGATCGCGCTGCTCGACCCCGAGCTCATCGTCCTCGGCGGCGGGATCGGCGGGCACGGCGCCGACGTCTTCCTCGGTGAGGTCCGCGACCGGCTGGAGACGATGACGCCGCTGGGTTCGCCGCGCGTCGAGGTGTCACCCCTGGGCGACGACGCCGTCGTGCTGGGCGCGCTGGCGACCGGGCTGGCGACCGCCCGCACACTGGTGTTCGACCGGGCCATCGCCGGCGCGGCCGACGTCCCCCGGGCCGGTCACGAATCGCCCATAGTGTGAGACGAGTTCTCATGAGATGAGACGAACCGCTAAGGTACGTGCATGGCTTCCCGTAGCATCCGGCTGGCCGTCGTTGCGGGCGACGGCATCGGCCCCGAGGTCGTCGCCGAGGGACTGAAGGTCCTCGACGCGCTCGGCATGAAGATCGAGCAGACGCCGTACGACCTGGGCGCGGCCCGGTGGCACCGGACCGGCGAGACGCTGCCCGACTCCGTGCTGGCGGAGATCCGGCAGCACGACGCGATCCTGCTGGGGGCCGTCGGGGACCCAAGCGTGCCGAGCGGCGTGCTGGAGCGCGGCCTGCTGCTCCGCCTGCGGTTCGAGCTCGACCACTTCGTCAACCTGCGGCCGGTCCGGCTCTACCCGGGCGTCGAGACGCCCCTCGCCGACACCCGGCCCGAGGACATCGACATGCTGGTCGTCCGGGAGGGCACCGAGGGCCCGTACGCCGGGGCCGGCGGCGTCCTGCGCAAGGGCACGCCGCAGGAGGTCGCGACGCAGGAGAGCCTCAACACCGCGTTCGGCGTCGAGCGCGTCGTGCGCTACGCGTTCGAGCAGGCGGCCCGCCGCCCGCGCAAGAAGCTCACCCTCGTCCACAAGAACAACGTCCTGACCTATGCGGGCGACCTCTGGTCGCGTACGGTCGACGCCGTGGCCGCCGAATACCCCGACATCGAGGTCGACTACTCCCATGTCGACGCGGCCACGATGTTCTTCGTCAGCCAGCCGGAGCGCTTCGACGTGATCGTCACCGACAACCTGTTCGGCGACATCATCACCGACCTGGGCGCGGCGGTGGCCGGTGGCATCGGGCTGGCGGCCAGCGGCAACATCAATCCCACCGGCGCGGCGCCGAGCATGTTCGAGCCCGTGCACGGCAGTGCTCCCGACATCGCCGGGCAGGGCAAGGCCGACCCGACCGCCACGATCCTCTCCGTCGCGCTGCTCCTGGACCACCTCGGCCTGGCCGACGAGGCCCGCAAGGTCGAGCAGGCCGTCGCCGACGACCTCATCGAGCGCCAGGGCGCCTGGGCCGCGCGTTCGACCCGCGAGGCGGGCGACGACATCGCCGAGCGAGTAGCCGGCTAGGGCGCGCCTCTCCCATCAAGGAAACCCTCCGGGCGCGCCCCACGGCGCGCCCGTTTTGGGCTGCCGTGCGGTAAGGAGACTTGAACGCGACAAAAGGCGACAATGGGTACGGAGCGGCGACGAGGCCGTACCGCGAGAGGACCTCAGATGAGCATCGACTTCGACATCCGGCTCTCCGACCACCGCGTGTCGGCGGACGAGCGCGAACGCCTCCTGGAGAAGCCCGGCTTCGGCCAGGTCTTCACGGATCACATGATCACGATCCGGTGGGACACGGAACACGGCTGGCACGACGCGCGCCTCGAGCCGTACGCGCCGCTGAGCCTTGACCCGGCGACCGCGGTGTTCCACTACGCCCAGGAGCTGTTCGAGGGCCTGAAGGCCTACCGCCGGGCCGACGGATCGATCGCCGCCTTCCGCCCGCAGGCCAACGCCGCCCGCTTCAACGCCTCCTGCGAGCGGATGGCGATGCCGCCCATCCCCGAGGAGACCTTCGTCCGGTCCCTCGAGCTCCTCGTCGACACCGACCGCGACTGGGTCCCGGCCCAGGAGGGCCACAGCCTCTACCTGCGTCCCTTCATCATCGCGACGCAGCGCGGCCTCGGCGTGAACAGCCCGTCGTCGTCGTACCTGTTCATCGTCATCGCCTCGCCCTCGGCCGCCTACTTCACCGGCGGGATCAAGCCGGTCTCGGTGTGGCTGTCGGAGGAGTACACCCGGGCCGCCCCCGGGGGCACCGGCGCCGCCAAGTGCGGCGGCAACTACGCCGCCGCGTTCGTCGCCCAGGCCCAGGCCGTCCAGGAGGGCTGCGACCAGGTCGTGTGGCTCGACGCCAACGAGCACCGCTGGGTCGAGGAGATGGGCGGCATGAACCTGTTCTTCGTGTACGGTTCCGGCGCGGACGCCCGCGTCGTGACGCCTTCGCTCACCGGCACGCTGCTCCCCGGCATCACCCGGGACTCGCTGCTCAAGCTCGCCCCCGACCTCGGGATCCCCGCCGCCGAGGGCCGTATCTCCACCGACCAGTGGCGCGAGGGCAACGCCTCCGGGGAGCTGACCGAGGTGTTCGCCTGCGGCACCGCCGCCGTGATCACCCCGGTCGGCCGGGTCAAGAGCGCCAGGGACGAGTGGCTCGTCGGCTCCGGCGAGCCGGGCCCGGTCACCATGCGGCTCCGTGAGGAGCTCGTCGGCATCCAGTACGGCGACCGCCCCGACCCGTACGGCTGGATCTACAAGCTCGCCTGACACCGGACACGATGAGGGTGCGTCTTCCCCGGGGGAGACGCACCCTCATGCCGGTGGCCGACGCTCATCTCTTCCGTGCGCTCCGCCGGCGACCTGGGTCCGGGTGGATCTCGACCGCCCGGAAGAGGTAGCCGTCCTGCTCGGCTTCCTCCCAGGTGAACAGGACGGAATCCCGGGGACTCAGCGCGCGGAAGCCGCCCGGGTCGGCCAGGCGGATGGACGAGAAGTGCGCCCACACCTCGCCGGGCACCTCCGGCGAGGCGAGCACCCCCCAACCCGATTCGTCGTCCCAAGAGACGACATGCCCCCGTGCAGGCCGTCGTTGCCCCGTGCTCATCTGTTCCCCTCGAAGAGCGGCCAGAGGAATCCTGACCGTTCTATGATCGCAAGCTCGACGTCCTGGCCACGTGCGGCCGATCAAGATCCTTTGTGAACGCGTTGTCCGGTCTCGGAATCCGAGACCGCTTCGTCCGCGCTGGACTCGGAGCGTACGAGGCGATGCCGACCTGCGGAAGCGGGACGAGGTCAGCCCGCCAGGCGGCCGGTGTCCAGGGTCAGGTCCCAGGGCTCCGGCAGGGGGAGCGGCTCCCCGAGCTTGACGTCGATCTCCTGCGCGTACCCGTCCTGGCCAGGATGGCTGAGCAGCCGGGCCTTCCCGCCGAACCCGTCGATCACCAGGTAGAGCGGCACGCCCCAGCGCGCGCAGGTCCGCGGCTTCACCTCGTGGTCGTCGCGGACGCTGCTCTTGGAGACGACCTCCACGACGAGATGCGTGGCGTTGCCGAAGACGTGATCGTCGCCCCACCGGGGTGGATCCTGCGGCACGACCAGCAGATCCGGCCGGTACCGGTCCACCTGGGGGCCGAGAAAGAGCGCGACGTCCTGCCAGATCTTCCAGCCACGCTCGGTGACGAAGGGCATGAGCTGGAGCAGGAGACGGAAGATGATGTCGGCGTGATCAGTGGTGGGCACCTCTCTCACCACGATCCGGCCGTCGATGACCTCGACCTTGCGGTCCGGCCAGCGCTCGCTGAGCTCGTCGTAACGGCGCTCGATGTCGGTGCGGTCGTCGGTCCCCAGGTCGATCGGCTTCTCCAGCACGATGGACATGGTCCCATCATCCTCTCCCGTCGTCCAGAACGTAAAGTGCATGGCAAGTCACGGAAGGTAGTCGATGGTGATGACCGCGCGCAGGAGAATCGGCGATAGTCAGTTCGATTCGCGCTCTCGGGTATCGTGAAACCGCTGGTGGGCGGGTTCTGTCTCGGATGGCGAGACCGATGTGTCCGTCGCGGCGGGGGTGTGGCACACTCGGTGCCATCATGCGCAACAGCCTGGTCATTATCGGCTGGCGCGCCGGCACCTGAACGAGCACTCCGCCGGCGCGCAGACCTCTCACGTCCCGTGAGGGGTCATTTTGTTTTGCGGCGCCGGCAACATTCCGGGACTACCAAGGGGATCGACCCATGCGGGACGACGGCTTCCACGTCTACGACACGACGTTGCGCGACGGGGCCCAGCAGGAGGGCCTCAACCTCACCGTGGCGGACAAGCTGATCATCGCTCGCCGCCTCGACGAGCTGGGAGTCGGGTTCATCGAGGGCGGCTGGCCCGGGGCCAATCCCAAGGACACCGAGTTCTTCCGGCGAGCCCGGACCGAGCTCGATCTCAAGCACGCGCAGCTCGCCGCGTTCGGCGCGACCCGCCGGGCCGGTGCGAAGGCCGCCGACGACCCTCTGGTGGCCGCGCTGCGCGAGTCCGGCGCGCCGGTCGTGACTCTTGTCGCCAAGAGTCACGACCGGCACGTCGAGCTGGCCCTCCGCACGACGCTGGAGGAGAACCTCGCGATGATCCGCGACACCGTCTCCCACCTGCGTGCGGAGGGCCAGAGGGTCTTCCTCGACGCCGAGCACTTCTTCGACGGCTACCGGTCGAACCCCGCCTACGCCCTGGAGGTCGTGCGCACCGCCGCGGAGGCGGGCGCGGACGTCATCGCCCTGTGCGACACCAACGGCGGGATGCTCCCCGACGAGCTGGCCGACGTCGTCGCCGAGGTCGCGGCCGAAGGCGCGCGGCTCGGCATCCACTGCCACGACGACACCGGCTGCGCGGTGGCCAACACCCTCGCGGCCGTACGCGCCGGGGTGACGCACGTGCAGGGCTGCGCCAACGGGTACGGCGAGCGCAGCGGCAACGCGAACCTCTTCACGGTCGTCGGCAACCTCCAGCTCAAGCGCGGCTACGACCTCGGCGTCGAGCTGCGGGAGATGACGCGGATCGCGCACGCCGTCTCCGAGGTGACCAACATCGCGCCCGGTTCTCAGCAGCCGTACGTCGGCATGTCGGCGTTCGCCCACAAGGCGGGCCTGCACGCTTCGGCGGTGAAGGTCGACCCGATGCTCTACCAGCACATCGACCCGGAGCTGGTCGGCAACGACATGCGCATGCTGATCTCCAGCATGGCGGGCCGGGCGTCGGTCGAGCTCAAGGGCCGTGAGCTGGGATACGAACTGTCCGGCGACAAGGCGCGGCAGGTCGTGGAGCGGGTCAAGGAGCTCGAGTCGGCCGGTTACACCTTCGAGGCGGCGGACGCGTCGTTCGAGCTCCTGCTGCGCGAGGAGCTCGACGGCGAGCGCACGCGTTACTTCGAGGTGGAGTCCTGGCGGACGATCGTCGAGCGCAGGCCCGACGGTGTGATGGTCAGCGAGGCGACGGTCAAGCTGCACGCCAAGGGTGAGCGCATCATCGCGACCGGTGAGGGCAACGGGCCGGTCAACGCCCTGGACCGCGCCCTGCGGCTGGCCCTGGAGCGGATCTATCCGGAGCTGTCGGCTCTGGAGCTCGTCGACTACAAGGTGCGGATCCTGGAGGGCGCGCACGGCACCGACGCGCGTACCCGGGTCCTCATCGAGTCCAGTGACGCCTCCGGTGAGTGGGGCACGGTCGGTGTCGAGGACAACGTCATCGCCGCCTCGTGGGAGGCCCTCGCGGAGTCGGTGACCTACTGCCTCCTCCGCGCCGGATACGGCGTCTCCTGAGGCGCGGCCGAGCGGGTCACTCCTTCGGCGTGACCCGCTCGACGACCTCGAACGCCCAGAGCTCGGCTCCGGTCGCCGCCGTGCCGCCGTGCCCATGTCCGTGGCCGTGCCCGTGTCCCTCTCCGCGTTCCGCCGTGGCCTGGGCGTGTCCCTCCGCGAACGCCCGGCTCTCGGCCCAGCGCTGGAAGTCCTCCTCGCTGCGCCAGCGTGTGTAGACGAAGTAGCGGTCGGTTCCCCCGACCGGGCGGAGCAGCTCGAAGCCCTCGAAACCCTCGGCGTTCTCGACGAGACCGGCGCGGTCGGCGAACCGGCGCTCCAGCTCCTCCCGCATCGCCTCGGGTACGGTCAGCACGTTGATCTTCACGACGCTCATGGGGGAATCCTCTCTCGCCGCGCGCGCCACTCCACGCCGGGGCGTCCTGAAGGCCGCGGCGTGTCGTTCGCGGGGTGGTTCGGCGGCGCATGCGGCACGAATCAGGAACGTGCTCGTGCACGTGCAAATGAACACGCGAATAGCCTGCACATTCCAGTGGTATGTCGTGATGCAACCGCTTTGTAGATCAATATCATGATCGCAAGTGACGGTCGTCTCCAGTGCGGCGACCGTTCGGAATCTAATTTCGTTTGACGTGGATCTCCGCAGGTGAGAGCGTTGCGCTGGCGCCACCGCTGGGAAGAAGAGGCCTTCGGGACACCGGAAAGTCACCCGAGGTTGGAAAATCGGTAGCGGACGAAGGTCATCAAGCGCCACACTCTCCCCGTACGGCCGAGGTCGTCGTCGCCGCGAGAAAAGCGACGGGCCCCTGCCGGAACGGGAGGACGCCGGCAATCGCATGGCCGGCCGGTGGCGGGCGGAGTCGCCTTCGTCGGCGCCTTCATGTTCCTTGACGAGATCACCGGCGAATGAGAGGTCGCATGGTTCCCAAGCGACGTACGAACTCGCTGCGGTACGACCGCGACGCCGAGCTGCGGCTGATCGCCGAGGCCGGCGACTGGCTGGCGGACGTCGGCCGCCGGCGGCCCGAGGCCGTCCGGTCGATCACGGCGATGCTGGAGCGGCAGCAGCGGCTCGCCGCCTGCCGGGCCCTCGGCCGGCCGATCGAGTCCCCGTAACCCTTCACTCGGCGAGCGCCCGCACGAAACCGATCGTGCGGGCGCTCGCGCACATGGCGAACCAACCCGGCCCGCCGATCGTCGAAATCCTTGAGGGAGAGGGAGGTGCCACGACGGTGGGCGAACGGGACGGTGGGGAGGTTCTCCCGCACCTGCGGACGACCGACGAGATCCCGCGCCCCGCGCGGCCCGTACCGGCGACCGACGTGCAGTTGCGGCCGGTCGTCCCGCCGCCCGAGCCGCCGCCCACTCCGCCGGCGACCGTCCAGGAGAGCGTTCCCGTCCGGCACGACGTTCCGGTGACCGTCGAGGCGGGCCTCCCGGTCCCGCCGCCGGACCCGTACGGCGCGCCCGCGACGGTGGAGGGGCCGGCGCCGCGAGCGTACGGCGCGCCGGGGGAGCGGGGCGTCCCCTTCCCGCCGGGAGCACCGAGGCCACCGGCGAAACCGCGCGGAACCGGAGGCGGGGTCTCACGGAGGCTCGCCATCGTCGCCGTCGCCGGCGCGGGCGTGCTGCTGGTCGCGATCGGTGTCCTGGTGGCCGTGTTGGGCTCGTCGAGCGGCGGCCCGGCGCCGTCCACCGCCCCCGCACCCTGCGGGCACGGGCCGTGCGCGCCCTCCCCGACCCACAGCGCACCCGCCCCGGTCGCGCAGGTCCCGTACCGCACCGTCGAGCGCGACGCCGGTTACTTCGAGGCCACCGCCACGATCACCAACCACGAGAGCCGGCCGATGCGATCCTGGACGCTGTCCTTCACGTATCCGGGCGCCGAGATCCGCAACACCTGGGACGCCGTGCTGCAGCGGCGCGGAACGGAGACGATCCTCACCGGAACGGCGACGTCCCCGCCGATCGCGCCCGGAGCGTCCCTGCAGGTGCGGTTCGGGGGTTCCGGCGCGCCGTCCATGCCGACCGGCTGCCGTCTCAACGGCGCGCCGTGCGCGTTCGTCGCAGGCTGAGCCGCCGATCCCGGCGACCGGGCCCGGTCAGACCGAGGCCGGGGGCGGTCGCACTGTCACGGTGTCGATAGCCTCGTATCGTGCGTATCGCGAGGTTCACCAAAGACGGCGGCCTGTCCTTCGGCGTGGTCGAGGACGACGAGACCATCGCCACCATCGCCGCCCACCCGTTCGGTGAGATCCAGCTCACCGGAGAACGCCAGCCCCTGGCGGACGTGCGGCTGACGGCGCCGATCCTGCCGAGCAAGGTCGTCGCGATCGGCAAGAACTACGCCGAGCACGCCCGTGAGATGGGCGGCGAGCCGCCCGCCGAGCCGGTCATCTTCATGAAGCCGTCCACCGCTGTGATCGGTCACCGCGAGACGATCGCCTACCCGAGCCTGTCCGAACGGGTCGACTACGAGGGCGAGCTCGCCGTCGTCATCGGCCGGCTCTGCCGCGACGTCCCGGCGTCGCGGGCCACGGACGTCATCCTCGGCTACACCTGCGCCAACGACGTCACGGCGCGCGACCTGCAGCGGCGCGACGGCCAGTACACGCGGGCGAAGGGCTTCGACACGTTCTGCCCGCTCGGCCCGTGGATCGAGACGGAGCTCGACCCGTCGGACCTGGCCATCACCACCGCGGTGAACGGCGAGACGCGGCAGTCGTCCCGTACCAAGGAACTCCTGCACGGCGTCCCCGAGCTGATCGAGTACGTCAGCAAGGTCATGACGCTCCTGCCCGGTGACGTCATCCTCACCGGCACCCCGGAGGGCGTCGGGCCCCTGGAGGTCGGCGACGAGGTCTCCGTGGCGATCGAGAACATCGGCACGCTCAGCAATACAGTGGTGTCCCGTGACTGACCCTTCTTCCCCGGAGCACACCTCCGGCACCGTCAGAGTCCGGTTCGCGCCGTCACCGACCGGCATGTTCCACGTCGGGGGAGCGCGTTCCGCGCTGCACAACTGGGTGTTCGCCCGCCAGCACGGCGGCACGCTCGTGCTGCGCATCGAGGACACCGACGCCTCCCGCAACCGCCCGGAGTGGATCGAGGGGATCATCCGCGCCCTCGCCTGGCTGGGCATCGACGAGGACGAGTACGAAGGGCCGTACTTCCAGTCGGGCAACGCCGACGAGCACCGCCAGGCCGTCGAGCGCCTGCGCGCGGACGGCCGCGCGTACTTCTGCGACTGCACGCGCGACGACGTGATCGCGCGGACCGGCGACTCCTACCGCGGCTACGACGGCCACTGCCGCGACCGCGGCCTGGAGGCGGGCCCCGGGCGGGCGCTGCGCTTCCGCACCCCGGACGAGGGCGTGACCACCGTCGTCGACCTGATCCGCGGAAAGCCGACGTTCGAGAACGCCAACATCGAGGACTTCGTCATCGCCCGCGGCGACGGCTCGGTCCTGTTCATGCTCGCCAACGTCGTCGACGACAAGATCCAGGGCATCACGCACGTCATCCGTGCCGAGGAGCACCTGTCCAACACGCCGAAGCAGCAGCTGCTGTGGGAGGCGCTCGGCGCGCAGCCGCCGGTCTGGGCGCACGTGCCGGTCGTCGTGAACGAGAAGCGGCAGAAGCTCTCCAAGCGCCGCGACAAGGTCGCGCTGGAGGACTACCAGGCCGAGGGCTTCCTCGCCGAGGCCATGCGCAACTACCTCATGCTGCTGGGCTGGGCGCCGTCCGGCGACCGCGAGATCGTCCCGTGGAGCGTGATCGAGGAGGAGTTCCGGCTCGAGGACGTCAACCCCTCACCGGCCTTCTTCGACGTCAAGAAGCTGCGCGCGTTCAACGGCGAGTACATCCGGGCGCTGCCCGTCGAGGACTTCGTCGAGCGGTGCGCCCCCTGGCTCCGCGAGCCGTACGCCCCGTGGTCGCCCGAACGGTACGACCCGGAGGTCTTCGCCCGGCTCGCGCCGCTCGCCCAGACGCGTGTCGCGGTGCTGTCGGAGATCACGGCCATGGTCGACTTCGCGTTCCTCGACGAGCCGGTGATCGACGAGGCATCGTGGAAGAAGGCGATGAAGGAGCCCGCCGCGGACATCCTCCGGGGCGCGCTGGAGGCGTTCCAGGACGCGGAGTGGACGGCCGAGGAGCTCAAGGCGCGGGCCGAGGAGATCGGCGCCCGCCACGGCCTGAAGCTCGGCAAGGCCCAGGCCCCGATCCGCGTCGCCGTGACCGGCCGTACGGTCGGCCTGCCGCTGTTCGAGTCGCTGCAGATCATCGGCCGGGACCGCACCCTCACTCGCGTGCGCGCGGCCCTCGACCGCCTCACGGCGGAGTAACCGGGTCTGCGTCGGATCGCGGCGGAGTAGCCGAGGGTCTCCACCGGCGCACGGTGGGGACCGGCGCCCCGCCCGAGGCGGCATGACGGGCTCCCGACCGGGCATGGACGGTCCACCACGACCGTCCACGCCCGAGGGAGCGCCATGAGCGACCGGCCCGAGCTGTCCCTGATCGGCTTCGTCCTGGACGCGCCCGACGCGCGGGAGCTCGCCGGCTTCTACCGGCGGCTGCTGGGCTGGGAGACCGTCCACGACGATCCTGCCTGGGTGAAACTGGAACCGCCCGGCGGCGGGCCGAGCGTGTCCTTCCAGACGGCCAAGGAGTACGTCCCGCCGACCTGGCCCGCCGAACCGGACCACCAGCGGATGATGGCCCACCTGGACATCCGGGTCCACGACCTGAACGCCGCGGTCGCCTATGCGATCGAGCAGGGCGCGGTCCTCGCGGAGCACCAGCCCCAGGAGCGCGCCCTGGTCTGCCGCGACCCCGCCGGACACCCGTTCTGCCTGGCCCTGCCCGGCGCCTGACCCGTACGCGTTCGACGCGGACACGTCCAACCATGATCATGTCCCCCTGGGCCGACCGGCGGCCCGTACGAGGAGTGCGATGAGCGACAGGCCACGGCTGAAGCTGACCGGAGTCGTCCTGGACTCGACCGACGCGCGGGAGCTCGCCGGCTTCTACCGGCGGCTGCTCGGCTGGGCGGCCGTGGAGGACGAACCCGAGTGGGTCGTGCTGGCCGCGCCCGACGGTGGGGCCGGTCTGTCCTTCCAGACCGATGAGGATTATGTACGCCCGGCGTGGCCCGGCGAGCCGGGCCACCAGCGGATGATGGCCCACCTGGACATCGCGGTCGACGACCTGGGCGCCGCGGTCGCGCACGCGCTCGCCCAGGGCGCCGTTCTCGCGGAGTACCAGCCGCAGGACCACGTGCGCGTCTGCCTCGACCCGGCCGGCCACCCGTTCTGCCTCTACCTGCCCGGCGCCTGAGGGTCGCCGTTTCGCCGGGGACGGCCGCCGGCGTCCTCGGCGGCGGCGCCGGCCACACCTCAGCGCCGAGGATCGTGGTCGTCACGATCACCAGAACCCTCGGCGGCGGACCATGCGGTCACCTGCGGGACGTCAGCGTGCGGGCCACCAGGGCGGCCAGCAGCACCGGGACGATCAAGTACGCCGTGCGCAGGCTCACCGTGTCGGACAGCCGCGCGAGGAGGAAGGGGGCGCCGCCGATCGCCAGCCCGGACGCCATCGCCGCCCGCGCCGCCGCCTTGTCCGGAGCGTGCGGCCAGGCGGCGACCGTACGGCTCACCGTGGTCGGGTAGAGCAGCGCGACGCCCAGCCCGGCCACGGCCAGCCCGACACCCGCCAGGGGCAGCGTCGGAGCGGCCCAGAACAGCGCGAACCCTGCCGCGGCGACGGCCGTGCAGCCCAGCAGCAGCGCCCGGTGACCGTGTACGCGCCGGGTGACTGGAACGGCGAGGGACCGGCCGGTGGCCATGCCGACCAGGAACAGCGCCGCGACCGCGGGGGCCAGGCCCGACGACGCGTGATGCCAGTCACCGACCGCGGAGGCCGCCCAGAAGACCATGCAGAACTCGACGCTGACCGCGAGCAGCACCTCGATCCACGGACCGACCAACGCCGTTCTGGAGCCCGCTGGCGCGTCGTCGGGAACGTCGGCGGCGTCCGGCATTGGTACGTTCCAGGAGAGCAGCGCGACGATCGCCATGAGCACCAGCGGAGCCACCAGATAGCCGGCCCGCCAGCCGAGACCGGCGGCGAGCGCCCCGGCCACCGCCAGCGGCGCCAGCACCGACACGGCACTCGCCAGCCCGTTCGCCTCGCCGACCGCGGCCGCCGGAGCATGCGGGTGCAGCGCGCCCAGCAGCGCGGGGACCAGCTGGACGAGCAGCGCCCCGCCGACCCCGAGGAGCAGTGCGCCCACCAGGGTCAGGGACCGCACCGGCGTGGCCAGCAGCAGCCCGCCCGCGATCATGCAGGTGACCGAGAGACGGAGCGTCATGACCCGGCCGACGCGGCCGACCAGCGGACCGCCCACCAGTCCGATCAGGAGGAGCCCCGCCGCGAACAGCGTGGGGTAGAAGGCCACCTGCGCCCGGTTCACCCCGAGGTCGTCCTGCAGCGGCGCCAGCACCGCCCCCATGCCGTTGAGCAGGTAGCTCATGCAGCTCAGCACGGCGTACAGCACCCAGGTCGCGGTGTCGCGCGTCAACCCGCCCGTTCGATCCACGAGCGGAGACTATCCGTGCCGGGGCACGCCGGAACATAGCGGATATTCCGCCCCCGCCGAGATCACTCGCCGGCGCCGGATCGCGTTCGCGAGCACCGCGAAGGTCCGCTAGACTTCCTGAGGCGCTGGAGATCGGAAGATCCGCAGGCCAGTGGGGTATGGTGTAATCGGCAGCACGACTGATTCTGGTTCAGTTAGTCTAGGTTCGAGTCCTGGTACCCCAGCAAGTACCTGAGCAGGGCGGGAGTCTCACGGAGACCCCGCCCCTCGTGTTCTCTGGAGCCCGTAGAGCTCCCCGGTTATCGGCGACCATATGTCGGCGGGCCGACATATCACCTGTGAGTTCTGGCTCTCCTCTGGTACGGCGGCCGAGGGTGGGCGGAACCGTGTCGGCTCATGGGCCCGCTGGTAGACCGGCGTCATGGGCCAGAATGGCGGCTTGGACTCGGTTGGCGCAGCCGACCTTGGCGAGTATGCGGCTGATGTGAGCCTTTACAGTGCCTGTGCTCATGTGGAGTTGCTGGGCGATCTCCGCGTTCGACAGGCCGGCGGTGACCAGGCGGAGTACGTCGCGTTCGGTGTCGGTGAGCTGCTCGATTCGGCGTTTGGCCGGTTCGGCGTCCTTGGAGTCGGAAAGCAGGTGGCGTTCGATCAGCCGGCGGGTGATCTGAGGGGCCAAGATCGACTCGCCGGTGGCGGCCACGCGTACGGCTCGGATCAGCTCGGTGGGGCCGGTGTCCTTGAGCAGGAAACCTACGGCGCCGGCTCGGAGGGCCTGGGCGACGTTGTGGTCGTCGCCGAAGGCGGTGAGCATGGCGATGTTGGTCTTGGGGGATTCGCGGGCGATCCCCGGAATGGCCGCGAGGCCGTCGCCGCCGGGCATGTGGACGTCCAGCAGGGCGACGTCGATCTCGTGTTCCCGGCAGGCTTGGACGGCGGAGGGGCCGTCGGCTACCTCGGCCACGACCTCGATGTCGTCGGCGTTATCCAGGATGAGGCGGATACCGGCTCGCATGAGCGTTTCGTCATCGGCGATCAGGGTCCGGATCACCCGCGTCATTGTAGGGCTCGCATGATGATCATCGTGGCCGTGCCGACAGCGACCGGAACGAGTACCAGCAACCCGAGGCATCCGGCACCCAGGGCTCGGGGCAGCGTGAGCACCTCGTCATCGAGCGGCCTGGGCCGTTCGGGTACCTCGCGCGGCATCGCAGGGTCGGGGGGCAGGGGGACGGGCGGGCGGAGAGGGAGGTCGGCTGTGACCAGGAATCCGCCCTCGGGCGTGGGACCGGCGGTGAAGGCGCCGTGGAGCAGAGCGATCCGTTCGTCCAGGCCGACCAGTCCCTGGCGGGTGCCCGGGAGCCGTTGGGGCGTGCCCGGTACCGGGCCGTTGATCACGCGTACGCGGACACGGCCGGCGTCGTTGGTGACTTCGACCCTGGTCCGTGCTGTCCGGGCGTGCTTGTGGACATTGGTCAGGCCTTCGCGGACGACGCGGTGAACGGCGTGGCGCGTCCGCGGGTCCGCGTCGCTGAGGTCCCCGCCGGACCACGCCAGGTCGACGTCGATACCGGCCCGTCGGGACTCGGTCACGAGATCGGCGATATCGGTGCGGGTTCCGCTGCGTTCGCCGGCGATTTCGGAAGGACCCTCCATGGGGTCACGGAGAACCTGGAGGATCTCGCGCAGTTCCGCAATCGCCGTCCCCGCCGTGGTGCGCAGAAGCTCCGCCTGGCCGCTCACCTGGGGGGCCTCTTGGGCGACGGTGATTTCCAAGGCTCCGGCGTGCAGCGATATCAGGGTGAGCCGGTGTCCGAGCATGTCGTGCATTTCGGCGGCGATGCGTGCGCGTTCCTTCATGCGCGCCTTTTCCCCGGTGAGCACCTGCGCCCGCTCCAGGTACTCGTTGCGCTCCCGCAGCAATCGGACCAGCGGACGGCGTCGTCCCATCAGGCTCCCGGCCCACGCCGGTAGGAGGAGGAGAAGTACGGCGCTCAGCGCGTAATCGGCGAGCGTCTCGCCGAGTCCGTACGAGGCGGTCGTCTCCACCACCACGCTGAGGGGAAGGCCGGCACCCACGGCCGCCAGCACCATCGACCACCGGCGCCGGGCGGGACTGATGCGCCGTGCCGTCGAGTACGCGATGACGGGCAGGACCGCCAACGCCCCGATATCGGTGCCGGCGATCACCGGCACCGTGGCCAGCAGAGTTCCGGCCGGCCAGCGTTTGCGGGCGGGAACCAGCAGTGCCGCCCAGAACGCGCTCGCAGCGGTGGCGATCACGTGGCGCGGCGACGGCGGTGACATCCAGAGCGGCAAGAATCCGATGGCGAGCGTCATCAGGAACATCGCCAGTTCGCCGACCACCACATGAGGCGCCGCAGAGCGGACGGCGGCCCGCGCCTGTTCCGCCTCACGGGCGACGGCCGTGCGGACGGAGCGAGCCCGTTCGACCAGGGGGGAAATCTGCGGACACCTCACTTTCGGCCGTGCACATGGCTCCTTGAACGCCGATCGGCTCGCTCATCATGGCCGATCGGCCATGGAGTCCGGATGATCGGCAGATGTCCCGGCACAAGGTGCGTTCCTAGGCTTCATCGTAGTGATCAACGAAGGGGACCGCATGATGAACGCATTGAGAACCGATACCACCGACGCCTCCCGCGAGGTCGTGGAGTCGCTGGCCCGGGCGTATGAGAAGGCCGCCGAGACCGGCCGGACCGTGGGTACCCAGCATCTGCTCTTCGCGCTCCTCAAGGGCGAATCCGCGGCAGCGGAACTGTTGTCTCGCAGCAACGGCGGGCTGAGGGCGGTCATCTCGGCCAAGGACGACAGGGTCTGGCTCTGGCTGAGCGGGGACGATGGCAGGAATGACCCGCCGGCCGCGCCCGCGGTCACGGCACTGTTGCACGAGGCCGCGTGGGTGGCTCGCCGGACGGCGAAGCCGCGTGACGAGTCGGCGTCGCCGGAGGACCAGCCCATGGTGCCGAGCGAAGCGCTGGCCGCCGCGCTCGGTCAGATGCTCATGTGCGCTCACGAATTCGGCGTCAGCTGGGCGAACGAGACCCACATGCTCATGGGACTGCTGCACGATCCCGGTAACCGGGCAAGTGAGGCACTGCTCGAACGGCGGCTGGATCGGGACGAACTCATCGCCAGGCTCGCCGTGCATCCGAGCGCGCGCCAGGACGGCGCACCGAACATGCGCAGCGTCGACGGGCTGCGCAACCTGGGCGTGCTCGACAAACCCGCGGGGAGAGGGTGGGGAGGCCGCATCGTCAGGCGACTCACCAGCGGTGGCTTCGGGACGCCTGTCGTGCCCACGGTGCGCATGGAAGCCGAGCGCCAGGCCATCCGGCTCGGACATTCCCGCGTGACGACCGCGCATCTGCTCCTCGCCATGCTCGTCGTGGACGACCAGGTCACCACCGCCGGCCACCGGTTCCGCGACGGGGTGGCCCAGGTCAACACGGGTGCTGAACTGCTGCGTACGCGAGGAGCAACAGCATCCGCCATGTTCGACGCGGTCGCCGACCTGATTCGGGCGGACGACGCGGTCGCCGACCTGATCCGGACGGGCGACGGGCCGCAGGCGGATTCACTCGCCCTGGACAACGGTGCCGGGAAGGCGTTGACCCGCGCACGCCTGCTCGCCCATGAGCGCAAGAGCCCGTCCACCGGTACGACGCACCTGCTGGCCGCGGTCCTGGCGGACCCTGACGACCCGTGCCACTCGCTCCTGTCCGCCATAGGTGTGGACGTCGAGGAACTCCGCCAGGCACTCGGGTGACCACTCCCGATTTGAGCGTGGTCGGTGCGACCCCGTGAAAAGTAGCTGCGGGCAACGGACCACTGGCCCCGGCTGCGAACAGGCGGGACGGCGGACGGCCCGCCGGGGGTGCCGGCGGGCCGTCGCGCGAGAGGTTCGGTCGGGGTCAGTTGGAGTCCGGGCCCGGCAGGTAGCCGCCGGGGACCTGGTCGGGGGTGTAGATCTTGTCCTCGCCCGGGTACGGGGTGCTCCAGTTGTGCACCTTGTACCAGGTGAGGTGGCTCATGAGCCGGGGGTTGGCGATGTCGGGGATGGCGTGCGGACCGGTCAGCTGCTGCTTCTGCTGCCAGGCGGTCCAGAGCTCGGCGGTGTGCCGCATGCCGGCCGGGACCGTGGACGCCACCGTGCGGGCGCGGGCCGCCGCGGCGGCGCTCATTCCGGCCGGGACGTCGTTACCGCAGGTGGGCGGGGTTGCCAGGCCGTCGGTGAGGGAGACCTGGTTGGGCTGCGCCGTGAAGGGCTCGTAGTCGGGCTTGGCGGTGAAGGCCGTGTCCATCGGGGTGGCGGCGCTGTCCTTCTGGTTCATCGGGTGGATCCCGAGGATCTGCTCGATGGTGCGGATCACGGTGATCTGCGTGTAGTAGCGGCTGTCCACGGTGCCGTGCTGGGCCCAGGGGCTGATGATCTGCACGGGGCCGTGCGCGCCGTCGACGTGGTCGACGCCGTTCTGGGTGTCGTCCTCGATCACGAAGATCGCGGAGTCCTTCCAGTACTTGCTGTGCGAGATGGTGTCGACGATCTTGCCGACGGCGAGGTCGTTGTCGGCGACCTGGGAGATCGGGCTCGGCGCTCCACCGGTGTGGTCGCTGGAGAGCCAGAACATGTTGAGGTTGGCCGGGCCGTTCTTCTCGAAGTCGCGCTTCCAGATCTCGTACCGGTAGAGGTCCGGGATGTTCTCGTCGAACTTCGGGTAGTCGTGCACGGTGACGGCGTTGAGCGACGGGATCGGCGACTCGGTGTCCGTCTTCAGGGTGGTGTCCTGCCCGGTCGCGGCCATGTTCCTCGCGTCGCAGTAGAAGCTCTGCCACGTCGCGCCGGCCGGGACGGTCTCGAACTGGTTGAACTCCCCGAAGTTGCGCACGGTCTTGCCGGCGTCCTGCGCGCCGGTCCAGATGAAGCCGGAGCGCTGGTGGCCGAGCGCGTCGTCCTCGGTGTCGTAGCTGCGCTCGTACTCGCCGGCGGTGGACTCGGTGTACTCCGGGTCATCGGCCTGCATCAGCCAGTTGTGGCCTTCGGCGGAGTTGGTGCCGATGTCGTAGGTGTTGTCGTACAGGCCGAACTGACGGGCGAGGGCGTGCTGGTTCGGCGTGACCTTCTGGCCGAACTGCGCCAGCGTCGGGTCGCCGTTGCCGCGCGAGTCGTCACCGAACACCTGGTCGTACGAGCGGTTCTCCTTGACCAGCAGGAAGACGTGCTTGATGGTCGACGGGTCACCGAGGCGCTTGGGGACGGGCACGGCCTTGCGGGACTTGCCCTGGCTCTCCCGGACGTTGTGCTTGGTCCAGCCGTTCTGCGCGAAGACCGTGGCCGTGGTCTTGGTGATCGCCCGGTCGGCCGGCAGCTTGAACCGGAGCAGCGAGCCGGTCGAGTCGTGGGTGTTGTGGCCCGTGGCCGGTGTGGTGCCGGGGCCCTTGTCGATGGTGCGCGTCGGGCCGCGTTCACCGATGCCGCGGGTGTTCGTGACGATCACGTCGTCTCCGACGGTGGTCACGTCCTCCGGGTAGTAGTCCGTCGGGAGGAGGCCGACGTAGCTGACCGGCTCCTGCGGGCTGGTGTAGTGGTAGACGGCGACCGCGTTGGCCCGGCCGAGGGTGACCAGCAGGTGACCGTCCTTGGTCAGGGTCACGCCGTCCGGGGCGTACCCGACCTTGGCCTCAGGCCACGGCTGGGTCGCGATCGTCTGGACGACCTTGTCCTTGGCCGTGTCGATGACGGAGACCTGGTCGCCGAACGTGTCGGTGACGAAGAGCGCGCCGCGGGCGGCGTGCATCGCGGTGGGGTGCAGGCCGACGTCGATGGAGGCGACCGAGGCGGCCGGGTCGGCGACGTCGATCACGCTGACGGTGCCGGTGGTCGTCGCCGCCGTCTTCGGGTCGGCGGGCACGTCGGTGCCGTAGGAGTTGATCGTCGTGTCGCCGGGCTTGGCCTGGCGGCCGCCCTCGTTGCTGACGTAGAGCTTGTTGCCGACCAGCGCCAGGCCGCGCGGGGCGATGCCCACGTTCCAGTTCTGCTGGATCGTTCCAGTCGCGGCGTCCATCGCCACGACGCGGTTCTGACCGTTGACGGCGGCGTACACGGTCTTGCCGTCTGCGGAGAAGACCGCCTGGGCCGGTATCGCGTGCTTGGAGCCCTGCGCGGCGATCTTGATGGTCGTCGGCTTGGCCAGGGTGCCGTCGGCGTTCACCGGGAAGCGGCTGAAACCGTCGAGCTGGGGCAGCCAGAGGGTCGTGCCGTCGGGGGAGTAGGCCGGCCCCTCCTGCCCGACGCTGTTGCTGGAGATGCGCAGCCCGGCGGTCGAGGCGGTGCCGGCCTGCTGCAGCACCTTGTAGTTCTTCAGGTCGACGATGGTCAGCGCGATCGACCGGTCGTTGGTGAGGGCGGCGAGGAACCGGCCGTCCGGGCTGACCGACGAGGCGAGCAGCTTGCCGTTGTCGACGAGCAGGCGGTCGCCGATCGGGTTGAGGACCTGGTCGCTGGCGAGCTGCAGACCCGCGTCGGTGGAGGAGCCGACGTGGTTGCCGCCGAAGATGTCGGTGGAGGCGTACGCGATGCTCCCGCCGACGAAGGCGAGAGCCGCGGTTCCGGCCGCCACCACACGGAGGCGGCGGCCGGTGCGTCGGCCGAAGAGCCCAAGCGGGGCCTTCGTGACGCGCTGGCGGGTGACGTGCATGAATCAGTCCTTCGAAACGCGTGACAGCAGGTCGACGTTCCCGTCGAACTGCCACAAGGGGTTAGGCGCGTCCCCGGTCGGGGTGCGCACCTGGAAGAAGCCGTTCACCTCCTTCGGCCCGTCTCCGTCGGCGACGTACCGCCCATCCGCGGTGACGTCGAGCTGGTAGATGGCGGTGCCCACCGCGGTCGCGCCGGGCAGATGCCAGGACACGACGCACCGCCAGTCGTTGCCGGGTCCCTCATCGGAGACCCGGGAGCCGCCCTTGTCGCAGGCGGCGGTGGCCCGCAGCTGGGCCTCGGTGACGTCGGGACGATGGAGCTCCCGCGTCTGCATCCGGTAGAGATGGGCGTACGCCGTGGCGAGCGAGCCCTCGACCTTGGTCCGTTCGATCCCGGAGCCTCCGGCCGAGGTCGTCCCGGTGACGACCGCGAAGGTGAGGACGACCAGGGCGGTGAGCGGCAGCGCGCCCGCCACGAGGAGGCGCCGGCCCGACCCCTCGTACGTCAGGTCGGTGAAGTCGCGGCGCAGGAACAGGTGGTACGCCGACGCGGTCGCGACGACCGCCCACGTCAGGCTCACCACGAGGCCGATGAGGAGGGGGCCGGTCTGCGCCGGGCCGGTGAAGAGCCCCCGCCAGGCGAGGAAGGCGTGGCTCGGCAGCGCCAGCCGTACGGCGACCGGCAGCGGAAGCAGCTGCGCGAGCTGCAGCGTGAAGGCCAGGAGCGCAGGCAGCAGCAGTCCCATCGTGGAACGGCCCAGGGCCACCGAACCGAGCAGGCCGATCGCGGCGAACGCCAGTGTCGGCGCCAGCACGCAGGCCCACGCGAGCAGCACCGTGCCGGCCGCGTCCCCTGGGGCGAGGAGATGGCCGTCCAGGCCGACGAGCGGCCGGTCGCCGACCGCGGCCAGGCCACCCGCGATGCTCGATCCGGCCAGGCCCGCCACCAGCAGCAGGAGCACGGTGAGGCCGGCGAGGGCCTTGGTGACGAAGATCCGCCTCGGCGAGCGGACGGCCACGAGGAGGTGACGCCAGGTGCCCAGCCGGTCCTCGGCCGCGAAGACGTCGCCGGCGACCAGCGCCGTCAGCAGCGGAAGCGCCCAGCTGCGCGAGAAGTCCAGCACGACCAGCGACCCCGCCCAGCCGGTCGCGTGCATCCAGCGGCCGAAGACCGTGTCGGCGGGCAGCGCGCTCTGCAGGCTCACCGCCGCCACGAAGCCGGCCGGGGCGAGCCAGCAGGCGAGCAGCAGTACGCGGATCCGCCACTGGGAGAGCAGCTTGACCAGCTCGAACCGGTAGCCGCGCAGCACCGGCGCCGGCCGCGCCTCGACCGGAGGGGGCGTGATGGTCTCCGTCATGATCCGTCCTCCTCCTCGGTGGGTCCGGTACCGGTCAGGGCCAGGAACGCGGCCTCGAGCGGCGCCACCACGGGCGCCAGCTCGCGTACGGCCACCTCGGCCCGTACGAGCCGCACCACCAGGTCCTCGATGGCGGGCACGGCCCCGCGGACGACGAGCACGTCCGCGTCCGGCCGCCGGTCCCGGGCGGGGCCGGGCGGGACGCGGAGCCCCGGCGTGTCCAGCGCCACCCGGCGGGCGGCCGCCGTGTCGGAGGTGAGCAGCCGGTAGTCGAGTTCGCCGCTCTCGGCGGCGAGCTTGCTCACCGGCCCGGAGAAGACGACCCGCCCGGTGGCCAGGACGGTGACCTCGGAGCACAGGACGGCGAGGTCGTCCATCCGGTGGCTGGAGAGGACCACCGCGGTCCCGTCCGCGGCCAGCCCGGTGATGACGCGGTGCACGTGGTGTTTGCCGGCGGGGTCGAGGCCGTTGGCCGGCTCGTCGAGGACGAGCAGCCGCGGCCGGGTGAGCAGCGCGGCGGCCAGCCCGAGTCGCTGGCGCATGCCGAGCGAGAAGCCCCGGATGCGGTCGTCGGCGACGTCGGTGAGCCCGACCTGCTCGAGGGCGTCGTCGACGGCGGCGGCCCGGCCGGCGTCGTACCCGCGCAGGGCCGCCAGGGCCGACAGGTTCTGCCGCGCGGTGAGGGACGGGTAGAGCCCGGGCCCGTCCACGAAGCCCGCGACGCCGTCGGGGACGGCGAGCGTCCGGCCGACCGGCGTGCCCAGGATCTCGAGCTCACCGCCGTCCGCGACCGCCAGGCCCAGCAGCAGGCCGAGGAGCGTCGTCTTGCCCGCGCCGTTCGGGCCGACGAGGCCGTGGACCTGCCCGGCCGTCACGTCGAGGTCGACGCCGTCGAGTGCGACGACGTCCCCGAAGGACTTCCTGAGCCCGCGACCCCGAACTGCGGGGCTCTCGTGCATAGCGCTCTCCTTCCGCATGATCTTCAGCAAAAGGAGCGTCTCCCTCGGCTTGATCTTCGGCAAGAGGACGCTAAGGATCGCGGTTGGCCAGGGGAGGACGGGCAATGAAACGTTTGGCAAATCCCGGCAAACCCGTCGATACGGTGCAACCTGGCGGTCGTCCGGTCACACTCGTCGAAACGGGGCCGCCGGTGCCGGCCGGCCGTAGGGAGTCGGGGGCACCGCACTGGTCGGCCCTACGGGGGCGGAGCGTCGGTCGGCCGTACGGGGGCGGGGGCGCTGGTCGGCCGGCGAGATCGGCCGGCGGCGGCATGCCCGCCTGCCGCCGATGGTCGTCAATGGCCTCGATCGGGGTAAGAGGGGCTCGCCGTCGTCTTTCGACGCTGACCGTGGCCTTTCGACGGGAGACGCTGTGAATGATGCCAAGACCGCGTTCGTCCTGGGTGGCGGCGGGCTGCTGGGCGCCCATGAGGTCGGGATGCTGCGAGCGCTCACGGAGGCGGGCATCCGGCCGGACCTGATCGTCGGGACCTCGGTCGGTGCCTTCAACGGGGCGTTCGTGGCGGCGGACCCGGAGAACGCCGCCGACCTGCTCGCCGAGGCGTGGCAGCGCGAGGGGGCGGGCTCGGTGTTCGCCGGCTCGTTCCTCAGCCGCGTGTCCACGCTGATCCGGTCCGGCACGCACCTGCACTCGACCGAGCTGCTGGCGACCGCGCTGAACGCGCTGATTCCCGCTGACCGGATCGAGGACCTGGCCGTGCCGTTCCACTGCGTCGCCGCCAACATCGAACGCGCCGAGGCGCGGTGGTTCACCCGCGGCCCGCTCGTCCCGGCGGTGCTGGCGTCCTGCGCCGTCCCCGGCGTCCTCCCGCCGGTCCGCATCGGCGACGAGCACTTCTACGACGGCGGCCTGGTCCACAGCATCCCCGTCGGCCGCGCGCTGCGGGAAGGGGCGCGGACGGTGTACGTCCTGCAGGTCGGCCGCGTCGAGAAGCCGCTCACCGCGCCGACCAGACCCTGGCAGGTCGGGCTGGTGGCCTTTGAGATCGCCCGGCGGCACCGGTTCGCCGAGGAGATGGCCGAACTGCCCGGCGACGTCACGGTCCACGTCCTGCCCACCGGGTCGAACGGCCAGAGCGCGGGCCTGTCCCAGCTCCGCTACCGCGACGCCTCACGGGTCGAGGTGAACATCGAGCGGGCGTACGCGGCCAGCCGCGCGTACCTGTCCGAGCTGCCGGACCTGCCGAAACCGTCGGGTCGCTGACCTCCGGTGCTCCCCCCGCGGCTCGTCAGGCGCCTGGTCCTGACCCCTATGCTGTTCGCGGTCGCGATCGCGGCGGTGGCGGCCTCGCCGCTACTGCTCCTCATCGGCGCCGTGGCCGCGCGCCACCGCCACCGGTTCCTGCGGATCGTGGTCATCGCGGTCTGCTGGCTCGCCCTCGAGTGCGTCGTGCTCACGGCGTGCCTGGGCCTGTGGGTGGCCGGCGGATCCCCCGAGACCAAACGGGCGCGGCACTACGCGCTGTGCGGGTGGTTCCTCACGCGCGTTCACGCCGTCGCGGCCCGGATGCTGGGGCTCGTGGTCGAGATCCAGGAGCCGCTGGGCGTGGCTCCCGGCCGGCCGGTGATCGTGCTCAGCCGGCACGGCGGGCCGGGGGACTCCCTGCTGATCGTGCACTACCTGCTCAACGTGTACGCGCGGCGGCCCCGCATCGTCATGAAGGCCGCCCTGCAGCTCGATCCCTCGGCCGACGTGCTGCTCAACCGGTTGCCCAACGCGTTCGTGCCGGACGGCTCCGCGCCGCGCGAGGGCGTCGTCGACGAGATCGGCCGCCTGGCGGCCGGGGCCGGCCCCGAGGACGCGCTGCTGATCTTCCCCGAGGGCGGGAACTTCACGCCGCGGCGCCGTGTGCGCGCGATCCGCCGGCTGCGCCGGCAGGGCCGCCGGGACGCGGCCGAACGCGCTCGGAACATGGCCAACGTCCTACCGCCGCGTCCGGCCGGCTCGCTCGCGGCGATCGACGCCGCGCCGGACGCCGACGTCGTCTTCGTCGCCCACACGGGGGTCGACGACCTTCTGACCGTCGGGGACATCTGGCGGACGATCCCGCTCGACCGGCCGCTGCGCGCGCGGTGGTGGCGGGTGCCGCGCGAGGAGATCCCCCAGGACGGCCGGGAGCAGTGGCTGTTCGACTGGTGGGAGACGATCGACACCTGGATCGCGGACAACCGCCCGCGCTCCGCCGTATGACGGGCCATGGCCCGGTCCGCGATCGCGAGACGGGCCATGGCCACGGCAGGAGACGTCAGAACTCGAACGTGGTCGGGTCCGGAGCGTCGTCGTTGAAGTAAATCGTGGCGACGGCCAGCCACTGGCCGTTGACCAACCGGTAGCCCACAGCCTCATCGTTGGCGATACCGCTGACCGGCATGACCCAGCACTTGGCCGGCGACACGCCCGACGTAATGACCGGCGACTCGATCCATCCGCGGTACGGGAACGCCACATACTCGGAGACCGGGCTGGGGATATTTCCGTGATTGTTGCAGAATTGGAAATAATTGCTACTCGCGTGCGCCGCCGGAGCGACCAGAGTAGACGCGGCCAGCCCCGCCGCGGTCAGGCCCAGCAGCGCCTTGATACGAGTCGCCATGAGAGTTCTCCTTGGAATCGAGCATTACTTTCAGGTCGCCGAGCGGTCGGCACTACGACTGGAGCGAGTCGCAGCGCATGAGCACTGCAGGGGAAGACCACAGATGGAGATCAGACCGGTTGAACCGATGTGGTCGATGTCGCGCGACCCGCGCCGGGACGAGTGCATGTCCACACCTTCGCACACCATCTGCTTTCCGTGATCTCCTCCACTGTACGGATGTTTCCAGTCATGGACTTAGGCAATCAGCCTACGAACAGTCCCGCCCGACTAGGCAACTTGCGTAGATATCGAGCAGAATTTCAGCGACGTCGGAACGGTTCAGGGCGGACGGGCTAGGGCCGGCTCAGGGGGTGTCGTCGGTTCGCTTCGCGACGATCGCCATGGTGGTGTACGGCATCGTGAAGGCGCCGCCGAGCGCGTCGATGGCGGCGCCGACGCCGGCCAGCACCTCCGCCACCTTGTCCGGCGCCAGCCGGGTCAGCGGGCCTTGGGTGGGCAACTGGTCCAGCCACTCATCACGGGTGTAGGTGCGCTCCCAGTCGAATCGCCACTGCTCCACCTCACCGAACCCGCCCGCCTCGCGGATCCCGTCGGCGACCCTGCCGATGATCGTCTGGTAGGCGGCCGAGGCCGATCGCGCCGCCCGCAGGTCGAATGGCGAGTCGGGGGCGACCCGCGCGTACACCGTGGCGAAGGCCTCGGCCACCTCGGCCGGGAGGTCGGGCGTGTGCCAGAAGGCGGCGAGCAGCCCGCCGGGGCGCAGCGCCTGAGCCGCCTTCGCCGCTCCCGCGACCGGGTCGATCCAGTGCCAGGCGGTCCCGGCGACGACCGCGTCGAACAGCCGCCCGGCGGGGTCCCACGTCTCCAGCGCCGCGACCTCGACCTCCATCCCGCCGCGCCGCGCGAACTCGGCCATCCGCGGGTCGGGCTCGACGCCCAGGACCGTGCACCCGGCGGCCTGGAACTGCCGGGCCGCGATGCCGGTGCCGCAGCCGACGTCGAGAACGTCGCGTCCGGGAGCGGCGGTCACGATCCGCTCCACCAGGGCGTCGGGATAGCGGGGACGGGTCCGGTCGTAGCGTTCGGTGTCCACGCCGAACGACTCTGCGTACTCTCGGGCCTCATGGGGGCGGCGGCGCTCAGGAGGCGTCCGCTCCGAAGGTAGTGTGGGCATGTGCCCACTATGAGTGGGCACATGCCCACTCGTCAACCGTGGCAGAGAGAGGCGGGATGTGCGGTGCCGACAGGAGTGGCCCTCCGCGACGTTCGCGAGCAGCTGTTCGGCGCCGCCGAGCGCATCCTGCTGCGAGACGGGCCGAGCGCGCTGACCAGCCGGGCGGTCACCACCGAGGCGGGCTGCGCCAAGGGGGTGCTCCACCGGCACTTCGCCGACTTCGACGCGTTCCTCGCCGAACTCGTTCTCGACCGGGCCGGCCGGATGGACGCTCAGGCCGCCACCCTGCGCGACTTCGCCGGGAACGGCACGGTCGTCGGCAACCTCGCCGAGACGCTCACCGAGCTGTTCGGGTCGGTCGCCGTGGCCATCGTTGCCCTCGTCACCTTCCGCGACGAGCTGCGTGCCCGGCTGCGTGAGACCTGGCCGGTCGGCGTCCCGATCCTGACGGAGGCCGTGACCATGATCGTCGCCTATCTCGCCGCGGAGCGTGATCTCGGCCGCATCGCCGCCGACGCCGAGGTCGACGTGCTCGCGCCCACCCTGATCGGTGCCGGGCACCTGCTCTTCGCGGACCGGAAGGGCGCCCCCCCGGAGCCCGAAGCCGTCGAGAAGGTGGTGACCACGGTCATCGCCGGCGTCCTCCGCCCCCCGTCGAGCTGACGGTCCCCCCGACCGCCCCGGACCGGAACGCGGGCCCCGGTGGGTGCGGCGCACGCGAACGGCCACACGACCAGCGGTCGTGCGGCCGTCCTGTGCCCGGTGTCCGCCGGGCCGCGTGGTCAGCTCCCGGGACGGGAGATGAGCTGTCTCCAGGTCGCCGGGCCCACGATCCCGTCGACCATCAGCCCCACCCGCTCCTGGAAGCGTCGCGTGGCGGTGTCGGTGTCCGGGCCGAAGATTCCGTCGACCTGAGCGGCGGTCTTCAGGTCACCGTGCTTGAGCAGCTCCGTCTGGGCCGCCTTGACGTACTCGCCCTGGGAGCCCTCGCGCACGGTGGCGCCGATCGTGGTTCCGTCGGTCAGCCTCTGCCAGGTCGCCGGGCCGACGACCCCGTCCACGGGCAGCCCCGCGACGCTCTGGAAGCCGCGGACGACGCTGTCCGTGGCCGGTCCGAACACCCCGTCGGCCGCGAGCGTGCGCCACTGGTCACGGGCGCCGCGCAGCAGGTACTGCAGCGCCGTGACGTTCGGTCCCGTGCCGCCCTGCCGTAGGACCGGCCATGCCGGTTCGGTCATGCGATCCACCTCCCCATGGTGGTCGCCCCGCGTTCTGCGGGGACATAGGGGAGACGCCCGCCTGACCCGGAGAGTTTCCGTCGGTCAATGCCGAGTCGCCGTTCGGCCAGCCGTTCCTGGCGCTTCCGGAAGTACGCGGCCGGGCCGCTCGAACCAGGCCGGGAGCGCGCGATTCTGTCGTTGCCGGATGCCAAGATCGGCCCATGTCGCCGCGAACGCTCAGGTCCGTCCTCTCCGCTCCCCTGGAAGGTCACGCTCCGGAATCCGAAGGTGACAGGCCGGCCCCGACCCTCCGGATCGTCCCGGCGGAAGAGGCGCTGGCCGGGCGGCTCGGCCGCACCACCCGTCGGGCGCTGGACCTGATCCGGGAGCAGAGCCATGACTCCCGCCCGGCTCCCGACCACTGGGAACGGCTCGCGGACTCGGCGTACGCCGGGTTCGCGCGGACGGCGTTGGAGGCCGCGGCCGCCCGGGCCGCCGCGATCCAGGCGGGAGACATCCGCTACGCCGCCGACAAGGCGTTCACGGCCGAGGAGATCGCGGTGCTCGGCCGGGCCTGCCGGGTCGCCCTCCTCCGTGACGAGCCGTGGCTGCCGGAGCTGCTGGAGCGGCTCCTGCCGGCGATCGCGGTCGCGCCCACCCCGGCCCGTACGCTCCCCTCGCAGGCGCTGCTCTTCGAGCTGGCCCGGTCGGCGCAGGAGTTCCCCACGCCCGAGGCGGCCGCCGCGCTGCGTGCCGTCCGTGGCGTCGTCCGCCACGCCGGAGTGCCCAAGCAGCTCGACCGCGCCCTGAAACGGATCGACGCCGCGCTGAGCGAACGCCCCGAGGTCGCGTTCCGGCTGCCCGACCTCGGGTTCGGGCCGGACGGCGTGCACCGCGCCCCGTTCGGCGAGTACGAGGCGCGGATCACGGTCGGTGACGACGTGATGCTGACCTGGCACCGTCAGGATGGGCGGGAGCTGCGCGGCATGCCCGCCGCGATCCGGCGCGACCGGCCCGAACGCCTGACGGAGCTGCGCGCGCTTCTCAAGAGGACCCGCGCCCACCTCACCACGCTCACCCGTGCCCTGGAGGCCACGCTGCTCGCCGAGGCCGGGCAGCCGTACGGCCGGTGGCGCGCGGAGCAGGCAGAGCACCCGATCGGCCGTCCCCTCACCGAACGCCTGCTCTGGGAGGTCGAGGTCGCTCCCGGGCAGTGGCGCTCCGGTCTGCCGGTCGAGGGCGGGCGGCGCTTCATCGACGCCGCCGGTGAGCCGTGGGCCGTGGCGGACGAGGACGCGCCGATCCGGCTGTGGCACCCGGCCCGCGCCGTGCCCGAGGAGATCCGCGCCTGGCGCGGCCACCTGACCGAGCGGCGGATCCGGCAGCCGTTCCCTCAGGTGTTCCGGGAGATCTACCCGCTCGGTCCGGCCGAGCGGAAGACACGCTCGTACTCCGGCCGGTTCGCCGGGCGCGGCGTGCGCTTCCGGCAGGTCTACGCGCTCATGAAGGCCCGCGGCTGGGAGCCCGCCATGCTCGGCCCCTGGGACGGCGGGCACGAAGGGGTGGCGACGCGCGTGATCGCCGGCCGCGGCTGGCGAGGGCGCCTGTTCCTGGAGTACGCCGACCCCGCGCGGCAGGAGGACCTCGCCATCACCGGGCAGGTCAGGTTCGAGCGGCGCACGGAGGACGGGTGGCGTGCGGCGGTGCTGGAGGAGGTGCCGCCGGTCGTCTTCAGCGAGCTGATGCGCGACGTGGACCTGTTCATCGGCGCCGGAGGCTGATGCCGGTCCGTCTGGTTTGGCGTCGATGTGATCACCCGGTAGAGTTAGGGACGTCGCCAGGCGGGAACGGACCGCTCCGGACCGGCCAAGCGACAGGGTCCTTCGGGTCACACCGAAAGCGGCCCGCTTCTCATGTAGGGCCCGGGTTCACCGAAACTCGGTTCGTACAAGGGGAGAACGTCCGCTAAGCTGGGCGTCGCCCGCTCGGGAGACCGAGTGAGCGAAACACGAGGTCCCGTCGTCTAGTGGCCTAGGACGCCGCCCTCTCAAGGCGGTAACGCCGGTTCAAATCCGGTCGGGACTACGCAGGTTGAAGACCTGGTCACCCTAGGGTGACCAGGTCTTCGTCGTTTTCGCGGCGCGGCCCGCCGCGCGAGACGCTCAGGCGCCCCCCACCGGTCGCGGACGCGCTGAGATGCCGCCCACCCGCGCGAGGCGCTCAGGCGTCGCCGGTCATGGCGGCGAGCAGCGCGACGATCTCGTCCGGTGACATCGCAGCGCCGCGGTCCCGGGCGGCGCCGAACGCCTCCGCGCCGATGAGCTCCCGCCCCCGGGCCGCGACCCGGGCGACGTCGGGATCACCTGCCAGGGACAGACCGCGCAGCGCGGCCCCGGCCCCGAGGAGGAGGGCGGCAGGCTCGCCCTCACCGCGCAGCGTCAGCGGCCCGGCCAGGGCCTCCGCGGCATGGGACAGGATCCGGGAGTCCCTCTCGGGGAGGCCGGTGGCGACCGCCCGACGGCACCACGCCTCGGCCTCGGCCACGTCACCTGCCGCCTCAGCGACCCGGCCGATCCCGATCAGCGCCATCGCCCGGGAGTGGCGGACGATGAACGCCTCCGCCGAGCACCGGCTGAGCGCGGTCTCGAACCGGCGACGCGCCTCCGCCAGGTCGCCGCGCAGCCGGGCGACCTCTCCCAGGCCGATGAGCGTCTCCGCGACCTTCTCCACGCCACCCGACCGGCGGGCGAGGACATGGGCCCGCTCGTAGCATTCTTCCGCGCCGTCGAGGTCACCGAGCCGGATCAGCATCTCGCCGCGCAACTGCGAGCAGTCCGCCATGTCCTCGGCGGAGTCGAGCCGCCGGACATGCTCGTACGCCTCGTCGAGCAGCGCACGGGCCGTGTCCCAGTCACCGCGCCACACGGCGAGGCGCGCGCGTTCCCCCAGCATCGCCGACAGTCCCCAGCGATCACCGAACGCGCGGAAACCCGCCTCTCCCCGCGCGAACTCGTTCTCGGCCCCGGCGAGGTCACCGGCGAGGAGATGGCGGTACCCGTAGCCGAAGTGGCGAAGGGCCCGGGACCACGGGTCCCGGCCCATGCGCGCCTCCTGAAGGTCGAGGTTGGCCGTGGACGGCCCGGCGTTGATCGCCCACAGGAGGGTCGACATCGGCCGCAGCGCCGGCCGGTCCGAGCCGAGGTCCGCCATGATCGAGTCGATCCGGCGCCGGTAGTCCTCCAGGGCCGGATCGTCGCCCCCGCCGTGCAACGCGAGCATGACGCACAGGGCGTACTCCTCCGCCGATCCGGCCGGCGGTGCGTCGCCGACCAGGGCGAGCAGTTCGGTGGCCACCGAGGCGCCCTCACTGCGCAGCCCGCGCAGCCACCAGTACGCCGACATCGCCGCCAGCATCCGCAGCCCTCGGGCGTGGTCGGCGTGCACCAGCAGCCGAAGGGCCGCCAGCAGGTTGCCGCGCTCGGCGTTCAGACGGGCCAGCCACTCCAGCTGCTCGGCCCGGCGCAGGTGGGGTTCGGCCGTCTCCGCCAGCTCGAGGAAGTACGCGGCGTGCGCCGCGCGTACGCGTTCGGCCTCGCCGGCCTCGGCCAACCGCTCGGCGCAGAACTCACGGATCGTGTCGAGCATGCGGTACCGCCCGCCGTCGCTCTCGACGAAGGACTTGTCGGCGAGGTCGGTGAGCAGGTCCTCGGCCTCGTCCTCGGCGAGGCCGCAGACCCGCGCCACGCCCTCCGGCGTGGCACCGCCCGCGAACACGGTCAGCCGCCGGGCGACCAGGCGTTCGTCCGCGCCGAGCAGGTCCCAGCTCCACTGAACGACGGCCCGCAGGGTGCGGTGGCGGGGAGCCTTGGTCCGGTCGCCCCGTGACAGCAGCCGGAACCGGTCGTACGGCGCGGTGAGATCGCCCGGCGCCCCGGAGCCGGCGCCGCCCCCGGCCGCTCTCGATCCGGCTCCTCCAAGCGCGGCTCCTCCGGCCCCGGCTCGTCCGAATCCGGCGTCTCCGGTCTCGGCTGCTCCGGTGCCGGCGGCTCCGAGGCGGGCCGCGACCTCCTCGACGGTCAGCGTGCGCAGCCGGGCGGCGGCCAGCTCGATCGCGAGCGGCAGCCCGTCGAGCACGTCACAGACGCGCGCTATCGCGGCGACGGTGGCGGCGTCGAGTGCCAGACCGGGTCGTACGGCGGCCGCCCGGTCGGCGAACAGCCGCACGGCCGGATAGGCGAGCGCGTCCGCCGGACTCACGTCGGGCGCCGGCGCGGCGAGCGGAGGCAGGGGGCACATCGCCTCGCCGGTGATGCCGAGGGCCTCCCTGCTGGTCGCCAGCACCCGCAGGCCGGGACAGGCGCCGAGCAGCCGGTGCACGAGCGTGGCCGCCTCGCCGATCACATGCTCGCAGTTGTCCAGGATCAGCAGGAGGTCGCGGTCGATGAGAGCCTCGACGAGCCGCGCCACCGGGTCGGACTGCGCGCCGACGGGAACGGCCATCAGACCGGCCTCACGGACACCCAGGGCGTCGATGACCGCCTGGGCCACCGCGCCGTCCGGGCCCGTGCCGTCCTCCGGGCGGCGTTCGACCGCGGCGAGGTCGACGAACCGGACCTCGCCCCGTGCCCGACCGCCCGCCTCGACCGCCAGGCGGGTCTTGCCGGTCCCACCCGGACCGACGAGGGTGACGAGACGCTCGGCCGCCAGCAGCCCGCCGATCCGGGCCAGTTCGTCCTGACGCCCGACGAAGCTGGTGAGCTGGGCGGTCAGCCCACCGTGGGCTGCGGGCCCTCCGTGGGCGGCGGCCCTTTCGCCGGCGGCGGGCCCTTCATCGGCGGTCGGTGATCTGTGGGGAGCGGAGTCCGCGCGGGACGCCGGTTGTTCGAAGGCCGGCGGTTCTTCAGAAGATCCTGGCTCAACGTGGACGGCCGGGGCCGGTGGCCGTTTCCGGGGCGGAGTGGCCGTCAGGGACGGATCGGCCCGGAGAATGGCGAGGTGCACCTGGACGAGCTCGGGTGAGGGGTCGGCACCGAGCTGATCGGCGAGCGTGCGCCGCGCGTCCTCGAACACCGAGAGCGCCTCGGCCTGCCGGCCGGCGCCGTACAGGGCGCGCATGAGCAGACCGCGCAGGCGTTCCCGCAGCGGATGGGCGGCGACCAGGTCCCGGAGCCCGATCACCAGGTCGCGGTGGCCGCCCAGGGCGAGCCGAGCCTCGGCGTGGTCCTCGAAGGCCTCGAGCCGCAGGTCCTCGAGCCGGGCGGCCTGCGTCTCGGCGAACGGCGCGGCGGACACGTCGGCCAGCGCCGGCCCGCGCCACAGGTCGAGGCCCTCGCGCAGGAGCACGGCGGCACGGCTCGGATCACCCGCGGCCAGGGCGCGCCGGCCCTCCCGGGTCAGCCGTTCGAAGCAGAGGGCGTCGACCTGGCCGGGGTCGACCGCGAGACGGTACCCGGCAGGGTGGAACTCGACCAGGTCCCGTGACCCGTCGGCGGTGCCGAGACCGCGCCGCAGCCGGGACACCTGGGATTGCAGGGCGTTCGCCGCGCCTGCCGGGGGCCGCGCGCCGTACAGGCCGTCGATCAGGCGCTCGGCGGTCACCACGCGGCCCGCGTTGAGGAGGAGCAGGGCCAGCAGAGAGCGTACGCGCGGCCCTCCGACCGAGACGGGGGATCCATCGGAGGCGCGGATCTCCATCGGGCCGAGGACGCGGAATCGCATGCCCCGATTGTCGCGGATCATCAGGCCGACGGCGCGCGCCATAGTGATCAAAATCAGTGTTGACCGGTATCGGCGAGGATGGCCAGCATCCCCGTATGCACGACGATGATCTGGCCCGGCTCTTCGAGGCGTCCCCGTCCATGTTCGCCACGTCGCCGCTTTACGGCCGCCTCGGCGCGGTGGTCGCGGCGGACGAGCGGCTGCTGGCGATCGCGGCGGAGGCCCGTCCTGGCCAGCTCCCCTCCAATCTGCTGTTCGCCGCAGTGCACTATCTGCTGCTCCGCGATCCGTCACACGAACTGGCGGCCTGGTACCGCACGGCCGGAGCGGCGCGGGAGCCGCAAGGCGATCCCGGCCCTGCGTTCACCGACTTCTGCCTCACCCGGCGAGCGGACCTCGTCGCGCTGATGCACGACCGCCTCGTGCAGACGAATGTCGTGAAGCGGGCGACGGTCCTCCGGCTCGGCCTCGCCCTCGTCGCCCGCCTGACCGACGAGCCCGTCACGCTGATCGAGGTGGGGTGCAGCGCGGGTCTGCTGCTGCGGTTCGACGAGTACCGCTACGACCTCGGCGGCCGGACGTGGGGGAGTCCCGCCTCACCGGTCGAGATCCGTACCCGGTGGCAGGGGGCGGCGCAGGCACCGGACCTGGGCCCGCTGCCGGTCATCGCCGACCGGGTGGGCGTCGACCTGCATCCCGTCGATGTCACCGACCCGGACGAGCGGCTCTGGCTGCGTGCGCTGATCTGGCCGGAGAACCGCGCCCAGGCCGACCTGCAGGACGCGGCGCTGCGCGTCGTCGCCGCCGATCCGCCGAGGACCGTCACCGGCGACGCCGTGGAGGTGCTTCCGCGGCTCGTCGCGGAGGTTCCCGGCGACACGCCGGTGGTCGTGTTCCACGCCGCGACCCGCCTGCACGTCGCGGCGGACCGGCGTCCCCGGTTCGACGACGCGATCAAGGCCGTGGGGCGGACGCACCGGCTGTTCCATCTGTCCCTGGAGGCGGCGCCGGATCTCGGTCCGGTCGCCTTCGCGCTGCGCCTGCGGCACGGCGACGGCCCCGAACGGCTCGTGGCCGTCGCCGACGGCCACGCCGAGTGGATCACCGATCCGGCGGACCGGTGACAGTGGACTGTTGAGACGGCGGACTGGTCGTGGAAGGAACGGTCGTAGAAGGAATGGTCCTTGTAGCAGCGCCGGCCGTGGTCGAGGGAGCGCCTCGGTTCAGACGATGGAGAACGCGGCCCAGACGGCCTTGCCGCCGCCCAGCAGGGGAGTCCAGCCCCAGGCCCTGCTGATGGCGTCGATGATGTGCAGGCCTCGCCCGGTCTCGGCGACGAAGTCGGGCTCCCGCATCGCCGGGGCCCGGTCCGCCGGGTCGGTGACCATGCACACCAGGTGGCAGCGGTAGCGGACGAGGACGAGCCGGAGGGCCTCCTCGGCGTCGGCTCCGCAGCGCAGGCCGTGACGGATCGCGTTGGTCACGAGTTCCGACACGACCACGGACGCGTCGTCGTAGAACCGCGCCAGGCTCCACTCCGCCAGGGTCGTCTTCGTGACGTGCCGGGCGATCTTCGGCGACTCGGCCTCCGCGGGCAGGTTCCGGGCGGCCACCCATGGGCGCTCGGGAACCTGATGCGGGGGGTTGTCGAGACGCGTCAGCCAGTCATCCCAACCTCGGTGCGCGAGGGGGATACCGGTGGTCTCGCGGAGCGGAGACTTGGTCATTGGCGAACCCTGGGGGAAGTCGTGTTCGTCGCGAGGCGCCCGGTGCGCCGCTTCCGCTATCTTGCTCCTCAAGTCGTGCATATGCAAGCACGCTTGCACACTCAGATGCACGTGCATTTGAGTGTGCAAGATGGAGGGGGAGCGGCGCCCGGCCGGCGCCATCAGGCGCGACCGGGCATTCTCGACAGCGGCCAGGAGGGGCGAGGATGTATCAGGCCTACAACGGAATGTCGGCGTCGCTGCTGCGCGAGGTCAGCTGGCTCAAGAGCCGTGCCAGCAACCCGAGCGGCAACTGCGTCGAGCTGGCGGAGCTGCCGGACGGCGCCATCGCGGTACGGAACTCGCGCTTCCCCGACGGGCCGGCGCTGCTGTACACCCGCGCCGAGATCGACGCCTTCATCAGGGGAGCCAAGGACGGGGAGTTCGACCACATGGTCTCCTAACGCAACGGTGGTCCCACGGCGTCACACGCTCCTCTGAGAGGACGTGTGCCACATGGACCTGCCCACTTTGCAATCGATGCCTCCGGTGGGACACTGGGCGGATTCCGGTGTCCTGAGGGGAGCACATGATCGGTTCTGCGCCTGATGGCGAGACTGCCGTGAGCAGCATGTTCGGTCAT
>NZ_JAMXMX010000040.1 GCF_024055725.1 Actinoallomurus spadix | reverse complement strand
GTCGTTGCGCCCCTCGCGGTCGGCGCCGCGCGCGCTCTCCGCGGCGGCCGCCGGGTGGGCCGGCCGGCTGCGCAGCCGGCGCAGCTCCGCGTGGGCGGAGGCCGGCGCGAGGGAGGGCGGGGCAGGCTCGTCCCCGAGGCGCCGGTCGAGCTCCTCGGCCCGCGCGTGCTCCCGCTTCGCCTTGCCGCGCGCCTCGTGCAGCCGCTTGCGCAGCTCGGCGCTCTCGGCGCGCAGCTCACGCAGCTCCGCGCGGAGCTTCTCGACCTCCTCCGACCGGGTGGCCTTCGCCGCCGCGACCTGCTCCCGGAGCTCGGCGACCTCACGGGCGACCTTGGCCTCCTCGGCGGCCGCTGCCGAGCGCTCAAGCTCCCGGCGCGCGGTCTCGACCCGATCGGGCCAGCCCGGCGGGCGCAGCAGGTAGGCGAGGGCGGCGACGGTGACCGGGTCGGCGGCGGGCGGCACCGACCCGGAGCCGACCGCCTCGCTCAGCACCGGCTCGCTCTCCCGTACGACGTCGGCGACACGCTCACGGAACCCGCCGTCGTCCTCGAGCTGGGCGGCGATCAGGGTCGCGGCCAGCCGCGCGCGGCGGCGGGGCTCGAAGCGGGCCACCCGCCGGAGCGGCGCCGGGATCTCGTCGGGCCGCAGCGCGCCGATGACACCGGCCGCCGCCTCGACGACACGCTGCCGGACCGCTTCGGGGAGCGGCTGATCGAGGTGTTCGCCCGGGCCGGTGTCGATGGTCTGCTCCTCATGGTCGCGGGGCGGTGCGCCGGGACGCGTGCGCCGGGCTCCGTGTCGCCGTCGCTGCCCAGCGTAGACGCACCGGCCACCTACGGTCCGCAATCCCCCCGACGAATACCGCAAGGTATCCGCGCCTCCGCGCCCCGGAACCGATGCCCCGGTCACCGCCCTGGCCCCGCGCCCGGCCGCAGGACCGATACTGGTCACCGCGAGGCGGCCTCACGCCGGGCCGCCGGAACGAATGTCGGTCCGCCCACGTACGGTTCCGCCCATGGCCTCCCACGGCCCTGCGGTCCAGGGCACCCTCGATGACCTCGGCACTCCGCTGGCCGGCGTCACCTTCGTCGTCGTCGACCTCGAGACCACCGGGGGATCGGCCAAAGAGGACGCCATCACCGAGATCGGCGCCGTCAAGGTGCGCGGCGGCGAGATCGTGGGCGAGTTCGGCACCCTCGTCGACCCCGGGATGCCGATCCCCCCGTTCATCTCCGTGATCACCGGCATCACGCAGCAGATGGTCGTCGCGGCCCCCCGCATCGGCGAGGTCCTCCCGGCGTTCCTGGAGTTCGCCAGAGGCGCGGTCCTCGTCGCGCACAACGCGCCGTTCGACGTGGGCTTCCTGAAGGCCGCCTGCGCCGCCCAGGAACGTCCCTGGCCCGCGCCGGCGGTCGTGGACACCGCGGACCTCGCGCGGCGCGTCCTCACCCGCGACGAGGTCCCCAACTGCAAGCTCGCCACCCTCGCCCGCTTCTTCCGCGCCCGCGTCGAGCCGTGCCACCGCGCGCTCGCCGACGCCCGCGCGACCGTCGACGTCCTGCACGGCCTCTTGGAGCGCGCGGGGTCGTTCGGCGTGGAGACCCTGGAGGAGCTCACCGGCTTCCAGCGCGCGCCGACACCGGAGCAGCGCCGCAAGCGTCACCTGGCCGACGGGGTGCCCACCGCGCCGGGCGTCTACCTCTTCGAGGACGCGCGCGGCGAGGTGCTGTACGTCGGCAAGAGCGGGCGGTTGCGCAGCCGCGTCACCTCCTACTTCACCGCGTCGGAGACCCGGCGGCACGTCCGGGAGATGATCGGCATCGCCGAGCGGGTCCGCACCATCGTGTGCGCGAGCCCGCTCGAGGCGGAGGTCCGCGAGCTGCGGCTCATCGCCGCGCACAAGCCGCGCTACAACCGCCGCTCGCGCCACCCGGAGCGGGCGGTCTGGCTGAAGCTCACCGCCGAGCCCTTCCCCCGGCTGTCGATCGTCCGGGAGGTCCGTGAGGACGGCGCCACCTACCTCGGCCCGTTCGGCAGCACCCGCACGGCCGAGGATGCCCGCGCCGCCGTGCACGACGCCGTCCCCCTGCGCCAGTGCACGCAGCGGCTCACCCTGCGGCTCATCGAGACCCGCCGCGCCGCCACCTGCGCGCTCGCCGAGCTGGGCCGTTGCGGCGCGCCCTGCGAGGGCCGGCAGGCGCCGGAGGACTACTCCCGCCACGCCGCCCTGGCCCGGCGGATCCTGGAGGGCGACGTCCGCCCGGTCGTCGCCGCCGCGCGGGCCCGCATCGACCGCCTCGCGGACGAGCTGCGCTACGAGGAGGCCGCGGTGCAGCGCGACCGGCTGGCCGCCTTCGTGCGCGGCGCGGCGCGCTGCCAGCGCTTGTCCGCCCTGGCCCGGCTCGCCCAGCTCGTCGCGGCCAAGCCGGCGTTCGACGGCGGCTGGGAGCTGCACGTCGTGCGCCACGGGCGCCTCGCCGCCGCCGGTACCGTCCCGCCGCACGCCCACCCCGTCCCGTACGTCGAGGCGCTCGTGGCCACCGCCGAGACCGTGCGCCCCGGGATCGGCGCCACGCCCCGGGCCTCCGCCGAGGAGATGGAGTGCGTGCTGCGCTGGCTCGAGTCCCCCGGTGTCCGCCTGGTCGAGGTGGACGGCACCTGGACCTGCCCGCCGCACGGCGCCGAGAGCGTGCGCGCCTGGATCGAGAGCGCCGTCGCGCGCCCCGATTCCCGTAAGGTTGACCGCGCCGGTCGGCCGATGCGATAGGAGCAGGTGTGGCGCTGCCGCTGTACGACAACCAGCCGACACGGCGCGCGCCCCTGGTCACCTACCTCCTCATCGCCGCCAACGTGGTCGTGTTCCTGCTCTCCCCGATCGCCTCGATCGGCCACCAGGACGAAGGGGTCGAGCAGCGCCGGTGCGAGCAGGTGACCTTCATGCTGAAGTACGGCGCCATCCCGAAGGAGCTGGTCTCCGACCGGCAGATCCCGGTGCCGGAGGAGGTCGACCGCGCCTGCCGGCCCGAGCCGTTCCACAAACGGCCGTGGCTGTCCGCGCTGTCGTCGATGTTCCTGCACGGCGGGGTCGCCCACATCCTCGGCAACATGGTGTACCTCTTCATCTTCGGCGCGGCGACCGAGGACCGCCTCGGACGGCTCCGGTTCCTGCTCTTCTACCTCGCGGCCGGCCTCATCGCGGCGTACGGCTTCGCCGTCACCTATCCCGGCTCGGACACCCCGCTGGTCGGCGCGTCGGGCGCGATCGCGGGGGTGCTGGGCTCCCACCTGATCCTCTACCCGCGGTCACGGACGATCGCGCTGATCCTGTCGATCTTCCCGTTCCGGCTGCCCTCCTGGACGCTGCTCGCGCAGTTCTTCGTCTTCCAGTGGCTCAGCCTCGGCGACCAGCAGAGCCAGACCGCGTACGTCGCGCACATCTACGGCTTCGTCGCCGGGATGATCGTCGGCTTGCTCGTCCGGCGGGGCACCGTCGCCCGCAAGTCGGCCGCCCTCTCCTGGAACTAGGGCCTGTCTCAAAGCCCCGCTGTCCTAGGGCGCGCGTTGGGCGCCCGCTGCCGCGCTCGTGGAGCGGGCGCGATTCGGCACAGCCGCTCCACTAGTCTTGCGGCGGGCGACCCGTCATCGCGCAACCCACCGCAGGAGGCATTCCCGTGATCACCGCCATCGTGCTCATCAAGGCCGACGTCTCGCGCATCCCGGAGGTCGCCGAGATCATCGCCGGCCTGGACGGTGTCAGCGAGGTCTACTCCGTGACCGGGGAGTTCGACCTGGTCGCGCTGGTGCGCGTGCGCCAGTACGAGCAGATCGCGGACGTCATCCCCGGCGGCCTGAACAAGGTCCCCGGCGTGACGCACACCGAGACCCACATCGCCTTCCGCACGTACTCCCAGCACGACCTGGAGGCCGCGTTCGCCCTCGGCCTGCCGGACGCCGACTGAGGGCCTGTCCCCAAGCCCCGCCGTCCCACGGACGGGGACTTCGAGACAGGCACTGGCGGCACCTCGGGCACGCCCCGGAACACGCGACGGCCCGCCACCCGGAATCGGGTGGCGGGCCGTACTCGCGTCGGGCGGAGGCGTCAGTGGTGGCTGATCGCCCTGCTGCCGCCGGTGCCACCGGGCTCGACGCCGCCCGGCTGGAGGTCCTCCTCCGCGTGCGGGCCGGTGTCGTCGTGCCCCTCGTCGTGGCCGTTCACCGGGACGTCGTCGGCGGTGAAGGCCTGGTTGAGGTTCTTGCGCAGTTTGCCCAGCGGGCCGCGCGCGGACGGCGACGGGATGCCGTTCTCGTCCTCGTCCTCGATCGCCAGCTCCGGCAGCGGAACCTTGCCGGTGAGGACCGCCTTGTCCTCGTCCCTCGCCGGCTCGTGCACCTCGATGAACTCGCCGCTCGGCAGCCGCATGATGACGCCGGACTCCACACCGTGGTGGAGGATGTCGGCGTCCTTGTTCTGCAGGCCGAGGCAGATCCGCTTCGTGACGAAGTACGCGATCGCGGGACCGACGAAGACCGCGACCCGGAAGAACCACGTCGTCGCGTACAGGGACACGTGGAACTTGTCCGCGATGACGTCGTTACCGCCGGCCAGCCACAGCAGGCCGTAGAACGTGACGGCGGTCATGCCGACGGCCGTACGGAACGGGGCGTTCCGCGGACGGTCGGCGATGTGGTGGATCCGCTTGTCACCGGTGGCCCACTGCTCGATGAACGGCCACAGGGCAGCGCCGGTCATGATGAGCCCCAGCGGCACGAGCGCGGGAACGAGGACGTTCCACGAGACCGTGTGACCCCACAGGTTGGTCTCCCAGTTGGGCATGATGCGCAGCGCGCCCTCGAGGAAGCCCATGTAGTAGTCGGGCTGCGAACCCGCCGTGATCGCGTCGGGCGTGTACGGGCCGAACAGCCAGATCGGGTTGATCTGGGCGAACGTCCCGAGCAGCGCGATGACCGCGAACGTGAACATGAAGAAGGCACCAGCCTTGATCATGAACACCGGGTAGAACGGCTTGCCGATGACGTTCTTCTCCGCGCGGTTCTTACCCGGGAACTGAGTGTGCCCCTGGTGCCACAGGATCATGAAGTGCGCGCCGACCAGCGCCAGCAGGATGCCGGGGATCAGCAGGACGTGCACCGTGTACAGGCGCGGGATGAAGTCGTGACCCGGGAAGTCCCCGCCGAAGGCGAAGTAGAACAGGTACGTCCCGACCAGCGGGATCGACTGCATGACGCCCTGGGTGATCCGCAGACCCGTGCCGGAGAGCAGGTCGTCCGGCAGCGAGTAGCCGAACAGGCCCTCCAGCAGCGCCAGCGTGAACAGGCCCAGGCCGATCAGCCAGTTGACCTCGCGCGGCTTGCGGTACGCGCCGGTGAAGAAGACGCGCAGCATGTGCACCGTGAGGGAGGCCACGAACAGGACCGCCGCCCAGTGGTGGATCTGCCGCATGAGCAGGCCGCCGCGCACGTCGAAGCTGATGCGAAGCGTCGAGTTGTACGCCTCGCTCATGTGCACGCCGTAGAGCTTGGTGTAGTGCCCGTTGTACACGACCTCGGACATGCTGGGCTTGAACCACAGCGTCAGGAAGGTCCCGGTCGCGAGCAGGATGATGAACGAGTAGAGCGCGATCTCCCCCAGCATGAACGACCAGTGGTCGGGGAAGACCTTCTTCATCTTGCCGCGGAGGAAACCCGCGGTCCCGAAGCGCTCGTCGAGGAAGCCGATCGCGCCGTCGACGGCCTTCGGGGGTGCTTGCGTCGTCATTGGTCGCTCACCGATCCTCGCTCATCGAACCGGTCGCCGATGAGAGTTGTCATGCTTTGGGCCTCCCACGCTCCCAGAAGCTGGGTCCGACCGGCTCGTGGAAGTCGCTCATCGCGATGAGGTAGCCCTCGGAGTCGACGCCGAGCGGCAGCTGCGGCAGCGGCCGGGCGGCCGGGCCGAAGATGACCTTGGCGCCGTCGAGCGCGTCGAAGGTCGACTGGTGGCACGGGCACAGGATGTGGTGCGTCGTCTGCTCGTACAGCGCCGCCGGGCAGCCGACGTGCGTGCAGATCTTCGAGTAGGCGATGATGCCGCCGACGTTCCAGTTCTCCCGGCCCTTCTTGACCTTGAGCTGGTCCTCCGGAACGTTGATCAGCAGCACCGTGGCCTTGGCCAGCTCGTCGAGGTTGTCCTCGGCGCCCTCCGGGATCACCGTGATGATGCCGCCCGGGGAGTTGAAGTCCGACGGCTTCAGCGGCTGGCCGGTGCCGTCGACGACGAGCCGGGTGCCCTTCTTCCACGACGTGTGGCGCAGCTTCGTCTTCGGCAGCGGGCCCAGGTCGCGCAGCAGCAGGATCGGGAGCAGGCCCAGCGGCGCGGACGCCAGCAGCAGCGAGCGGCGCAGCAGCGGCCGCTTCGTGATGCCGCTCTCCTCGGCGCCCTGCAGGAAGTACTCGTTGAAGACCTGCCGGTCCTCGGCCGGGGACGCCAGCTCGTGCCGCTCCTGGATGATCTCCTTGGTCGTCATCAGGTGACGGACCCAGATCGTCATGCCGACGGCCATACCGAGGAAGATCACCGTGAGCGAGGTGCCCAGGGCGTAGTTCGAGTGCATCGCGCGGACGATGTCGTCGTTGCCGACGTGGCCGGGCCACACGGCGTAGAAGACGATGAACGCGATGCCCGCGACGAAGGTCAGGAAGAAGAAGAACGCCGCCGCACGCTCGGCCTTGCGCGCCTTCACCGGGTCGAGCTTGTACCCGGAGCCCTCCCCACCGTCGCCCTCGGACGGCAGCAGGTCATGGCTCTGCACCTGCGGTGGAGTACCGATGACGCGCTTAGGCGCCCGCTCCTCTTCTTCCGAGGAGGCTTCGTGGGTCTCGTTGGTCTCAGACATTGTGCTTCTTCTTGGGCTTCCGGGCGGTGATCCACATCGCCGCGATGACGATCAGTCCAAGTCCGACCAGCCAGCCGGCCAGGCCCTCGGCCACCGGGCCGACGCGCCCGAGGCCGTTACCGCCGGGGTTCGGCTCGCTGCGGGTCTGGGTGACGTACGCGATGATCGCCCGCTTCTGCGCCGGCGTCAGCGTGGTGTCGTTGAAGACCGGCATGGCCTGCGGACCGGTGAGCATGGCCTCGTAGATCTGCTCGGGCGTCGCCTTGTCCAGCGGCGGGGCGTACTTGCCTCCGGTCAGCGCCCCGCCGGAACCGGCGAAGTTGTGGCACTGCGCGCAGTTGGCGCGGAAGAGCTTGCCACCCATGGCCGCGTCGCCGCTCGCCGGGTCGACCTGGTCCTTCGACGGGATCGCGGGGCCACCGCCGAGAGAGGCGATGTACGCGGCGATCTGGCGCGTCTGCTCCTCGTTGAAGACCGGCTTCTTGCGCGGAATCTGCGCGCCGAGGTTCATCGCGGGCATCCGCCCGGTGCTGACCTGGAAGTCGACCGAGGCCGCGCCGACGCCGATCAGGCTGGGGGCGTTCTTCGTACCCTCGGCGTTGGCTCCGTGGCAGCTCGAGCAGGCCTGGTTGAACAGCTGCTTGCCCTTGGCCACGTCCTGGTCCGACGCCGCCGCGGCGGCCGCCTGTGCTCGGTCAGTGCGCGGCGAAACACCGGCGTAGGCGACGCCGATGATCGCGAGCGCGGCCAGCACAACGGCGTAGCCCGCCCACGGGCGCCGTCGCCATGCGGTGATCCATTTCACGGAAGAGATCCCTCGTTCTGGGTCAGGTGAAGATCTTGTCGATCCCGTAGATGGTGAAGAACAGCCCCACCCAGACCGCATCGACAAAGTGCCAGTAGTAGGACACGACGATGGCGCTCGTCGCCTGCTCATGTGTCCAGCGCTTCGCGGCGTACGTGCGTCCCAGCATGAAGATGAACGCGATCAGTCCACCGGTCACGTGCAGGCCGTGGAAGCCCGTGGTCAGGTAGAAGACCGAGCCGTACGCGCTGCTGGAGATCGTCGTGCCCTCGTGAATGAGGTTGCGGTACTCATTCAGCTGGCCGGCCACGAAGACCGCGCCCATGAGGAAGGACAGGACGTACCACTCGCGCAGACCCCAGCGCTTGAGGTTGAACAGCGACCCCAGGCGCCCGACCTGCCCCCGTTCCGCGGCGAACACGCCCATCTGGCACGTCACACTGGACATCAGCAGGATGAAGGTGTTGGCCGAGGCGTACGGAATGTCCAAGTGGGCTTCGGGCCACGCGCCGCCGTCCCCCTTGGTCACCGACCGGATGGTGAAGTACATCGCGAACAGCGCCGCGAAGAACATGAGCTCAGACGACAGCCACACGATCGTGCCCACGCTTACGAGGTTGGGCCGGTTGGCGTGGGACCGGGGTGCCGTTTCTGTCGCGGTTGCTGTTGCCACGGGCAGCATTATTGCGGCACCGTCCCCGGCTCCGTGCACGACCCCCCTGTAGAGGCGATTCGCCTCCTCACGGCAGGTCGGTGAGGCCGTAGGCGGACGGCCCTCTCCGCCGCCGCGCCATCTCCCGGTAGCATCGGGCTCGTATCACGCGACCACGTAACCCATGGATGAGCCGATGAGCACCGAAGAGACCATGAAGGTCCTCGTATACAGCGACGACGCGAACACCCGCAACGAGGTGCGCCTCGCGATCGGCCGCCGCCCCGCGCCCGGCCTGCCGAAGGTCGAGTTCGTCGAGGTCGCGACGGAGCCCGCCGTGTTCGCCCACCTCGACAAGGGCGACGTCGACGTGGTGATCCTCGACGGCGAGGCCCGCCCGGCCGGCGGCATGGGCATCGCCCGGCAGGCCAAGGACGAGATCTACCACTGCCCGCCGATCATGGTCATCATCGCCCGCCGCGACGACGGCTGGCTCGCGACCTGGTCCCGCGCCGACGCCGTGGCCTCCCAGCCGATCGACCCGGTCGCGCTGGCCGAGGGCGTCGCCGACCTGATGCGCCGCCGCCTGGAAGGGCGCGTCGGCGACGCCGAGCCCCGCCTGTCCGTCCAGTAGCCGTCCGCCCGCCGCGGACGCCGGCGTACCCCGAAGAGGCACCCATGGACCCGCGTACGACGTGGCCCGCGCTCCTCAACGCTCTGATCGACGGCGAATCGCTGTCGTCGGACGAGACGGCCTGGGCGATGAACGAGATCATGTCCGGCCAGGCGACCGACGTGCAGATCGCCGGGTTCGCCGTCGCGCTGCGGGCGAAGGGCGAGACCGTCGCCGAGGTCGCGGGGCTCGCGGAGGGCATGCTCGGCCACGCGCGGCGGATCAGCCTGCCGGGACCCGCGGTCGACCTCGTCGGCACCGGTGGCGACCGCGCGCACACCGTCAACGTCTCCACCATGGGCGCCATCGTCGCCGCCTCCGCGGGCGCGCGCATGGTCAAGCACGGCAACCGGGCGGCGTCGTCGTCCTGCGGGGCCGCCGACGTGCTGGAGGAGCTCGGCGTCGTCATCGACCTGCCGCCGGCCGCGACGGCCGAGGTCGCCGACGAGGTCGGCATCACCTTCTGCTTCGCGCCGCTCTACCACTCGGCGCTGAAGTACGCCGCCAAGACCCGCGCCGAGCTGCGCGTGCCGACGGTGTTCAACTTCCTCGGCCCGCTGACGAACCCGGCCCGGCCCTCCGCGCAGGCGGTCGGGGTCTTCCACCCGCGCATGGCGGGGATCGTCGCCGGGGTGTTCGCCGAGCGCGGCTGCTCGTCGCTGGTGTTCCGCGGCGACGACGGGCTGGACGAGCTGACGACGACGTCGACCTCGGTCATCTGGGTGGTCCGCGACGGCACCGCCACCGAGACGGTCTTCGACCCGGCCGACCTCGGCATCCCCCGCGCCACCCCGGACGACCTGCGCGGCGCCGACGCCGCCCACAACGCCGCGGTGGCCCGCGCGGTCCTGGGCGGGGAGCGGGGCCCGGTGCGCGACATCGTGGCCCTCAACGCCGCCGCGGCGCTCGTCGCGGCGGAGGGCGCACCTCCGGCCGACGCGCTGACCGAGACCCTCTCCGCGGCGTACGCCCGGACGCTGGAGGCCATCGACTCCGGCGCGGCCGCCGCCCTGCTCGACCGCTGGGTCGCGGCCACCCGCCGCCGCGCCGCCTGACCACGCGGCCGCACGCCGGACCACGCCCCGCCCCACGCCTCCTGACCGCGCCACCTCCTGACCGCGCCACCTCACGCCCGCGACCCCACGCCCGGCCACCCGTCGCCGGCCGCCGGGCGCTCTGCCGCCTTGTGGACGCTTGACGTCCTCGGTTCGCCTGTCCCGCGCCACCGATCGCCGGCATGCCCGTGACGACGAAAAGGCCGGCACCGCGTGTGCGGTGCCGGCCTTCCGTGCGTCTGCCTCAGTGGGAGAAGTGACCCCGGTAGTACTCGAAGACGAACCCGATCGCCGCGAGGACGACCGCGAGCATTCCGATGAGCAGCAGCCACCAGCCGAACACGGCGCCCAGGGCGGCCGTCGCGGCGGCGAGCGCCGTGAACAGCGGCCACCAGCTGTGCGGGCTGAAGAACCCGAGCTCACCGGCGCCCTCGGCGATGTCGGCGTCCTTGTCGTCCTCCGGCCGCGGGTCGATCCGCCGGCCGGTGAACAGCAGGTAGAAGCCGGTGAGGCCCGCCAGGCCGATGGTGAGCGCCAGGGCCGTCGTACCGGTCGGGTCGTGCGACCACAGCCAGTAGATGAGGTCCATCACCGCGAAGAACAGGGCGCAGAAGACGAACAGGTAACCCTCGATCTTCATGTCAGTCCTCCTTCCCGGCGCCGGCCGTCACGGCGGCCTGGTCACGGTGCGGGTAGTGCAGGTCGAACGCCGGGCGCTCCGACCGGATCCGCGGAATCGAGGTGAAGTTGTGCCGCGGCGGCGGGCAGGACGTCGCCCACTCGAGCGAGTTGCCGAAGCCCCACGGGTCGTCGACGTCCACGCGCTTGCCGCTCCTGGCGGTGATGAAGACGTTCCAGAGGAACGGGATCATCGAGGTGGCCAGGATGAACGCGCCGATCGTCGAGACGACGTTCAGCGTGGTGAACTCCTTGGCGTAGTCCGGGACACGACGCTGCATGCCCTCCGCGCCGAGCCAGTGCTGGACCAGGAAGGTCGTGTGGAAGCCGATGAACAGCAGCCAGAAGTGGATCTTCCCGAGGGTCTCGTTGAGCATCTTCCCCGTCATCTTGGGCCACCAGAAGTAGAAGCCCGCGAACATCGCGAAGACCACGGTGCCGAACAGCACGTAGTGGAAGTGCGCGACGACGAAGTAGGAGTCGTTGAGCTGGAAGTCCAGCGGCGGCGAGGCCAGGATGATGCCGGTCAGGCCACCGAACAGGAACGTCACGAGGAAGCCGATCGACCAGAGCATCGGCGTCTCGAACGTCAGATGCCCGCGCCAGATCGTGCCGACCCAGTTGAAGAACTTCACCCCGGTCGGGACCGCGATCAGGAACGTCATGAACGAGAAGAACGGCAACAGCACCTGGCCGGTGGGGAACATGTGGTGCGCCCACACCGTCACGGACAGGCCCGCGATCGCGATGGTGGCGCCGACCAGGCCGATGTAACCGAACACCGGCTTGCGGCTGAACACCGGCAGGATCTCGGTGATGATGCCGAAGAACGGCAGCGCGACGATGTACACCTCGGGGTGCCCGAAGAACCAGAACAGGTGCTGCCAGAGCATCGCACCGCCGGTGGCCGGGTCGAACACGTGCGCGCCGAGCTTACGGTCGGCCTCCAGGGCCAGCAGCGCGGCGGCGAGCACCGGGAACGCCATCAGCACGAGGATCGAGGTGAGCAGGATGTTCCACGTGAAGATCGGCATCCGGAACATCGTCATGCCCGGCGCCCGCATGCAGAAGATCGTCGTGATGAAGTTGACGCCACCGAGGATCGTGCCGAGACCGGACAGCGTCAGACCCATGATCCACATGTCCCCGCCGATCTCCGGCGAGCGGACGATGTCCGAGAGCGGCGTGTAGGCGTACCAGCCGAAGCTGGCGGCGCCGCCCGGGGTGAGGAACCCGGCGAGGGTGATCAGGCTGCCGAACACGAAGAAGTAGAAGCTCAGCATGTTCATGCGCGGGAACGCCACGTCAGGCGACCCGATCTGCAGCGGCATGATCACGTTGCCGAAGCCGACGAACAGCGGCGTCGCGAACATGAGCAGCATGACCGTGCCATGCATGGTGAACAGCTGGTTGAACTGCTCGTTGCTCATGATCTGCAGGCCCGGCTTGGCCAGCTCGCTGCGCATGAACAGCGCCATGATGCCGCCGATGCCGAAGAACACGAACGACGTGATCAGGTACATGTACCCGATCACCTTGTGGTCCGTGGACGACAGCCACGACACGATGACGCGGCCCTTGCTCGGCCGCGGCCGGAACGCCGGCGCGGAGGGGGTGGAATGAGTGATGGTCGTGGTCACTGAGCGCTCCCGCTCGCCTGATGGCTCGAGATGAACTGCTGGAACTCCTGCGGCGTGACGATCTTCACCTGGAAGAGCATCCGGCTGTGGTCGACGCCACAGAACTCAGCGCAGCGTCCCTCGAACGTTCCCGTCTTGGTGGGGGTGACCTCGAAGTCCTGCCCGGAACGGGCACCGGGGATGATGTCCCGCTTGAAGATGAACGAGGGAACCCAGAAGGAGTGGATGACGTCCGTCGAGACCAGGTGGAAGCGTACCCGCTGCCCGACCGGGATGACGAGGACGGGCTTGTTGGTGGCGTCGGGGCCCGTGGGCTGACCGACGATCGGCTTGGTGTGGTACTGCGGGTAGTCGAACTGCCAGCTCCACTGGAAGGCGGTCACGTTGACGAGGGTGACCTGACCCGGATCGCTCGACTTGCTGACCTTGTTGAGATACGTCTCGTCGCGCGCGGTGAAGTAGAACAGCACCGCGATGATGATGAACGGCACGACGGTGTACAGCATCTCGATCGGCAGGTTGTACCGGACCTGCGGCGGCAGCTGGTCGGAACGCTTGCGGTGGAACAGCACCGCCCAGATGATCAGCCCCCACACGAGCGCACCGACGGCGAACGCCGCGATCCATGACCCCTGCCACAGGGTCACGACGCGCTTGGCCTGCTCGGTGACCGGATCGGGCAGACCGAGACGCTTGCCTTCGCCGGAGCACGCCGTCGTGGCGAGGGCCAGCATGGAGAGCACCGCGGCGCCCTGCAGCATGCGTCGCCGCGGGCTCGGCGCTGCGGGGCGCACGGGCATGTGCCGCTTCCTACGGCGGGTCGGACTCACGGATTGCCTTCCCACGATGAAGCCCGAATCACCGGGCGATCAGTTCGATGTTCACGCTTGTCGACCAAACATTAGCGTGAGGGTCGCGGACACCCACTTGGGACCCCCGTTAGTGTCTTCTCCGTGGCCTACTTCGATGCGGCGTCCACCGAATCCCTGCATCCGGCGGCCCGGGACGCCCTGGTCGCCGCCCTGGACGGCGGCTGGGCCGACCCGCAGCGGCTCTACGGCGACGCCCGCCGCGCCCGCCTGCTGCTCGACCAGGCCAGGGCCAAGGTCGCCGTCGCGTTCGGCGTACGCCCCGACGAGACGTTCTTCACGTCCTCCGGCACCCAGGCCGTGCACCTGGCGATGCTCGGCGCGCTGTCGGCCCGCCGTCGGACCGGCCGGCACCTGGTCGTCGGCGCCGTCGAGCACTCCAGCGTCCTGCACACCGCCGCGCTGCACGAACGCGAGGGCGGCAGGGTGACCACGGTCGGCGTCGACCGTACGGGACGGGTCGACCCGGAGGAGTTCGCGGCGGCGCTGCGCCCCGACACGGCACTGGCCTGCCTGCAGTCCGCGAACCACGAGGTCGGCACGCTGCAGCCGGTCGCGGAGGTCGCCGAGGCCTGCCGCGCGGCGCGCGTCCCGCTGTTCGTCGACGCGGCGCAGTCCGCCGGCCGCGCCGAGGTACCCGCCGGCTGGTCGCTGCTGGCCGCCAGCGCCCACAAGTGGGGCGGTCCCCCGGGCGTCGGCGTGCTCGTCATCCGGAAGAACACCCGGTGGCGGTCGCCGCTCCCGGAGGACGAGCGCGAGGGCCGCCGGGTCCCGGGGTTCGAGAACGTCCCGGGAGCCGTCGCCGCCGCCGCCGCGCTGGAGGCGTACGCCGCGGAGATGGAGCGCGACGGGCCGCGGCTGTCCGCGCTCGTCGACCGGATCCGCGAGCGCGTGCCCCACCTCGTCGAGGACGTCGAGGTCATCGGCGACCCCGTGCGCCGCCTGCCGCACCTGGTGACGTTCTCCTGCCTGTACGTCGAGGGCGAGGCGCTCCTCACCGAACTGGACCGGCTCGGTTTCGCGGTTTCTTCCGGCAGTTCGTGTACGGCCGATACGCTGCGTCCCAGCCACGTCCTGGAGGCGATGGGGGTGATTACCCACGGGAACGTCCGGGTATCGCTCCCTCGCGGAACCAGCGCGACCGATGTCGACCGTTTCCTCGCGGTTCTGCCCGGTGCCGTGGCCCGGCTCCGCCGTACGGCGGGGGTTCAAGTCAGTGAGTAGGGAGATGCGATGGGGCTGAGGCGCCGCCGGGCCGAGCGGGAGATTCCCCGGGAGGCGACGCCCCCGGCGTATCAGGGCCCCATGCCGGTCCTGACCATCGACGCGCTGGGCCGCAAGTGCCCGATCCCGATCATCATGCTCGCCGAGCGCATCGGCGAGGTGCCGGTCGGCCAGATCATCGCGGTGCAGGCGGACGACGTCGCCGCGCGCACGGACGTGCCCGCCTGGTGCCGGATGAAGTCCCAGGACTTCGTCCGCGAGGAGACCCTCCCCCGCGGCTGGGCCTTCCACATCCGCCGCACGTATTGAATGGCGCTCGCTCCGCGAGCGCGGTTCGCGGCGCCCAACGCGCCGTCTTTCCTCGCGTCTGACGGCGCTCGCTCCGCGAGCGCGGTTCGCGGCGCCCAACGCGCCGTCTTCCCTCGTCGCTCCGGTCGCTTCGCTCCCTGCGCTCCTCAGTCCAGACGACGCGCGCCGCTCACGCTCCGGTTGCTGCGCTCCCTGCGCTCCTCAGTCCAGACGACGCGCGCCGCTCACGCTCCGGTCGCTGCTACGGACTGCCTGAACGAGTGAGCGCCCGCTCCGGCCGCTGAGGGGCGGAGCGGGCACGGAGGACGTGGTCAGATGTGCCGGGCGATCTCAGCGGCGGCGTCCGAGCCGTACGCGTCGGCGAACCGCTCGACGAACCGCTCGCCGTGCAGTGTGTACTCCTGCGGGCCGGCGACCTCCAGCGCGTGCGCGGCGAGGAGGTTGCCGGTCTGCGCGGCGCGTTCGAGGGACAGCCCCCAGGCGAGCGCCGTCAGGAACCCGGCGCGGAACGCGTCACCGACGCCCGTCGGCTCGATCTTCCGTACCTCCGGAGCGGCGTCGATGTGCAGGCTCGGCTCACCGGCGCGCTCGACGCGCACGCCCTTCGGGCCGAGCGTGGTGACGCGGACGCCGACGCGGGACAGGATCTCCTCGCTCGACCAGCCGGTCTTCTGCTCGCACAGCGACGCCTCGTACTCGTTGGTGAACAGGTACGCGGCGCCGTCGATCAGCTCCCGCACGTCGTCCATCCGGGCGAGCTGCTGGGAGGGGTCGGCCGCGAACGCGATGCCGCGGGCGCGGCACTCCTCGGTGTGGCGGATCATCGCGTCGGGGTCGTCGGCGCCGATGAGGACCAGGTCGATGCCGCCGACCCGCTCGGCGATCGGCTGCAGCTCGATCTGGCGGGCCTCGCTCATCGCGCCCGTGTAGAACGAGGCGATCTGGTTGTGGTCCTGGTCCGTCGTGCACAGGAACCGGGCGGTGTGGTGCAGGTCGGAGACGTGCACCGACGACGTGTCCACGCCGTGCCGCTCCAGCCAGGACCGGTAGTCGGCGAAGTCGTCGCCCACCGCGCCGACGAGGATCGGACGCTGGCCGAGCAGGCCCATGCCGAAGCAGATGTTGGCCGCTACGCCGCCGCGCCTGATCTCCAGCTCGTCGACGAGGAAGGACAGCGACACGGTGTGCAGCTGGTCGGGGATGAGCTGGTCCGCGAACCGCCCCGGGAAGCTCATCAGGTGGTCGGTTGCGATGGAGCCGGCTACAGCGATGCGCACGACGTCGATCTCCTCGTCGGTTCGGCGGCCTCGTCGTTGACGCGGGGCCGTCTCGAATGGCGTTTCAAACCCGGCAAGGGTACTGCCTAACCAGGCCCGGACACGCCGGATGCCCGCGCCCGGGGTGGACCCGGTCGCGGGCATCATCGCGCGAAGCCCTGGAGGCTCAGTGGAACGAGTCGCCGCAGGCGCAGGAGCCGCTGGCGTTCGGGTTGTCGATCGTGAAGCCCTGCTTCTCGATGGTGTCGACGAAGTCGATCGTCGCGCCCGCGAGGTACGGAACGCTCATCCGGTCGACGCGGACGGCGAGGCCGTTGAAGTCCTGGACGAAGTCGCCGTCGACCTCGCGGTCGTCGAAGTAGAGCTGGTAGATCAGGCCCGAGCACCCACCCGGCTGGACCTGCACGCGCAGCGCGAGACCTTCTTCGCCCTGCTGCTCGAGCAGGCTCTTGGCCTTCTCCGCGGCGGCGTCCGTAAGGACGACGCCCTGCTGCGTGCCGGTCTCGGCTGGAACCGTCATGTGCTGACTCCCGATTGGCCCGGTCGCCTCGCGGCGGCCGTGATGTTGTCGCTTGCCTCTTCGCACAACGTACCCGTTGCCGGGGGGCATTCCCCAATGAGCGGGTTCTTTCACACCCGCTCCCCGCGGCTTGACCGCTCGCCCGTACGATGACGTATCGTCAAAGAGACGATAAGTCTGTCAAGGGAGCCTCCCAGTGACCATCGACATCGGCAGCCCCCTGCTACTCCTCGGCCGCGGCGCCGACCCGGCGAGTGAGCGCGGCGTCTCCTGTCCGGGCGACCTGCCGCCCGCCTCCGACCCGGCCCTGGTCGAGCGGGCCCACGCGGCCAAGGCGGCCCTGGGCGAGCGGCTGTTCGTGCTGGGCCACCACTACCAGCGCGACGAGGTCATCCAGTTCGCGGACGTCACGGGCGACTCCTTCAAGCTCGCACAGGAGGCCGCGGCCCGGCCGCAGGCGCCGTACGTCGTCTTCTGCGGCGTGCACTTCATGGCCGAGTCCGCCGACATCCTGACCGGCCCCGATCAGCGGGTCGTCCTGCCGGACCTGGCCGCCGGCTGCTCGATGGCCGACATGGCGACCTACGACCAGGTCGAGGAGTGCTGGGAGGTCCTGGAGGACGCCGGGATCGCCGACGACGTCGTGCCGATCACCTACATGAACTCCTCGGCCGACATCAAGGCGTTCGTCGGCCGGCACGGCGGCACGGTCTGCACGTCCTCCAACGCGCGCCGTGCCCTCGAGTGGGCGTTCTCCAAGGGCTCGAAGGTGCTGTTCCTGCCGGACCAGCACCTCGGCCGCAACACCGCCGTGCTCGAGATGGGCCTGGGGCTGGACGACTGCGTCGTCTACAACCCGCACCGCCCGGACGGCGGGCTCGCCACGGACGAGCTGCGCGCCGCCACGATGATCCTGTGGCGCGGGCACTGCTCGGTGCACGGACGGTTCAGCAAGGAGTCCGTGGACGACGTACGGGCGCGGATCCCGGGCGTCAACGTCCTCGTGCACCCGGAGTGCCGCCACGAGGTCGTCAGGGAGGCCGACCACATCGGGTCGACGGAGTACATCATCCGGATGCTCGACGAGGCGCCCGCCGGGTCGGCGTGGGCCGTCGGCACGGAGCTGAACCTCGTGAAGCGCCTCGCCGACCGCCACTCCGACAAGACGATCGTCTTCCTCGACAAGACCGTCTGCTTCTGCTCGACGATGAACCGCATCGACCTGCCGCACCTGGTCCGGTCGCTGGAGTCCCTGGCCCGCGGCGAGGTCGTCAACCAGATCACGGTCGACGAGGAGACCGCCCACTACGCCCGCGCCGCCCTCGACCAGATGCTCGCGCTCCCCTAGCCGGCGACCGCTCACGGGCGGTCGGGCGGCCCTTCCGCCGGCCGCCCGTGCGCGCGACTGGGTTCAGTGACCCGGGGACGGCGCACGCCTCAACGATCAGAAGCGCCGAAAGGTCACGGCGAGGTGTGCTCGGCGACCCAGGCGGCGATCTGGGTGCGGGAGGTGAAGCCGAGCTTGGCGAGGATGTGCTCGACGTGGCCCTCCGCCGTGCGCTGGGCGATCACGAGGGACGCCGCGATCTCCTTGTTGCTCATCCCCCGCGCGACCAGCCGGGCGATCTCCGTCTCCCGCCTGGTCAGCGGCGCCCACCTGTCCCCGCCCGCCTTGGGCGGCGGGCCGGCGGCAGGCGAAGGCCGACGCTCCAGGAGGGCCTGGTCGAGGGCGTCGTCCTCGGAGAGCCGGGTGCCGCGTTCGACGGCCGCACGGAACGCCTCGTCCCCGAGCCCGCGGCGCGTACGGGCCACGCACTCCTCGTGGTGAACGGCGAGGTACTCGTATCCCGGCATCCGCGCGCCGGTCGCCTCCCAGAGGTTCCCCAGGACGCCCAGCAGTTCGGCCGCCCGTGCGTAGTCCTCCTCACCGGCGGCGATCCAGGCCAGCACCTCGAGGCTGATGCCCATCCCCAGGGGGTCGCCCAGCAGGCGATTGGTCCGCAGGCTCTCCCGCGCCAGGGAGGCGGCGCGCCGCGGATCGCCCTGGCGCCAGACCTCGAAGCCGAGCGCCGTCATCGCGTACGCCTTCTGCCAGCGTTCTCCATGGGCGTCACAGATGGCCATGCCCTCTTCGGCGGTGGCGACGGCCCGCTCGGAGTCCCCCAGGGAGGAGTACGCGAGGGAGAGCCGGATGAGCGCCAGCACCTCGCCGAGGGGGTCCTGGGTGGCGCGATGGTGGGTCAGCGCGTCCCGGTAGAACCCGACCGCCGTTTCGCCGTCCCCGGCGTGCATGGCGACGGTCCCGGAGTACTGGGCGACGTAACCGAGGACCTGTTCCAGCCCGAACTGCTCGGCGAGGGCCCGGCTCTCGGCGAGCCTCTTGGTGGCGGACTCCGGATCCCCCTGCATGATGGCGAGCCAGCCGCACGCCGCCAGCGCCCGGGCCCTGATCTCGACCCGCACGCCGGAGTCGGCGAGCCCCTGCTCGAGCCAGTCGCGTCCCTCCCCCAGGTGGTAACTGGTCACCCAGTGGTAGAGCAGGTCGCTGGCCATGTCGATGCAGAGTCCGGCGCGTTCGGCGTAGCAGTACTCCAGGGCGGTGCGCAGGTTGGGATACTCCACCCGCATCCGGTTGAGCGTCTCCATCTGCTCCGGGCCGAACAGGCGCGCCTTCAACGCGCGGGAGAGTCTGCGGTAGTAGTCGCGGTACTCGAGCTCGATCGCCGATCTCTCCCCGGAGACGGCCAGGCGCTCCCGGCCGTACCGCCGGATGGTCTCCAGCAGCCGGAACCGCACCCCGCCCGGGCCCTCGTCCCGGATGAGCACCGACTTCTCCACGAGGCCGATCACCAGTTTGACGATCTCGGCGCGGTCGATGCCGTCGCCTGCGCAGACCTCTTCGGCCGCCTCGAGGTCCAGGCTGCCGGTGAACACCGAGATCCGCGCCCACAGGAGTCGCTCCTTCTCGGTGCACAGGGCGTAACTCCAGTCGAGCAGGGCGCGGAGTGTCTGATGGCGCGACGTGACGGCGCTCGACTCCATCGACAGGAGCCGGAGGCGGTCGTCGAGCCGGTCGAGCAGCTGCTCGACCGAGAGGGCCCGCAGTCGTACCACGGCGAGTTCGATGGCGAGCGGGAGCCCGTCCAGGCGCCTGCAGATGCGCTCGACGGCCTCCCGGTTGCGATCCGTGAGGGTGAATCCGGGCAGCACCGCCTCGGCCCGCTCGGTGAAGAGCCGGACCGCGTCGGACGTGGCGGTGCTCTGTTCCGATTCGTTGGCCGGCAGCGACAGCGTGGGCACGACGTAGGACTGCTCGCTGAAGATGCCCAGCGGCTGCAGGCTCGTGGCCAGGATGTGCAGCTCCGGGACCGAGCGCAGCAGCGTCCGCACCAGCATGCCGCACGCCTGGAGGAGGTGCTCGCAGTTGTCGAGGATCACCAGCGTCCGCTTGCCGGCCAGATGCTCGATCAGCACCTCGTCGGGGCGCTCGGCCGAACGGCTCTGAATCCCCAGCGCGGCGACCAGCTCCTGGGCGAGCAGTTTCGGGTTGTCCAGCTCCGCGAGCTCGACCAGCCAGACACCGTCCGGGTAGGCACGTCTCACCTCGGCGGCCACCCGCAGGGCGAGCCGGGTCTTACCGACCCCGCCCGGCCCGGTGAGGGTCACGATGCGTGACAGCGACAGCAGGCGTTTGACTTCGGCCATCTCGCGCCGGCGCCCCACGAAGGTGGTCATCTCCGCGGGGAGCCAGGCGGTGGGTCTCCGCCTCAAGGTGCTCGATGTAGTAACCGTCATCGAAGCCTCTTATCCGGCTCTGACCAGCGAATTCTGGCTGAACCCCACCATACAGCGTCTCACCGCCGATCCGAGGGCGACCGAGCGGCGGCAGGAGGGCTAACAGCGGAGGCGGTGGGCCTCGTCGAAGAGGGCGGCCTCGGCGAGGCGGGTCGTGACGTACGCGCTGACGGCCGCCGCCGCGAGCAGCATGTACATCACGACGATCTGATAGCGGATCGCGGTCAGCGGATCGACCCCGCCGAGGATCAGGCCGGTCATCGCGCCGGGCAGGGTGATCAGCCCGACGACCTTCGTGGAGTCGACGACGGGCAGCAGCGCGGTGTGCAGCGCGTCGCGGGTGTGCGGCGCGAACGCCTCACGGGCGGTGAGACCCAGCGACAGCCGGGCCTCGATCGCGGCCCGGCCGGACGTCACCGCGTCCCGTACGCGCCGGAGCGCCAGGCCGGCGGCCTGCATCGAGCCGCCGATGATCATTCCGGCGACGGGGACGACGACGCGCGCCTGGGCGGGAATGACGCCGAGCAGGACGAGGGCGAGCAGCGTCGTGCCGCCGCCCGCCGCCAGGCCCGCGGTGGCGGCCACCCGGGACCGGGGCACCCCCGAGCCGCGCCGCCCGGCGACCTGCCCGGCGATGACCACCATGACCGCCGCCCAGGCGAACGCCCCGGGGAGCCCGGCGTACTCGAAGATGGCGAGCAGCAGGGCGCCGACGGCGACGAGCTGCACGCCGGCGCGGACGGCGGCGATGACGAGTTCGCGGCTGATCCGCAGGCGTGCCCGCGCGACGATCCCGAGCGCGACGGCGACCAGCGCGAGTGAGGCGATGACGCCCGGCCACGACGGGACGTGCACCTGAGAGTGCGCGCTCACGAGGACACGGGCCGCAGGTAGGCGATCTGCTCCGGAGGGCCGTGCTCCGCCAGCCGCCCGGCATGAAGGACGAGCACGTCGTCGGCGAGCCGCCGGGCCTGCGCCGTGTCGTGGCTCACCAGGACGGCGGTTCCGCCGGCCGCCCGCAGGTCCTTGACGACCTGCTCGATGGCCTCGGCGCTGGCGTGGTCGAGCGCGGAGGTGGGTTCGTCGAGAAGGAGGACCTCGGGGCGGAGCGCCAGCGTACGGGCCAGGCAGACGCGCTGGGCCTCGCCCCCGGACAGCCCGGCGGTCGGGCGTTCGGCGAAGGCGGGGGGCAGACCGGTCTCGGCGAGGAGAGAGCGCGCCTCGTCCTCCGTCAGATCGGGGCGCCCGACCCGCAGATCGTCCAGGACGGTATCGGTGAGCAGGGTCGGCTGCTGCGCGACGAGGCCGACGCGGCGGCGCAGCGCCGGCACGTCGAGCGCCGGGAGCGGGGTGCCGTCGAGGAGGACACGGCCGCTGGTCGGCTCCAGCATCCGGTTGAGCAGGCGCAGCAGCGTCGACTTGCCCGCGCCGCTGGGCCCGGCGATCGCCGTGCATCGCCCGGACCGGAGCGCGACGCTGATGTCGTCGAGGATGACGGCGTCGCCGTGGCGTACGCCGACGGCCTCGAGGACGAAGGTCACAACCCGGGAGCGCCCCATACCGGGAACCACCGGCTCAGGTCGCCCTCGACGGGCAGGTCCGCGCCGACCGCGCCGCGGACCTGCAGCTCCAGGGCGTTGTCCCGCCTCTCGCCCGGCATCGGGGCGAAGGGGTAGAAGGTGCCGCGCTTGTAGAGGTAGACGAGGCCGAAGCGCCTGTCGTCCGGCCCGGTGAAGGCCACCAGCGAGCACAGCAGTTGCGGGCCGAACCCGCCGGACTCCAGGGCGGCGTTGACCGCGTGGAGGTCCGTGACGAGGCCCTCGAGATCGGCCGGGGCGTGCCGGGCCACCAGCCAGGTGTAGCCGTACGCGTCGGTGCTCAGCTCGACCTTCGGCCCGTCACCGGCGTCCAGGAGCTCGCGCACGTCCTGCTCGATCTGGGCGAACGCCGCGCCCTCGGCGGCCCGGAAGCAGACCGCGCCGACTCCCGTGGGCGTCAGTCCGGCCGCGGCCTCCAGGGTCACGGCCGCGGTCGGCAGCGCGAACAGCCGGTCGAGGTCGGGTCTCTTGGGCTTGGACCGGCCCAGCAGCGTGTCGAGGATTCCCATTAAGACTCCTGGGCTGAAAACAGCGTGTCGCCCATGTCAGACTCCCCGGCCGAGCTGAGCGGAGATCTTGGCGAGCTGTTCGAGCCGCTGGTCCAGCGACGGGTGGGTGGAGAAGAGCGTCGAGATGCTGAGCCCCTTGCTGAGGGCGGGCGCGAAGTAGAAGGCGTTGAACGGCTCGGCGGCCCGCAGGTCCCTGGTCGGGATGCGGGACATCTCGCCGGTGACCTTGGTGAGCGCGGCCGCCAGCGCGGACGGCCGCCCGGTCAGCAGCGCCGCGGCGCGGTCGGCCGACAGCTCGCGGTAGCGCGACAGGGCGCGGGTCAGCAGGAAGCTGATGGCGTAGACCGCGGCGCTGACCCCGATGACGACCAGCAGCACCATCGCGGTGCTCTGGTCGTTGTTGTTGCGGTTCCGGTCGTTGAAGCCGCCCCACAGGCCCCACTCCAGGCCGAACCGCGTGAGCAGGCCGGCCAGGATGCCGAGGAACGACGCGATCGTCATCACCGCGACGTCGCGGTGGGCGACGTGGGACAGCTCGTGCGCCAGCACGGCCTCCAGCTCGACCGTGTCGAGCCGGTGGAGCAGGCCCGTCGTGACGCAGACCACGGCGTTCTGCTGGTTGCGTCCGGTGGCGAAGGCGTTCGGCACGTCGGTGTCGGCGATCGCCACCTTCGGCTTCGGCATGTCGGACATGGCGCAGATCCGGTCGATCACGCCGTGCAGCTCCGGCGCCTCCTCCGCCGACACGACGCGCCCGTGCATGGCGAACAGCGCGAGCCGGTCGGAGAAGAAGTACTGGGCCAGGAGGAAGGCCACGGCGATGACCAGGACGACCAGCCATAGCCGTGGCACGAACACGAAGAAGAACCCGACGAAGGCGATGTACAGCAGCCCCAGCAGGAACATCGTCAGCAGCATGCGCGATGTGAGCCCCCGGTCGGGTGCGAAGCGCGAGCGCTCCATCATGTCCCCTTCCTCCCCGTCCGACGCTTCTTTAGGTAGAACGTGCGGACCGGCCCGCTTGTGCCGTAATGGGGTCAGTCGGGGATGAGCCCTTCGTCACCCAGCATCGCGCGGACCTCCTCCATCGTCGCGTCCGCGGGCGGCAGGATGAGGTCCGACGGCTCGAGCTCCTCCGGCGGCAACGGCTCGCCCACCGTGCGCACCCGTTCGAGCAACGCGTGCAGCGCGCCGCGGAACTGGTCCTCGTCACCGGTCTCGATGGCCTTCTCGAGGTCGGCGTCGAGGTCGTTCAGGGCGGCCAGGTCCCCGTCGGCGACGTTGAGCTGGCCCTCGCCCATCAGCCGGACGATCACTGACCCTCCCCCGGCTGGTACGGCCGCTGGGGCTGCGGCTGCTGATGCGGGGCGGCCTGCTGCTGCGGAGCCGCCTGCCGGCCCTGCGCCTCCTGGCCGGGCGCGGCGTCCAGCTGCTTGGGCGCGGAACCCATGCCCAGCTCGGCCTTCATCTGCTCGAGCTCGAGGTCGACGCCCGGGCCGCTGCCCATGCGGTCGAGCTCGGCCTGGATGTCGTCGCGCGGGCCGGAGTAGTCCTCCAGAGCGCCCGAGGCGAGCAGCTCGTCGATGGCGCCGGCGCGCGCCTTCATGTTCTCGGTCTTCTCCTCGGCGCGCTGGATCGCCAGGCCGACGTCGCCCATCTCCTCGGAAATGCCGGAGAACGCCTCGTTGATCTTGGTCTGCGCCTCGGCCGCCGTGTAGGTGGCCTTGATCGTCTCCTTGCGCGTACGGAAGGAGTCGACCTTGGCCTGCAGGCGCTGGGAGGCGAGCGTGAGCTTCTCCTCCTCGCCCTGCAGCTGCTGATACTGCGCGCGCAGGTCGTTCAACTGGCCGTCCAGGCCCGCACGGCGGGTCAGCGCCTCACGGGCGAGGTCCTCCCGCCCGACCTGCAGCGCCTTCTTGCCCTGCTCGGTCAGCTTGTTCTGCTGCTGCTCCAGCTGGTTGATCTGCAACTCGAGACGCTTGCGCGAGGTGGCGACGTCCGCGACCCCCCGGCGGACCTTCTGCAGCATCTCAAGCTGGCGCTGGTAGGAATAGTCAAGGGTCTCCCGAGGATCTTCCATCCGGTCCAGAGCCTTGTTGGCCTTGGATTTGAAGATCATCGACATTCTCTTCATCACGCTCATCGCGCGTGGCCGGTCCCTTCCGCTGGTGCCTAACAACGCTGCTGGGGTATTCGCTGACCACCCTACGCGTTAACGTCCGAGACAGTCATTATGTTCGCCGCGAGCGCCGGTAGGCTGATCTGCGTGTTCCGACGCCGTACCGATACCGCCACAGAGGAGCCCTCCGCCACCCCCGAGGTCGCCAAATCGGGAGGGAAGGGCCGTCCCACGCCCAAGCGCCGCGAGGCGGAGAGGCGCAACCGCCAGCCGATCACCGCGCCCAAGTCACGCAAGGAGGCCTACGCGCAGGCCCGCGAGCGCCAGGCGCGGGACCGCCAGAAGGTCAAGGAGGGCCTGGCCCGCGGCGACGACCGCTACCTGCCCAAGCGCGACCAGGGGCCGGCCCGCCGGCTCGCCCGCGACTTCGTCGACTCCCGGCGCACGTTCGGCGAGTACTTCATGTACCTCACCCTGCTGATCCTGCTGCTGGCCATGGTCGCGCCGCTGACGATCAAGGCGTACGTCTACCAGTTCGGCTGGCCGGTCATGCTCGTGCTGATCATCGGCGAGTCGATCTACCTGGGCAGGCGGGTGAAGAAGCTCGCCCAGGAGCGCTGCCCCGACGACAACCTCCGCGGCCTCGGCTTCTACACCGCGACCCGGTCGATGCAGATCCGCCGGTTCCGCATGCCGCAGCCGCGCCTCAAGCCAGGGCAGAAGGACCAGGTCTGACCTCTCCCGCTTAGGGTTCCGGGCATGGAGTTCCGTCATTTGGGCCGCAGTGGCCTCATGGTCAGCGAAATCTCGTACGGCAACTGGATCACGCACGGCTCCCAGGTGGAGGAGGACGCCGCGAAGGCGTGCGTCCAGGCCGCCCTCGAGGAGGGCATCACCACCTTCGACACGGCGGACGTCTACGCCGGAACCCGCGCGGAGGAGGTGCTGGGCCGCGCGCTTAAGGGCCGGCGCCGGGAGTCCCTGGAGATCTTCACCAAGGTCTACTGGCCGACCGGCTCCGGCCCGAACGACCGCGGCCTGTCCCGCAAGCACATCTTCGAGTCGATCCACGGCTCGCTGCGCCGCCTGCAGACCGACTACGTCGACCTGTACCAGGCGCACCGGTTCGACCACGAGACGCCGCTCGAGGAGACCCTCAAGGCGTTCGACGACCTCGTACGCCAGGGCAAGGTGCTCTACATCGGCGTGTCGGAGTGGCGCGCCGAGGAGATCGCCCGGGCGCTGAAGATCGCCGATGAGATGGGCCTCGACCGGATCGTCTCGAACCAGCCGCAGTACAACATGCTCTGGCGGGTCATCGAGTCCGAGGTCGTGCCGCTGTGCGAGAAGGAGGGCGTCGGGCAGATCGTCTGGTCGCCGATCGCCCAGGGCGTGCTGACCGGCAAGTACGCGCCGGGTGCCGCGCCGCCCGCGGGGTCGCGCGCCACCGACGAGAAGAGCGGCGCCGGGTTCATCAAGAGGCTCCTGGACGACGAGGTGCTCACCCGCGTGCAGCGGCTCAAGCCGCTCGCCGAGGAGGCGGGCCTGTCGATGGCGCAGCTCGCCATCGCCTGGGTCCTGCAGAACCCCAACGTCTCCTCGGCCATCATCGGCGCCACCCGCCCCGAGCAGGTGCGCGACAACGTGAAGGCCTCCGGCGTCACGCTCGAGGCCGACCTGCTGCAGCGCGTCGACGAGATCCTCGCGCCGGTCGTCGAACGCGACCCGGCCAAGACCGTCAGCCCGTCGCGCCGTCCGTGACCGCGGCGTCCGCCGGGTACCCCCTTCCGGGGACCCGGCGGACCCCGGCGGCCGCGTACCGCGCCGCCGGCGCGGCGCTCAGCCGGCCTCGGGGTGGAGGCTCATCGGGCCGTACTCCACCCGCCCGTCCTCCAGGAGGGACACCTGGTCGACGCCCGCCTCCAGGAGGCCGCGCCAGTTCTCCCCCACCCAGGACTCCGCGTCGGCCTGGGTGGTCCAGGTCTCCTCGCCGAAGCCGGGAGCCTCCACCGGTGTCCCGTCGGACTTCTCGTACCGCCAGCTCCAGGGCATCGCTCTCCTCATTCCCGTCCGGCTCGCCCGGCTCGGCGGGCCGCCTCGACCGCGAGCCGCCTCGGCCACGGGCCGCGGCGGCCTCCGAGGCCGGCGTCGCGCGCGGACCCGCCTCATGATCCGCAGGTTACCGGGGCCGGCCGTTTTGACGCCGTTCACCGCCCCGTGGTCAACTCATCGGCAGCAGCACACGCGCCGTCGCGGGGGAAGCCGGTCCAAGTCCGGCGCTGACCCGCAACCGTAGGCCGTACGGGCGTCCCGCCCGGCGGCGAGCCGGAATGCCCGGGCCGGCGCGAGCGGCTCCGTCGTTCCGTCGTGGTCTGCGGATGGAGTCCGGGCGCGTGCGGCATCGAGTGCGCCCGCTTCACCGGGGACCACCCGCCCCCAGAAAGGCGCCCATGCCGAAGATCGCAGCCGGCCGCCCCGCCACGAAGATCGTAACGGGTCTCCTCACCTCCGCGCTGGTGTTCGCGCCGATGTCCGGCGCGCACGCCGACGGTGCGGCGTTCTGGGGATACTGGCAGGCCAAGGGCGGCACGTGGGCCTTCGCGAGCACGGGCCCTGCCCAGGCCCATCCCAAGGACGGCGCCGTCGAGGGGTGGCGGTTCGCGAAGTCGAGCGGGAACACCGGGACCCCGCCCCGCGACAAGCCGGACTTCGCCGCCGTATGCGGGTCCGGGAGCGGCACCCCGGCGGGCAAGAAGCGCGTCGCCGTCGTCATCGACTACGGCGAGGCCGGCGACGCCCCGAAGGGTCAGGTGCCGCCCGCCGCGAAGCGGTTCTGCGCGACCGTCCCGGAGAACGCCACGGGCTCCGACGTCCTCGCCGCGGCGGGCGCCCCGCAGGCGGACAAGAGCGGCCTGATCTGCGCCATCGACTCCTTCGGGACCTGCGCCATACCGATCGCCCCGTCCCCCACCGCGGCCGCGACCGCGAAGACGGCCGCGGAGAAGAAGAAGGACTCCGGGACACCCGTCGGGCTGTACGCCGGGATCGGCCTGGTCGTGGTCGTCGCCGCGGGCGGCGGTCTCGCCGCGGCGCGGCGGTCGCGCCGATGAGCGGGCGCGGCGAGCGCATCGGGAGCACAGCACCTCTGGTCCCCCCTCCGACGAAGGAGGAGCCATGACCCGGCGGGTGCATCCCGGCGCCTGGTGGCTGTGGGCGCTGGGGCTCGCGACGGCGGCCACCCGGACGACCGACCCGCTGCTCCTGCTCCTGGTGGGGGCGGTGACCGGGACCGTGGTCGCGGTGCGCCGGACCGACGATCCCTGGGCGCGGGCGTACGGGATGTTCCTGCGGATCGGCCTGTTCGTGGTCGTGGTGCGGCTGGTGTTCGGGGCGGTGTTCGCGGCGCAGGCGCCGGGCACCACGCTCGTCACGCTGCCGTCGGTGACCCTGCCGTCCTGGATGGCGGGGCTGCGGGTCGGCGGGCCGGTGACCGCCGAGGGCCTGACCGTCGCCGGGTACGACGCGCTGCGGCTCGCGACCGTCCTCGTCTGCGTCGGCGCGGCCAACGCGCTGGCCGCGCCGAGCCGGCTGCTGAAGTCGGTGCCCGGTGCGCTGTACGAGGTGGGCGTCGCGGTCGTCGTGGCGATGACGTTCGCGCCGCAGGCGGTCGCGCACGTCCGCCGGGTCCGCGACGCGCAGCGCCTGCGCGGCCGCGCCGACCGGGGCATCCGGTCGCTGCGGCGGCTCGCCATGCCGGTGCTCGAAGGGGCGCTGGACCGGTCCGTGCAGCTGGCCGCCGCGATGGACGCGCGAGGGTACGGGCGTACCGCCGCGGTGCCCCGCGCACGGCGGCGGGCCACCGCCGCCCTGGTCCTCGGCGGGCTCCTCGCGGTGTGCGCGGGACTCTACGGCCTCCTCGACGGGCAGGCGCCGGCGGCGCTGGGCACGCCGGTGCTGCTCGCGGGGACGGTGTGCGCCGCGGCCGGCCTGTGGCTGGGAGGCCGCCGCTCGCCGCGGACGCGGTACCGGCCGGACCCGTGGGCGCTGCCGGAGTGGGTCACCGGCGGCTCCGGCGTGCTGGCCGCCGCCGCGATGACCGTCGCCGGCCTCATCGGCACCGACGGCCTGCGGCCCGTGCCGGGAACCGTCCCCGGCCTGCCGGCGCTCCCGGCCGCCGGCGTGCTGGTCGCCCTCGCCCCGGTGCTCCTGCGGAGGATCCGGGCATGATCCGCTTCGACCGGGCCGGTTTCCGCTACGGCGGGACACCGGTGCTCACGGACGTCGACCTGGAGATCGAGGAGGGCGAGCTGTGCCTGGTCGCCGGGCGCACCGGCACCGGCAAGTCCACGCTGCTGCGCGCGGTCGACGGCCTGGTCCCCCACTTCACCGGCGGCACACTGACCGGCCGGGTGACCGTCGCCGGCCGGGACACCCGCGACCACCCGCCCCGCGAACTCGCCGACGTCGTCGGCTACGTCGGCCAGGACCCTCGCGCCGGGTTCGTCTCCGACGTGGTCGAGGAGGAGCTGGCGTACGGCATGGAGTCCCTGGGGCTCGCGCCGGACGTCATGCGCCGGCGCGTCGAGGAGACGCTGGACCTGCTCGGCCTGGCCGGGCTGCGGGACCGCCCGCTCGGCACGCTGTCCGGCGGGCAGGCGCAGCGGGTCGCGATCGGCTCGGTGCTGACCACGCATCCGAAGGTCCTCGTCCTGGACGAGCCGACGTCCGCGCTGGACCCGGTCGGCGCGGAGGACGTCCTGGCCACGCTGCAGCGCCTCGTGCACGACCTCGGCCTCACCGTCCTCCTCGCCGAGCACCGCCTGGAGCGGGTCGTCCACCTCGCCGACTCGATGGTGCTGCTGCCCGGCGGCGGCCGGCCGCCCGTGTACGGCCCGACCGGCGCGATCATGGTGGAGTCCCCGGTGGCGCCGCCCGTGGTCCGGCTGGGACGGCTGGCCGGCTGGACGCCGCTCCCCCTGTCCGTACGGGACGCCCGGCGCGCCGCCGCTCCCCTGCGCGAGCGCCTCGCCACGGCGCCGCCGCCCGTTCCGTCCGCGCCGGGCGGTGAGCGGCGGACGCTCGCGTCCGTCCACGGCCTGGAGGTCCGGTACGGCCCGGTGCCGGCGTTGCGCGGCGTCGACCTGTCCGTCGCCTCCGGCGAGGTGATCGCCCTGATGGGCCGGAACGGCGCCGGGAAGTCCTCCCTGCTGCGCGCCCTGGTCGGGCTCCTGCGCCCGGCGGGCGGGCGGGTGCGGGTCGGCGACGCGGCGCCGCACGAGACGCCGCCGCGCGTCATGGTCCGCACCGCCGGCCTCGTCCCGCAGGACGCCGCCGACCTGCTGTACGCCGAGACGGTCGCGGCCGAGTGCGCGGCCGCGGACCGCGACATGGCGGCGGAGCACGGCACCTGCCGCTCCCTCTTCGAGCGTCTCGCGCCCGGCGTCGATGACGCGCTGCACCCGCGCGATCTGTCCGAGGGGCAGCGGCTGGCCCTCGCGCTGGCCGTGATCCTGACCGGACGGCCGCCCCTGGTCCTGCTGGACGAGCCGACGCGCGGCCTGGACTACACCGCCAAGGAACGCCTGGCGGAGATCGTCCGCGACCTGGCGGCCGGTGGGCACGCGGTCGTCCTCGCCACCCACGACGTCGAGCTGGTCGCCGAGGTCGCCACGCGCACCGTGGTCGTCGCCGAGGGCGAGATCGTCGCGGACGGCCCGACAGCCGAGGTCGTCGTGTCCTCGCCCGCGTTCGCCCCGCAGGTCGGCAAGATCCTCGCTCCGGCGCCGGTCCTCACGGTGGACCAGGTCAGGGAGGCGCTGTCGTGAGCCCGGTCCGTACGCGGGGACGGTCCGGGGCCGCCACGGTCCCGGTCCGGCTGCGGGCGCGGTCCGGGGCGGCCCTGCTGCTGGTGTCGCTGGCGGGACTGGTCGCGTTCTGCTGGCCGCTACTGGTCGCCCCCGGGGCGCGGATCGCCCAGTCGACGTTCGCGCCCTGGATCTTCGTGCTGCTCCTTCCGCTGCTGCTCGCGGTGGCGCTCGCCGAGGTCGCCGAGGGCGGGATCGACGCGAAGGCGATCGCGCTGCTGGGCGTGCTCGGGGCGGTCGGCGCGGCGCTCCGGCCGCTCGGCACGAGCGTCGCCGGGTTCGAGCCGATGTTCTTCGTGCTGGTCCACGGCGGACGGGTGCTGGGCCGCGGGTTCGGTTACCTGCTGGGGTCGGTGACGATGTTCGCCAGTGCCCTGATCACGGCGGGCGTGGGGCCGTGGCTGCCGTACCAGATCCTCGGCGCGGCCTGGGTGGGGTTCTTCGCCGGGTGCCTGCCGCGACGCCCCCGAGGGCGGTTGGAGATCGCGATGCTCGCGGCGTACGGCGCGGTCGCCGCGTTCCTCTACGGCTGGCTGCAGAATCTCGGGCTGTGGCCCTTCGCCGGCGGGATGTCGAGTTCGATCTCCTTCCACCCGGGCGCTCCGCTCACCGACAATCTCGGGAGGTTCGTCGCGTTCGACCTCGCCACCTCCCTCGGGTTCGACCTGCCACGGGCGGTCTTCACCGCGATCCTGGTGGCCGTCACCGGCCGCCCGGTGCTCCTCGCCCTGCGCCGGGCCGCCCGCCGGGCGGCGTTCGAGGCTCCGCCCGGCCGCCGGCCCGCCGACGGGCGGGCGGACGGCGAGCGGCCGGACCACGGGAACGTGGACCACGAGCGCCCGCAGCACGGGCGGGCGGACGACGGACACGTGGACGGCGGACGCGCGGATCAGGAGCAGGTGGACGACGGGCCCGTGGACGGCGGGCGAGCGGACCACGGACCGGTGGGCGACGGAGGGACGGGCGACGGGCGGTGAGCGTGGAGATCGACCTGCTCGGCACGGCCGGGCCGCGCGGCTGGCCCGAGCCCGGCTGCCGCTGCTCCTCCTGCACGCGGATGCGCGCGGCGCGCCGCCGTGTCGAGCCGACCCGTGTCCTCCTCGACGGGGTCCCGCTCGACGAGTGCCGCCGGAGCGAGGTACCCGGCGGATACGACGTCCGCACACCGCGCGGGCACCGGGTCCTGTTCGCGGCCGGGCCGGGCGCCCGCCCCGAACCGGCCGGCCCGGACCCGTACGACGCCGTGCTCCTGGACCTCATCGGCGACCCGTCGCACCTCGGCCGGCTCCGGCGCGCCGGTGCGGTGACGGACCGGACCCGGATCGAGGCCGTCCACGTCGACCACCGCGTCGCGTCCCCGGCCGAGCTGGAGCGCCGGCTGGAGCGGTGGGTCCGTCCGGCGTCCGGGCCGTGGCGGTCGCTGATCCTGGGCGGCGCCCGGTCGGGCAAGTCCGAGGAGGCCGAACGCCGGGTGATCGCACACCCCGACGTGACGTACGTCGCGACCGGGATCATGCACGCGGACGACCCGGAGTGGCGCGACCGGATCACCGCGCACCGGCGGCGCCGCCCCCGCTGGTGGGAGACGGCCGAGACGGCCGACCTGGCCGGCCTGCTGCGCCGGGCGCAGGGCACACTCCTCATCGACGGGATGGGAACCTGGCTGACGGCGGTGTTCGACGAGCTCGGCGCCTGGGAGCGCCCCCAGGCGGTGACGCCTCGCCTGGACGAGCTCCTCGGCGCCTGGCGGTCCACGCGGGCCCACGTCGTCGCGGTCAGCGACGAGGTCGGCCTGTCGATCGTGCCCGGCACCGCGAGCGGGCGGGCCTTCCGTGACAGTCTGGGACGGCTCAACCAGCGCCTGGCCGCCGAGTCGGAGGAGACCTCCCTGGTCGTCGCCGGCCGGGTCCTGGACCTGCCGTGACCGCCGGGACGCGCGACGGCGGAGACGCCCGGAGGACGTCGTGAGGGAAGAGAACCGGCGAGTCCACGGCGCGGAGGGACTCCGCCTGGCGGTGTCGCTGCTCACCGTCGTCCCGGTGCGGTGCGGCCGGGTGGACCGGGACACCGCCCGGCGGGCGATGACGCTGGCCCCGGTCGCCGGTCTTCTCGTCGGCGTCGCGGCCGCCGTGGTGCTCACGGTCGCGGGCCTGCTCGGCGCCGGGCCGCTGCTCGGCGCCGCCCTGGCGACCGGGGCGACCGCCCTGCTCACCCGCGGCCTGCACCTGGACGGGCTGGCGGACCTCGCCGACGGGCTGGGCAGCGGGCGCCCGGCGGAGGACGCCCTGTCGATCATGAAGCGGTCCGACATCGGGCCGTTCGGGGTCATCACGCTGGTGTTCACCCTGCTGATCCAGGTCGCCGCCCTCACGCAGGCCCCGCACCGGGCGGTCGCCGTGACCGTGGCGGCCGTGACCGGGCGGCTCGCGGTGACGTGGGCCTGCCGCGCGGAGGTTCCCGCCGCCCGCCCGGAGGGCCTGGGCGCCCTGGTCGCCGGCACGGTACGGCGCCGGGACGCCGCCGCGGCGACGGCGGCCGTCATGGTCGCCGCGGCGGTCGCGGGGCTGCTCGCCGGAGGCGCGCGCCCGGCCGTCCTCGCCCCGGTGGCCGTGGCGGCCGGGCTCCTGGTCTCGGCCGCGCTGCTCCGGCACGCGGTACGCCGCCTGGGCGGGGTCACCGGAGACGTCCTCGGCGCGCTCGTGGAGGCGTCCGCGACCACGGCGATCGTCGTGCTGGCGGTGGCGTGAGCGTGGGCCGGGGTGACGGCGTCGGAGGAGGCGCGGGAGCGTCCCGAGAGTGAAGCTCCCGCGCCGGTGCGGAACGCGCCCTGGCCCCGGCGCATCCGATGTCCCGCCGGCCGCCGTCCCGGAGACGCGCCGCCGCTGCCCGCTTCCCCTCGGCCAGATGCGGCACTGGGTCGTCCCAGGACGACGGGGCCAGTCGAGGCATGGTAATCGACCGGTCGGGGGCGAAGGTCCGGCCGGTGCCGGCCGAAGATCGCCCAAGTCCGTGGACTCGAACAAAGAAGTGCGAGGCAGGACTACCATCGGGCTGTGTGACGAACCTCAGCCTTGCCAACGCTCAATCCGCCTCCCTTGACGTCGACGCCGTCGTGGTCGGCGTCGTGACCGATGACTCCGGACCGGCCTTGGCGCCCGGTGCCGCAGGAGTCGACGAGGCCTTCCAGGGCCGTCTCGTCGACGCGCTGAGCGGGTTGGGCGCAGCCGGCAAGCCGGGTGAGGTCACCAAGATCCCGACGTTCGGCAACCTGGCCGCCCCCCTGGTGGTGGCCGTCGGGCTGGGCGAGTCGTACGACGCCGAGGCGCTGCGCCGGGCGGCCGGTGCCGCGCTGCGCTCCCTCGCGGGTTCCGGCTCGGTCACGGTCCTGCTGCCCGCCGCCACCGCGGAGGAGGTGGCGGCCGTCGCCACCGGCGCGCTGCTCGGGAACTACGCCTACCTCAACTACCGGACCGGCGACGGTGACAAGCGCCCGGTCTCGGACATCACCGTGGTGACCGAGGCGGACACGAACGCCGAGGTCCAGGGGGCCCTCGACCGCGCCCGGACCATCGCCGAGGCCGTCTCCCTGGTCCGCGACCTGGTCAACGCCCCGCCCTCCGACCTGAACCCCGAGGCGCTCGCCGACACCGCGCGCCAGGTCGGCGAGGAGGCCGGCCTGTCGGTCGAGGTCCTCGACGAGAAGGCCCTGGTCGAAGGCGGTTACGGCGGCATCGTCGGCGTCGGCCAGGGTTCGGTCAACCCGCCGCGTCTCGTCCGTCTCGCCTACGAGCACCCCGAGGCCACCAAGACCGTCGCGTTCGTCGGCAAGGGCATCACGTTCGACTCCGGCGGCCTGTCGCTCAAGCCCAGCGAGGCCATGGACTGGATGAAGTCCGACATGGGTGGCGCCGGCGCCGTGCTCGGCGCGCTGAAGGCGATCGCCGCCCTGGGCCCGAAGGTCAAGGTCGTCGGGTACCTCGCCATCGCGGAGAACATGCCGAGCGGCACCGCTCAGCGTCCCTCCGACGTGCTCACCATCTACGGCGGCAAGACCGTCGAGGTGCTCAACACCGACGCCGAGGGCCGCCTCGTCATGGCCGACGCGATCGTCCGGGCCGGCGAGGACGAGCCCGACCTGATCGTCGACGTCGCCACCCTCACCGGCGCCCAGCTCGTCGCGCTCGGCACCCGGACGGCCGGTGTCATGGCCAACGACGACGACGTGCGCGAGATGGTCGTCGGCGCGGCCGGCCGCGCCGGCGAGTCCGCCTGGCCGATGCCGCTGCCCGAGGAGCTGCGCAAGGGCCTGGACTCCGCCGTCGCCGACATCGCCAACATCAGCGGGGAGCGCTGGGGCGGCATGCTGGTCGCCGGAATCTTCCTCAAGGAGTTCGTGCCGGACGGCGTGCGCTGGGCGCACCTCGACATCGCCGGCCCGTCCTTCAACCAGGGACAGCCGTACGGCTACACGCCGAAGGGCGGCACCGGGGCCGCCGTCCGTACGCTCGTCCAGGTCGCCGAGGACCTCGCCGCCGGCGCCCTGTGACCGGTGAGCGCGGTGGGCCCGGCGCGCGGCGCGCACCGGACGGGCCCGGACCGGCCGCGGGCGACGGCGCGTCCCCGCCTGGCGTCCCGGTCCGGTGGGCGGACCGGCCGGACGGCGCCTCCCTGCCCTGGGGGGGCGGACCGGCCGGACGGCGCCCCGCTGTCCGGGCGGGCGAGGCGGCCGGGCGGCACCGCCGTGGCCGGGCGGATGACCCGGCCGAGCGGCACCGGCCCGGCCGGGCGGACGGCGCGAACGGGAGCCGCTGTCCCGGCCCGGCGGCCGGAAGTGGAAAGATGCGTGCGGGAAAAGAAATCGCTCCGGGCCGGAGGCGCCCGAGCGGGCATCGAAGGAGCGTCCTGTGTCGAATAGCCCCTACGACATCGTCGTCCTAGGTGGCGGCAGCGGCGGATACGCGTGCGCCCTGCGGGCGGTCGAGCTGGGTCTGAGCGTCGTACTGATCGAGAAGGACAAGCTCGGCGGCACGTGCCTCAACCGCGGCTGCATCCCGACCAAGGCGCTGCTGCACGCCGCCGAGGTCGCCGACCAGACGCGCGAGTCGGCCACGTTCGGGGTCAAGGCCCGCTTCGAGGGCATCGACCTGCCGGCCGTCCACGCTTACAAGGACAGGGTCGTCGGCACGACCGTGAAGGGCCTGACCGGGCTGATCAAGTCCAAGGGCATCACGATCGTCGAGGGCGAGGGCCGGCTGACCGGTCCCACCACGGTCCAGGTCGGCGACACGACGTACGAGGGCCGGCACATCGTGCTGGCCACCGGCTCGGTGCCCCGGTCGCTGCCCGGTCTGGAGATCGACGGCGAGCGTGTCATCTCCAGCGACCACGCCCTCGTGCTCGACCGGATCCCGCAGTCCGTGGTCGTCCTCGGCGGCGGCGTCATCGGCGTCGAGTTCGCGAGCGTGTGGCGGTCCTTCGGCGCCGAGGTGACGATCGTCGAGGCGCTGCCGCACCTGCTGCCGCTGGAGGAGGAGTCCAGCTCCAAGCGGCTGGAGCGGGCCTTCCGCAAGCGCGGCATCAAGTTCGAGCTCGGCGCGCGGTTCGAGAGCGTCAAGCACACCGAGTCGGGCGTCATCGTCACCCTTCAGGGCGGCAAGACCATCGACGCCGACCTCATGCTCGTGGCCGTGGGCCGCGGTCCCGTCTCCGAGGGCCTGGGCCTGGAGGAGGTCGGGGTCGAGACCGAGCGCGGCTTCGTGAAGGTCGACCAGTACTGCCGCACGAACGTCCCGACGATCTCGGCGGTCGGCGACCTGGTCCCGACGCTCCAGCTCGCGCACGTCGGCTTCGCCGAGGGCATCCTCGTCGCCGAGCGGCTCGGCGGCCTGGACCCCGCGCCGATCGACTACGACGGTGTTCCGCGCATCACCTACTCCGAGCCCGAGGTCGCGTCGGTGGGCGTCACGTCCGCGGTGGCCCGGGAACGCGGTCATGACATCGTCGAGTTCACCTACGACCTGGCCGGCAACCCGCGGAGCAAGATCCTGGGTACGCAGGGCGAGGTCAAGGTGATCGCGGCCAAGGACGGTCCCGTGCTGGGCGTGCACATCGTCGGCAGCCGCGTCGGCGAGCTCATCACCGAAGGCCAGCTGATCTACAACTGGGAGGCCCTGCCGTCCGAGGTCGCCCAGCTCATCCACCCGCACCCGACCCAGTCCGAGGCGATCGGCGAGGCTCATCTCGCGCTCGCCGGCAAGCCGCTGCACGTCCACGGCTGACCCGCCCGTACCAAGACACGAAGTATTCACAGGGAGTCGCTGAGAACCATGCCGGTCTCCGTAACCATGCCCCAGCTCGGCGAGAGCGTGACCGAGGGCACCGTCACCCGCTGGCTCAAGAAGGAGGGTGAGCGCGTCGAGGCCGACGAGCCGCTTCTCGAGGTGTCGACGGACAAGGTCGACACCGAGATTCCGTCGCCGGCCGCGGGTGTCCTGAGCAGCATCACCGTCGCCGAGGACGAGACCGTGGAGGTCGGCGCGGAGCTGGCCGTCATCGCCCAGGAGGGCGAGGCGACCGCCGACGCCGCCCCGCAGCAGGAGCAGGCCGAGCCCGAGCCCGCCCCGGCCCCGCAGGCCGCCCCGGCGCCGCAGCCCGAGCCGCAGCAGCCGGCCGCGCCGTCCTGGCCCCCGGCTCCGGCCGCGCAGCCGGCCGCCGCGGCGCCGCAGGCCCAGCCGGAGCCGCGTCAGGAGGCCCCCGCGCCGGCGCCCGCGCCGCAGCAGGAGACGGCCGCCGAGCAGCCGTCGGGCGAGAGCCCCTACGTCACGCCGCTCGTCCGCAAGCTGGCGGCCGAGCACGACGTGGACCTGGCGACCGTCAAGGGCACCGGTGTCGGCGGGCGCATCCGCAAGCAGGACGTCCTGGAGGCCGCGCGGGCCAAGCAGGCGCCGCCGCAGCCGCCGGCGCCCGAGCCGGCCCCGCAGGCCGCTCCGGCGCCCGCGCAGGCCGCCCCGGCCGCGGCGCAGGCTCCGGCCGGGGCGGCCGCCCGTCCGGCCGTGCCGGTCCCGGCCGAGGTGTCGCGTCTGCGCGGAACCACGGAGAAGATGTCGCGGACCCGTCAGTCGATCGCCCGCCACATGGTGGAGTCGCTGCAGGTGTCGGCGCAGCTGACCACGGTCGTCGAGGTAGACGTCACCAGGATCGCGCGGCTGCGCGAGCGGGCCAAGGACGACTTCCTGGCGCGGGAGGGCGTGAAGCTCAGCTTCCTGCCGTTCTTCGCCCAGGCGGCCGTCGAGGCCCTCAAGGTGCACCCGAAACTCAACGCCGTCATCAACTCCGAGACCAACGAGGTGACCTACCACGACGTCGAGAACCTCGGCATCGCGGTGGACGCCGAGAAGGGCCTCATGGTGCCGGTGATCCACAACGCCGGTCAGCTCAACCTCGCCGGCCTGGCCCAGCGGATCGCGGACCTGGCGGAACGGACCCGCACCAACCGGGTCAGCCCCGACGAGGTCACGGGCGGCACGTTCACGATCACCAACACCGGCAGCCGTGGCGCGCTGTTCGACACGCCGATCCTCAACCAGCCGCAGGTCGGCATGCTCGGCACCGGCGCGGTCGTCAAGCGCCCGGCGGTCATCGACGACCCGCAGCTCGGCGAGGTCATCGCGGTGCGCTCGATCGTGTACCTCGCGCTGACCTACGACCACCGCCTGGTGGACGGCGCCGACGCCGCGCGGTTCCTCACCACGGTGAAGAATCGTCTGGAGGAGGGCAACTTCGAGGCCGAACTCGGCCTTTAAGGTCTGTGTCGGCTCCGCCTTTGGTTCGGTCCGCTAACTAAGCTGCGGTCGTGCAGATCGCCATCACCGGTTCGACCGGACTCATCGGTCAGGCCCTCGTCCGCGCGCTGCGCGACGAGGGCCTGACCGTTCTCAGGCTCGTACGACACCGGCCCGCGGCCGACGACGAGGTCCGGTGGGACCCGTTCGGGGAGGTGGACACGGCCTCTCTGGAGGGCGTCGATGTGGTCGTCCATCTCGCCGGGGCGGGCGTCGGCGATCGCCGCTGGACCGACTGTTACAAGCAGGAGATCCGCGACAGCCGGGTCGAGGGCACCCGCACGCTCTGCCGGGCGCTGGCCGCCATGGACGACCGGCCCTCGCTCCTGGTGTCCTCCTCCGCGGTCGGCTACTACGGCGACACCGGCGACCGTACGGCCGACGAGGACGACCCACCGGGCGAGGGATTCCTGGCCGGGGTGTGCCGCGACTGGGAGGCGGCCACCGCGCCGGCCGCCGAGGCCGGGATCCGCGTCGTGATCCCGCGCACGGGCATCGTCCTGGCGCGGGAGGGCGGCGCGCTGGGCCGGACGCTCCCGCTGTTCCGTGCGGGGCTCGGCGGACGGCTCGGCAACGGCCGCCAGTGGTTCAGCTGGATCTCCCTCACCGACGAGGTCGCGGCGCTGCGGTTCCTCATCGGCGGTCCGCTGGACGGACCGGTGAACCTCACCGCCCCCGCCCCCGTGACCAACGCCGCCTACACCACCGCCCTCGGCCGCGCGCTGCACCGCCCGACCCCGTTCGCCGTGCCGCCCTTCGCGCTCCGGCTGGCCCTCGGCGGGCTGGCCGACGAGGGCGTCCTCATGAGCCAGCGCGTCGTCCCCGCCCGCCTCACCGCGGCGGGTTTCGGCTTCCGGCATCCGGACCTGCCGTCCGCGCTCGCCGAGATCCTCTCCTGAACGCCGGGGGCGCGCTCCCGGCTCCCCGGGGGGGATGGTGTCGTCTCGCCCAGGAAGTCGCAACGAACGCCCCACTCCCCTGCGCGGCACGGCTCCAGGGCCGTACCGTGACGGGTGGCCGCCCGGCGCGGAGGGCGAACGGGCGATGAGACCGGGCCGCCCGGCGCGGCGGGCCGAGTCGGCGGTGCGGGACGTCCGGCCGCCCAGCGAGGGGAGAGCGCGCGAGATGAGCACCGACGGTAAACCGCACATCGTGGCGATCGGCGGCGGCGGCTTCGTCCCCACCGACCGTCACGGGCTGACGCCGAGCCCTCTCCTCCGGTACGCCCTGGACCTCACCGGCCAGGACCGGCCCCGGGTCTGCTTCCTCGCGACCGCGCTGGGCGACGCCGCCGACGCGATCGCCCGCTTCTACGCCGCGTTCGCCGGGACGGACGCCGAGGTGAGCCACCTGGCGCTGTTCCCGATGCCGAACCACGAGGACCCGGCGGCGCACCTGCTCGCCCAGGACTTCGTCTACGTGTCGGGCGGAAGTGTCGCGGGCCTCCTGGCCATGTGGCGCCTGCACGGCCTCGGGGAGGCGTTCGCGGAGGCGTGGCGGACGGGCGTCGTCCTGTGCGGGCAGAGCGCCGGAGCGTTGTGCTGGCACGTCGGCGGCACCACCGACTCCTTCGGCCCGCAACTGCGCCCCCTCACCGACGGGCTGGGCCTGCTGCCCTACTCCTGCGGCGTCCACTACGACAGCGACCCGCAGCGCCGGCCGCTGCAGCAGCGTCTCGTCGCCGAGGGCACGCTGCCCGACGGGTACGCCGCCGACGAGGCGGTCGCGCTGCACTACGTCGGCACCGAGTTCGTCCAGGCCGTGTCGTACGTCGAGGGCCAGGGCGCCTACCAGGTCGCCGCGGACGGCTCCGGCGGCGTCAAGGAGACCCGCATCGAGCCTCGGCTGCTGGCGTCGTTCGCGAAGGACGTACGCTGATGGTCGTGAGCGTCAGCGAAGATTCCACCACGACCGTCCTCGGCGACCGCTCTGAGAACAACGGCGCCGGCGACCTGGTCTTCATCCACGCCGGCTTCGGCGAGCGGGCGATCCCGTACGAGGAGGCGTGGGAGCTGCAGCGCCGGCTGCACGAGCGGCGGGTCGCCGACGAGATCCCCGACGTCTGCCTGCTCTTGGAGCACCCGCCGGTCTACACGGCCGGCAAGCGCACCGAACCGCTGGACCGGCCGATCGGTGACGCGGGCGCGCCGGTGATCGACGTCGACCGCGGCGGGAAGATCACCTGGCACGGCCCCGGCCAGCTCGTCGGCTACCCCATCGTCAAGCTGCGGGAGCCCGTCGACGTCGTCGCGTACGTCCGCACGATCGAGGCGGCGCTGATCGACACCTGTGCCGACCTGGGCCTGGTCACCAAGCGGGTCGAGGGGCGCAGCGGGGTGTGGGTGCCCGGCGTCCCCGACCGCAAGGTCGCGGCGATCGGCATCCGGGTGTCGCGTGGCGTCACGATGCACGGCTTCGAGATCAACTGCGACTGCGACCTGAGCTGGTTCGACAGGATCGTGCCGTGTGGCATCCGCGACGCGGGCACCACGTCGCTGTCCGCGGAGCTGGGCCGCGAGGTCACCGTGCCGGAGGTCCTTGCTCTGACCGAGGTGCGGCTCGCCGAGGCGCTCGACGCGTCCGGCACCGCGCACCGTTCGCTCGACGCGATGCTCGGCCGTCCCGTCACCGCCTGACGGCGGCCGCGGGTGAGGGTCAGCCCATCGCCTTGAAGATGATCTGCCCCTCCGCCGATGCTGCCTCGAAGAAGCGGGTGAGCCGCTCGTACACCACGCGCAGCTCACCGTCGCGGATCGCCTCGGCGGGCTCGCCCACCCAGTCCTCCGCGCCCTGGACGCCGAGCTCGGCCATCCGCTCCGCGTCATAACGTCCGGCGATCCGCGCGAACTCGGTCGCGGCGAGGTGGTCGGCGGCCAGTTTGACCCGCTCGGCGTTCAGGTAGATGACGTCGACGCCGAGTTCGTCGGCGCCGTCCTCGGTGAGCAGCCGCCCGCCGCAGACCACGTCCGCGGCCGGGTGCGGGCCGTCCCAGGGATCGCCGGTCAGCAGGTAGTGCAAGGCCTGCCACGCACCGGCGACGGGGAGGACGGGGTGCTTCTCCCGCCACTTACCACCGCCGAACACCGCGCGGGCGCGGGCCCCCGGATCGCCTCCGCCCTCGGCCTCCGGAAGCCTGAGGTACGTCATGGCCACTCGCACGCCTGACCTCCGTCATACATCATCCGCACGCGACACCCACGTCACCTTAGAGAGATCGACAGCTACTTATGGTGAGAACGAGATAAAACACCGATCTCAACCTCCCGCCGGCGTCTCGGCGAGCCGACGTGCGGGACGGAGCCGACGCCGTTCGGGTCGCGGCCGCGCGTTTCCCGGAAGATCGTCCACTATGGCACCGCATTGCGCAACACGGGCCAATACGGACATACCCTGAACAGGTGACAGCCGTATCACCTGAGGGCCGGAAGCTGCTGCGGGTCGAGGCCAGGAACGCCGCGACCCCGATCG
>NZ_JAMXMX010000003.1 GCF_024055725.1 Actinoallomurus spadix | reverse complement strand
CCGCACGCTGCCCGGCCGGGCGCTGGCCGACAGCGATCCCGCGCTCCTCGACCAGCTGCTCACCCTTCCGCAGGTCCACCTCATCGTCGACGGCTACAACGTCACCAAGACCGGGTACGGCGACCTGCCGCTCGCCGACCAGCGGTCCCGTCTCGTGTCGGGCCTGGGCGTGCTGCACGCGCAGACCAAGGCGGAGGTGACGGTCGTCTTCGACGGCGCGGAGCTGAACGCCCCCGTCGCCGTGCAGGCCCCCCGTGGCGTGCGCGTGCTGTTCAGCGAGCCCGGCCAGACGGCCGACGAGCTGATCGGCCATCTCGTGCGCGCAGAGCCGAGCGGGCGCGCCGTGGTCGTCATCTCCTCCGACCAGGAGGTCTGCGACTCGGCCCGGCGGGCCGACGCGCGGCCGGCCCCCTCGGCGCTCCTCCTCCGCCGCCTCGGCCGCACCTGACCGTTCTCTCCGGGCACGCGTCATCTCCGGGCACGCGTCGTCTCCGGGCACGCGTCGTCTCGGGGTGCGATCGCGGAGCGAAATTGTCGGTGAGCCCTCGTAACGTCAGGCGATGACGGCGACACGAGGAGGAATTCGTGCTCATCGACTGCGCCAAGTGTGAGCTACGCAACGTGGGCTGTGCCGACTGCGTCGTTTCCACCATGCCCGCGATTCCGGAATCCGGCTTCGACCTCGGACCGCTCGAGCGCCGCGCGCTGGGAGTTCTCGCCGCGGAGGGCCTGATTCCGCCCCTGCGGATGACGATCTCCGTTGACCGCGCATCGTGACGAATCACGCGCATCCTGTTGCCTAAATGACGTGAATTGCTGGAATTCCCGGAGAAGCGGTTGTTACCAGCGTGAGACTTGACTAGTCTCACGCGCTGAGCCGGTCGCTGGTTCGTCGCCCCCCAGGCGACGGCGACGGCTTCCGCCGAGTCGTCACGTTCAGTGAGGCAGCCCGCGGTTCGGGCCCTACGATCCTCACTGGCACGACGAGCCGGGGAACCAGGTTCCAGGGGTGAATCGGAGCACTCGGGTGTTCCGTAGGGCGACTTCCACGCCCGAATCCGTCAGCTAACCCGGTAGGCGGACAGTGGGAGAGGGGCGTGCCGCAATCGTGGCAACACAGCGCAGTGCCGACGGCCCAGCCGTCGGACGGTCGGCGAGCGGCTGGATCGGCGGCCGGGTGCTGGCCACCCTGTGCGTCGCCGCCTCAGCGGCGGTCGTTCTGCCGGCCGGCACGGCCGAGGCGAAGCCGAAGCAGACGCTGAGCCAGGCGAAGGCCAGGCTGACCAAGCTGAACTCGCAGGTCGACCACCTGGCCAACGACTACAACAAGGCCAAGGAGCGGTGGTCGGCGGCCGACAAGCAGGTCAAGGCGCTGAACGCCTCGGTCAAGCAGCAGCGCAAGTCCTGGGCCGCGCTCCGGGTCCGCGTCGCGCAGATGGCCGCGTCCGCGTACAAGAACGGCTCGAACGGCGCCGACATCCCGACGCTGCTCTCGGCCAAGGACCCGCAGACGGTGCTCGACCAGATGTCGGCCTTCACGGCGCTGTCGAAGAACCGCTCCACCGAGCTCGCCCAGTTCCTCAACGCCTCCCAGCTGCTGCAGCGGCAGCAGGCGCAGGCCCAGCAGGCGTCCGCCGACCTCGCGCAGAAGAGGAACCAGCTCTCCGCTGAGAAGAAGCGCATCGAGAAGTCGGTCAAGGAGCAGAAGGCCCTGGTCGACAAGCTGACCCCGAAGAGCTCCGGCGGCGGTGACGACAGCGGCCCCGTGGCGAGCAACTGCAGCGGTGGGTACCACGGCTCGGCGACCGGCAAGGCGCGCGTCGTGCTCGAGTGGGCCTACGGCAAGTGCGGCACCCCCTACCTCTACGGCGGCACCGGCCCGCGGTACGACTGCTCCGGCTTCACCATGAAGGCCTACGCGGCGGCCGGGGTGAGCATCCCCCGCGTCGTCCCGGACCAGTACAACGCGACCAGCCGCGTGTCGCGCGGCAATCTGTCCCCAGGCGACCTCGTCTTCTTCGACGACCTCGGGCACGTCGGCATCTACGTCGGCGGCGGCAAGTTCATCCACTCGCCGCACACGGGCTCGTACGTCAAGATCGACAGTCTGAGCAACGTCTGGTACAGCTCGCACTACGTCGGCGCGGGCGCGCTCTAGGGACGGATGATCATGGCCAAGGAGCGTACGAACATGCCCAGGACCGGTCGGCGGTTCATGACGACCGTGGGATTCATCGCCGTCGCCGGGCTCGCCCTTCCCGCGACCCCCGCGCACGCCGATCCCGGCACCTCGCTGAGCGCGGCGAAGAGGCAGCTCGCGCAGCTGAACGACAAGGTCGACCAGCTGAGCAACCAGTACAACAAGACGAAGGCCGACTGGAAGGCCGCCCAGGGCCGGGTCAAGGCCCTGAGCAAGTCGGTGCAGGCCGAGCGCAAGACCTTCCAGCAACTGCGGGTGCGGGTCGCGCAGCTCGCCGCGGAGGCGTACAAGACCGGGGACAACGGCACGATCCCCGCGCTGGTCAGCTCCAAGAACCCGGACGCCGTGCTCTCGCAGATGTCGGCGTTCACGCAGCTCGCGCACAACCGTACGGCGGAGTTCCAGCAGTACCTCGCCTCCGCGCAGCGGCTGGAGCGCGAGCAGGCGCTGCGGGTCCAGGCCGCCCAGCAGCTCACGGCGAAGAAGAACCTGCTCGAATCGCAGCGCAAGCAGGCCGACGAGGCCATCGAGAAGCAGCTCAAGCTGGTCCGCAGGCTCGGCGCCGGCATCGACCCGGGCAGCTCCAAGGAGAACTGCTCGATCCTGGCGTCGGGCAAGGCGGAGATCGTGCTGAAATTCGCCTGCGCCCAGCTCGGCAAGCCGTACGTCTTCGGTGGCGCGGGCCCCAACGTCTGGGACTGCTCCGGGCTGACGATGGTCGCCTACCGCAAGGTCGGCATCAAGCTCAACCACTGGGTGCCGGACCAGTACGACGCCAGCCGGCGGGTCTCCAAGGCCGACCTGCAGCCCGGCGACCTGGTCTTCTTCCACGACCTCGGTCACATGGGCATCTACGTCGGCAACGGCAAGTTCCTCCACGCCCCGCACACCGGAGACGTGGTCAAGATCTCCAACCTCAGCGACTCCTGGTACGCCTCCACGTGGGTGGGCGGCGGCCGGCTGGTCTGAGACCGGACGACAACTGAACAGCGGGACGCCGACAGGCCGGGGGGACGGACTCCCGGCCGGCGCGTGAGGTGCGGACCGGATCCGGTCGGCCTGCCGGCGTCACACCTTTCGAATCTTCCGCACCGATGGTGCGGATCGCGGCGCACGCCATGTGCCGCCCGGCCGGAGGGGTCCTGCGTCAGCGGGGCGCGTCGTGGGGCGCGCCGGCGGGCGCCGCGTCTCCGGTCTGTCAGAGATGCAGAGAAACGGTCATCACCGAAGTGGCCCGACCGGGCCGGGTGACCGTGAACGCCTAATCCGTGGGCACACGGAGCCGGGGAACCGATCGCGCCTAGCGGCGCGGATCTTCACGGGGGTGAATCGGGGCGCCTGTCCTCCCGCAGGCATGCCGTAGGGCGTCTTCCAGCCCGAACCCGACAGCTAACCCGGTAGGCGTAGTGGAAGGAGAGACCCCTGTCTCGCAACCCCTCGACCGCTTCGTCCCTGCGCCTCCGCCTCGCCGGAGGCATGGTCGCCGCGGGTGCGGTCCTCGCACCCGTCGCGCTGACGGCCACCGCCGCGCACGCCGCGGCCCCCCAGACGGCCGTCACCGTCGCCAAGGCGCAGACGAAGCACAAGTCCTGGAGCCAGCGGCACAAGGTCGGTCTGAAGGCGGTCACCACCGCCCGCAAGCAGATCGGCAAGTGGTACCGCTACGGGGGCGCCGGGCCCAGGAACTTCGACTGCTCCGGTCTGGTGCAGTACTCCTACCGCAAGGCCGGTGTCCGGCTGCCGCGGACCGCCGGCCAGCAGCACCGCCACATCAAGCGGCACGTCCGGTGGAAGAACCTGGCCGCCGGTGACCTGGTGTACTTCAACGGCAACAACCACACCGGGATCATCTCGAAGGTGGTCGGTCACAAGATCTACATGATCCACGCGTCGCACACCGGTACGCGGATCAAGCAGGTCCGGATCGACAACAACAGTTACTATCGCGGCCACTTCTACGGTGCCGCCCGCCCGTACTGAGCCGGGCGAAGCGCCGCGCCGGCACCGCGATGGCACGCCATCCGGGGCCGAACCGGCTGATCAACGCCGGGGCCGTCCGCACGGACGGCCCCGGCGTTCTCAGTTTCGCCCGCTACCATCACGCCCATGTCGTCGGCGGGCACCTGGCAGGGGCGGGTCGCCGCGCTGACCGGGGTGGCGATCGCGCTGCAGCTGGTCACCGCGGTCGGTTACGCCGGCCTGCACCGCGGGACGCGGCACGCGGCCGCGTCGCCCCGGAGCGCCACCGCGGCGCCCGCGCCCAGCCAGGCCGTCGTGACGGCTCTGCTGCAGCGCCGGTCCCGCGCCGTCCTCACCCGTGACCGCGCCGCGTTCCTCGCCACCGTCGATCCGTCGGCGCAGGCGTTCCGCGCCGGGCAGGAGACGCTGTTCGACAACCTCGCGAAGGTCCCCCTGGCGACGTGGCGCGAGTCGCTCGCGGACACGCGTGCCGCCGCGGCCGCCGACGACGGCTGGACGGCGCGGCTGACCCTCACCTACCGGCTGCGCGGCTTCGACACCGGAGACGTCGCCTACACGCGGTACCTCACCTTCGAACGGCGCCGCGACACCGGCTGGGTCGTGTCCGGCGACGGCTCGGCGCACGGGCTGCGCGACGACCCGCAGATCTGGGACGGACCGGACCTGACCGTCGTCCGGGGCCGGTACACCCTGGTGCTCGGCGCAGGCGGCACGGCGGTCGGGGACGGCACGGGAGCGGCGGACGGCGGGGAGACGCGGACCGCGGAGCTCCGCGACATCGCCCGGCGGCTGGACACCGGCGTCGGCCTGGTCTCGAAGGTCGTGGGCGGCCGCTGGGCACGGCGGGTCGTGGCGCTCGCGCCCGCGACCGAGCAACGGGCCGAGGAGCTCGTCGGGAGCGTCCGGAACCTCGGCGACATCGCCGCGCTCGCGACCGTCAGCGGCGGCGCGGGCGATCCGCGCGGCGGCGCGGATCGCGTCGTCATCACCCCCACCGCGTTCGGCCGGCTGAACGGCCTCGGCCGGCGCGTCGTGCTCACCCACGAGCTGGTGCACGTCGCGATGGGCGGCGCCCGCGACAGCCGTACCCCCATGTGGCTGGTCGAAGGGCTCGCCGACTACGTCGGCTACAAGGACGCCGGTGTTCCGACGCGGGCGGCGGGACGCGAGCTGGCCGGTCTGATCTCCTCCGAGGGGCTGCCGGCGGCGCCGCCGGGGCGCGACGCGTTCACCGGGTCGGGCGAGCGCCTGTCCGCCGCGTACGAGGAGGCGTGGCTGGCCTGCCGGATGATCGCAGAACGCTACGGTGAGGGCAGACTGGTGCGGCTGTACCGCACCGCCGAGGCCGAACCCGGCACCGCCGGGGACCCGCGGATCGAGGACCGTGCCCTACGCGCCGTCCTCGGCGTCGATTCGAGCCGGTTCGCCGCGCAGTGGCGTGCCTACCTGCGGAAGGAGCTGATGTGACGGAGACCGGCGGCCTGGAGGGCGCCGGGCCGCCCGTGCGCGCCGAGGCCGAGCGAGCACCCACCGCCCGGGTGGAATCGCGCGGCGCGTCCCGCCGGGCCGCGGCCGTCGCCGCCGTGGTCCTGGGCGCGTCGCTGGTCGCCGTGATGGCGGTGGTGACCCCCTGGCATCCGCTGCCCGGGGGCCGGGCCGCCGCGGATCCGGCGCTGGACTTCAGCCGGGACCAGATCGCCCGCAGCGAGCGGTTCAGCGCCGCACTGGACGGCCCGGCGTACGGCGGGCTCGCCGCCGGCCTGGTCGTCGTCCTCGTCCTGGGCCTGACGCCCTGGGGCGCCCGGCTGCTCGGCGGGGTCACCGGGCGGCGGGTCTCCGCGGAGGCGCGGCCGGGGATCTGGCGGCATGGTCTGCGGCTGCTGTCCGTCGCGGTGGTGCTGTCCGCGCTGACCCAGCTGGTCGCGCTGCCGTTCGCGGCGTGGTCGGAGTCGGTGCTGCGGCGGTACGGCCTGTCGACCCAGGGCTGGGGTTCGTGGCTCGGTGACCGGTTCACCGGGTTCGCCGTGAGCCTCGTGATCTGGATCGTGGCGCTGCTCGGCCTGCACCTGCTCATCCGGCGTTTCCCCCGGCACTGGTGGGCCGGCGCGGCGGCCGGTGGCCTCCTGCTGGTCACCGCCGTCTCGTACGCCTATCCGGTGGTCGTCGAGCCGTTGTTCAACGACTTCACCTCGATGCCGGCCGGGCCGCTGCGCACGGACCTGCTCCGGATGGCGCGCGCGGACGGTGTGCCGGTGCGCGACGTCCTCGTCGCCGACGCGTCCAAGCGCACGACGGAGCTGAACGCCTACGTCTCGGGGTTCGGCTCCACCCGGCGGATCGTGGTGTACGACACGCTCCTGGCGTCGCAGTCGCCGGGGGAGGTCCGGCTCGTCGTCGCGCACGAACTCGGCCACGCGAAGCGGAACGACGTGCTGACCGGCACCCTCGTCGGCGGGCTGGGCGTCGCGACCGGCGCCTGCGTCCTCTTCCTGGTGATGACCTCGCCGCGCCTGCTGCGCCGGGCCGGGGTGCGGTCGGCGGCCGACCCGCGGTCGACCGCGCTGCTGCTCGCCGCGGTGACCGTCCTGGCCCAGGCGGCGGGGCCCGCGCAGAATCTCGTCAGCCGTCACATCGAGGCACGGGCCGACGCGCACTCCCTCGGGCTCACCCGGGACCCGGTGACGTTCATCGCGATGCAGCGGTCGCTCAGCCTCCGCAACCTCGACGACCTGTCCCCGGGACCGTTCGCGTACGCGCTGTGGAACACCCATCCGTCCGGGCCACAGCGCATCGCGATGGGGCGCGCGTGGGCCCGCCTGCACCACGTGCCGGCGCCCCCGCCGGGCGCACGCCCCTGACCACGGCCGTGGTCAGGGGCGTACGCAGGGACGGCGCGGGGACTACTGCGGGACCGGGCTCGCCTCGACGGCGCGGCGTGCGCCGAGCGGCGAGCCGACCGGCAGGGAGTACCGCCCGTCCATCCCGTTGACCACGCCGGCCGCGGAGGTGTACCAGGCGACCAGGGCGGTGAGGACGCCCACCCAGCCGCCGAGCTTGATCGTGCCGGTGCTGTGCGAGAAGTTGCCGATGAACAGGATGATCTCGGTCAGCTCCAGGGTGAGGAATACCCCGAACACCGCCGCCGTCACCTGAGAGCTCCACAGGAGCATGTACGTGTTGAAGATCGCGAACGCGAGCAGGATCCAGCCGAGGTCGTTCTGGATCAGGTCCTCCGGGTTCGCCTTCGTGGCCGCCGCCGTCGCCGCGGCCGTGGGCGCGACCCAGCGGACGTACAGCCCGAGGCCGATCCAGAACCCGCCGTACGTGGCGAACGCGGTCGCGCCGAAGACGTTGCGGTTGCGGAACTCCCACATGCCGGCCAGCAGCTGGATGAGGCCGCCGTAGGCGAACGCGTATCCGAGCCAGGCGTCCGTGCCATCGGTCCACCCGGCGTTCTTTGCGGAGAGAAGGAAGGTGGTCAGCGCGAACGCCGCCAGCCCGAGCGGGGCGGGATCGGCGATCGCGGAGATCGGAGTCGGGGGTCGGGGGGTTTCGGTCATGGGTGGCTCCTCCTCGTCGTGAAGCTCACCGCCGTACCTCGTCGGTCCGCTGTGCATGCTTCGCAGGCCGGGCGGGGGCCGGGCGGCCAGGACGCGCGTAACCACATTAACTCCGTGTTTCGCTCTGGTCACGGGGCTGCGTAAGAGTGATCGCGGAAGTCGTGCGATCCTGGCAGCGATGAGGAAGACGCTCGTCCTGACCAACGACTTCCCGCCCCGGCCGGGCGGGATCCAGGCATTCGTGCACAACCTGGCGGTCCGCCGGCCGCCGGGCTCCCTCATCGTGTACGCCCCGGCGTGGGAGGGCGCGGCGGACTTCGACGCCGCGCAGCCGTTCCCCGTCGTCCGCCACCCCGGTCCGCTGATGCTTCCGGTGCCTCCGGTGCTGCGGCGCGCCGTCGAGATCGTCCGCGCGGAGGACTGCGACTCGGTGGTCTTCGGCGCGGCGGCGCCGCTCGGACTGCTGGCCCCGCGGCTGCGGCGGTCCGGCGTCGAGCGGTTCGTCGGCATCACGCACGGCCACGAGGCGGGCTGGGCGGCCCTGCCCGGGTCGCGGCGGCTGCTGCGCCGGATCGGGGACGAGGTCGACGTGCTCACCTACCTGGGCGAGTACACCCGCAGCCGGATGGCCCGCGCACTGTCGCCCGCGGCGGTGGGGCGGATGCGGCGGCTGGCCCCGGGCGTCGACGAGACGGTGTTCCGGCCCGGGGCCGGGGGAGAGGACGTCCGGGCCCGGCACGGCCTGGCGGACCGCCCGGTCGTCGTCTGCGTCTCCCGCCTCGTTCCGCGTAAGGGGCAGGACGCGCTGATCCGCGCCTGGCCGCGGGTGCTGCGCGCCGTCCCGGACGCCGTCCTCTTGATCGTCGGCGGCGGCCCGTACCGCACCACGCTCGAACGGCTCCGCGTCGACCTGGGCGTGGCGGGCTCCGTGCGCCTGACCGGCACGGTCCGCTGGGAGGAGCTTCCGGCGCACTACGACGCGGGCGACGTGTTCGCGATGCCCTGCCGGACCCGCCGTGGCGGTCTCGACGTGGAGGGCCTGGGCATCGTCTACCTCGAGGCGTCCGCCACCGGCCTTCCGGTGGTGGCGGGTGACTCCGGTGGCGCCCCGGACGCCGTTCTCGACGGTGAGACCGGCGTCGTGGTCGACGGCACCTCGGTCGGTGCGGTCGCCGACGCCGTGATCGGCCTGCTGCGCGATCCGTCCGCGGCGCAGGAGATGGGCAAGCGCGGGCGCTCGTGGGTCGAGCGCGAGTGGCGCTGGGAGGTCCAGGCCGCTCGCTTCGCCGCCCTCCTGGGCTCCTGATCCGGATCGCAGGGCCGCTCGGATCGCCGCGCCCTCAACGGGCGTCGATTGCGGCCGGAAACTGACCGCTTCGCTGCCTAGTGTGGCTTGTGACGGACCTCACCGATCAAGGGAGCGATGACCATGACGTCGAACGGCGGCACCGCCACTCTCACCGGCGAGCGCGCGGATCTGCTGGCGGGCCTGCGCAAGGCCCGGCACTTCCTGCGGTACACCGTGCGGGACCTGACCGACGAGCAGGCGGCCCGCCGCACCACGGTCAGCGAGCTGTGCCTCGCCGGCCTGATCAAGCACGTCACCGAGGTCGAGCGCCGATGGACGGCCTTCATCGTCGACGGGCCCGCCGTCATGGAGGAGGACGGGGACTGGGCGTCCTACTTCCGCATGGAGGAGGGGGAGACGCTCGCCGGGCTCCTCGACGCCCACGCGGAGATCGCCCGCCGCACGGACGAGCTGCTGGCGGCGCTGCCCGATCTGGACGCCTCGCAGCCGCTGCCCGAGAAGCCGTGGTTCGAGCCGGGCGCCCGCTGGTCGGCGCGCCAGGTGCTGCTGCACGTGATCGCCGAGACCGCGCAGCACGCCGGTCACGCCGACATCATCCGCGAGGCCCTCGACGGCGCCAAGACCATGGGCTGAGGCGCGGCGAAAGGACGATCGCCGCCCCCGGGGGCCGGGGCGGCGATCGTCCGTGAACTCCTGCGGGAGGTCAGCGGCGGGCGGTCAGGGTGAGCGTCGCGCCGAGGGCGAGCAGGGCCGCGAGGACGTACGCCAGGACGGACAGGCCGTGCGCGCTCAGCGCCCCGGCGACCTGCGGGCCGACGCTGGCCCCGACGAACAGGATGAAGGTGAACAAGGAGACCGCCGTGCCCCGCGCGGCGCCGGCGCGGCCGCCGATGGTCTCGATCAGGGCCGGGGCGGTGAGGCCGACGCCGGCGACGAAGGCGTTCAGCAGGAGCGCCAGTCCCAGAGTGCCCGGGTGGGTCAGGCCGATCAGCGCGGCCGACACGGCGGACAGCGTCATCGCTCCGGTCGCGCGGCGCGCTCCGGGCACGCGCTGCAGGACGGGCGTCACGAACGGGATCGCGAGGATTGCCGGCAGCGCCGCGGCGCGCAGCGTGAGCAGGGCGGCCGCCCCGCCCGCCGCGCCGGTGAGCGCCAGGCCCGTGTAGAGGGCGACGAACGAGCCGAGGACGACCGGGGTGGCCAGGTACAGCGGGATCAGCCGGCGGTTCGCCAGGAGGCCCGGCATGGCGCGGTAGGCGTCGAGCGGAGAGCCCGTCGTGGCGGGACGGCCGGGCAGCATCACCCGCCGCAGCGCGGCGGCGACGAGGGCGAAGGCCACCGCGAACACGGTGAACACCGCGCGCCAGCCGGCCACCGCCGCGATGCCCTGCGCGGCGAGTTGCCCGAACACCGCCGAGGCGAGGAACGCGCCGATCACCGCGGACAGCAGGGTCGGGCGGTGCCGGGGCTCGGCGCGCTCGGCGATGTAGGTGAACGCGACGGGGGCGAACGCGGCCGTGGTGACGCCCTGCAGGACCCGCAGGGCGATGGCCATGCCCAGCCCGGAGGAGAGGGCCACCAGGGCGGTCGTCACGGCGGTGGCGGCGATGCCCGTGACGATGATCGGGCGCCGGCCGAACCGGTCCGACAGGGGGCCGAACACCAGGAAGCCGGCCGCGTATCCGAGGCCGAACGCACTGGCCATCCACGTCAGCGCGGAGGCCGGCGCGTGCCACTCCCGGCCCATCGCGCCCAGCAGGGGGATCACGCCGTAGAGCTGGCCGGTGGCCAGCAGCGCCGTCGCGACGAACGTCACCAGGGTCGCGGCGAAGGGCGCGTGCGCCGGCTGCGCCGCCGGGGCGGAACCCGCCCGGGCGCGGGTCGGGAAGAGCATCGTCGTCATGGCCGAGAAAGTATCCAACCAACCGGTTGGGTGTCAACCAACTAGTTGGATTGACTGTTCCGGTAAGCTCGTCGCATGCCGAGAGACACCGCCGCCGCCACGAAGGAAGCACTGCTCAGTGCCGCGCGGAAGGAGTTCGCCGCGTACGGGATCGCCGGGGCGCGGGTCGACCGCATCGCCGAGCGCGCCGGCGTGAACAAAGAGCGCATCTACGGCCACTTCGGCAACAAGGAGAAGTTGTTCGACGCCGTCATGAGCCAGGTGCTCGACGAGGTCGTGGAGATGGTCTCCCAGGAGGTCGACGACGTCGGGGACTACGTCGCCCGCATGTACGACTACCACCGCGCGCATCCCGACCTGCAGCGCCTGCTGCTGTGGGAGGCGCTGCACTACGGTGATCAGCGCGAGTTCGACGAGGGCAGGCGCGCCCACTACCGACGGAAGATCGAGGGGCTCGCCAGGGGCCTGGGCGCCGAGCCCTCGGTGGACGTCGGCCGTACCCTCCTGACGGTGTGCGGCATGGCGTCATGGCCCACCGCCGTGCCGCAGATGGCGCGGCTCATCCTCGGGCCGGACGCCGAGGACCGGGACGCGATGCGCGCCCACCTGATCGAGTTCGCCCGGTCCGCGGTCGCCCGGAGGACGCCGGCCTGACGGACCCGGAAGACATAGGCCTGACGACGGAGCCGGAGGACGAAGGCATGGCGGGCCCGGAGGACGCCGGCCTGACCGGTCCGCCGGACCCGGCGCTCAGGCGTAGAGCGCCTCGATCTCGTCGGCGAAGTCCCTCTCGACGAGGTTCCGCTTGACCTTCAAGGTCGGGGTGAGGTGACCGGACTCCTCGGTGAAGTCCACCTCGAGGATCCGGTACTTCTTGATCGCCTCGGCCCGGGACACCGTGGTGTTGGCGTCGGCCACCGCCGCGTCGATCTCCTTGACCAGGTCCGGGTCCTTGGCCAGCTCGGCGGTGGACAGGCCCGTCTTGCCGTGCTCTTCCTTCCACGGCTCGAGCGCCTCGGGGTCGAGGGTGATCAGGCAGCCGATGAACTTCCGCGCGTCGCCGACCACCATGCACTGGCTGATCAGCGGGTGCGCGCGCAGCCGGTCCTCCAGGGGGGCCGGCGCGACGTTCTTGCCGCCCGCGGTGACGATGATCTCCTTCTTGCGGCCGGTGATCCGGAGGTATCCGCCCTCGTCGAGTTCGCCCACGTCGCCGGTGTGGAACCAGCCGCCGTCGAGGGCGGCCTTGGTGGCCTCCTCGTTGTGCCAGTAGCCGGCGAAGACGTTCGTCCCCTTGACCAGCACCTCGCCGTCGTCGCCGATGCGGACCGTGGTGCCGGGGATCGGCTTGCCGACGGTGCCGATGCGGTTCTCGCTGGGCAGGTTGACCGCCGCCGGGGCGGTCGTCTCGGTGAGGCCGTACCCCTCGAGGATCGTGATGCCGACGCCGTCGAAGAAGTGGCCGAGCCGCTCGCCGAGCGCCGCGCCGCCCGAGACGGCGTGGGTGACGCGGCCGCCGATCGCGGCGCGCAGCTTGCCGTACACCAGCCGGTCGAACAGGGCGTGCTTGAGCCGCAGCCCGAGTCCGGGGGAGCCGGCGCGGCTGTAGGCGATCGCGGTGTCCGCCGCGGCGCGGAAGATCCGGCCCTTGCCGTCGGCGGCCGCCTTCTGCTCGGCGCCGATGTAGACCTTCTCGAAGACGCGGGGCACCGCGAGCAGGAAGGTCGGCTCGAAGGAGGCGAGGTCGTCGACGATGCGCGCCATGTCGGCGGTGTGGCCGAGCGTCACGCCGGCCTCGACACAGCCGATCTGGATGAGCCGCGCGAAGACGTGGGCGAGCGGCAGGAACAGCAGCGTCGAGCCGTTCCTCAGGCCGAACACCTCGGTCAGCGCGCCCTCGGTGACGTTCCGCGCGGTCGCGAGCAGGTTGAGGTGGGTGATCTCGCAGCCCTTCGGGCGGCCGGTCGTGCCCGAGGTGTAGATGATCGTGGCCAGGTCCGCGGCGGACCGCGACTTCCGCCGCTCCGTCAGGTCCTGGTCGGAGCCCGTGCCGCCCGGCAGGTCGTCCATCCGCCAGACGTTCGCCAGCGCGGGGAGGCGGTCGCGGACCGACTCGACCGCCTTGACGTGCTCGTCCGTCTCGACGAAGGCGGCCTTGGCGCCGGAGTCGCCGACGATCCACTCGATCTGCGCGGCCGAGGACGTCTCGTAGATCGGCACGGTGATGCCCCCGGCCGTCCAGATGGCGTAGTCGGCGACGGTCCATTCGTACCGGGTCCGCGACATGAGCGCGACGCGGTCACCCGGCTCGATGCCGGCCGCCATCAGGCCCTGGGCCACCGCGCCGACCGCGTCGGCGAACTCGCGCGCGGTGACGTCCCGCCATCCGGATCCGGACTTGCGCCGGATGACGACGCGGTCCGGCTCCTCGGCCGCCCGGGAGAAGATCGTGTCGGTGAGATTGGCCGAGTCGGCGATCGTCACCTGTGCGGGAACGCTGTACTCGCGCACGACTACTCCTCAGCTGGTATGGCGGGCATAGGGCGGTATTCGCACGGACGCTACCGCCTCAAGATACTGGTCGGTAGCCTTCGGCGCGGTGACACGTCTCGCATTTCTTCTTACCACGCGTGTAACGACCTCGTTGATACGCGTTCGCGGAACGGCTCATAGGCGGGATGGCGGATCGAATGGGTAACGACATCGTCCGTTCGGGGCAAACGCGGGCCGGACCGGGAGCGGCGGCGCGCGGGCCGGGCCAGAATACGCCTCACCGCGGGTGCCGCGGCGCCGACGAGGGGGGAGGCGAGGTCGTTGCTCGAGGTCGTCGCGATGAACGAGGTGGACGCCGAGGCCGCCGAGACGGGAGGCGCCGACCGCATCATGGCGGTCGCCGACCGCCGGTCCGGCGGCCTGACCCCGGATCCCAAGACCGTCGCCGCGATGCGCAAGACGACGTCCCTGCCGATCCGGGTCGTGCTCCGCGCCAAGGACGGCTTCCGGACCAGCGAGCCCGAACTGGGCCGGCTCTGCCGGGCCGCGGCCGCCCACGCCGACGCCGGGGCGGACGGCTTCGTGTTCGGTTTCCTGCACGCCGACCACACCGTCGACCTGTCGGCGACCGCTCGGCTCGCCGACGCCGTGCTGCCGTTGCCGTGGACGTTCCACCGCGTGATCGACCACGCCGCCGAGCCGGAGGCCGCCTGGCGCACGCTCCGCCTGCTGCGCGGTCTCGACTCCGTTCTGTGCGCCGGCGCGGCGGGCGGCGTGGGCGCGGGCATGGAGGCGCTGCTGCGCCGGGCCGCCCGCGACGCGAGGCTCATGCTCGTCGGAGGCGGACTGCGCCGCCGGCACGTCCCGGCCCTCGCGGCGGCCGGAGTGCGGGCCTTCCAGGTCGGCGACGCCGTGCGCCCGGTGGGCGGCGGCCCCCAGGCCCCGGTCGACGCGGCACGGGTCCGCGAGTGGCGTGCCCTCGTCGACGCCGCGGCCGACCGCTGATCGCGATCGCCGGGTCTCGGCCGCCTGCCGTACGGCCGGCGGGTCTTACAGTTGGCGCATGCGGGTTCATGTGGTCAGCGACGTGCACGGACGGGCCGACGCGCTCGCCCTGGCGGGTGACGGCGCCGACGCGTTCATCTGCCTCGGCGACCTCATCCTGTTCATCGACTACGACGATCACGGCAAGGGCATCTTCGCCGAACTGTTCGGCGCGGAGCACGCCACGAGATTCATCGAGCTCCGCACGCAGAAGCGGTTCGACGAGGCACGGGAGTTCTCGCGCTCCATGTGGGCGACGCTGGACGGTGACGCCCGGCCGTACATCGAGGCCGCCGTGCGCCGTCAGTACAAGGAGCTGTTCGGCGCGATGCCCACTCCCGCGTACCTCACCTACGGCAACGTCGACATCCCCCGGCTGTGGGCGGAGAGCCTGCGTCCCGGCCAGCGGGTCCTCGACGGCGAGACCATCGACATCGGCGGCCTGCGCTTCGGGTTCGTCGGCGGCGGGCTACGCACCGAGTACCGCACCCCGTACGAGCTGGACGAGGAGGTCTACGCCGCCAAGGTCGCGGCGCTCGGCGCGGTCGACGTGCTGTGCTGCCACATCCCGCCGGCCGTGCCCGAACTGCTGTACGACACGGTCGCGCGGCGTTTCGAGCGCGGCAGCGAGGCGGTCCTGCGCGCGATCCGGGAGACCCAGCCGAGGTACGCGCTGTTCGGCCACGTCCACCAGCCGCTCGTCCGCCGCACCCGCATCGGCCGCACCGAATGCGTCAACGTGGGTCACTTCCGCGCACGCGGGGTTCCGTACGTATTGGAGTTCTAGCGACTACGCTCCGCTCAAGGCGAAGCGCCGCGCTCAATTCTCGCCCCGGAAGAAAGCCGAAAGAAGGAAACGCCGATGGCGGACCGTACCAGCTCCAGCATCACCATCAAGGCTGAAAAGCCAGAGATCATGGCGGTCATCGCCGATTTCGCGGAATACCCTGAATGGGCGGAAGGGATCACCGCGGCCGAGGTCGTCACCACCGGGGACGACGGCCGCGCCGAGCAGGTGCGGATCACGCTGGAGGCTGGGCCGATCAAGGACACCTACGTCCTGGCCTACGACTGGGACGACGACGAAGCGGTGCACTGGCACCTCGTGGAACGCGGCACCATGCTGACCGGCATGACCGGCGCGTACCGCCTCGCCGAGCGCGACGGCGAGACCGAGGTGACGTACGAACTCGCGGTCGACGTGCGCGTGCCCATGATCGGCATGGTGCGGCGCAAGGCGGAGAAGCGCATCATCGACACGGCCCTCAAGGGGCTGAAACGACGCGTCGAGGGATAGGCATGCGAGGGGCGTCGAAGGCAGGCGCGGGCCCGGCCGCCACGGGCACCCCGTGGCGCGCGCGTCCCCTCCGAGACGGTACGGTTTCACGCCGACGATAGGTAGATGATGACCAATGAGTGAGCAGCCACCCTCGGTGCTGTACGAGGCCGTGCGTCTCGTCGACACGCTTCGCCGACGGTTCAACGCCGGCGGCACGTCGAAGGACGACGTGTGGAGCGAGGCCACCAGCGAAGCGTGGGGCGACCACTTCGCGACCGGCGCGGCGGAGTGCCGCTACTGCCCGGTGTGCCGGGCGATCGCGGCGTCCCGCGAGTCCGGTCCGGAGGTCCTGTCCCACGTGATGGCGGCGGGTGAGCAGCTCTACTCGGCGGTCCGTGAGGCGATGGCAGGGTTCGAGCGCACGCGGCCGCGCCCCCACGCGGCGGGCGACGACCCGGCGGGCGCCGGCACGGCGACGGGTTGACGGAGGAGAAGCGTCCATGACGCTGACCATTGGTGTGGATGTCGGCGGTACGAAGGTCGCCGCCGGCGTGGTCGACGACCGTGGGCGGATCCTGGATAAGGTGCGTCGCCCGACGCCCTCGACCAGCCCCCACGAGACGGCACGGGTGATCGCGGAGGTCGTCGAGGTCCTCAAGAGCCGCTTCGGCGAGGTCGAGGCGGTCGGTCTCGGCGCCGCCGGGTTCGTGGACGAGAGCCGCGCCACGGTGCTGTTCGCCCCGAACCTCGCCTGGCGCGACGAGCCCATCAAGAAGAAGGTCGAGGGCGAGGTCGGCCTCCCCGTCGTCGTGGAGAACGACGGGAACGCCATCGCCTGGGGCGAGGCGAAGTTCGGCGCCGGCCGTGGCGAGGACCACATGATCCTCGTCGCCCTCGGCACCGGTATCGGCGGCGGTCTGATCCTCGGCGGCGAGCTCTACCGCGGCCGCTTCGGCATCGGCGCCGAGTTCGGGCACTACCGGGTCGTTCCCGACGGCCGGCGCTGCGGCTGCGGCAACCGCGGCTGCTGGGAGCAGTACGCCTCTGGCAACGCCCTGGTCGCCGAGGCCCGCGAGATCGCCCGAGTGTCACCGGCGCTCGCCGGCCGGCTGCTCGAGCTGGGCGACGGCAGGCCCGAGGGGATCAGCGGCCCGGAGATCACCGAGGCGGCGCGCGAAGGTGACAGCGCGGCGCTGGAGTGCTTCCGCACGATCGCCCACTGGGTCGGGCAGGGCCTCGCCGACCTCGCGGCCATCCTCGACCCCGGGGCGTTCGTCATCGGCGGTGGCCTGTCGGAGGCGGGTGACCTGCTGCTCGAACCGACGCGGGAGGCCTTCGAGAACGCCCTGACCGGCCGGGGCCACCGCACGTTCGCCGACATCAGGATCGCCGAGCTCGGCCCGGACGCCGGCATCGTGGGCGCCGCCGACCTGGCACGGTCCCGTTAGCCGCGTGGTCGTCAGGCTCGTCAGCTACAACATCCGGTCGATGCGGGACGACCGGGCGGCGCTCGTCCGCGTCGTCCGGCGCCTGCGGCCCGACATCCTGTGCGTGCAGGAGGCCCCGCGCTTCCAGTTCTGGCGGCACCGGCGGTTGTGGCTCGCCCGGCGCGCGGCGCTCGTCCCGGCGACGCTGAGGCGTGGCCGCGTCGCCGGGCTGCAGTTGTACGCCGGGGCGCGGGCCACCGCGCTGCACGGGCGGCACCGGCTGCTGTCGCCCGTGCCCGAGATGCACCAGCGCGGCCTCGCGCTCGCGCTGTTCGACGTCCGCGGCGTCCGCCTGGTCGCCGCGAGCGTCCACCTCGACCTCGCGGCCGAGCCGCGCCGCCGCCACGCCGAGGAGATCATCGAGGAGCTCGACCGCGTGCGCGCGCGGACCGGCGCGCCGGTGGTGGTGGCGGGGGACGTCAACGAGGAGGCCGGGGAACCGGCCTGGGACCTCTTCGCCGGGCGCTTCCAGGACGCGGGCGCCGTCGCGCCGTACGGCCTGCGGGAGACGTTCAGCGCGGCGAACCCGGCGCGCCGGATCGACGGGGTGTTCGCGGACGAGGGCATCGAGATCCTCCGGTGCGGCGTGCCCGACGACCCCGAGCTCCTCGCCGACTACCCGGCCGCCACGGACCACCGCCCCGTCCTCGCCGAACTGCGCATCTGACGGCCACGCCGGCGCCGTTCGGACGACGAAGGCGCTCGGACGCCGGGCCGTACGGACGACGAAGGCGCTCCGACGACGGGGCCCGCTCAGACGACGAAGGTGCTCGAACGACGGGGCCCGCTCAGACGACGGCGCCGTCGTCGTCCGGGGGATCGTCGCCCATGCGGAGGACGAGCGCGACGAAGCCGCCGATGAAGGCCGCGACCGCGACGAACGCCGCCCAGCTCGGGACGCTCCAGCCGAGGAACACCGACAGCACGAGGTACACCGGGCCGCCGAGCAGCGCGATCCACGCGAACCGCGTGAGCGGGTCCGCCTTCGGCAGCGGCGGCGGGGGAGGCGGGACGAAGTGCTCCTCCTCGTCCTCGTCCTCGGAGGCGGGCTTGACGACCCGGGCCGTGGCGGTGCGCTCCGACCCGGAGTCCTCCAGCGACGCCCCGGCGGTGTCCTCCGGGCCGTCCTCGAGGTTCTCCTCGGCGGGCCACGGGGTCTCGCCGTCGGTCGTGGGCAGGTCGAAGCCCGCCACGATCTCGGCGAAGATCTCGTCCTCGTCCCGCGAGGCCGCGTAGTCGGCGCGCAGCTCGGGAAGGCGTCTCTCCAGGATGTCCTCGGCGGCCTGCCGGGCCTCCGCGTCGGCGTACAGCCGGTCGGTGGGCTCCTCGGGCAGCCGCACGTCGAGGTAGCCGCCGGTCGTTCCCGGAGCCGGGGCGGCGTAGGCGGCGATGCCCGCCTCCCGGAGGGCGGACAGCATCGCGTCGGCGAGCTGCGGAGTCAGGTCGGCGAGCGGGACGTACGCGTCCGCCGTGAGCCCGTTTCCCCGCCGGCTCATACCCCGGTCTCCCGTCGCATCCTGGCCAAACCGTCGTGCGGCACGTCGGTCGCGTGCGACCGGACGTCCGGCGTCAACGCCATGGCGCCTCCCCTCGAAACTGCCATCGGCCGACGCTTCAAAGATGAGCCTACGGCCCCCGCGTCGCGCAAGGACGAAAACGTGCCGTGTGTGGATGTGGGTGTGTCCGGCGTGAGATGGGAAGATGATTATCATCCCACGGACGGGTGAACGGCAGGGGGTAAGGAAAGGCGGGGCGTTGTTCTACTGGGTCGTCAAGGCCATCTTGGGTCCCATTCTGTACCTGGTCTGGCGACCGCGCGCGTACGGGACACGGCACGTTCCGCGGCACGGCCCGGCCATCCTGGCCGGCAACCACCTCTCCTTCGCGGACCACTTCTTCGGGCCGCTGCCCTTGCCGCGCAAGGTCACGTTCCTGGCCAAGGCCGAGTACTTCACCGGGACGGGCCTGAAGGGTCTCATCAGCCGGTTGTTCTTCAGCGGCGTCGGGCAGGTGCCGATCGACCGTACGGGCGGCCGGGCGAGCGAGGCGGCGCTGCGGACCGGACTGCGGGTCCTGGGCGAGGGGAAGCTGCTCGGCATCTATCCCGAGGGCACCCGCGCGCCGGACGAGCGGCTCTACCGCGGCAAGACGGGCGTCGCCCGCCTGGCCCTCGAGTCCCGGGCGCCGGTCATCCCGATGGCCATGGTCAACACGTTCGAGCTGATGCCCGCCGGGCGGCCGCTGCCCAAGCTGCGCCCGCGCCCGGAGGTGCGGTTCGGCGAGCCGCTGGACTTCTCCCGGTACTACGGCATGGCCCACGACAGGGTCGTGCTGCGCGCGGTCACCGACGAGATCATGTACGCCATCATGCGGCTGTCCGGCCAGGAGTACGTCGACCGGTACGCCGCGGACGTCAAGGAGAACGCCGTTACCGGCGAGGGGACCGCCGCGGAGGATCCGGGCGGCGACCTCACTCTGGCGGAAGACCAGGGTGCCGAGCGCACATCAAAGACCTCGAAGGGCTGATCAGAGGGGCCGCTTTCCGATATGGTCTAGACCAATCGGTGGGGTGTGCCCTGCGGGCGCGCCGCCTTCGAGAAGGTCCTACCCGCGCCGCTAGGCTGGCGGGTGAACTCAGGGTTACACAGAGGAGTTGGGCATGCGTGTCGGAGTGCTGACCGGCGGCGGCGACTGCCCCGGGCTGAACGCCGTCATCCGCGCCGTTGTCCGCAAGGGCATCCAGGTCTACGGATACGAGTTCGTCGGCTTCCGCGACGGCTGGCGTGGTCCGCTCGAGGGCGACACGACGCCGCTCGACGTCCAGGCGGTTCGCGGCATCCTGCCGCGCGGCGGCACCATCCTCGGCTCGTCCCGGACGAACCCGATCAAGATCGAGGGCGGGGTCGAGCGGATCAAGGACAACCTCGCCGGGCTGGGCGTCGACGCGCTCATCGCCATCGGCGGCGAGGACACGCTCGGCGTGGCGCGTCAGCTGCACGACCGGGGCGTCAAGGTCGTCGGGGTTCCCAAGACCATCGACAACGACCTGAACGCCACCGACTACACGTTCGGGTTCGACACCGCGGTGAACATCGCGATGGAGGCCATCGACCGGCTGCACACCACCGCCGAGTCGCACCACCGCGCGCTGATCTGCGAGGTCATGGGCCGGCACGCGGGCTGGATCGCGCTGCACGCCGGCATGGCGTCGGGGGCGAACGTCATCCTCATCCCGGAGAAGCCCTTCGACATCGAGAAGGTCTGCGGGTACGTCGAGAGCCGCTTCAAGACCAAGTACGCCCCGATCATCGTGGTCGCCGAGGGCGCGCACCCGGTCGACGGCCAGATGGACGTGCAGACGCAGGAGCTCGACGCCTTCGGCCACGTGCGCCTCGGCGGCATCGGCGAGCGTCTCGCCGCGGAGATCGAGAAGCGCACCGGCAAGGAGGCCCGCACGACGGTCCTCGGCCACATCCAGCGCGGCGGCACCCCGACCGCCTTCGACCGCGTTCTCGCCACCCGCTTCGGCGTGCACGCCATCGACGCGGTGCACGACGGCGCGTTCGGCAAGATGGTCGGCCTGCAGGGCACCGAGATCGTCCGTGTCGACCTGAGCGCCGCCACCGACGAGCTCAAGACCGTCCCGGTCCAGCGCTACGAGGAGGCCGAGGTCTTCTTCGGCTGATCGCCGGACCTCGTACGACCGTGAAGGCACCGCACGCGCGTGCGGTGCCTTCACGCATCCGGTGAGACCGTAGGGAACAGGGACCGCCGGACGGGCGTTCGGTCCAGACAGTCGCGTTCGTGCGCGACACTGGATGTTCGCACCCCGTCAGTGTCCGCTGGAGGTTGGACGCATGCCCACGCTCGAAACCGCGACGCACCCTCAGAACGCCGAGCGGCCCGCCGTCGTCGGAGAGCCCTGCGTTCTCCTGAAACTGGGCGAGATCGTCCTGAAGGGCAAGAACCGCGAGCTCTTCGAGCGGCGCCTGCAGAACAACATCCGGGCCGCCGTGAAGGGGCTCGGCATCAAGATCAACATCTGGCAGCGCGAAGGCGTCATCGTCGTGCGCACCGAGAGTGGCGAGCTCGCCGACGTCGACGCCGTGGCCCGGCGCCTCACCGACGTGATGGGCATCGTGTGGGTGCACCGCGCCTGGCGGGTGGCCAAGGACGTCGACGCGACCGTCCAGGCCGCCCTCGACCTCGTCGCGCAGCACCCGGCGCTGGCCCGCAAGGGCGCGTTCGCCATCCGCGCGCGCCGCCGCGACAAGCGCTTCCCGATCACCTCCTCCGATCTCAACGCCCTGGTCGGCGCGAAGGTCAAGGAGCGCTACGACCTGCCGGTCAACCTCAAGCACCCCGACCTGGCGGTGTTCATCGAGGTCGACCAGCGCGAGGTGTTCGTCTTCACCGACGGCATGCCCGGCGCCGGCGGCCTGCCGGTCGGCATGAGCGGCCGGGCGCTGGTGCTGATGTCGGGCGGCATCGACTCGCCCGTCGCCGCGTACCGCATGATGCGCCGCGGGCTGCGGGTGGACTTCCTGCACTTCTCCGGGATGCCGTTCACCGGCCCGGAGTCGATCTACAAGGCGTACGCCCTGGTCCGCGAGCTGGACAAGTTCCAGGGCGGGTCGCGGCTGTTCGTCTCGGCGTTCGGCAAGGCGCAGCAGCAGATCAAGTCCTCCGGGGCCGACCGGCTGCAGATCATCGCGCAGCGCCGCCTGATGCTCAAGACCGCCGAGGTCGTCGCGCACGACCTGGGCGGCGCGGCGCTCATCACCGGTGACTCCCTCGGCCAGGTCAGCAGCCAGACCATGCAGAACATCACGGCCCTCGACGACGCCGTGGACCTGCCGATCCTGCGCCCGCTCATCGGCATGGACAAGACCGAGATCATGGCCGAGGCGCGCAAGATCCACACGCTGAGCATCTCCGAGCTGCCCGACGAGGACTGCTGCACCGTCCTCACCCCCCGCCGCGCCGAGACCCGCGCCAAGATCGATGACCTGCGCCAGATCGAGAAGCGCCTCGACGCGGGGGAGCTGGCCGAGCAGCTCGCCGCCGGCCTCCAGGAGCACCGCCCCTCCTACGGCGACCCGACCACCTGACTCTTCTAGAGGTCGATGACGACCTTGCCGTGCACGTGCCGCCCCGCCTGAAGCTCGACCGCGGCACGGATCTGCTCGACCGGATAGCTCGCCGCGATCGGCACCCGGAGCCGACCCGCCGCGACCAGGCCGGCGATCTCCTCGATGGCACCCGGGGCCGCGAGGGCGCCGTTCGCCGGCGTGATCCCGTCGATCTGGGCGGCGATGGTGGTGATGCGCTTGTCAGGCACGCCGAGTTCGCGTGCCGCGTACGCCGTGTCCGTCCCGTGCAGATCCATGGCCGCAGTGACGCCGGCGGGAGCCAGCGCACGGACCCGGTCGACCAGACCATCGCCATAGGTGACCGGCTCGGCTCCCAGGGCCCGCAGGGCGTCGGCCGAGGTCGCCGACCCTGTCCCGATCACTCGCGCGCCCGCGAGACGTGCGAGCTGGACGGCGAACACGCCTACCCCGCCTCCCGCACCGCCGATGAGCACCGTGTCGCTCGGGCCCAGGTCGACCACGGCCAGAGCTGCGGCCGCCGTGGAGCCCGCGATGGTAAGGGCGGCAGCGGTGCGGTCGTCGACGCCGTCAGGGGTACGGTGCGCCGAGCCGCCCACCGCGATGGCCCCCGCCTCATCCACGACGACGTGGTCGGCGACCGCGCGGGACATGGCGCCGCCGAACACCCGGTCACCGATCGCGAACTCGCTCACGCCGTCACCGACCTCATCCACCACCCCGGCATAGTCGGTGCCGAACCCGCACGGCAGGCTCAAGCCGAATCGCGTGGCGGTCTCGGCGTCGGAGGTCATGACCCAGTCCATCGGGTTCAGGCCGGCCGCGGTGACCCGCACGCGGATCTGCCCAGAGCCGGCGTGCGGCACGGGTACCTCGCGGACGCGCAGGGCCTCCGGTCCGCCGAACGACTCGAACTGGACCGCCCGGCTCGTGGTCGCCGACGTGCTGACGCTCGCTTCTTCCATGCTCACTGTCTCCTGTAGCGGTTCGTGGAGCCACGTAAACGGACTATGCTCCGTTTGGGGTGAGACCGAATCTAGCACAAGTGGAGCGTGATCCGTTTTGACCGCCGCAGAGATGCGTAGACCGCGGGCGGACGCGGCCCGCAACCGCGAACAGCTGCTGGCCGTGGCGACCCGCTTGTTCGCCTCGGCCGACGCCGAGCCGTCGATGCGCGCGATCGCCAACGAAGCCGGGGTCGGCATCGCCACTCTCTACCGGCACTTCCCCACCCGCGAGGCGCTGGTCGACGCCGTCTACCAGGACCAGGTCTCGCGGCTCACCGCCGGTGCCCGTGAGCTGCTCGCCCGGCTCGACCCGCCTGCGGCGCTGCGACGCTGGATGGACCTGTTCGGGCAGTGGATCGCGACCAAGAACGGGATGCTCGACACGCTGCTCGCGATGGTCGAATCGGGCGAAATCGCCCATGCCCACACCCGGGCCGAGCTGCTCGGGGCCATCGATGACATCCTCGACGCCGGCCGTGCGAGCGGGGAACTCCGCGCCGACGTCCCCGCCGGAGACATCGCCGCCGCTCTCATCGGCATCTTCACCGTGGCCGGCTCGCCCGAGCAGGAGGCGATGGCCGCTCGCCTGCTGAACCTCCTGATGGACGGACTCAGGTCTTCCGCTTGCGGCCGACCTGAGTCCGTCTGAGTGAGACGGCGTCGCCGCGGGCTCAGCGGGAGCGGGTCGGCATGGTGAGGATGACCAGGCTGGCGGCGAGGAGGGCCAGGCCGGCGAGGGCGAGCGCGCTCAGGTGCTCGCCGAGGACGAACAGGCCCAGGACCGCCGCGACCGCCGGCTCGGCCAGGGTGAGCGTGGTGGCGGCGGCGACCGGGGTCGTCCGCAGGCCCCTCCCGTAGAACAGGTAGCCGAGGCCGGTGGTGATCACGCCGAGGTAGAGGGCCGCCGCCGCACCGGTTCCCGTGAACAGCCAGCCGGGGCCCATCGCGAGGAGCACCGGCAGGAGCAGCACCCCGGACCCGCCGAACAGCGTGCCGAGCACCGCGCGGCTGTCGTCGCCCCGGGTGATCAGATACGACGCGACGGTGGCGTACGCCGCGTAGCCGAAGCCGGAGATCAGGGCCAGCGCGACGCCGACCGGCTCGACGCCGGCCGCCTGACCGCCCAGGGTGAGCGCGGCGCAGCCGGCGACCGCGCCCGCCGTGGAGAGCAGCCAGCGCGGGGTCAGCGCGCCCATGCGGAGCACCCGGGACAGCAGGCCGGCGAAGACGGGGCCGCTGCCGATCGTGACGACGGTGCCGGTCGCGACGCCCGTACGGGCGACGGCGCAGAAGAACGCCACCTGGTACACGGCGACGAGCGCCGCGCCGAGCAGGAGGATCAGCCGCGTGCGGGAGCCGCGGGCGAGCAGCGGCCGCAGCCCGCCGCCGCGGACGGCCACGGCGAACAGGAAGGCGCCGCCGATGAGGAGGCGGGCGGCGCCCACCGCGACCGGACTCGCGTGGACGAGGCTGCGGACGGTGCCGGTCGTGCCCCACAGGGACGCGGCCAGGACGATGTCGGCGGACCCGCCGAGCCGCCGGCGCGCGGGCGCGGCGGAGGAGACTTCAGTGGTGGTCAAGGAGAACGCTCCAGATGTCGAACGGTTCGAGGGAACGCGAGATCCGGGGCGCGCCGAAGAGCCGCTCGGCGGCGGCGTCAGGGGAAGCGCCCGGCGATGCCGGGCGCGCAGGTGTGGTGGCCCCGGTCAGAACCGGGGCGGCCCCAGCTGGGCGGTGTAGTACGCCATGCCGGGAAGACTACCGTCCGCGTCCTCGTGCGTACGGCCGGGGTGCCGGGCGGCGGACGGGGGCGCGCAGCGCGCCGCGGCACGCCCCCGCAGGTCAGACGGTGGTGAGGGTACGGCCGACGATGGGCGGCAGGGCGCGCACGGTGGCGGCGAGCTCGCGCATGTCGTCGTCGACGAGCGCCTGCGGGCCATCGCACAGGGCGCTCTCCGGGCTCGGGTGCACGTCGATGATCACTCCGTCGGCGCCGACGGCGATCGCCGCGCGGGTGAGCGGCAGCACCAGGTCGCGCCGGCCGCCGGAGTGGGACGGGTCGACGATGACGGGCAGGTGCGACAGCCGCTGCGCGACGGAGACGGCCGAGATGTCGAGGGTGTTGCGGGTGGCCTTCTCGAACGTGCGGATGCCGCGCTCGCACAGCACGATGTCGAGGTTGCCGCGCTGGGCGATGTACTCGGCGGCCATCAGCCACTCCTCGATGGTGGCGTTCATGCCGCGCTTGAGCATGACGGGCCTGCCGATACCCCCGACGGCCTGCAGTAGCGCGAAGTTCTGCATGTTCCGGGTGCCGACCTGGAGCATGTCGGCGTACGAGGCCACGAGCTCGACGTCGTTCGCGTCGACCACCTCGGTGACGATGGGCATGCCGGTCTCGGCGCGCACGTCGGCCAGAATGCGCAGGCCCTTCTCGCCGAGTCCCTGGAAGGCGTACGGGGAGGTGCGCGGCTTGAACGCACCGCCGCGCAGCAGGGTCGCGCCCGCCGCCTGCGCCATCCGCGCGGCCTGGAGGGTCTGCTCCGGCGTCTCGACCGCGCACGGCCCGGCGATGAGCGTCATGGTCCCGGGGCCGATCGGCACGCCGCCGACGCGCACCACCGAGCGATCGGGGTGGTTCTCCCGGCTGACCAGCTTGTACGGCGCCGAGATCCGGATGACGTCGCTGACGCCCCGCAGCGCGTTGAGGTTCAGGGTGCCGAACTGCTCGACGTCACCGACCAGCCCGATGATCGTACGGTTGACGCCCCGGCTGACGAACGCCTCGCCGCCCGCGCCCTCGACGACCGTGACGACGGCCTGGACATCGGCTTCCTCCGCGTCGGCGGACATGACAACGACCATGGTGCTTCCTCTTCCCGAGACAGTCGGTTCTTGGCCTGAAACGACAGATGCCCCGGACCCATCGGGCCCGGGGCATCTGTCGGTGGTTGCCTTCTAGCGCAGCGTCCTTCCGGCAGTCACCCGTGTCCCGGGCCCGCCATAGGTAAAGAAGGAGACGTTGCGCATACCGCCACCCTAGCCGATGCGCCGGGCGTCCCGCGCGGAGGGGTTCGGCACGGCCCGCGCGCGGGGGATGGCAGGATGGCCGATGACCATGAGCGGGCATTCGGAGAGTCGAGGGCGACGCGGTGGGGCCTGACGACCGCCTCCCGCCGGGACAGTACGTTCCGCGCGGCTGGCCCGTCCTGCACTACGGCCCGGTGCCGAGGTTCCGTCCTGACCGCTGGGACCTGCGCGTGTACGGCGCCACCGAGGCGGGGCGGGAGTACCACTGGACCTGGCCGGAGGTCCAGGCGATGCCGCGCGGGAGGGTGACCGCCGACTTCCACTGCGTCACGAAGTTCACCGTGCCCGACGTGGACTGGGAGGGCATCCTCACGGCCACACTCGTCGGGCTGGCGCCGCCGGCCGGCGACGCGACCCACGTCATGGTGTGGGCGGAGTACGGCTACAGCGCCAACCTGCGGATGAGCGACTTCCTCGACGACAAGGCGCTGCTGGCCACCCACCAGGGCGGCGAGCCGCTCACCCCCGACCACGGCGCGCCGCTGCGGATGGTGGTGCCCCACCTGTACGGCTGGAAGAGCGTGAAGTGGGTGCGCGCCATCGAGTACCTCACCGCGGACCGCCGGGGCTTCTGGGAGGAACGGGGCTACCACAACATCGCGGACCCCTGGCGGGAGCAGCGGTACTCCTACCAGGAGGAGCAGCCTCCCGCGTAGGAGGACTTGCCGAAATACCGGCGTTTGCGTGACGATGGCGTTACCGTCTGTGGTCATGGTGGGGATTTCGGCCGAGGCCGTGCTGGCCGCCACGGCGGCGCTGATGGCGGCCGCCGCGGGCTGGTCGCTCGGCTCGGCGCGCCGGCGCGCCGAGCCGAGCGCGCCGGACGAGGAGGCGCTGTTCGCGGTCCTGCACGCCATCTCCCTCACGTCGGCCTCCCTGCGGACCGGGCTGACCGAGGAGTCGGCACGGCGGGCGGCCCGCCACCTGCGGGAGCTCCTCGGCGTACCGGCCGTCGCCGTCACCGACACCGGGCGCCTGCTCGCCTGGGACGGCGCCGGGGAGGCCCACGCCGCGACCGTGGTCCCGCTCGCCGCCCAGGTGCTCGGGACCGGCCGGCCGCGGGTGGCCGTCTCGGAGCTGGTCGCGTGCGGCGACCCCGGCTGTCCCGTCCGGGCCGCGGTGATCGCGCCGCTGACCATCGAGGGCCGCGTCGCCGGGGCCCTGGCGGCGTACGGCGCCGGGGTGCGGGACGAACGCCTGCAGACGCTGGGCGAGGTCGCCCGGTGGGCCTCCGGGCAGCTGGAGCTCGCCGAGCTGGAGACGTCGAAGACGCGTCTGGTGGAGGCGGAGATGCGGGCGCTGCGGGCGCAGATCTCCCCGCACTTCGTCTACAACTCGCTGAGCACGATCGCGTCCTTCGTTCGCACGGATCCCGAGCGTGCCCGTGAACTGCTGCTCGACTTCGCCGACTTCGCGCGGTACTCCTTCCGTGACCGGCGCGACTTCACGACGCTGGCCGAGGAGCTGCGGTCCATCGACCGGTACCTCCTCCTGGAACGGGCGCGCTTCGGAGACGAGCGGCTGCGGTTCAGCGTCGAGATCGCGCCCGAGGTGCTTCCCGTGGCGGTGCCGTTCCTGTCGCTGCAGCCGCTCGTGGAGAACGCCATCCGGCACGGCATGCAGTGCGGTGGCACCCAGCGTCTGCACGTCCGGATCCTGGCGCGGGACGCCGGCGCCGAGGCGGCGCTCAGCGTGGAGGACGACGGGGTCGGCATGGATCCCGGGAAACTCCGGGCCCTTCTCGAGGAGGGTCGGGAGAGCGCACCGCACGGCGGCATCGGCCTGGTGAACGTCGACCGCCGCCTGCGTCAGGTCTATGGAGAGGAGTACGGCCTGGTCATCCAGACGGCGGTCGGGGCGGGGATGAAGGTCAGCCTGCGGGTGCCGAAGAGTCGTACGGCCGTCGAGGCCCGGTATTGAAACCAACTACTTGGTGAAATGAGTTGCATACTCTGCGTAAAAGAGGGAGTCTCCTGCCATGCTCCGCGTCCTCGCCGCCGACGATGAGGCCCCCGCGCTGGAGGAGCTCACCTACCTGCTCCGCCGGCATCCGCGGATCGAGCACGTCAAGCCCGCCCGCGACGCCGCCGAGGCGCTGCGCGAGATCGGCAGGATGATCAAGAGCGGGGAGCGGCTCGACGCGGTCTTCCTCGACATCTGCATGCCGGCGCTCGACGGCTTCGACTTCGCCCGTCTCGTCGCCGGCTTCGCCGCCCCGCCCGCCATCGTCTTCGTCACCGCGCACGACGAGTACGCCGTCACCGCCTTCGAGTTCGGCGCCGTCGACTACCTCCTCAAGCCCATCGACCCCGACCGCCTCGGCGAGGCCGTGCGGCGCGTCGATGAGATCGTCCACCGCGACACCGCGCCGCCGTGCGAACCGGAGACGGACGACGTGATCCCGGTGGAGCTCGGCGGGCGCACCCGGCTGATCTCCCGCGCCGACGTGACCCACGCCGAGACGCACGGCGACTACATCCGCCTGCACACCGCCGAGGGCAGCTACCTCCTGCGGATGCCGCTCTCGGTGCTCGCCGAGCGCTGGCAGGACGCCGGTTTCATCCGCATCCACCGCCAGACGCTCGTCTCCGCCGCGCACATCACCGAACTCCGCTTCGACGAGGGCCGTGTCCTCGTGCAGATCGGGGACCTGCGGCTGCCGGTGAGCCGCCGCCACACGCGCGAGGTGCGCGACCTGCTGATCCGCCGCTTCCGGCAGCGGCCGCAGTCCCCCGGTGAGCCGCCATCACCCGGCCGGCCGCCGTCGCCCGATGAGCCGCCGGCGTCTGATGAGTGAACGCGTCACCGTCACCGGCCCGCCGAGCGGGTCGGCGCGGCCGCCGCACTCCCCGGCCGAGGTCTCAGGCGGGGCCGGTGCGTCGCCCGTCCGGTCGCTCATGCGCGTGCAGGCCGCGTACGCCGCGCTGACGTGCGCCATCGTCGCGCTGGTCAGCGGCGGACTGCCGCTGCTGTTCGCGAGTGAGCCCGCGCTGTCGCGGATCCGGATCCTCGGCGTACGGCTGCCCTGGCTCGTGCTCTCGGCGGTCGTGCCCGTCGTGTGGGTCGCCGTCGCACGCCGGCACGTACGCCTGGCCGAGCGGGCCGAACGGGACTTCGCGGCGATGGCCCGGCACGAGTGACCCGAGCCCGCGCCGAGGAGAACGAATGATCACGATGCTCGCGATGGCCCTGCTCATCGCCTCGCTGGCGGCCGTGCCGGCACGGGGCGGGCCCGCGCGGGCGTCCGGCCTCTACACCGCCGCCCGTGAGGTGTCACCCTGGTGGAACGCCTCGGCGATCAGCGGCGAGTACGTCTCCGCCGCGGCCTTCCTCGGCATGGCCGGTCTCGTCCTCGCGTACGGCGCCGACATGCTGTGGCTGCCGATCGGCGCCGCCGCCGGCCACGTCGTGCTGCTCGCCCTCGTCACGGCCCCGCTGCGGCGCTCCGGCGCGTACACCGTGTCGGACTTCGCCGAATGGCGGCTGGGCTCACGGCGGGTCCGCCGCGCCGTCAGCGCGTGCGTGCTCGTCATCGGCTGGTTCTACCTGCTGCCCCAGTTCCAGGGCGCCGGAGTGACGCTGTCGGTGATCAGCGGGCTGCCCGTGTGGATGGGCTGGCTCGTCGTCGTGGCGGCGGTGGTCGTCCTCGTCCTGCCGGGCGGGGTGCGGAGCATCACCGGCGTGCAGGCCGTGCAGTTCTGGCTGAAGCTGACGGCCGTCACCATCCCCGCGCTGGTCTTCATCGCCGTCTGGCGGCTGCAGAACGACGCCGACGCGGCCAGGCCGCCCTACTTCCACCGTGACACGACCGTCACCGCCGACACGGCCGCGGGCATCCACCTGACCGCCCCGGCCGTCGTCGCGGTCACCGGCGTCCTCGACGGCCGCCGCCACGACGGTGAACGGCTGCGCCTCGCGGCGGGCCGGCACCAGGTGCGCGCCGGCACCCGGATGCGGTTCCCCGCAGGGTCGCCGGTGCCGCACACGTCGCGGATCGCGCTGCTGCGCGGCGACCGCTGGGCGACGCCGTTCGCGGGCGGCCGCGAACACCCGCTGGCCGCGACCTACTCCGTGCTCCTCGCGACGATCCTCGGCACGATGGGCTTACCGCAGATCACGGTGCGGTTCTACACCAACTCCTGCGGGAGCGCCGCCCGGCGCACGGCCGGGCTCGTCGTCCTCATGCTGGCGGTGTTCTCGCTGTTCCCGGCGCTCTTCGGCACCCTCGGCCGGCTCTACACGCCGGAGCTGCTGATGACCGGGGAGACCGACGCGACGCTGCTCCTGCTGCCGCAGCGGATGCTCCCCGGCGTCACCGGGGACCTGCTCACCGCGCTGGTCGCGACCGGCGCGTTCGCCGCCTTCACCTCCACCTCCTGCGGCGTCGTGGTCGCCGTGTCGGGCAGCATCGCCCAGGGGCTGGGCGGGGGAGCGCGCGGCTTCCGCGCCGCCGTCCTGGTCGCGGTGGCCGTGCCCCTCCTGGTCGCGCCCTGGGCCTGCAGTCCTCAGTCGGCGGCGCTGGTGACCGTCGCGTTCGCCGTCGCGGCCTCGTCGCTGGCGCCGCTGCTCGTCCTGGGGGTGTGGTGGCGGCGTCTCACTCCGGCCGCCGCGACGGCCGGGATCCTCGCGGGCGGCGTGCCGGCGACCGCCGCCGGGCTGGCGCGGGTGCTCGGTGACCCCGGGCCGGGCTCCGGCTGGCTGGGGACCCTCGTCGAGCAGCCGGCGATCGTCACGGTCCCGCTGGCGTTCGCGGTGACCGTGGCGGTGTCGCTGCTCACCCCCGGGCGGATCCCCGACCGCACCGAGCGTGCGATGGCCCGCATGCACCTGCCCGACGGGCTCGGACCGGACGGGCCGCGCTGAGGCCGTTCGTCGTGTCACGGTGACCGCTCGGCTCTCGCTTACCGAACGTATACCGCTCACTACTGACCGTTTGCCGAGGCGAGGCCTGAATGGGTTTCGCGGCCGGGCGCGGGGACCCTAGGGTTTCGGACACAGCAACGTTCTCGGGACGGCCGCCAGGCTCCGACTCGGGGGGGGTGGACGCCAGGCGGCGCGCCTGGGTGCTGCTGAACGGTCGGGGGGTTGTTCAGCGGCACCCAGGCCTTTTTCTTGCCCGGAACCAGGGCGGGAGAGGGCGGCGGTCAGCCGTCGCGGAGTCTCTTGAGGGTCTCGATGTCGGCGCGGTGCGGCTCGGCGCTGCGGCCCGGGGTCTCGATGACGAGGGGCACCCCGCGGCTGACCGGATGACGGAAGAACTCGGCGAAGGGCGCCGCGCCGATCTGCCCGGCGCCGATGTTCTCGTGGCGGTCCCGGCAGGACCCGCAGGGGTCCTTGCTGTCGTTCGCGTGGATGAGCCTGAGCCGGTCGGCGCCGACGGTCCCGGCCAGCGCCTCCAGCATCGCGGCGACGCCTCCCGGCGCCGTCAGGTCGTGCCCGGCGCTGAACGCGTGGCAGGTGTCGAGACAGACCCCGGCGCGCGGATGCCGGTCCACGGCGTCGAGGTAGGGCCCCAGGTCGGTCACGGTGGCGCACAGCATCCGCCCCTGCCCGGCCATCGGCTCCAGCAGGAGGTCGGGACCCTCGCCGGGGATCTCGTCGAGGAGCGGCAGCAGGTGCTCGCGGATCTGCCGCATCGCGTCCTCGCGGGGCTGGGACACCGCGGAGCCGGTGTGCACGACCACGCCCCGCGCGCCGATCACGGCACCGCGCTGGAGGGCGTGCCGGATCGAGGCGACCGAGTGGGCGATGGTCTCAGGGCTGGGTGAGCCGAGGTTGATGAGGTACGGCGCGTGCACGAACACCGGCAGGTCGTGTTCCTCGGCGTGCTCCCGCAGCCGCCGGTCCTCGGCCGGCTTCCCGGCCGCCTGCGCCCAGCCCCGCGGGTTGCTGACGAAGACCTGGACGGCCTCGGCGCCGATCTCGGCGGCGTAGCGGAGCCCGCCCGTCGCGAGCCCGCCCGCCACCGGGACGTGCGCGCCGATCGCGTTGATGTCTGCTCTGGCCATGACCGATCCAGCCTAGGGGGTGTGTGGTGGACACCCCCTGGTCACCCCTGGTCGAGCGTCCCGGCGGGACGCTCAGTGCCAGATCTTGACGACCTGTCCCTTCGGGAGCGGCGTGTTGGGCGGCGGGTCCTGCCCGGTCACCGGGTCGCCGGCCTGGCCGCCCGCCACCTGGACCTGGAAACCGGCCTGCATGAGCGTCTGGGCGGCCTGCGCGATCGGCTGGCCCAGCACCCCGGGTACGGGCGCCTGCTGGCCGTTCCCGGGGTCGTCCTTCTTGCCGTGGTCGTGCATCTGCCGCCACATGCAGGCGAAGTCCAGCGGCGCGCAGTCCTTCTGGGCCTTGGTCACGGTGATCTTGACGACCTGGCCCGGGGTCAGCTGCTGTCCGACGGGCGGGTCCTGGTTGATGACGGTGTTCGGCTGCTGCCCGTCGGCCAGGTCCTGCTCCTGCCACTGCACGCTGAGTTTGAGCCTGCTGAGCTTCTGGGCGGCGGCGTCGCGCTTGAGACCGACCACCTTCGGCATCTGGATGCCGTTGCTGACCACCAGCGTGACGGGGTCGTCCGGGCTCTGCTTCTCACCGGCGGCGGGCCTGGTCTTGATCACCGAGCCGTTCGGCACGCTGACGCTGGCCTGCGGGACCACGTCGCCAGGGGTGAGCCCCGCCTGCTGCAGCGCCTGCTTGGCCTGGGCCAGCGGTTTGCCCTTGACGTCCGGGATCTCGACCGGCTGCTTGCCCTTGGAGAGAATCAGCGTGAGCAGGGTGCCCTTGTCGACCTTGGTGCCGGCCTGCGGCTGGACCTCGGCGACCTTGTCCTTCGGAACCTTCGGGTCGAAGCGCGAGGAGCCGACCTTGACCTTCAGCCCGGCCTGCTCGGCCGTGACGCGCGCCTGCTCCTCGGTCAGCCCGGTCAGCTTCGGCACCGTCTCCTTGTTGCCCACGGTCTGGAACCACACGATCCCGCCGAGCAGCAGCACGACGGCGAGCACGCCGGCGATGACGCCGTACACGCCCGGCGGCCGCAGCAGCCGGTCGCGCATCGTCGGAGGAGGCGGCGGCTCGTGATGCACCGTCATCGTGTGCGGACCGAGCATCTGCGTGCCCGCGTGCGGCGGCGCGTAACCGCCGGGCTGGGGGCCGAGCATCTGCGTCGAGCCGTCGGCGACCGTGGCGCCCACGGCGGGCGCGGGAAGCGCGGGGGGAGTGGGCGACGGCGGAGGCGGCGGCGCCGCCGCGACTCCGGCCAGCGCCGCGTCGACCTCCGGCGGCAGCTGGCGGTACACCTCGCCCGCCGCGGCGTGGAAGTGGTCGGCGTCGGACGGCCGGCGTGCCGGGTCGCGGTTGGTGGCGCTGGCCACCAGCGCGTCGATCTGCGGCGGGAGGCCGGGGACGACGCTGGAGGGCAGCGGCACGGTCTCGTTGACGTGCTTGTAGGCGACGGCCAGCGGCGTGCCACCGTCGTACGGCTGGCGGCCGGTCAGCAGCTCGAACAGCATGATGCCCGCGGCGTACACGTCCGTACGGGCGTCGGCGTCACCGGAGATGACCTGCTCGGGCGCGAGGTAGCCGACGGTACCGATGATCATGCCGGTCTTCGTCTGCTTGGTCGCCGTCTCGGCGCGGGCCAGGCCGAAGTCGGCGACCTTCACCTGCCCGTCGGCGGTGAGCAGGACGTTCTCCGGCTTCACGTCGCGGTGGACCATCCCGGCGCGGTGCGCCGCGCCCAGCGCGGACAGCACCGGCTGCATCACCTGCAGCGCCTCGCGCGGGCCGAGGCGGCCGCGCTCGGTCAGCAGGTCGCGCAGCGTGCGCCCGGGGACGTACTCCATCGCGAGGAACACGTAGCCCTTGTCGGTGCCCTGGTCATAGACCGCGACCACGTTCGGGTGGGAGAGGGCGGCCGCGCTCTTCGCCTCGCCGATGAAGCGCCGCACGAAGTCCTCGTCCATGGCGAGGTTCGCGTGCATGACCTTAAGCGCCACCGTACGGTCCAGCTTGGTGTCGTGACCGGCGTAAACGGTGGCCATGCCACCCCGGGCGACACGTGACCGTACGAGGTAGCGCCCGTCAAGCACCTGCCCGACGAGGGGGTCCGCAACCGTCGTATCCATCAGGGGGAGTGTATTAGGGATTCGGGGGCATACTCGTCCTGACTCAGGATCAAAGCATCAATCCTTGCGGGATCGAGACCATCCCCCGGGCCGAACGGCCTGCTCGGAGCGCGGGCGGCGGACGGTCAACTCGCGGAGCTCAATCCCTCCCACGGCGAGGAAGCCTGCGCGTACCGGCGCTTGGGGATCCGGCCGGCGAGGCGGGCCAGCCGGCCGGCCTCGACCGCGTGCCGCATTGCCGCGGCCATCAGGGCCGGCGACTGGGCGCGGGTGACGGCCGTGGCGAGCAGGACGGCGTCGCAGCCGAGCTCCATGGCGAGGGCGGCGTCGCTGGCCGTCCCCAGGCCCGCGTCGAGGATCACCGGCACCCCGGCCTGCTCGACGATCAGCTCGATGTTGTGCGGGTTCCGGATGCCCAGACCCGAGCCGATGGGCGAGCCGAGGGGCATCACCGCGGCGCAGCCGGCCTGTTCGAGGCGCCGGGCCAGCACCGGGTCGTCGTTCGTGTACGGCAGCACGACGAAGCCGTCGTCGACGAGCCGCTCCGCGGCGTCCGCCAGCTCGATCGGGTCGGGCAGCAGGGTCCGCTCGTCGGCGATGACCTCCAGCTTGATCCAGTTGGTCCCGAGCGCCTCGCGGGCGAGCTTGGCGGTGAGGACGGCCTCGCCCGCCGTGAAGCATCCCGCGGTGTTCGGCAGCACCCGGATGCCGCACCGGCGGAGCACGTCGAGGACGGACCCCGGGGTGTCCGCGCCGACGCGGCGCATCGCGACGGTGGTCAGCGCGGTCCCGGACGCGGTCAGCGCCTCCTCCAGGACCCGCATGCTCGGCGCGCCGCCCGTGCCCATGATCAGGCGGGAGCCGAAGCTCTCGCCCGCGATGACGAGCGGATCCGGAGCGCCCGCGGACCGGTCCGCCGTGGGGGCGTGTTCGGCCTGTTCCTGCATGGTCAACCTCCCTGGACGGCGGTCAGCACCTCGATGCGGTCCGCCTCGCGCAGAATCGTGGTGTTCCAGTCGGCGCGCGGCACGACCTCGTCGTTCAGCGCGACGGCGACCCCGGTGGGGCGTTCGGTCAGCGACGCGACGACGCCGGCCACGGACGAACCCTCGGGGGCGTCCCGTTCGGCGCCGTTGACGGTGATCTTCAATCTCGGAACCTTCCGGGTGCGAACGGCCGGATGACCTCGGGGGTCTCTCCGGTCGCGATGGTGTCCGCCATGGCGTCGGCGGTGACCGGGGTGAGGAGGATGCCGTTGCGGAAGTGACCGGTGGCGAGCAGCAGACCGGGCAGCGCCGACGGCCCGAGGACCGGCGCGTTGTCCGGCGAGCCGGGCCGCAGGCCCGCGGTCACCTCCGCGAAGGCCAGCTCGGTGACGCCGGGGACCAGCTCGTGGGCGTCGCGCAGCAGCTCCCACACCCCGCCCGCGGTGACCGTCGTGTCGTAGCCCATCTCCTCCTGCGTCGCGCCGATGACCAGCTCGCCGTCGGCGCGGGGCACGAGGTACACCGAGGAGCCGCGTACGAGGCCGCGGACGGTGCCGCTCAGGAAGGGGAACGGGGCGCGCAGGCGGACGACCTGGCCCTTCACCGGGCGGACCGGGGGGACCGCGTCCGGCGGGAGGCCCTTGAGCTCGTGGCTCCAGGGCCCGGCGGCCAGCACGACCTGGTCGGCGTGGACGGCGTCGCCCCCGGCGAGGCGCACCCCGACGGCCCGGTCGCGATCGGTGAGGACCTCGGCCGCGCGGTCGCGGATCAGGGTACCGCCGAGGCGGTCGACGGCGGCCAGCAGCGCCGCCGACAGGCGGCGCGGGTCGACCGAGCCGTCGTCGGGCGCGAACAGCCCGCCGCGCGCCGACGGCGCCAGCATGGGCTCCCGGCGGCGGCACTCCCGGCCGGTGAGCGTCTCGGCGGTGAGGCCGAGCGACTCCTGGAACCGGCGCAGCTCTTCGAGCACGGCCAGGTCGTCGGCGTCGAGGGCGACCTGCAGCGTCCCGTCTCTGCGGTACGCGGTGTCGCGGCCGGAGACCTCCTCCAGCTCGGCGACGAAGGAGGGGTACCGGTCGCGGGACGTGATGCCGAGCCGCAGCAGGGCGTCCTCGCCGTAGTTCGCCTCGGTGACGGGGGTCAGCATGCCGGCGGCGACGCGGGACGCCTGGCTCGCCGGCTCCGGATCGACGACCGTGACCTGGACGCCACGGGCCAGGGATCGCCACGCGATCCCGAGGCCGATCACTCCGCCGCCGACAATGATCACGTGCACGCGTGCGCTCCCTTCGCCGGCATGATCCGGATCAGGTCCAGAGCCCGCCCCGGCGCACGCCGACGGCGGCTCATGCGGTCGGCGGCCGCTGTGCCGCCCTCTCAGCCCGGTGCGCCGGACTCCCGCGCTTACGTCAACAGACTATAAGGTCACGTACATGAGACGGGTGATCGTCGCAGGTGGCGGGCTCGCGGGCGTCCGGACCGCCGAGGCGCTGCGGGCCCAGGGGTACACCGGCCCGCTGACGCTGGTCGGGGCCGAGCCGCACCGCCCGTACGACCGGCCGCCGCTGTCCAAGGGCGTCCTGCGCGGGGACGTCGACGACACGACCCTCGACACCGACTGGGCGGCCCTCGGCTGCGAGCTGCTCCTCGGCCACCGCGCGACCGGCCTCACCGACGTCCTGGAAACGACGGCGGGTCCGCTGGCCTTCGACGGCCTGGTGATCGCGACGGGAGCCGCGCCGATCCGGCTGCCGGGCGACGGCCCGCAGCACGTGCTGCGGACCATCGACGACGCCCGGGCGCTCCGCGCCGAGCTGCGCCCCGGAGCCCGGGTCGCCATCGTCGGCGCGGGCTGGATCGGCGCCGAGGTCGCGACGGCGGCCGCCGCGGCCGGCTGCCGCGTCACGGTCGTCGAGGCCGCCGACGCGCCCCTCGCCGGGGCCGTCGCCGCCGAGGTCGGCACGAAGACGGCGCGCTGGTACGCCGAGGCGGGGATCGAGCTGCGCACCGGCGTCAAGGTCGCCTCCGTGGAGCGGGGCGGCCTCGACCTGGCGGGCGGCGGCTCGGTCGAGGCGGACGTCGTCCTCACGGGCGTGGGGGTCCGCCCCGAGACCGCCTGGCTCGAAGGCTCGGGCCTGACCCTCGACGACGGCGTCGTGGTCGACGAACGGCTGCGCACCGGGCGCCCGGGGGTGTACGCCGCCGGTGACTGCGCCGCGTGGTGGTCACCGACGTTCCAGCGCCGCCTGCGCGTCGAGCACTGGGACACCGCGCTGAACGCCCCGGAGGTCGCGGCCGCCGGCCTGCTGGGCGGCGAGCGCGTCTACGACCCGGTGCCGTACTTCTGGTCCGAGCAGTTCGGGCACATGGTGCAGTACGCCGGGCATCACCCGGTCGCCGACACGATGCTCTGGCGCGGTGACCCGTCGGCCGCCGGAGGGTGGTCGGCCTGCTGGCTGAGCGGTGATCGTCTTGTGGCGATCCTCACGGTCGACCGACCGCGCGACCTGTTGCAGGGAAGGCGTATCATCGCAGGTCACAAGCGGGTTGACCGGTCAGCGCTGGCGGATCCCGCCATTGCGGTCAAGGAGACCGCTCGTGAGTAAGGTTTCAGAAGATGCCGAAGGTGGTAGGCAGGGTTCCGTGACGCACACCGTTGCCGAAATCGAGATCGACCGACAGACCGACGCACTGGTGGGCGAGTGGCTCACCCTCCGTGAGGTGGCCGACCGGCTCGGCCTCGATCTCAAGCGAGTGAAGCAGCTTCTCCGCGACCACAAGCTCCTGGGAGTGCAGCGCGCCGAAGGCGTCTGCGTCCCGGCGGCCTTCATCTCCGGCGATCAGCCTCTCAAGGGACTCCAGAGCACCCTGACCGTCCTCGCCGACTCCGGCTTCGGAGCCGCCGAGGCGCTGCGCTGGCTGTTCACCGCGGACGAGTCCCTCCCGGGCACCCCGATCGAGGCGCTCACGCAGCACCGCGTCAAGGAGATCAACCGGCGCGCCCAGGCGCTGGCCCTTTGAGCCGCGGAGCACATGCGGCAGGTCCTCTCACCTCCGGCGAAAGAGCCCGCGGTGGCCAGGCACCTGCCCTCTGAACGCGCGGTGACCCTGCGGGCCCGGCTCGACCGGGCCCGCCTCTACCTCTGCACGGACGCCCGCGAGGCGCGGGGCGACCTCGAGGCGTTCCTCGACGCCGCCCTGGCCGGTGGCGTCGACATCGTGCAGCTCCGGCAGAAGGGCCTCGAGGCGCGGCAGGAGATCGAGTACCTCTCGGTCTTCCGCGCCGCCTGCGACAAGCACGGCGCCCTGCTGGCGGTGAACGACCGCGCCGACATCGCCCACACCGTCCGCGCGGACGTCCTGCACCTGGGCCAGGACGACCTCCCGGTCGCGGCGGCGCGGGCCATCGTCGGCCAGGACATCCTCATCGGCCGGTCGACGCACTCGGAGGAACAGGCCGCCGCCGCGGCGACCGAACCCGGCGTCGACTACTTCTGCGTGGGCCCGACCTGGCCGACGCCGACCAAGCCCGGCCGTCCGGCCCCCGGACCGGGGCTGCTCCGGTACGTCGCCGGGCGCGGGTTCACCCGGCCGTGGTTCGCCATCGGCGGCATCGACGCGGGCAACCTCGACCAGGTGCTGGCCACGGGCGCCGGCCGCGTCGTCGTCGTCCGCGCGGTCACCGAGGCCGACGATCCGCGCGCCGCCGCCGCCGAACAGTCCCGCGCGCTCCGCGCCGCCGATGCGCGACAATGGGAGGCGTGATCGGCAACCCTGACGACGAGCGCCTGGTGGAGCTGGCCGACGACGACGATCTGGTGGTGCTGCCCGACCAGACGCGCGACGAATCCGAGCTCGGCTGGGGCGGATACCCCTCATACGACGACGATGACGCCCGCCTCCTGGAGGAGCGGCCGCCGCACTGGTGACGGCCCCGGCCGGGGGGCCCGCTACGACGACAGGAGCCCTTGGCCCGCTCACGGGCCAAGGGCTCTTCGTTCGTGTGGGACGTGGCCGGCTCCCGGCCGGCGCTGCTCGGAGTACGCCCCGTCGCGTCGAACGGGTGTCAGGGATGGACCGGCAGGCCCAGTCCCAGCAGGAACCCGGCGACGACCACCAGCGTCAGCGCCAGCATCAGGCTGCGGCTGCGGGGGGTCCGTCGCGGCGCGGGCGCGGAGACGCGCACTCGGGCCACGGGTTCGGCGACACGCGGCGGGTACGGAGTGTCGAGCTTCATGCGGTCAACCGATTGGTCATGCCCCCATTGTTAACCAGCGAAACCCGTTTTGTCTGGCGAATGTTGATACCGGGGGGTCTTGCGAGGTCAGACGCGGCGCGCGGTGGCGGCGATCGTCAGGTCCGAGAGCGCCGCACGGGCCTCCGCCGTGAGCGGAGCGCTCGTGAGCGCGCCGGACGCCTCGTCGGCGTACCGGTCGATCATCCGCTCGCAGGCGTCCAGCGCCCCGGTCTCCACGATGATCGACCGGAGCCGCTCGACCCCGTCCGCGTCGAGCCCGGGGTCGCCCAGCAGCCGCTCGACGACCTCGGCCTGGGCCGCGGACGAGCGTTCGAGGGTCAGCGCGATCAGCACGGTGCGCTTGCCCTCACGCAGGTCGTCACCCGCGGGCTTGCCCGTCTCGGCCGGGTCGCCGAAGACCCCCAGGACGTCGTCGCGCAGCTGGAACGCGATGCCCAGCGGCATGCCGTACGCCGACAGGGCCGCCATCTCCCCGGACCCGGCCAGCGCCGCCCCGAGCTGCAACGGCCGCTCGATCGTGTACTTGGCGGCCTTGAACCGGACCACCCGCAGGGCCGCGTCGACCATGGCCCGGCCGTCGGCACCGGACCCTCGCGCCTGCCCGACCAGGTCGAGGTACTGCCCGCACATGACCTCGGTCCGCATGATGTCGAAGATGGGCCGCCCACGCCGCAGCGCCTCATCCGGGAGACCGCTGCCCTGGTACATCTCGTCGCTCCAGCACAGGCACACGTCCCCCAGGAGGATCGCCGCGCCCGCGCCGAACGCCTCCGGCGAACCACGCCACCCCGACGCCGCGTGCAGCGCCTCGAACCGGCGGTGCGCGGCGGGCTGGCCGCGCCGCGTGTCGCTGCCGTCCATCACGTCGTCGTGGATCAGCGCGCTCGCCTGCAGCAGCTCCAGGGAGGCCGCGGCGGCGAAGATCTCCGGGCGGTCCTCCCCGCCCGAACCGCGCCAGCCCCAGTAACAGAACGCGGGACGCAGCCGCTTGCCCCCCGCCAGCAGCGCGTCGAGCGCGGTCACCATGGGGGCGAGATCGTCACCGACGGCGCTCAGCACCGGGCGCTGCCGGTCGACGAAGGCGTGCAGCGCCTCGTCGACCTCCTTACGTACGCGACTGGGGGCCATGAGGTCGAGACTAGTGGTCCCCCAGGGTCGTCCCGTTACGCTGGTCTGCATGACCTTCGCTCGCCCCACGATCCGGGAAGTGCTCGCCTCGGGCGAGCCGACCTTCTCCTTCGAGTTCCTCCCTCCCAAGACCGAGCAGGGCGCCCGCAACCTGTGGCAGGCGATCCGCCGTCTCGAGGTGCTGCGCCCGACCTTCGTCTCGGTGACGTACGGCGCCGGTGGCGGCACCCGCGACCGGACCGTCGAGATCGTCGAGCGGATCGCGACCGACACGACCCTCACCCCCGTCGCGCACTTCACGGCCGTGAACCACTCGATCCGCGAGCTGCGGCACCTGATCGGCCAGTTCGCCGCCGTCGGCGTCCGGGATCTGCTGGCGCTGCGGGGCGACCCGCCGGGCGACCCGATGGGGGAGTGGGTCAAGCACCCCGAGGGCGTCGAGTACGCCGAGGACGTCGTACGGCTGATCAAGTCGTCGGGAGACTTCAGCGTCGGGGTCGCCGCCTTCCCGTACAAGCACCCGCGGTCGCCGGACATCGAGAGCGACACCCGGCACTTCGTGCGCAAGTGCCAGGCCGGCGCCGACTACGCGATCACGCAGATGTTCTTCCGGGCCGAGGACTACCTGCGGCTGCGGGACCGGGTCGCCGCACAGGGCTGTGACGTGCCGATCATCCCGGGCATCATGCCGGTCACCCGGCTGAGCACGATCGAGCGGTCCGAGCAGCTCTCCGGCGCGCCGTTCCCGCCGGAGCTGGCCGAGCGGTTCGAGGCCGTCGGCGACGACCCGGAGGCGGTGCGCCGCCTCGGCATCGAGCAGGCGGCGGAGCTGTGCCGGCGGCTGCTGGCCGAGGGTGCGCCGGGCATCCACTTCATCACGTTCAACAAGTCGACCGCGACACGTGAGGTCTACGACCGCCTGGAGCTCAGCGGGAGCCGCGCGCCCATCACCGCGTAGAGCGGGCCCCCGCCCGGGAACCGGAAGGCGGTGAGCAGGTCCGTCAGGCCCAGCGAGCGGTACAGATTCCGGGCGGGCGTCTCGGCGTCCAGCGTGGACAGCACGACGTTCCGCTCCGGGCGGTCCGCGCACAGCGTGGTGATCAGTCTGCGGCCGAGTCCCTGACCCTGGCTGTCGGGGTGGACGTGCAGTTCCGCGACCTCGAAGGTGTCGCCCATCCACGCCTGGGCGTGCTCCGGGCCGCCCGTCTCGGCGAGCGCGGCGTGGACCACGTCGTGCCACCACTGCCCGGGCTCACCGCGGAAGCCGTACGCGAAGCCGACCACGTCGCGCCGGCGCCCGGCGACGAACGCCCGGAAGCCCGGATACGCGGCGTGGCGCTCCATGATCGTGCGCCGGCCCGGCATCTGGTCGACGGGCGGCTCCATCGCCGCGGCGTAGGTCGCCAGCATCGCGTCGAGCCGCCGGTAGAAGCCGCGCCGGTCGATCTCCCGTATCTGCGGGGCGGTCTCCCGCCGGGTTCCGAAAGCTGATCTCACGGGGCTCACTTCGGTAGGTAAGGCGGGACTTTGGACAGTGCGTCGTAAATGTCCCACAGGATCTGCGCGGCCGCCTTCCTGAGCCGGCCGCGCTCGGTCTCCAGCTCCCGCTCCCAGCCGCGCGCGGCCGGCCCCACCCAGGCGTCTCCGACCGTGCGCAGCGGCGGATCCAGCGCCGTCTCGAGCGAGTGGGCGCTCGAGTAGGCGCGCTCGTACGCGGCGAACAGCTCGACGTACGCCGGGTTCGGCTGCTGCACGGGCTCACCCGGCGCCGGCGACGCCGCCGCCGGCGGCCGCACGGTGGCCGGCGCGGGCGGATAGGCGGTCACGAGTCCTCCTTCGTCGGAGGTGTGACCGGGCGGGCCGCGTCATCGGCTCGCTCGCTCCGCTCGTTCACGGGCCCTCCTTCGCCGGAGGAGTGACCACGCGGGCCGTGCCGTCGAGCCGCTCGCCCTGGAGCGCGCCGAGCCGCTGCAGCACCGTGGAGGCCGGACAGGCCGCCAGCGCCCGGCGCACGGCGTCGGAGTGGCGCGCGTGCAGCTCGGCCACGGCCTCGGGATCCGCCGCCGCGGGGCGGAGCATCGCCTCGTGCGGAGGATTCGGCGCGGGGACGCGGTGGCCCGGCGGCGCCGCGCCCAGGTGCGTCAGGCCGACATGCGCCAGGGCGACCTTCGCGCGCCGGTCGAGCCCGGCGTGTTCCAGCACGCTCACCGCTTCGTCGTGCACGCCCTTCCGGGTGGCCTCCTCGAGGAGGCCGCGCAGCCAGGTCTCGGACATCCGAAGGTGGTGGCTGGCCAGGCCCAGCGACTCCCGGACCGCCGCCAGGCGCGCCTCGTGGCCGAGCGCGGCTTCGATCAGGCCGGCGGTGCCCGCCGGGCCGAGCCGGGCGTACAGGCCCTTGACGTAGTCCGGGTCGCCGGAGTCGGCGGCCAGCCGTTTCCAGACCGCCGCCGGAATCGGGTGGTCGGCCGTCAGCGCGGCGTTGATCGCGGTGGCGTCGGTGGTTCCCGCTCTCGTCGCGGCGTGGGCGTCGGGGAAGTGGCCGACCGCGTGCCCCGCCCCGGCCGCCGTCGTACCGCCCGGATGGGCGCCGAGCCGGCCGGTGCCTGCCTTCGGCATGTCGGCGGCGCCCTTGCTCAGATGGGCGATCGCGTAGCTCCGCCGCCGGCTGAGCATCCCCGGCTGGGCGCGAGCCCAGCTCTCCACCGCCGCGGCCTGATGCAGGCCGGTGCGCGGGACACCCGCGGGCAGCGCGGCGTTCGTGCGCAGCCAGGCCGTGATGGCGTTCGACGCGCTCGTCATCTGCTGGATGAGCCGAGCCATCGCGGCGGTGTCGATGCCGACGAAATCCCTGTCACGCGCCGCACTGGCACGCAGACCGTCCTGTCCAGCCATGGGGCACCCGCTCCGGAGAGTGCGCTTGAGCGTCAGGTGACCGTTGTATCACCGCCTTTCGGCGGTTGTCCCCGGAGACCCGTATCCGATCGTGTCACGGACCGTCCAGGTCCGGTCACGCCCGGGGGCCGGAACGGGACGGTGGTTCAGTCGACGTCGGTCGGCGTGCCGCCCGTGAGGCGGAGCAGTTCCTCGTACGAGGTGGGGAAGATGGTGTGCGGATGCCCCGCCGCGGCCCAGACGACGTCGTACTTGGCCAGCCACGTGTCGACGAGGGTCCGGATCGGCGCCGGGTGCCCGAGAGGGGCGACCCCGCCGATGGGCTGCCCCGTCGCCGCCCGGACGAACTCCGCGTCCGCCCGTTTGACCTTCTCAACGCCGATCCGCTCGGCCAGCGCGGCGGTGTTCACGCGGTGCGCGCCGCTGGTGAGCACCAGGAGGGGTTCGCCGTCGGCGGCGAAGACGAGGCTGTTGGCGATGGCGCCGACGTCGCAGCCGAGCTGAGCCGCGGCCGCGACCGCCGTGGGCGCGGCCTCGGGCAGCTCCCGGACCTCACCGGTGGCGCCCAGCTCACGCAGGCGGGCGGCGACGCGTTCGACGTTGGGATGCATGGGAGCACCTTACGGCTCGTGGCGGGGAGCGAGGTAAGGGGTTTCGAACTGCGAGGACACACCTATTCGAACACGTTGACGAATGATGTCGCGGCCGCTTTACTGAGATGCATGCTCGAACCTGTGTTCGAGTACGGCGCGGGACTCGCGGCCCGCGCCGAGGGGATCGTCTCGCGGGCAGCGCGATGCCGGGCGGGATGCGACGGCCGGGCGGGGCGAGGGGAAGCGCTTCGCCCGGCCTCCCCTGGGCCCTCGGGCCCGCCCAGCGGAAGGAGGCATGTCATGTCCGCAAGGTCGTCAACTTCCGTCCCGCCGAGTCCGGCACCCCGGCGCAGGCCCGCCGCATCGGCGATGTCACTCCTCCAGACGGCACGCCGCGGGCTGATCGAGGCCGCCGAGTCGGCCGCCCCGGCGCTGCGCTACGTCGCGGCGCACCTCGCGGCGCTGCGCGCCGCCGCCGCCGTGCTCGCCGAGCGCGCCGACCCGGACTCCCGGACGCGCGGCAGACCGCGCAGTGTCTGGGTGCTGCTGCCCGAGGCCGAGCCCGCGCTGCGCGAGTGGGCGGCGTTCTTCGCCGCCGGTGCCGGCAAACGTGCCGCCGCGGAGGCCGGCCTGCCCCGCGCGGTCACCGCGGCCGAGGCCGACGAACTGCTGCACGATGCGGAGATCTTCGTGTCGCTGGTCGAGACCACCCTCGGCGTCCCCGGCCAGCCCATGCTGCCGGCCGCCGGCTGAGACCCTCCCGAAAAGGGGCTCCGTAGGCGCGGGAGCCCCGGTCGACGCCCGCGGGACCCGCCGTGACCTCCCCCCGAACGGCGGGCCCCGCGCGGCGCGGCGCGCGGCATGTCCACGTCCCTGCACGCGAACGAGAGACCGTGGCCAGGCCGGATGCCGATCGCTTCGCGCCGAAGGGTGTGCAAGAGGCGTGCCGGCAGGATCGGTCGGCCACATTGACGTCGGCGTTGACCCGCCGAACCCGCCGAACCGGTCATCGCACGTCAACGACGGCGGCGATGTGACCACCGCGGCGGCGAACAGTGCGTCCGACCGGCGGTGTACTGCCGTGGGGGCCGGGGTGCGGGCCGCGGGCGCGGGTGCGCGCGGGCGGCGCTGACGGAGCATGAAGAAACCCGTCCGGTGGGGTTCCGGACGGGTTTCGTCACGAACATCGGTCATGCGGCGGCTCAGGGGAGGGCCGCGTGGACCGGGAGGGGGATCAGAACGCTTCGACCGCGCGGCGCGCCTCGGGGTCGAGGACGCCCCAGCCGATGAGTTCCTCGGTGAGCTCCGTCGGTGACTTGTCGTAGATCACCGCGAGCGAACGCAGATCCTCCTGCCGGATGGACAGGACCTTTCCGTTGTAGTCGCCCCGCTGGCTTTGGATCGTCGCGGCGTAACGGGCGAGTGGACCGGCCTTGTCCTTCGGAAGCTGCTGGAGTCGCTCGAGATCGATCACGAGCTTCGGCGTCGGGCCCAGGGGGCTCGGCGCGGCTCCGCCGGGGAGCAACTCGGACACCGGCACGCCGTAGAACTCGGCGAGCTCGGCCAGCTTCTGAACGGTGACGGCGCGGTCGCCCCGCTCGTACGAACCCACGACGACGGCCTTCCAGCGGCCACGGGATTTCTCCTCCACGCCGTGCAGGGACAGGCCCTGCTGGGTGCGGATGGCGCGAAGCCTCGCGCCGAGAGCCTTAGCGTATTCAGACGGCATCGTGCGGCCCCCAGGCTCACTTTCTCGTCGTCGATAGTGGCCCCGGGAGGGGGACCCGGACGGGTGGCTCCCGCCTGCCCCGAGACGGGTGTGCCGTGGGGCGCACTCTCAGCCGGCCGGGGGCCGACTGCCCGAGGGGTCCATCTCCTGGGATGGTTACGGACAGTGACGGTAAAACGGGTAGCGCCCCAGGTCAAGCCGATTGGAAAAAAGCGGCGAAACAGTCGGCGTCCGCGAGGGCTCCGGAGCGGGGTCCGGAGAGCGCGAAAACCCTTGCCCGCCGGGGCTCGCGTGGCCCGGCGGCCACGCGCCGCACAGGCCGCCGACCGCCGGGTAAAAGCTTGCCACAACCCCGGCCCGGTGTCCGGCGGCCCGCATGCGCAGCGTTGTCACCAGCGGAAACGTGCCGGTCCCGGTGTCGGGGGCAGACTACCCGGGCTGCTAACGTGATAGCGCCCGACGTCCTTTAAGGCCCGTCCAGTGAGGCGGGAAAGGAGGTTATCGCGGTGAGTGCTGCCTCCGTGCCTGCGCACGGACCGTCACCCGATAGTGATGTGAGTCACAAGACCGTTCTCGAGGCCCCCGACATCCGGCGGGCCCTCACCCGGATCGCCCACGAGATCCTCGAACGCACCAAGGGCGGCCGCGACATCGTCCTGCTCGGGATCCCGACACGCGGGGTCACCCTGGCGGCCCGCCTGGCCGGGCGGATCGCCGAGGTCGAGGGCGAGCCCGTTCCGCGGGGCTCCCTCGACGTGACGATGTACCGCGACGACCTGCGCATGCGTCCCGCCCGCGCCCTCGGCCGCACGGAGCTGCCGCCCGAGGGGGTCGACGATCGCGTCGTCGTCCTGGTCGACGACGTCCTGTTCTCCGGCCGCACCGTACGTGCGGCCCTCGACGCGCTGAACGACCTCGGCCGCCCGCGCGCCGTGCAGCTCGCCACGCTGGTCGACCGCGGCCACCGGGAGCTGCCCATCCGCGCCGACTACGTCGGCAAGAACCTTCCGACCAGCACCCGCGAGAAGGTCAAGGTGCTGCTCGCCGAGACCGACGGCCGGGACGCCGTCGTGCTGGAGGTCCCCAAGTGAAGCGCCACCTGATCTCGGCGGCCGATCTCACCCGGGACGACGCGCTGCTCATCCTCGACACCGCCGAGGAACTCTCGCGGATCGCCGATCGCCCGATCAAGAAGCTGCCCACGCTGCGCGGGCGCACCGTCGTCAACCTCTTCTTCGAGGACTCCACGCGCACCCGGATCTCGTTCGAGGCGGCCGCCAAGCGGCTGTCGGCGGACGTCATCAACTTCTCCGCCAAGGGTTCGAGCGTGTCCAAGGGGGAGAGCCTCAAGGACACCGCGCTGACCCTGGAGGCGATGGGCGCCGACGGCGTCGTCATCCGCCACAACGCCTCCGGAGCGCCGCACCGGCTCGCCGGCTGGGTGCGCGGCAGCGTCGTGAACGCCGGTGACGGCACGCACGAGCACCCGACCCAGGCCCTGCTGGACGCCTACACCATGCGGCGCCGGCTGGGCGACCTCGACGGCCGCCGCGTCACGATCGTGGGCGACATCCTGCACAGCCGGGTGGCGCGTTCCAACGTGCTGCTGCTGAACACGCTCGGCGCGGAGGTCACGCTGGTCGCGCCGCCGACGCTGTTCCCCGTCTCGGTGGACACCTGGCCGTGCGAGGTCGCGTACGACTTCGACGCCGTGCTGCCCAAGAGCGACGTCGTGATGATGCTGCGGGTCCAGCAGGAGCGGATGACCGCCGCCTACTTCCCGACCGTCCGCGAGTACAGCCGGCGGTACGGCCTGGACGCCCGCCGCCTGGCCGCGCTGCAGGACCACGCGATCGTGATGCACCCCGGCCCGATGAACCGCGGCGTCGAGATCGCCGCGGAGGTGGCCGACTCGCCGCGCTCGACCATCGTCGAGCAGGTCGCCAACGGCGTGACCGTCCGGATGGCCGTGCTCTACCTCCTCCTGGGCGGTTCGGAGCCGGCGATCGGCGGCGACGTGACCCCCGCGGGGGTCTCGCCGAACGGGGACGCCAGACGCCGCAGCGGCGACGCTTCGAGAAGGGAAGACGCGTGACGCACCTCATCAAGGGCGCGCGGATCCTCGGCGGCGCGCCCGCCGACATCCTGGTCCGTGACGGCGTCGTCGCCGAGGTCGGCACCGGCCTGACGGCGCGGGAGGCCACGGTGGTCGACGCCGACGGGCTGATCGCGCTGCCGGGCCTGGTCGACCTGCACACCCACCTGCGCGAGCCCGGCCGGGAGGACGCCGAGACGGTCGAGAGCGGCACGCGCGCCGCGGCGGCCGGCGGCTACACGGCCGTGCACGCCATGGCCAACACCGAGCCGGTGGCCGACACGGCCGGCGTCGTCGAGCAGGTCTGGCGGCTCGGCCGCGAGGCCGGCCACTGCGACGTCCACCCGGTCGGCGCGGTCACCCGCGGACTGGAGGGCGAGCGCCTCGCCGAGCTCGGCGCGATGGCCGACTCGGCGGCGCGGGTGCGGGTGTTCTCCGACGACGGGCACTGCGTGTCCGACGCGGTGCTGATGCGCCGCGCGCTGGAGTACGTCAAGGCGTTCGACGGCGTGGTCGCGCAGCACGCGCAGGAGCCCCGGCTCACCGAGCACGCGCAGATGAACGAGGGCGAGGTGTCCGGGCGGCTCGGCCTGGCGGGCTGGCCCGCCGTCGCCGAGGAGGCGATCATCGCGCGCGACTGCCTGCTCGCCGCGCACGTCGGGTCCCGGCTGCACGTCTGCCACGTCTCGACCGCCGGCTCGGTGGAGATCATCCGGTGGGCGAAGAGCAAGGGCTGGCAGGTCACCGCGGAGGTCACCCCGCATCACCTGCTGCTGACCGACGAGCTCGCCGAGACGTACGACCCCGTCTACAAGGTGAACCCGCCGCTGCGGACCAAGGCCGACGTCGAGGCGCTGCGTGAGGCGCTCGCCGACGGCACGATCGACTGTGTCGCCACCGACCACGCCCCGCACCCGGCCGAGGCCAAGGAGACCGAGTGGGCGCCGGCGGCGATGGGCATGATCGGGCTGGAGACGGCCCTGTCGGTGGTGCACGAGGCCATGGTCGAGACCGGTCTGCTCGACTGGGCCGGCGTCGCGGACCGCATGGCGGTCCGCCCGGCGCGCATCGGCCGCCTGAGTGGCCAGGGCCGCCCGATCGAGGTCGGCGCCCCGGCGAATCTGACGTTGTACGACCCGTCCGTGCGCACGGTGGTCGATCCGGGGGGCTTCGTCTCGAAGAGCCGGAACACGCCGTTCGCCGGGCTGGAGTTGCCGGGCCGGGTGCAGGCGACGTTCCTGCGCGGCCGTCCCACCGTTCTGGAAGGGAAACCGATTTGAATCGCGCGACCAAGCCGGCGCTGCTCGTCCTGGAGGACGGCCGGACCTTCCACGGCACCGCGTACGGGGCCGAGGGAGAGGCGTTCGGGGAGATCGTCTTCAACACCGGGATGACGGGCTACCAGGAGACCCTGACCGACCCGTCGTACCACCGGCAGATCGTCACGATGACCGCGCCGCACATCGGCAACACCGGCGTCAACGACGAGGACCCCGAGTCCGGCCGCGTCCAGGTCGCCGGGTACGTCGTCCGTGAGCCGTCGCGGGTCGTGTCGAACTGGCGGGCCCGCCGTTCGCTCGACGACGAGCTGCGCGACTACGGCGTCGTCGGCATCGCGATCAACGGCACGCGCGCGCTCACCCGGCACCTCCGGGACAAGGGCGCCATGCGGGCCGGCGTGAGCACGACCGAGACCGACCCGCAGGCGCTCCTGGAGCGCGTGCTGGACAGCCCCGACATGATCGGCGCCGACCTGGCCCGCGTCGTGTCCACGCCCGAGCCGTACGTCGTGCGGCCCGAGGGCGAGGTGCGTCACCGGGTGGCGGCGATCGACCTGGGCATCAAGGCGATGACGCCCCGGCGCATGGCCGAGCGGGGCTGCGAGGTGCACGTCCTGCCCGCGACCGTGACCGCCGAGGAGATCCTCGCCCTCGAGCCGGACGGGGTCTTCTACAGCAACGGGCCGGGCGACCCGGCCGCCTGTGGCTACGCGGTCGAGTCCATGCGCGGGGTCCTGGACGGCGGCACGCCGGTGTTCGGCATCTGCCTCGGCAACCAGATGCTGGGCCGGGCGCTGGGCCTCGGCACGTACAAGCTGCGCTTCGGCCACCGCGGCGTGAACCAGCCGGTGCAGGACCGTGCCAACGGCCGGGTGCACATCACGAGCCACAACCACGGGTTCGCGGTGGAGGCGCCGCTGGACGGCCCGTTCGACACGCCGTTCGGCCGCGCCGAGGTCAGCCACGTCGACCTCAACGACGGCGTCGTCGAGGGGCTGCGGCTGCTCGACCGGCCCGCGTTCAGCGTGCAGTACCACCCCGAGGCCGCCCCGGGCCCGCACGACGCGACGGGCCTGTTCGACCGCTTCTGCGACCTCATGGACCGTTCATGAGCGCAGCGCCTCTGGTCTCTCCTCCGACGAAGGAGGGTTCATGACCGACGTATCCGGCCACGAGGCGGACCACGCCTCGGACACCGCGTCCCACGGCCACGTGCCCGTCGACCCGAACGACGCCGTCGTACGGGCCCGGCCCCCGACACCGCTGGCCCTCATCCTCACCACCGTCGCCGCCGCCCTGACCGTGCTGGCCCTCGTGGCCGTCGCGGTCGCCTCCGGACAGGGAACCTGATGCCGCGCCGTACCGACCTGAAATCCGTCCTCGTCATCGGCTCGGGGCCGATCGTCATCGGCCAGGCCGCCGAGTTCGACTACTCCGGCACGCAGGCGTGCCGGGTCCTGAAGTCCGAGGGCCTGCGCGTGGCCCTCGTCAACAGCAACCCCGCGACGATCATGACCGACCCGGAGATCGCCGACGCGACGTACGTCGAGCCGATCACGCCGGACACCGTCGAGAAGGTCATCGCCAAGGAGCGCCCCGACGCGCTGCTGCCCACGCTGGGCGGCCAGACCGCGCTCAACACCGCCGTGGCGCTGCACGAGTCCGGCGTCCTGGAGCGGTACGGCGTCGAGCTGATCGGCGCCAAGGTCGACGCCATCCAGGCGGGGGAGAACCGCGAGCGGTTCAAGAAGATCGTCGCCGACATCGGCGCCGAGTCCGCGCGCAGCGTGATCTGCCACTCGATGGACGACTGCCTCGCCGCGGCCGGCACGCTCGGGTACCCGATGGTCGTGCGCCCGTCGTTCACGATGGGCGGCGCCGGGTCCGGTATGGCCTACGACGAGGCCGACCTGCGCCGCATCGCCGGCGCCGGCCTGGCCGCCAGCCCGACCAGCGAGGTGCTCCTGGAGGAGTCGATCCTCGGCTGGAAGGAGTTCGAGCTGGAGCTGATGCGCGACCGGGCCGACAACGTCGTGGTCGTCTGCTCCATCGAGAACCTCGACCCGATGGGCGTGCACACCGGCGACTCGATCACCGTCGCGCCGGCCATGACACTCACCGACCGGGAGTACCAGCGGATGCGGGACGTCGCCATCGACGTCATCCGTGCCGTCGGCGTCGACACCGGCGGGTGCAACATCCAGTTCGCGATCGACCCGGCCACGGGCCGCATGATCGTGATCGAGATGAACCCGCGTGTGTCACGGTCCAGCGCGCTGGCGTCGAAGGCGACCGGCTTCCCGATCGCCAAGATCGCGGCGAAGCTCGCCGTCGGGTACACCCTCGACGAGATCCGCAACGACATCACCCAGGAGACCCCGGCCAGCTTCGAGCCGAGCCTGGACTACGTCGTGGTGAAGGCGCCGCGGTTCGCGTTCGAGAAGTTCCCCGCGGCCGACAAGACGCTCACGACCCACATGAAGTCGGTCGGCGAGGCCATGGCGATCGGCCGGTCCTTCCCCGAGGCGCTGCAGAAGGCCCTCAGGTCGCTGGAGAAGGCCGGCAGCTCCTTCTCCTGGGCTCCGGGCCCCGAGGCGCTCTCCGGCGACGAGCGGGCCGCACGGAAGGCCGAGCTGATCGAGAGCGCCCGCCGACCGCACGACGGGCGGCTGCGGGCCGTCCAGCAGGCGATGCGGCTGGGCGCGACCGTCGAGGAGCTGTACGAGGCGACCCGGATCGACCCGTGGTTCCTCGACCAGATCGCGGCGCTCGACGAGGTCGCCGCGCCCCTCGCCGAGGACCAGCTCGACCCGGAGGCACTGCGCGAGGCGAAGCGGCACGGCTTCTCCGACGAGCAGATCGCCGAGATCCGCGGCACCTCCGCCGAGGTCGTCCGCGAGCTGCGGCAGGCACTGGGCATCCGGCCCGTCTACCTGACCGTCGACACCTGCGCCGCCGAGTTCGAGGCCCGCACGCCGTACCTCTACTCGACCTACGACGAGGAGACCGAGGTGCCCGTGGGCGACAAGCCCAAGGTCATCATCCTCGGCAGCGGCCCGAACCGCATCGGCCAGGGCATCGAGTTCGACTACAGCTGCGTGCACGCCTCGTTCACGCTGGCCGAGGCCGGCTACGAGACGGTCATGGTCAACTGCAACCCCGAGACGGTCTCGACCGACTACGACACCTCCGGCCGGCTCTACTTCGAGCCGCTCACGCTGGAGGACGTCCTGGAGGTCGTGCACGCCGAGCAGGAGACCGGCGAGGTCGCCGGGGTGATCGTCCAGCTCGGCGGGCAGACGCCGCTGGGCCTCGCGCAGAAACTCAAGGACGCCGGGGTGCCGATCGTCGGCACCTCGCCGGAGAGCATCCACCTCGCCGAGGAGCGCGGCGCGTTCGGGCAGGTCCTCGCCCGCGCGGACCTGCCCGCGCCCAAGCACGGCACCGCCACGTCCTACGAGGAGGCGGCCGCCATCGCCGCCGAGATCGGCTACCCGGTGCTGGTGCGGCCGTCGTACGTCCTCGGCGGGCGCGGCATGGAGATCGTCTACGACGACGAGACGCTGAGGGACTACATCGAGCGCGCAGGCGGCGGCCAGTGGAACCCCGAGCATCCCGTGCTCGTCGACCGGTTCCTCGACGAGGCGATCGAGATCGACGTCGACGCGCTGTACGACGGCGAGGAGCTCTACCTCGGCGGCGTCATGGAGCACATCGAGGAGGCCGGGATCCACTCCGGCGACTCGGCGTGCGCGCTGCCGCCGATCACCCTCGGCCGTGAGGACATCGACCGCATCCGCACCTCCACCGAGGCCCTCGCCCGCGAGATCGGCGTCCGCGGCCTCATGAACGTCCAGTACGCCCTCTCCGCGGGCGTCCTGTACGTCCTGGAGGCCAACCCGCGCGCGTCCCGTACGGTGCCGTTCGTGTCCAAGGCCACCGCCGTGCCGCTGGCCAAGGCGGCGGCCCGCGTCATGATGGGCGAGAGCATCGCGCGGCTGCGCGCGGAGGGCGTGCTGCCCGCGACCGGCGACGGCGGGCACCTGCCGCTCGACGCGCCGATCTCGGTCAAGGAGGCGGTGCTGCCGTTCGACCGGTTCCGCACCCCGGAGGGCGTCGGCGTCGACACCATCCTCGGCCCGGAGATGCGCTCCACCGGCGAGGTCATGGGCATCGACACGGTCTTCGGCACGGCGTACGCCAAGTCGCAGATCTCGGTGTACGGCGCGCTGCCGACGAAGGGCCGGGCGTTCGTCTCCGTCGCGAACCGCGACAAGCGCGCCATGATCTTCCCGGTGAAGCGGCTCGCGGACCTCGGCTTCGAGATCCTCGCCACCGAGGGGACGGCGGAAGTCCTGCGCCGCAACGGCGTGCGTGCCAAGATCGTGCGTAAGCACAGCGCCGGCCCCGGGCCGGACGGTGAGCCGACGATCGTACGGCGCATCCTCGACGGTGAGGTCGACGTGATCGTCAACACCCCGTTCGGCAGCCCGGGCCAGTCCGGGCCGCGGCTCGACGGGTACGAGATCCGCACCGCCGCCGTGCTCCGCGGCGTGCCCTGCCTCACCACGGTGCAGGCGCTCAGCGCGGCCGTCCAGGGCATCGAGGCGACCGCCGCGGGCGTCATCGGGGTCCGGTCGCTGCAGGAGCACGCCCAGCACCTCTGGGGTGGCGAGGAGGACAGTTGACCGACTCACCGGTCGCACCGGTACAGGTGCCCGGAACGGTCCTGACGATCCGGCGGACCGGGGCCTACCACGCGATGACGCTGGTGGCCCCGGGCATCGCCGAACGCTTCCGGCCAGGGCAGTTCGTCGCCCTGGCCGTCGGCGGTGAACGGTCGAGCATGCTGACGCGGCGCTGCTTCTTCGTCCGCGAGGTCAAGCCCGACTACGGCGGCACCGTCGAGATCGTCTTCGCGGTGCGCGGCACCGGCACGCAGTGGCTGGCAGCGCTGCGCCCGCGCGACATCCTCGACGTCGCGGGCCCGCTCGGCCGCCCCTTCCCGCTGCCGCGCCACCCCGTGCGCTGCGTCCTCGTCGGGGAGGGGCACTCGGGGGCGGCGCTGTTCCCCCTCGCCGCCGTGCTCCGCCAGCGCGAGTGCGCGGTCCACTTCGTGCTCGGCGGCGCCGAGTCCGAGCACGTGTACGGCACGCGCGCGGCGCGCCGGGTCGGCGACTCCACGTCCGTCGTCACCGAGGACGGCTCGCTCGGCCACCGGGGCCGCCCCGAGGACCTCGTGGCCGCCGTGGTGGAGGAGGCCGCCGCCGAGGTGGTGTACGCCTGCGGCCCGACCGAGACGCTGCGGGCGGTGTCGCGGATCGCCGTCCGATACGACCTGCCCGTGCAGGTGGCGGTCGAGGAGCCGATGTCCTGCGGCACCGGGGTCTGCCAGGCCTGCGTGCTCCCCGTCATCGACGACGAGGGCGTCACCCACATGGCGCGCTCCTGCGTGGAGGGCCCGGTGTTCCGCGGCGAGCGGGTCCGCTGGGACGACCTCGGCACGATCCCGTTCGACGCCTACGGCGCCCCCCGCTCGGTGCTCCCCGGAAGCCTGTCATGACGAACCTGGAGACCCGCCTCGGCGGGCTCACACTGCCGAACCCGGTGCTGACCGCGGCCGGCTGCGGCGGGACCGGCCGCGAACTCGGCCGCTTCTTCGACGTCGGCCGCCTCGGCGCCCTCGTGACGCCGTCCCTCACCCCGCAGCCGCGCGCCGGCCGACCCGGGCCCCGGCTCGCCGAGACGCCCTCCGGCGTCCTGAACGCCGCCGGGCTGCAGGGCCCGGGCATCGAGACGTTCCTGAGCCGCGACCTGCCCTGGCTGGCCGAGCGGGACGCCCGCGTCATCGTGTCGATCGCCGGCGGCAGCGTGCGGGAGTACACCGAGGTGGCCCGCCTGCTCGGTGACGCGCCCGGCGTCGCCGCCGTGGAGATCAACCTCTCGTGTCCCGACGTCGAGAACCGGGGCTCGACGTTCGCGGCCCACCCGTCGGCCGCCGCGCGCCTCGTGCGCGCCGTGCGCGCGAGCGCCCCCCGCCGGATCCCCGTCCTGGCCAAGCTGTCGGCCGACGTCACCGACATCGTCGGCGTCGCCATGGCGTGCGCCGACGCCGGAGCCGACGGCCTGTCGATGATCAACACGCTGCACGGCATGGCCATCGACACGACCACGCTCCGCCCCGCGCTCGCCGGCGTCACCGGCGAGCTGTCCGGGCCGGCGATCCGCCCCGTGGCGGTCCGCTGCGTCTACCAGGTGCACGCCGCGCTGCCGGAGGTGCCCATCGTCGGGATCGGCGGGATCCGGACCGGCCTGGACGCCCTGGAGTTCGTCCTGGCGGGCGCCTCGGCCGTCGCCGTGGGCACGGCCACCCTGCACGACCCGTCCGCGTGCGCACGGGTCCTGCGCGAGCTCGAGGGGGCGTTGAAGGAGCGCGGCATCGACCGGCTCGCCGACGTCGTGGGGCTCGCGCACAAGCCGGCGGGGAGCCTCCACCGCCGCATCGACCCCAACGTCGGCCTGACGGTCGCCGGGGACACCGCCGGCGCGGGCGGGGCCGAGCCGATCGAACAGGAGACCAGCCAGTGAACACCGCTCCCATCGCCGTCGCCCTCGACGCGGCGGACCTCGAGACCGCCGCGCGCTGGGCCGCGCTGGTCACCCCGCACGTCAGCACCGTCAAGGTCGGCCTGGAACTGTACCTGCGGTACGGCCCCGACGTCGTCGCCAGCGTCCGCGGCGCCAGCGGCGTCAAGGTCTTCCTCGACCTGAAGCTGCACGACATCCCGGCGACCGTCGCGGGTGCCGCGCACGCGGTGTCCCGGCTCAAGCCGGCGTACCTCACCGTGCACGCCGGCGGAGGCGCCGCCATGATCCGCGCGGCCGTCGAGGCGGCCCCGCAGACCAAGATCGCGGCCGTCACGGTCCTCACGTCGCTCTCAGAGGCCGATCTGGCCGGGCTGGGACTCGAGGGGTCGGCCTCCGACGTCGTGCGCCGTATGGCGGCTCTCGCGGTCGGAGCGGGGGCCCAGGCGCTCGTGTGCTCCCCCCGGGAGGTCGCGGACGTCCGGGCGGAGGTCGGTCCGGACATCACGCTCATCACGCCGGGCGTACGGCCCGCGGGCGCCGCGACACAGGACCAGGCGCGGGTCGCCACCCCCGAGGAGGCCCTCGCGGCCGGAGCCGACCTCCTCGTCATCGGCCGGCCCATCACCGGCGCCCCGGACCCGGGCGCGGCGGCGGCGGGCATCGCGGCGGCGCTCCGCCGCACCGGCGCGGCCTGATCCCGACGCGGCAGGGCGCGCCGCACACTGGTTCAGTGCGCATTGCCGTACCGGGGGTCTGACGGGCCCGATGCGGCGGGGCGCGCCGTCACGTCGGTTCAGCGTGCGCACCGCCGTACCGGGGGTCTGACGGGCCCGGCCTGGCGGCGCCCGCCGCTACGCCGGCTCAGCGCGCGCACCGCCGTACGGGTGGCCGGCCGGACCGGCCACACGGCGGGGCGCCGCCGGGGACGTCGCCATGGACGCCGAACGCCGGGCCGGTGGACGGCCGATCCGGTCGCGTGGCGAACGGGGTCCGGCGGCGGGTGTCGGGATCGCTTGACTGCATCGTTTTCCCCTCGCAAGAAACGCCAGGCCGTCGTACGGTTCGGGGTGTAAGAACCCCCTACTTTCAATACAGTGAGTGATGAGGACGACGCATAGAGTGACATCCGTAACTTAAAACAGGGCTATATGGCCTTTCACGTTGCTTTATGGGCCCTGAACTCGCTAGGTTCCCAAGCCGTCCGACTCAATCGAGTGGAAACACGAGGTGACCCGGCGTGGCGCTTCCGCCCCTAACCCCTGAACAGCGCGCCGCAGCCCTGGAAAAGGCTGCAAAGGCTCGCAAAGAGCGTGCCGAGGTCAAAGACCGGCTCAAGCACGGGGGTACCTCCCTCGCTGAGGTTCTGAAGGATGGGCAGGCCGACGACGTCATCGGCAAGATGAAGGTGTCGGCTCTGCTGGAGTCCCTGCCTGGCGTCGGCAAGGTCCGTGCCAAGCAGATCATGGAGCGGCTCGGTATCGCCGAGTCCCGCCGCGTGCGGGGTCTCGGCGCCAACCAGCGCGCCGCTCTCGAGCGTGAGTTCGGCGGCGGTGGAAATCGCTGATCGACTCGCCTCGGACGGGCGCGGCGGGCAGACCGCCGCGGCCGGTTCCGCCACCCCCGTGGCGGGCGGCTCCATCCCGTCCAGGCGCCTGACGGTCCTCTCCGGGCCGTCCGGCGTCGGCAAGAGCACGGTCGTCGCCGAGATCCGGCGTGCCCACCCGGAGGTGTGGCTGTCGGTCTCGGTGACAACTCGTGCCCCTCGTCCTGGCGAGGTGCACGGTGTGCACTACTTCTTCGTCGACGGTGCCGAGTTCGATCGGCTCGTCGGCGAGGGGGAGTTGCTCGAGTGGGCCGAGTTCGCGGGCAATCGTTACGGCACGCCGCGCCGCGCGGTGCAGGAGCACCTCGAAGCCGGCGTGCCGGTCCTGCTCGAGATCGACCTGCAGGGCGCCCGCCAGGTGCACGCGGCCATGCCGGAGGCGCTGTTCGTGTTCCTCGCGCCGCCGTCGTGGGACGAGCTCGTCCGCCGTCTCGTCGGCCGCGGTACCGAGCCGCCCGAGGTGATCGAACGCCGGCTCGACGCCGCCCGTACCGAACTGGCGGCCGAGAAGGAGTTCGACGTCACCCTGGTCAACACGTCGGTCCAGGACGTCTGCGCCGAGCTGGTAGCCTTGCTGGCTGCACAACCACCGAACTCCGACTAGCGGAAGGCGCAGGAGTGGCATCGAATGCCCCTGGTGCCGAAGGCATCACCAACCCGCCGATCGACGACCTTCTCAAGATCGTTGACAGCAAGTACAGCCTTGTGATCATGGGGGCCAAGCGGGCCCGCCAGATCAACGCCTACTACGCCCAGCTCGGCGAGGGCCTCCTGGAGTACGTCGGTCCCCTGGTGGAGACCCAGGTTCAGGAGAAGCCGCTGTCGATCGCGCTGCGCGAGGTCCGCGAGGGCCTGCTTCACTCCGAGGCCATCGAAGGCGCCTGAGTTGTCCTCCGGCGGCCCCGGGGCGCGTCGCGCCCATGACGCGCCGGCGTCGTCCCGCGGGTGTCACACCGTGCCCGGTGAACGGGCCCGCCGGTGAGCGAGGTCCCGGCACCGTCCCGGCGGCCCCGCGTGCTCCTCGGCGTGGGCGGCGGCATCGCGGCGTACAAGGTCTGCGAGCTGCTCCGGCGGCTGACCGAGTCCGGCCACGACGTCCGGGTCATCCCGACGCGTGACGCGTTGCGCTTCGTCGGCGAGCCGACCTGGGCCGCGTTGTCCGGCGAGCCCGTGACCACCGAGGTCTGGTCGGGCGTCGCCGAGGTGCCGCACGTCCGCCTCGGGCAGGGCGCCGACCTCGTCTTCGTCGCCCCGGCCACCGCCGACCTGCTCGCCAGGGCGGCGCACGGTCTCGCCGACGACCTGCTGACCAACACCCTCCTGACGGCCCGGTGCCCGGTCGTGTTCGCGCCCGCGATGCACACCGAGATGTGGGAGCATCCCGCGACCCAGGCCAACGTCGCGACGCTGCGCTCCCGGGGGTGTGTCGTGATCGAGCCGGCCGTCGGGCGGCTGACGGGCGCCGACTCCGGCAAGGGACGGCTGCCCGACCCGGACGCGCTGTTCGACGCCGCCCGCCTGATCCTCGCGCGGAAGGACCTGCCGGCCGACCTCGCCGGCCGTCACGTCGTCGTGTCGGCGGGCGGCACCCGCGAGCCCATCGACCCGGTGCGGTTCATCGGCAACCGTTCGTCCGGGCTGCAGGGCTACGCCCTCGCGCGGACCGCGCTCGCGCGCGGCGCCCGGGTCACGCTGGTCGCCGCGAACGTCGCGCTGCCGGATCCGGCGGGCGCGGAGGTCGTGCGCGTCGGATCCGCGCTCGAACTGCGCGACGCGGTGCTCAAGGCGGCCGGCGAGGCCGACGCCGTGATCATGGCCGCGGCGGTGGCCGACTTCCGGCCGGACGGCTACCGCGACGTCAAGATAAAGAAGACGGACGGGGCCGAGCCGGAGCCGATCCGCCTCGTCAAGAACCCCGATGTCCTCGTCGAGCTCGTCACCGCCCGCCGCCCCGGGCAGGTGGTCGTCGGCTTCGCCGCCGAGACGAACGACGTGCTCCGCAACGGCCGGGAGAAACTCGCCCGCAAGGGCTGTGACCTGCTCGTCGTCAACGAGGTGGGGGAGCGGCTGACCTTCGGCGCCCCCGACAACGCCGCCGTGATCCTCTCGGCCGACGGCGCGTCCGTCGACGTGCCGCGCGGTTCGAAGGAGGCGCTCGCCGACGTCGTATGGGATCAGGTGGCCGGGCGGCTAAAGTAAAGCCCGTCCGCCTGCGCCTCAAGCGGCGCTGGAGCGGGCCCGGTTAGACTTCTCCACCGGAGAACCAGACAATCCTGCTACGTCAGTCAGCAGCCGCTGCAAGGAGTGCACCTACGTGTCACGTCGCCTGTTCACCTCCGAGTCCGTGACGGAAGGTCACCCGGACAAGATCGCCGACCAGATCAGTGACGCGATCCTCGACGCGATGCTGAAGGACGACGTGCGCAGCCGCGTCGCCGTCGAGACGCTGATCACGACCGGGCAGGTCCACGTCGCGGGCGAGGTGACCACCGAGACGTACGTGGACATCCCGGGCGTCATCCGGGAGAAGATCCTCGAGATCGGCTACGACTCCTCCAGCAAGGGCTTCGACGGCCACTCCTGCGGCGTGTCCGTGTCCATCGGCGCCCAGTCGCCCGACATCGCGCAGGGCGTCGACGACGCCTACGAGACCCGCGAGGGCGAGGGCTCCGACGAGCTCGACCGGCAGGGCGCCGGCGACCAGGGCCTGATGTTCGGCTACGCCTGCCGCGAGACCCCCGAGCTCATGCCGCTGCCGATCACCCTCGCGCACCGGCTGGCCCGGCGCCTGTCCGCCGTCCGCAACAGCGGCGTGGTGCCCTACCTCCGCCCGGACGGCAAGACCCAGGTCACGATCGAGTACGACGGCGACCGCCCGGTCCGGCTCGACACGGTCGTCGTGTCCTCCCAGCACGCTCCCGACATCAGCCTCAGCGACCTGCTGACCCCGGACATCAAGGAGCACGTCGTCGACCCCGTCGTCGCCGACCTCGACCTTGACACCGAGGGTTACCGCCTCCTGGTCAACCCGACCGGCCGCTTCGAGATCGGCGGCCCGATGGGCGACGCGGGCCTCACCGGCCGCAAGATCATTATCGACACCTACGGCGGCATGGCCCGCCACGGTGGCGGCGCGTTCTCCGGCAAGGACCCGTCCAAGGTGGACCGCTCCGCCGCGTACGCCATGCGCTGGGTCGCCAAGAACGTCGTCGCCGCCGGTCTCGCCGACCGCTGCGAGGCCCAGGTCGCGTACGCGATCGGCAAGGCCCACCCGGTCGGCCTCTTCATCGAGACCTTCGGCACCGAGAAGCTCCCCGTCGAGAAGATCCAGGAGGCCGTCCTCGAGGTTTTCGACCTCCGCCCGGCCGCGATCATCCGCGACCTCGACCTGCTGCGCCCGATCTACTCCCAGACCGCGGCGTACGGCCACTTCGGCCGCGAGGAGCCGGACTTCTCCTGGGAGCGCACGGACCGCGCCGACGCCCTGAAGTCGGCCGCCGGTCTCTGACCCGCTCCACGCCCGTACGAGGCCGCCCCGGACACCGGTCCAGGGCGGCCTCGCCCTTTCCGGGCGGGTGCCCGGGCGGTCGGCGCCGTGGTCGTGAGGCTTGAGGGCCGGTCGGGGCGGGGAGACCAGGACGTACGGACGGCGGAGCCCGCCGCCGTCGTGACCGGGCCGGGGGGCCGGATGAGCGAGTCGATCGTGTTCCCGTACGGCGATCCGGCCTTCGTGGCCGACCCGTACCCGTTCTACCGGGAGCTCCGCGAAGGCGGCCCGGTCCGCCGGGTCGTCACGGTGCGCGGGCTGGAGGCGTGGCTGGTCACCCGCTATGACGACGCGCGTGAGGCGCTCACCGATCCCCGCCTGAGCAACGATCTCCGCCTGGCGACGGACCCCCGGCTCCTGGAACAGCTGCCCGCCGCGGAACGGGACGCCGCCCTGCGGAGCATGATCCGTCTCGATCCGCCCGACCACACGCGACTGCGCCGCCTGGTGTCCCAGGCGTTCACGGCGCGCCGGGTCGCGGAGCTCGAACCCCGGGTGCAGGAGATCACGGACCGGCTGCTGGACGCGATCGCTCCGGCCGGCCGGGCCGACCTGATCGAGGACTTCGCGCTGCCCCTGCCGGTCACGGTGATCAGCGAGCTGCTCGGCGTTCCCCCGGCGGACCGGGACGGCTTCCAGGAGTGGACGAACGTCATGCTCACCCAGCATCCCGACCGGCCCGACCTCGCGGCGATGGACCGGGCGTGGCGGCGAATGTGGGCGTACCTGGAAGGGCTTCTGGCGGCCAAGCGGACCGATCCCGACGACGACCTGCTCGGCGCGCTGATCACCGCCACGGACCAGGAGCAGCGGCTCGACGAGGGCGAACTGGTCGCGATGGCCTTCCTGCTGCTGGTCGCCGGCTACGTGACGACGGTCAACCTGATCGGCAACGGGATCGCGGCGCTGCTCGCCCACCCCGATCAGCTCAAGCTCCTCCGCGACGATCCGGGTCTGCTGCCGGGGGCGGTCGAGGAGTTCCTGCGCTGGGACGGGCCGGTCGACCCGGGCGTCCTGCGCGTCGCGGCGGAGGACCTGGAGATCGGGGGAGTGCGCGTACCCCGGGGTGCGACGGTCATCGTCGCCACGGCGATCGCCGACCGCGACCCGGGGGAGTTCCCCGACGCGGACCGCCTCGACGTGACACGCCCCGCAGGCGCCCATCTGGCCTTCGGCCACGGCGCCCACTACTGTCTCGGCGCTCCCCTGGCCCGGTTGGAGGGGCGGATCGCCATCGGCACGGCGCTGCGCCGGCTCGATGACCTGGCTCTCGCCGTGCCGTACGCGGAGCTCTCGCGCCAGGCGGGCGGCCTGCGCGGCCCGCACCACCTGCCCGTGACGTTCACCGCGGCCTGATCGACGATCGGTGATTTATTCACTTATCGGAATATTTCCGAATGATCTTGTGCTGTGGGGTATTAGAGACACATGTGACCCCTTTGTGGTCGCTGTGATGTTCCCCACCCTGGAGGTCAACGGTGAACAGCAGCATCCCCGAACGCCGGTCCCGGTCGGCCGGTCCCCGGCAGAGCCTCGTCAGGACCCACTCCCTGCGGGCACTGGCCGTCGCCGCACGGCTCGAACGGCACCACGTCCCGGAGGGACCGCCGGGCCGTGACCGCGTGGAGGACGCCGCGCAGGACGTCGAACTGACCTGCGCCGCGTCGGACTGTTAGAGCGCCGGCGAAGGCCCCCCGTGCGGGCCGACCGGCATGGTGGTGGGTGGGGAGGGGCGGGGCGGGAATGGCCACGGTCGAGGACGTACGACGCGTCGCGTCGGCGCTGCCGCGCACCGAGGAACATCTCATCAGAGACCGCGTGAAGTTCCGTGTCGGAAGGATCGTTTACGTCGCGATCTCCGCCGACGAGGAGTGGATGGGCTTCGCGTTCCCGAAGGAGGAACGCGCCGCGCTCGTCGCCGGAGAGCCGGAGAAGTTCCGCCTGCCCCGCCTCTCCGACCAGCGCTTCAACTGGGTCGAGGTGCGACTGGCCATGCTCGACGAGCAGGAGATGCGTGAGCTCGTCGTCGACGCCTGGCGCATGGTCGTGCCCAAGAAGGTCGCCGCGTCGGTTCCGGGCGCCTGACCGCGCCCGGCCGCGCCCGGCGCCCGGCGCGTCCGGCGTCTGGTAGGACGGGGGAGTGGCGAACGACGGCGTGGGGACCGGGACCACTCCCCAGATCCCCGGCATGGACGGCCTGACGGCGGCCGCCCGGCCGTCCGAGCGCAAGAGCCCCGCGAAGACGCGCAAGGGCGCGCGGCGGCCCGCGGAGACGCTCAAGGTCGCCCGCGTGGCCGTGGACGTTCCCCTGCCGCACCTGGATAGGCCGTTCGACTACCTGGTCCCGGCCGACCTGGACGAGAAGGCCGTGCCCGGCTGCCGGGTACGCGTGCGGTTCGCCGGTCAGCTGGTCGACGGGTTCCTGCTCGAGCGCGCCGAGGACACCGACCACGACGGGCGGCTGTCCTTCCTCGAGCGCGTCATCTCTCCCGAACCGGTGCTGACGCCGGAGATCGCCGCACTCGCCCGCGAGGTGGCCGACCGCTACGCGGGCAATCTGTCCGACGTCCTGCGCCTGGCCGTCCCGCCCCGGCACGCCCGCGTCGAGGCGGAGCGAAGACCCGCCGCCCCTGCCGTGGAGACGCCGGCTCCGGTGGCCACGGCCACCGGCCCGGATGACCCCGGTACAAACCTCGGCGCGGTGACCGTCCGCCCGGACGCAGAGGCTGCCGCCGGGGCTCCTGAAATCATCGGCGCGTCCCCTGACAGCGCCGGCGCGGTTCCCGGGACCACCGTTCCGGTCGCGGAGGACGCGGGGCCGGCCGGCGTGGTCCCCGCCCCGGACGCCGACCCGGTCGTTCCGGCCGTCGCGGGCGCCGGCGCGGGCGCCGGGGAAGGTGCCCCGCCGGGCGCCGGGAGCGCTGTCCCGGCCTCTGGAGGCATGGGCTCCGCCGCCGGGGTCGCCGTTCCGGACGCCGGGAACGCCGGTGCGGCCGGTGGCGGCGGGCTCGGGACGTGGGACGCGTACCGGGCGGGGCCGTCGTTCCTCGCCGCGCTGAAAGAGGGCCGCGCGCCGCGCGCGGTGTGGACCGCGCTCCCCGGCACGGACTGGACCGGCGCCGTCGCCCGCGCCGCGCGCGCCACCCTGGACGGCGGGCGCGGCGCGCTGATCGTGGTCGCCGACGGCCGCGACGTCGCGCGGGTGGACGCCGCCCTCGGCACCGTTCTGGGGCCGGGCCGTCACGTCGCGCTCACCGCCGAGCTCGGCCCGGCCGAGCGCTACCGCCGCTGGCTCGCCGTCCTGCGCGGCGAGGCGGCGGCGGTCGTCGGAACGCGCGCCGCGATGTTCGCCCCGGTGCGCGACCTCGGCCTCGTCGTGCTCTGGGACGACGGCGACGACGTCCACGCCGAGCCGCACGCCCCGTACCCGCACGCCCGTGAGGTGCTCGCGCTGCGCGCCCACCGGGCCGGGGCGGGCGCGCTGATCGGCGGGTTCACGCGCACCACCGACGCCACGCAGCTCGTGGAGACGGGCTGGGCGCATCCGCTGGTCCCGGACCGGGACCGGCTGCGGCGGTCGATGCCGGTCGTCCGGCCCGCCGGGGACGACGCCGAGCTCGCCCGCGACGAGGCCGCGCGGACGGCGCGGCTGCCGCACCTGGCGTTCCGGACGGCGCGGCAGGGGCTGGAGACGGGCCCGGTGCTCGTCCAGGTGCCGCGCCGCGGCTACGTCCCGGCCCTGGCGTGCGCCCGCTGCCGGGGGCCGGCGCGCTGCCCGGAGTGCGAGGGGCCGCTCGCCCTGACCTCGGGGCACGCCGCGCCGTACTGCCGGTGGTGCGGCCGCATCGCCGGGGCCTGGCGCTGCCCGGAGTGCGGGAGCGGGCACGTGCGGGCCGTCGTGGTAGGTGCCCGGCGCACCGCGGAGGAGCTGGGCCGCGCGTTCCCCGGCGTGCCGATCCGCACGTCGGGGCGGGACGGCGTGCTCGCCGCCGTGGGAGCCGAACCCGCGCTGGTCGTCGCGACCCCCGGCGCGGAGCCGGTGCCGGAGGAGGGGTACGCGGCGGCGCTCCTGCTCGACGGGTGGGTGCTGCTCGGCCGCGCCGACCTGCGGGCCGGTGAGGAGACGCTGCGCCGGTGGACGAACGCCGCCGCCCTCGTACGCCCCGGCGGTTCCGTCGTCGTGCTCGCCGACGGCGCCCTGGCCCCGGTGCAGGCGCTGCTCCGCTGGGATTCCGCGACGTTCGCCGAGCGGGAGCTGGACGAACGCCGGGAGCTCGGCTTCCCGCCCGCCGTCCGCATGGCGTCCCTGACCGGCACGCCGCAGGCCGTACGGGACCTGGTCGAGGCGGCGGGCCTGCCGCCGGAGGCCGAGGTACTGGGGCCGGTCGAGGTCGGCGACGGCCAGGAACGCGCCCTCGTCCGGGTGGACCGCGCCCGCGGCGCGGTGCTGGCCCGGTGCCTCAAGGCGGCCCAGGCCGCTCGTAGCGCGCGCAAGGCCACCGAGGCCGTCCGGGTGCGGATCGACCCGCTGGAGCTGATCTGAGCGCTTCCGGTGCCGCGGCCTCCGTAGACTGGATCCTCCAGCCCCAGAACGTCGAACGGAGCCGTACGTGGCAGTCAAGCCCATCCGCCTCTTCGGTGACCCGGTCCTGCGGACCCCGGCGGAGCCGGTCAAGGACTTCGACAAGGAGCTCCGGACGCTGGTCAAGGACCTCTCCGACACCATGCTCGACGCGCCCGGCGTCGGGCTGGCCGCGCCGCAGCTCGGCGTCGGCCTGCGGGTGTTCACCTATTACGTCGACGATCAGCTCGGCCACGTCGTGAACCCCACCCTCGACCTGTCGGAGGAGCAGCAGGACGGCGACGAGGGGTGCCTGTCGCTGCCCGGCCTCACCTTCCCGACCAAGCGCGCCTACGGCGTGGTCGCCAAGGGCTTCAACATGTACGGCGAGCCGATCGTGGTAGAGGGCACCGAGCTGCTGGCCCGGTGCGTCCAGCACGAGACCGACCACCTCGACGGCATCATCTTCATCGACCGGCTCGACACGGAGCAGCGCAAGGCCGCGATGAAGGCGATCCGCGAGGCCGAGTGGTTCGGCGAGCCGAAGCCGATCGTCAAGGACTCCCCGCACCGTACGTTCGGCAAGGCCCTGTGAGCGCGGACGGAGACCGCTAGTGCGCCTGGTATTCGCCGGAACGCCGGAGACCGCGGTGCCCGCCCTGGAGGCGCTGCTGGAGTCCCGGCACGAGGTCGTCGCGGTGATCACCCGCCCGGACGCGCCCGCCGGGCGCGGACGGCGGCTCACGCCGAGCCCGGTCGCGGAGCGCGCGGCCGAGGCGGGCGTCGAGATCCTGAAGCCCGCGAAGGTCAAGGACCCGGAGTTCCTCGACCGGCTGCGGGAGATCGCGCCGGACTGCTGCCCGGTCGTGGCGTATGGCGCGCTGATCCCGCGCACGGCCCTGGACATCCCGCGGCACGGCTGGGTCAACCTGCACTTCTCGCTGCTGCCCGCCTGGCGCGGCGCGGCGCCCGTGCAGCACGCCGTGCTGCACGGCGACGACATCACGGGCGCGGCGACGTTCCAGATCGAGGAGGACCTCGACACCGGGCCCGTGTACGGCGTGGTGACCGAGCCGATCCTGCCCGAGGACACCAGCGGCGATCTGCTGGGCCGGCTGGCGCGGACCGGCGCGCACCTGCTCGTCGCCACGATGGACGGCATCGAGGACGGCGCGCTGGAACCGCGCCCGCAGCCGGTCGACGGCGTCTCGTACGCCGCCAAGCTCACCCCGGACGACGCCCGGGTCGACTGGTCCAAGCCCGCCCTGCACGTCGACCGGCTCGTGCGCGCCTGCACGCCCGCGCCGGGCGCCTGGACGACCTTCCGCGGCGAGCGGCTCAAGCTCGGGCCGGTCCGGCCCGCCCCCGACGCGGAGCCGCTCGCGCCCGGCCGGCTGCGGGTCACCAAGCGCGAGGTCCTCGCCGGGACGGGCACCCATCCGGTGCTGCTCGGGCAGGTCCAGGCGCAGGGCAAACAGCGCATGGACGCCGCCGCCTGGGCACGCGGCGTCCACCCGACCGATGAGGACGAACTGACCTGATGCCTCCCCGGCAGCCCCGCCGCACACCCGGCCACGCCGGCCGGCCGAACCGTCCACCGCAGCGGCGCCGTCCGCGCGATCCCGTCCGCCGGACCGCGTTCGACGTCCTGCAGGCGGTCGACGAGCGCGACGCCTACGCCAACCTGCTGCTGCCGTCGCTGCTGCGCGAGCGCGGCCTGACCGGCCGGGACGCCGCGCTGGCGACCGAGCTGACCTATGGCACGCTGCGCGGGCGCGGCACGTACGACGCGGTCCTCGACGCGTGCAGCGACCGGCCCGTCACCAAGATCGACCGGCCGTTGCTCAACGTGCTGCGGCTCGGCACGCATCAGCTGCTGCGCACCCGCATCCCCGCGCACGCCGCCGTCGGCACGACCGTGGACCTGGCGCGGTCGGCGGCCGGCCCCGGCCAGGCGAAGTTCGCCAACGCGGTGCTCCGTAAGGTCGCCGCCCGTGACCTCGACGCGTGGCTGGACATCGTGGCGCCCGGGGACGAGACCGGACGGCTGGCGGTCGTGCACAGCCACCCGCGCTGGATCGTCAACGCGCTGCGCGACGCGGCCGGACCGGCGCAGATCGAGGCGCTGCTGGCCGCCGACAACGAACGCCCCCGCGTCACCCTCGTGGCCCGCCCGGGCCGGGCGACCGTCGCCGAACTCGACGGTGAGCCCGCCGCGTACTCCCCGTACGCCGCCTACCTCGCCGAAGGGGACCCCGGCTCGGTTCCCGCGGTCGCCGAGGGGCGCGCCGCGGTCCAGGACGAGGCCAGCCAGCTCGTCGCCCTCGCCCTCGCCCGCGTCACGATCGAGGGGCCCGACCGCCGCTGGCTCGACCTGTGCGCGGGGCCGGGCGGGAAGGCGGGCCTGCTGTCGGGGCTGGCGGGGGAGCGCGGCGCGCACCTGCTCGCCTGCGACGTCCAGCCGCACCGGGCCCGGCTCGTCGCCGGCAGCGTCGACGCGGCGGCCGGGGTGGCCGTCGTGGACGGCACCCGGCCCGCCTGGCGGCCCGGTTCGTTCGACCGGGCGCTCGTCGACGCGCCGTGCACCGGGCTGGGCGCGCTGCGCCGCCGCCCGGAGGCACGCTGGCGGCGCGGCCCGCAGACGGTCGCCGAGCTCGGCCCGCTGCAGCGGCGGCTGCTCACCTCGGCGCTGGAGTCCGTACGGCCCGGCGGCGTCGTCGCGTACGTCACCTGCTCGCCGCACCTGGCCGAGACCAGGGTCGTCGTCGAGGACGTCCTGCGCGGCCGCGAGGACGTGGAGCGGCTGGACGCGCCCGCGTACCTGAAGGAGGTGCCGGACCTGGGCGACGGCCCGTACGCCCAGTTCTGGCCGCACCGGCACGGCACGGACGCGATGTTCCTCGCCCTCCTGCGCCGCCGCGCCTGACCGCGCGGGGGCGCGGGGCGCGGGGACGCAGGAGGGCGAGCCGACCTGATGTGACAGGCTCGCCGTGCCGGACGGGCAGACGGACATGGGCGATGTGCACCCCGTGGAGGCGGCAAAAGAGGGTGCGTTCCCTTGCCGATGGCAGGTCGGATCCGGCTTGGCGGCCTGGTTCCCGGCCCCATTCCCCGGCCGGGCCTCCCGCTCCGCTGGTCGACATGCGCTCGACGGTCGTTTCCGGAAGAACCGACGTTCGGATGCGGGGCGGAGCGGGGGGACTGATCCGGCCGGGGAGCCGAAATCAGAAGAGGTGGGAACTCGGTGGTTACACGTTGGTGCCGGCCGCCCAGAGCGGCCGGCCGTCAGCGGCGTAGATCACCAGGTTGTTGTCGGCCTGGAGGACCAGTCTCGCCCCGGGGTTACCGTCCGTTCCGGACGCCCAGACCGGCGTGCCGTCGCGGTCGTAGACCACCAGGTTGCCGTCGGTCTGGAATACGGCCTGGCTCCCGCGAGCGCCCGGATCAGTACTCCACAGCAGGTTAGGACTCCACCACGGGCCGCGGTCGCCGACGAGCGAGAGAACGCCCGCCTGGTCCATGGAGAGGGCGAGGTGCTTCGTCTTCACTGCGCCCGGATACTCGCGCCTGTCGTAGGAGAAGTAGTGCGGGGCCATTACCACGAGGGCGTCCGGCCCGGATCCGTCCGGTTCCTCCGGCGGGGCCATCAGTAGCCCGGGGGCCATCTTGTACTTAAGGTCGTCGGACGATGAAGAGGATACGAGTTCGACGCTCGTCGGCGACTGCCCGCCGCCGAACGTCGACGCGGTCCAGCTAGTCGTGTCGCGATGTGATGTCGTCCCGGTCAACAGGACCGCACCGGCCAACAGGGCCACACTGCCGGCCACCGCGGCCGCCAGGACCGGTCGCTTCGCCATCGGCCGAGCCGGCGAGGGCTCAGTGCCCGGATCTCCGCCGGGCGGCTGGTTCCCTCCCGTGAGAGAGCCGGCGTCCGGCACCGGATCGGCGGCCGTACCGGGGTGTTCAGCGGACAAGTTCGTTCTCCTTCGCTTCCGATCGCGGCGCGAGTGCTCGAGGACGACCACGGGCGGTGTCCTGGGGACGTCCGGCAAGGCCGTGGTAGTCGAGCCGCGCATCCGCGGTACTCGGTTGACGGTAACGGTCAGTGCCGGTCACGCATATGGTGAATCCGCCAGAAAGATCTTAGAGTCATGAGGCCGTACGTTGAAGGTGGCCGCACGGCCATTTCCGGTTCAGATCCCGCCACCGGGCGGGCGGTGCCGACCCGGTTCGGATGACCGCGCGACGGCGCCCCGGATCCGGCCGGACCCCTGGCCGTCGCATCCGGCCGTTCCGGCGGCGGGGTCAGGCGGAGGCCGGGACCGCCGCGCGGACCTCGGAGGTCAGCCGCGTGAGCACCTCGGTGGCGCGGTCGAGGGCACCGGCGATCCAGGGCAGGGCGATCGGGTCGGGCTCGCCGAGGGCGGCGTCGCGCTGCTCGGGCCGGTCGCCGTACAGCAGGCTGGTTGCCACTCGGAGGCGCAGCGCTTCCGGCGGGTCGCCGAACGCGCTGCCGGGCAGCACGCCGACGCCATGCTCATCGAGGAGGAGGTCCGCCAGGCCGGCGGAGGTCCGGATCCCGAATCGCTCGCGCAGGTGGTCGCGGACCGGTCCGGCGAACTCCGGGTAGCAGTAGAAGCCGCCCTGAGGAGCCGCCACGCGCGCCCCGGCGGAGGCGAACCGCTCCGCCATCGCGGTCGCCACGGCCGCGTGCAGACGGCGGCTCGCGGCGATCCGGTCGGTGATCTCCGGCGGCTCGCCGAAGGCGTAGGCCGCCGCCTCCTGGACGGGGCCGGACGCGCTCGACCAGATCTCGCTGGCGACCCCGGCGAGCCGGTCCCGCAGGCCGTGCAGTTCCTCGGGCAGCCGTGCCACGCCGATCCGCCAGCCTCCGAGCGCGAGGCTCTTGCTCAGGGCCGTGGTGGTCACCGTGCGCTCCGGCGCGAACCGCGCGGGTGTGGGGAAGTCGTCGTGCTGGTCGAAGACGAGGTCGCGGTAGATCTCGTCGGCGATGATGACCAGGTCGAGTTCGCGGGCGACCTCGCAGAGCCGGCGGACGGTGCCAGCCGGCGCGAGCGTGCCGGTCGGGTTGTCGGGGAGCGTGACGACGACGCTGCGGACGACGTGACCGGCGGCCCTGGCCCGGGCCACGGCACCCGCCAGGGCGCCGGGGTCGGGAACCCCGCCCTCGCCGGGGCGGATCGGGACGTAGACCGGCTCGGCGCCCATCAGGCGGGTCTGGGCGGCGTAGCTGACCCAGCTGGGCCGGGGGACGACGACGCTTCCGCCGATCGCGAGCAGGAGGGCGTAGAGGAGGGGCTTGCTGCCGGGGCCGGCCACGACCAGGTCGGGGTCGGCTGGCAGCCCACGGCGGCGCCAGTAACCCGCCGCGGCCTCCCGCAGGGTGACGCTGCCCGCGACCGGACCGTAGGCGCCGCGGCCGGCCGCCGCGCCGAGCCGGCGCTCCAGGTCCGGGTGGACGTTCAGCCCGGCCTCCCCGAAGGCGAGGGGCAGGACGGGCAGACCGGCTCGTCGACGGCGTTCGAGCGCTTCGTTGGCGGCGAGAGTCGCGGAGATGGCGACTGACATATCGAATGACTCCAAGGGAGTTTCCGGGCGAAAAAGTGGTCGTGCGCGGCGCCGTGCCCTCTCATCGTTCAGTGTTCCCGGGCATCAGCACAAGCGAGGCTTTCCGCTGGTCTGCATAAGATGCGCTTATGCTCGATGTCCGGCGCCTCCGCCTGCTGCGTGAGTTCGCCGAGCGTGGCAGCATCGCGGCCACCGCGAAGGCCCTCGGCTACACGGCGTCGGCGGTGTCCCAGCAACTCGCCGTGCTGGAGCGGGAGGCCGGCGCGACCCTCCTGGACCGCACCGCGCGCAGCGCCGAGCTGACCGACGCCGGCCGGCGGCTCGTCCGGCACGCCGAGCGCATCCTGCGGATGATCGAGTTCGCCGAGGCCGACATGGCCGAGCCGGAGCCCTCCGGGCACGTGGTCCTCACGGCGTTCCCGACGGCGGCGGTGGCGTTCGCGCCGGCGCTGGCGCACAGCCTGCGCCGGCACTCGGGCCTGACGTTCCAGCTCCGCCAGAGCTCCGGCGACGGGCTGCCGCAGGTGCGCTCCGGTGAGGTCGACGTCGCGCTGATCGACGACTGGACGGGCCGCCTGCCGACGCGCGGAGGCGGCAGCCTGCGGTTCACGCTCCTCATGCACGACCCGGTCGTGCTGGTCGTGCCCGCGGACCACTGGGCGGCCGATCCGGACGTGCGGCTCGACCTGCGGCGCCTCCGGGACGAGCCGTGGATGGCGGCGCCGCCCGGCGAGCCGTCGCGGGAGGCGTTCGACCGGCTCCTGTCCGACGTTGGCGGGGCGCCGTCGGTGCCGTGGGAGTTCGAGGGGCTCGGCACGATCCTCGGGCTCGTCGCCCGGGGCGTCGGCGTCGCCGCCGTCCCGAGCCTCGCCCTCGCCGTGGGCGTGCCGGGGATCGCGGTGCGCCGCCTGCCGCGTTCGATGACCCGCTACGTCTACGCGGTCGTGCGGACCGCGAGCGTCCGCCGCCCGTCCATCGCGGTCACCGTCGAGGCGCTGAGACGCGCGGCGGCCGACCTCGACGCCGCCCGCCCGCCCGGGGACGGCCGTCTCTAGACTTGTCGGCATCATGGCCGTGCAAATCGCTCCCAGCATCCTGTCCGCCGACTTCTCCCGCCTCGCCGACGAGGTGACGGCGGTGTCCAACGCCGACTGGATCCACGTCGACGTGATGGACAACCACTTCGTGCCCAACCTCACGCTCGGGCTGCCGGTGGTCGAGTCGCTGCTCAAGGTCACCCCGCTGCCGCTGGACTGCCACCTCATGATCGAGGACCCGGACCGGTGGGCGCCCGGCTACGCCGAGGCGGGCGCGGGCAGCGTGACCATCCACGCCGAGGCCGCGAGCGCGCCGATCCGTACGCTGCGGGCGATCCGCTCGGCGGGCGCCCGTGCGGGGCTGGCGCTCAACCCGGGCACGGCCGTCGAGTCGTACGCCGACCTGCTCGCCGAGATCGACATGCTGCTCGTCATGACGGTCGAGCCGGGGTTCGGCGGCCAGTCGTTCCTCGACGTCGTCCTGCCGAAGGTGCGGCGGGCCCGCGACCTCATCAAGGGCCGGGACCTGGACGTCTGGCTGCAGGTCGACGGCGGGGTCAACGCCGAGACGATCGAGCGCTGCGCCGAGGCGGGCGCGGACGTCTTCGTGGCGGGTTCGGCGGTCTACTCCGCCGACGACCCCGCCGAGGCCGTCCGCTCCCTGCGCGAGCGCGCGAGCGGCGCGTACGCCTCCTGACCCGTGCTCGCGTCCTGACCGGCGTACGCGTCCTGCCCGGCGTTCGCCGCCCGGCTCACGCCGTCTCGTAGATCACGACGCCGTCGCCGTCCGCGCGGCTGCGCAGGCGGCCCTGCGTGACGAGCACCTCCAGGTGCGCCTGGGTCTCGGTGGTGGCCAGCATCTGGTTGAACAGGTCGAGGTCGTCGAAGGCGCGGCCCCGCCGGGTCCAGGTGAGCGCGCGGGCCGTCTCGTACGCGGTGCCCGCCCCCGCGGTGACCGCGGCGGCGCCGGCGTCGAGGCGCTCGGCGTGGTGCTCCAGGAGGGCGTCGACGCGGGCGTGGACGCTGTCGGTGACCGGCCCGTGCGCGGGCAGGAGCCGCAGGTCGGGCATCTCCCGGACGAGCCGCAGGGAGTCTAGGTACGCCCCGAGCGGTGACGTGTCCGGCGCGCTCTCGAAGCCGATGGACGGCGTGATGTGCGGCAGGACGTGGTCCCCGGCGAACATCAGTCCGGCGCCGAGGTCGGCGAAGACGAGGTGCCCGCGCGTGTGGCCGGGGGTGGGGACGGCGAGGAGTTCGCGGTCGCCGAGCGGCGCGGGGGTACGGCCGTCGATCCAGTCGTCGGGCATCTCCCAGCCGAGCCGGTCCTGGCCGCCCTCCTTCCAGGCGGCCCTGAGGCGCGCGACGAGGGGCCCCGCGCCGCAGGCGAGGAGCCGGGCGAGCTGGGGGGAGTCCTCGGGGCGGGACGGCCGGGTCAGCAGCTCGAGGGTGTGCCGCTCGCCGAGGCCGAGGCTGACCCGGGTGCCGAACTCCCGGCGGACGGCGACCGCCTGGGTGTAGTGGTCGCGGTGGACGTGGGTGACGAGGAACCGGGTGATGTCGCCGAGGCCGTACCCGAGGTCCTTCAGCGCGGTCTCCAGCCGCCGCCGGGACTCCTCCAGCGCCCAGCCGCCGTCGATCAGCACCAGGCCGTCCGCGCCGGTGATCGCGTAGACGTTGACGGCGCGCAGGCCGTCGTGGGGAAGCGGCAGGGGGATCCGGTGCACACCGGGCGCGACCTGGAACGCTCCAGGCTCCATCCACTCCGTTCGCTGCGTCATCGGCCCCGCCTTCATCTCCGCCACCAGAACGACATTCGACCTATATGGAACCAGAGAGGTGGGGAAGGTCATCGCCTCGACCCCGTCATGCTTGCCAAGCAAGCGATTGGTTGACAGAATCAAGGCGTGTGCATGCTCACATGTGGCGTGGAATGCCCGGCATGGCACACTGGTTGCTAGTCAGTGAAAGCGTGCTCCGGGGTCGGTGAAATTCCGAACCGGCGGTTACAGTCCGCGACCCGGCCGAAACCATCGGCCGGTTGACCCGGTGAAATTCCGGGACCGACGGTCAAAGTCCGGATGGGAGGCAGCACGCGGTCGTGCCCGTGATCGGGCATGGCCTCTGCGGCCCTGCCGCGCACCCGGAGCCTGATGAGGGAGGCCCGGGTGACCGTTCATCCCGCGCAGGAGCGGGCGATGCGCCGGGCGCTGGCGCTCGCCGCCCGCGCCCGTGGTGAGACCAGCCCCAATCCCGTCGTCGGCTGCGTCGTCCTCGACGCCGCCGGACAGGTCGCGGGCGAGGGGTACCACGCCTACGCCGGCGGGCCGCACGCCGAGGTCGTCGCGCTGCGCGAGGCCGCCGGCCGCGCCGAGGGCGGCACTCTCCTCGTCACGCTCGAACCCTGCGACCACCAGGGGCGTACCGGCCCGTGCACCGAGGCCATCATCGAGGCCGGCGTCCGGCGCGTCGTCTACGCGGTCGCCGACCCCGATCCCATCGCGGGCGGCGGCGCCCGCCGGCTCGCCGAGGCGGGCGTCGAGGTGGAGGCGGGGCTGCTCGCCGCCGAGGCCGAGCGGGTCAACGCCGAATGGCTCACCCGCACCCGCCTGGGCCGGCCGCACGTGACCTGGAAGTACGCCGCGACGCTGGACGGCCGGTCCGCCGCCGCCGACGGCAGCAGCCGGTGGATCACCGGCCCCGAGGCCCGGCACGACGTCCACGAACTCCGCGCCCGCTGCGACGCGATCATCGCCGGCTCCGGCACCGTGCTCGCCGACGATCCCCGGCTCACCGTCCGGGGCGTGCACCGGCACGACCACCGGCGCACCCCCCGCAGGCCGCTGCGCGTCATCGCCGACACCCGCGCGCGTACGCCGGTGACGAGCCGGGTCCTGGACGACGAGGCCCCCACCCTCATCGCCGTGGCCGAGGACGCCGACACCACGGCGCTGGAAGGCCGCGCCGCCGTCGTGCGCCTGCCGTACGGCGACCGAGGCCTCGACCTGACCGCCCTGCTCGCCGAACTGCACGACCGGCAGATCGTCGCGGTCCTCCTCGAAGGCGGCCCGACCCTGGCCGGCTCGTTCCTCGCCGCCGGCCTGGTCGACCGGGTCGTCGCCTCCCTCGCCCCCCGCCTCCGCGGCGGGGGCCGGGCCGCCCTCGGCGACGCCGGCGTCGCCACGCTCGCCGAGGCCCACCACCTCCAGATCGACGACGTCACGCGGATCGGCGACGACCTGCGGGTCACCGCCGTCAGACCGGCCGTCGAAACCCCCACCCGGCCGGCAGCGGCCCGAAGGGAGAGCTGAATGTTCACCGGAATCGTCGAGGAACTGGGCGAGGTGATCGCGCTCGAACCGGCGGGGGACTCCGCCCGGCTCACCGTGCGCGGCCCGCTCGTCGTCTCCGACGCCGCGCACGGCGCGTCCATCGCCGTCAACGGGGTCTGCCTCACCGTGACCGACCTCAAGGGCGACACCTTCACCGTCGACGTCATGAAGGAGACCCTGGACCGCTCCAGCCTCGCCGCGCTGGAGCCGGGGTCGCCGGTCAACCTCGAACGTCCGGTCCGGCCCGCCGACCGCCTCGGCGGGCACATCGTCCAGGGCCACGTCGACGGCGTCGGCCGCGTCGTCTCCCGCGAGCCGGGCGACCGCTGGGAGGTCGTGACCGTCGAACTCCCGCGGCGGCTCGCCCGCTACGTCGCCGAGAAGGGCTCGATCACGGTCGACGGCGTCAGCCTGACCGTCGTCGAGGCGCGCGACGACGCCTTCACCATCGCGCTGATCCCCACGACGCTGGAACTGACCACCCTCGGCCGCAAGGGCCCCGGCGACCCGGTGAACCTCGAGGTCGACGTCGTCGCCAAGTACGTCGAGCGGCTCGTCACGGCGGGATCCCTCACGTGAGCTCCTGGACGCAGGCGGGGATCACCGTCCTCGGCGAGAAGGTCCTGTGGACCGACCTGGCGGGCAACATCCTGTCCCTGGGCACGGTCTGGCTCGCGATGCGGCGCACGATCTGGACCTGGCCGGTGCAGCTCGCCGGCGCGGTCCTGCTGCTGGTCGCCTCGATCAGCGCGCACGCGCCGGGCAACGCCCTGAAGCAGGTGCTGTTCATCGTGCTCGTCTCGTACGGCTGGGCCCGGTGGCTGCGCGGCCTGCGGGAGAGCCGGGAGCTGCCGGTGCGCCCCGCCACCGGACGCGAACGCCTGGCGCTCGTCGCGACACTCGCCGTGGGCACCGCCGCCGTCGCCCTGCTCTTCGCGAACATCCCCTGGCTGCAGATCTCCTGGTCCCCGCTGGCCAACGCGTACATCTTCGTCGGCAGCGCGGTCGCGACGTTCGCGCAGAGCCGGGCGCTCGTCGACTTCTGGGTCATCTGGGTGCTCGTCGACCTCGTGGGCGTCCCCCTGGCCGTCAAGTCCGGGCTGTACGTCTCCGGCGCCGCGTACGGCATCTTCTTCGTCCTTGTCATGGCCGGTCTGCGCGACTGGCTGAAGCAGTACCGCCGGCAGCGGCGGAACACCGAACCCGAGGTGGTGGCGGCATGAGTCTCGACAGCGTCGAAGAGGCGATCGCGGACATCGCGGCCGGCAAGGCCGTGCTCGTCGTCGACGACGCCGACCGGGAGAACGAGGGCGACATCATCTTCGCCGCGTCGAAGGCGACGCCGGAACTGGTCGCCTTCACGATCCGGTACAGCAGCGGCGTGATCTGCGTGCCCATGGAGGGCAGGGACCTGGACCGGCTGCAGATCCCGCTGATGACCGCGCACAACCACGAGCGCATGCGCACGGCGTACACCGTGAGCGTCGACGCCCGCGACGGCGTCGACACCGGCATCTCCGCGGCCGACCGCGCCCACACGATCCGTACGCTCGCCGACTCGGCGACCGAGCCGCACGAGCTGGTCCGCCCCGGGCACATCTTCCCGCTGCGCTACCGCCAGGGCGGGGTGCTGCGCCGGCGCGGGCACACCGAGGCCGCCGTCGACCTGGCCCGGCTGGCCGGGCTCACCCCGGCCGGGGTGCTGGCCGAGGTCGTCAACGACGACGGCACGATGGCGCGGCTGCCGCAGCTGGAGATCTTCGCCAAGGAGCACGACCTCAAGCTGATCTCGATCGAGCAGCTCGTGGAGTACCGCAAGCGCACCGAGCGGATGGTCGAGCGGGCCGCCGAGACCCGCATCCCGAACCGGCACGGCACGTGGCGCGCGATCGGGTACGCCAGCCACCTGGACGACGGCGAGCACGTCGCCCTCGTCTACGGCGACCTGGGCGACGGCGAGGACGTCCTGGTACGGGCCCACTCCGAATGCCTCACCGGCGACGTCCTGGGCTCGGAGCGCTGCGACTGCGGCACCCAGCTCGACGCCGCGATGGCCGCGATCGCCGCCGAGGGCCGGGGCGTCGTGCTGTACCTGCGCGGGCACGAGGGCCGGGGCATCGGGCTGCTCGCCAAGCTGCGGGCGTACCAGCGTCAGGACGACGGTTCCGACACCGTCGACGCCAACCTTGAGCTCGGCCTGCCGGTCGACGCCCGCGAGTACGGCAACGCCGCGCAGATGCTGCTCGACCTGGGCGTACGGTCCGTCCAGGTGCTGACCAACAATCCGGCCAAGGTCGCGGGGCTGGAGCGCTTCGGCGTCGAGGTGCGCGGGCGCGTCCCGCTGCCCGTCCTCGTCACCGAGCACAACCGGCGCTACCTCACCGCCAAACGCGACCGGCTGGGCCACGAGATCGGAGAACTGTCATGAGCGAGGTGCGTCACCAGTGAGCGGAATCGGACGGCCGGGGGAGACGTACGTCGACGCCTCGGGGCTGCGGCTGGGGATCGTCTGCACCCGGTGGCATGCGCGGATCACCGACCGGCTGCTGGAGCGGGCCGTCGCCACGGCCAAGGAGTGCCGGGTCGCCGAGCCGGTCGTCGTACGGGTCGCGGGCGCGCTGGAGATCCCGGTCGTCGCCCAGCAGCTCGCCCGGGACAACGACGCGGTCGTCTGCCTCGGCGCGGTGATCCGCGGGGAGACCCCGCACTTCGACTACGTCTGCGACTCCGTCACCGCCGGTCTGACCAGGGTCGCCCTGGATGAGGGCACCCCGGTGGGCAACGGGGTACTAACATGTGAGACGCTCGACCAGGCATTGGACCGCTGCGGGCTGGACGACAGCCACGAGGACAAAGGGATGGAGGCGACCGTGGCCGCACTCGATACGGCACTGACCCTGCGAGGTCTTCGGCACCACGGTCACGCGCGGCACGACGCGGAGCATCTGGGCTCCTGAGCGTCGACGCCGCGAAACCCACCCCACTTCCGAACGAAAGGTCTGCTGAACCGTGCTGTCACTCGTGCTGCCCAAGGGCTCCCTGGAGAAGGCGACGTTCGACCTGTTCGACGCCGCCGACCTCACCGTCCGCCGGGCCTCCGACCGCGACTACCGCGCCTCGATCGACGACCCGCGGATCGACCGGGTCCGCGTCCTGCGCCCGCAGGAGATCCCGACCTACCTCGAACAGGGCCTGTTCGACCTCGGCATCACCGGGCGCGACTGGATCACCGAGACCGACGCCGACGTCGTCTCCCTCGGTGAGCTGAAGTACTCCAAGGCCACGTCCAACCCGGTGCGCGTCATCATGGCCGTGCCGAACGACGCGCCCTGGCAGACCGTCTCCGACCTGCCCGAGGGCGTGCGGATCTCCACGGAGTTCCCCGCGCTCACCGAGCGGTTCCTCGCCCAGCACGGCGTCAAGGCGCGGGTCGTCCCGTCGTACGGCGCGACCGAGGCGAAGGTCCCCGACATCGTCGACGCGATCGTCGACCTCACCGAGACCGGGTCGTCGCTGCGCAAGAACGGCCTGCGCATCCTCGACACCCTCCTGACCAGCTACACCGAGCTGGTCGCCAACCGCGAGGCGTACGAGGACGCCGAGAAGCGGGCGGCCATGGAGGACATCGCGCTGCTGCTGCAGGGCGCGATCCGGGCGCGCGGCAACGTCCTGCTCAAGCTGAACGTCGAGAACGGCGCGCTGCAGAGCGTCCTGGACATCATCCCGTCGATGTCGTCGCCCACGGTCACGCCCCTCGCCGGCGGCGAGATGCACGCGGTGGAGAGCGTCGTCGCCAAGCACGGCGTCAACACGCTGATCCCGGCCCTGAAGGGTGCGGGCGCCCGCGACATCCTCGAGATCCCGATCAGCAAGATCGTCGACTGAGCTAAGGCGGCCGTCTCATGACCACGGCGACGTGGCGACCCCGGCGGGCCAGGATCGTCCCGTACGTCCTGGCGGCGGTGGTCGTCCTCGGGATGATCCTCCTCGCCGTGGTCATGCCCGCGCCCTGGGCCGTCGGCGACCGGATCGGGCTGGTGGCGATCGGGCTGGCCGTCGCCGGGGTCCTGCACATCCTCGCCCGCAGCCGGATCACCGCCGACGACGAGGGTGTCACGGTCGTCAACGGGCTGCGTACGCATGAGTTCGAGTGGGCGGAGCTGCTCGGCGTGACGATGTCCGAGGGCGCGCCCTGGCCCACGCTCGACCTCGCCGACGGCTCGACCGTCCCGGTCATGGGCATCCAGGCCTCCGACGGCGAGCGCGCCAACCGCGCGCTCGCCGAGCTGGCCGCCCTGATCCACGAACGCGGCGAGGCCAGGGACCACTGAGTCCGCAGGGCGGGCCGTCACCGGCGCGTCACGACCGTACGGAGACGTCGTTCTCACCCGGGCGTCACCCTGACGTGACGGCGTCGAGGGGCCGGCCGAGAAGCGGCGCGATCAGGCCGCGGAAGCGCTGCGACGGCGGCAGGCCGAGCTCGGCGTGCAGCAGCCGCCGGTAGACCTCGTACTGCCGCAGCGCCTCGGCGGGGTTGCCCTCGTCCAGGTGAACCAGGGCGACGGCGCGGTGGGCGCTCTCCCGGCAGCGGTTCACAGGCGACCGCGCGCATGCCCGCGTCCAGCGCCGCGTCGTAACGGCCGCACCTGCGGTGCCGGGCGCACAGCGCGTCCAGGGCGTGCAGGCGGACCTGCCGGAACCACTCCCGCGTCGGCAGCAGCCACTCGTCGGGCCAGTCCGGCAGGACGTCCTGGCTCAGCACCGACGGATCGAGCCCGCAGGCGTCGTCACCGGCCGCGGGAAGCTCGGCGCTCCGCGCCCGGATCAGCTCGACGTCCACGAGGACGTCCGGACGCAGCTCGATGCCGTACGGCGTGCAGTGGACCGGCCCGCCGGCGTGTTCCTGGCGCAGGCGCCACAGGGCCGAGCGCAGGTTGGCGGTGGCCCGGCGGTCCGGGAAGTCGGGCCACAGCGTGGCCGCGGTCGCGGGCCGGGCGACCATGCCCGTCCGGGTGGCGAGGTAGGCCAGCAGCCGCTGGGCGGAGGGGGTGACCGGAAGCGGCACCTGATCCCGGCGCAGCTCGAAGCAGCCGAGCAGGTGCACCGAGAACTTCTCCGCGCCGGGAGGAGGGGTCGTCGCCGTCATGTCAGCTCCAGAGCCGAGCCGCAGGTCAGAGGGTTTGCGGGCGTTCCACGGCGGCCTCGGCCACCTCATCGGACCCGGCGCGGCGCTCGCCTTCGCGATCGCCCTGCTGGCCTCCGGACTGGCCTCTTCCAGCGTCGGGACGTACGCCGGCCAGGTCATCATGGCCGGGTTCCTGCGCCGGCGCGTGCCCATCCTCGCCCGCCGCCTGGCCACCATGGCACCGGCCTTCCTGATCCTCGCGACCGGCGTCGAGCCCACCCACGCCCTGATCCTGAGCCAGGTCGCGCTGTCCTTCGGCATCCCGTTCGCCCTGATCCCGCTCGTCGTCCTGACCAGCCGCCGGACCCTGATGGGCGACCTGGTCAACGGCCGCGCCACGATCGCCGTGGGCGCGGCCGTCGCCGCCCTGATCAGCGGCCTCAACGTCTTCCTCCTCGCCCAGACCCTGACCGGCTGATCCGACTTCCGGAATTTCACGTACACGGAGAGTGTTCGCATGCGTACTCTGAGGAGCGCTCCACTGTTACCGGGCGAAAGGGCACGGGTCGATGAGCGGAAACCGGATGACGGCGCGGGTCTTCGTCGCCAGAGAGCTTCGCCGCGCTCGCGAGGCCAAGGGGCTGACCCGGGCGGCGGTCGGGAAGGCCCTGTACGTCTCGGAGTCCCTGGTCGCCGCGTGGGAGACCCACCGGATGCTCCCGAGACCGGAACACCTCGAACGCCTCATCCCACTCCTCGGCGCGAGCGACATCTTGATCCGCATCATCGACGAACTCGTCGCCGGCGAGATCCCACCCGAGTGGCTCGACAAGTGGCTTACGGCCGAACGTAGGGCCACATCGCTGCTCTCGTTCCAATCGACCGTGGTCCCGGGCCTGCTACAGAACGAGGACTACGCTCGCGCGGTGATACGGGCCGGTCGGCATGACTTCGCCGACTTGGAGGACATGGTCAGCGCACGGCTCGACCGCCAGAAGATCCTCAGTCGGGAGGACTCGCCACCCGTACTCGTCGCTGTCATTGCCGAGAGCGTGCTCGGCCAGAACGTCGGCGGTGCCAAGGTCATGGCGGATCAGCTTCTGCATCTGGCGACCATGGCCGAACGGGACAACGTCATCGTTCAGATCGTCCCGGCGAGTGCCGAGGCGTGCGCCGGTTTCCTCGGTCCGTTCGTGATCGCGACCCTCGACGATGGGGCTGAACTGGCCTACGTTGACAATCAACTCAACGGAGAGGTGATCGGGCGTCCACATGACGTCGCGGCACTGCGACGCATGTTCGAGGTGTTCCGGGCGGACGCCCTTCCCAGGCAGCAGTCGATCGAGCTGATCCGGAGGAAGTCGGAGCAATGGACGACCTGACGTGGCGGAAGTCCTCAATCAGCACAGCCAATGGTGGCAAGTGCGTGGAGCTGGCCGTGACGTGGCGGAAGGCCACGAGAAGTGGCTCGAACGGTGGTGACTGTGTCGAGGTCGCCGTGGTCGAGCGGGCGGGTGAAGAGCCACTCGTCTGAGAGCGGGGCGGCTGTGAGTGCCGAGGATGTTCGTTGTTCCAGCGACGAACATCCTCGGCGCTCATGGCCTTGACCGCTTCAAACGACTGCTATACGAGGCGAGCGGGTCAGCCTGGGGTCAGGTTCTGGAGGCCGATCACGCGGAGGAGTTCCAGTCGCTCGTGGGACTCGGTGCCCGGGCGGGCGGTGTAGACGACCAGCCGCTGGTCGTGCTCCGGGCTCAGCAGCACCTCGCACTCCAGCTCCAGCGGGCCGACGACCGGGTGCAGGAAGCGTTTGACGTCGCTGCGGCGTACGGCGACGTGGTGGGCGTCCCACAGGGCCGAGAATTCCTCGCTGCGGGCGCGGAGCCGGCGTACGAGCGCCGCCAGCCGCGCGTCGTCCGGGCGGCGGGCCAGTGTGGCGCGCAGATCCGCCACCGCGGTGCGGGCGGCGTGGTCACGGTCCTCGGCGGGGAAGAGCTCGCGCGCGGCGGGATCGGTGAAGTAGCGCCAGACGACGTTGTGCTCCGTCTCAGGGGGGCCGGAGGCGTCGCCGTGGAGCGCCCTGGCCATCGCGTTCTGCGCGAGGACGTCGCCGCGGTCGCTCACCACCCGGGCGGGAGCGTCGGTCAGCCGGTCGAGGACGAGGAGCAGGCCGGGGCGGACGTGCTCGGTGGCCGGCCGGTCGTGTGGGGGCTCCTCCCCGGCCAGATGGAACAGGTGGTCGCGTTCGTCGCCGGTCAGCCGCAGCGCGCGGGCGACGGCGGCGAGCATCTGGCGGGACGGGTGTGAGCCCCTGGCCTGCTCCATTCGGGTGTAGTGGTCGGTGGACATGCCGGCCAGCTGCGCCACCTCCTCGCGGCGCAGCCCCGGGGTGCGGCGCCGCGCGCCCGGCGACAGCCCCACGTCGGCGGGGATGAGCCGGGCGCGGCAGTGGCGCAGGAAGTCGGCGAGTTCGCTTCTGTCCACGCCTCCACTCTGCCCTGGGGCGCCGGCCGGAGCCAGGGACGGCCCGTCCCCGGATAAGGACGTCTCTTCCGCCGGCGCCCGTACCGTCGCACGCTGGGAACCGGCTCGGCGGACCGGCGGCACCCCGCGGTGCGACGAGACGAGCACCGAAGAACCGCCGCGTGGCATTTGCGGCGGCCGCCCGATGCACGTCCGCCGGCGCCGCAGCTCGTTCAGACCCTCCCTGCAGAAAGAGGCAACTTCCGCATGCAGTACCGCACGCTCGGCCGGACCGGTATCAAGGTCAGTCCCTATGCGCTGGGCGCATTGATGTTCGCGACGTCCGTCGGCAATCCCGATCCCGGCGACTCCGCCCGCATGATCCACAAGGCGCTGGACGCGGGGATCAACTTCATCGACACCGCCGACGCCTACGGCGACTCCGAAGAGATCGTCGGAAAGGCGCTCAAGGGGCGACGGGACGACGTCGTCCTCGCGACCAAGGTGGGCCGCCCGATGGGTGACGACCCCAATCGCCAGGGCGCCTCGCGGCGGTGGATCGTGACCGCGGTCGAGGATTCGCTGCGCCGCCTCCAGACCGACCACATCGACCTCTACCAGATCCACCGGCCGGACCCCGCCACGGACATCGAGGAGACGCTCTCCGCGCTCTCCGACCTGATCCGCAGCGGGAAGGTCCGGGCGATCGGGACGTCCGGCATGCCGGCGTCCGACATCGTCGAGGCCCAGTGGGTCGCCGAACGGCGCGGTCTGGCGCGGTTCCGCACGGAGCAGCCGCCGTACTCGCTGCTCAACCGCGGCATCGAACGCGAGGTCCTGCCGGTCGCCCAGCGCCATGGGATGGGGGTGCTGGTGTGGGGTCCACTCGGCCAGGGGCTGCTCACGGGGCGCGTCCGCAAGGGTGAGCGGAACGAACTCCGCCGCGCCGCCTTCGTCAAGCACGTCAGCGACGAACGCCGTCTCGAGACCGTCGAGCGGTTCGTCGCACTCGCCGGGGAGGCGGGACTGCCGCCGGCCCACCTCGCCATGGCGTTCGCGATCGCTCACCCCGACGTGACCAGCGCGATCGTCGGGCCGCGCACGATGAGCCACCTCGACGACCTCCTCGCCGGCCTCGACGTGACGCTCACCGACGACGTCCTCGACCGGATCGACGAGATCGTGCCACCGGGCACCGACGTCGGCGTGCTCGACCAGGCGTACGTGCCGCCGGCCGTCCAGCAGGCACGCCTCCGCCGCCGGCCCGCCGGCGAACGCGCCGCCGCCTGACGGACGGCCGGTCGGCGGTCGGCGCCGAGGATGCGCGTCGTCCCGGCGACGAACATCCTCGGCGCCGATGACGGGGGCGCGGCGCCGGAGCCTCTGCGCGCGCTCGCTGTCCACATTCGGTCGTTCCGGACTTTCATGTCACGAGTTCAGCGGCGGGTTTCGACGAGACCCGAAATAGTGCGGCGTGATAAGTGGTGGGATACGACTTAATGTGTTAATTCGTGATGATAATCAGTGAAAAGCGTGAGGTCGCTGTATGAGGCGATGCATTTCCCTCGTTCTCCTGACGCTGGCGACCCTGGCAGTGGTTCCGACGCGAGCCGCGATGGCCTCGGGCGCCTGCGCCGACCCCCAGCTGACGGGATTCTCGGCACCCGGCCGGATCTACGCCGGCGACGAGGTGACCGGCACGCTCCGCCTGAGCTGCGCTCCGGACTCCGACATTCAGGTGTCGCTGACCTCCGACGACGCGAAACTGACCGTTCCGGCCCAGGTCACGGTGGCGCGGGGACGGGACAGCGTCGACGTCCCGATCACCGCGAGCACGGACCGGGCGGCGCAGTACGTCGCCCACGTCACCGCGGGATACGCGGGGCGAACGCTGAGCAGCGCGATCACCGTCTCCCCGGGCCTGAAGCTCTTCCAGATTCCCGAGTCCACCCGGCCGAACGACGTGAGCGCCTTCCTGACCTTCACCGGTCCGGTGCCCGCCGGTGGCCTGACCGTCGAGGTCGCCTCGGACGACCCCGCCGTCACCGTGCCGGCCACCGTGGCCTTCACCCAGGTGGGTTCGTACGGCGGTGAGTTCCGCGCAACGGTCCGTCCGGTCGCCCGGACGACCACCGTCCACATCTCGGTGACTCTCGGCACGCGCACGCTCACCGCGTCGAAGGTCCTGCTCCCGCCCTTCGACGGCAGCAGCAGCATGAAGATCATCCCTCCGGGAGGCGGCGTCTACGGTCTCGACGGCGACCGGTCGTACACCGTCCTGCTAAGCAATCCGGCGCCGGACGACGGCCTGCGCGTCGACCTGAAGGTGGCCGACGGGGACTCCACGATCCAGCTGGACCAGGACTACCTCTACATCACGCCGGGCTCCATGAGTGATCAGTTCCGGATTCACGCCTCCGACGTCACCCGGACCACGCACACGGAGATCCAGGCGACCGCCGACGGCGTCACCACCACGATCCCGGTGACGGTTCAGCCGCGGCTCACCTCGATCACCGGCATGCCGGCCACGGTCCAGGGCGGGCAGAGCTTCCAGGGCACCGTCAACCTGGCCGGCCCGTCCGACGACGACACCGTCGTGGCGCTGCAGCAGAGCTGGGGGATCGTGGACGTCCCCACCACGGTGACCATCCCCGCCGGCTCGACGTCGGCGAGCTTCACGGCCACCACGGTGCCGGTCGACTCGCCGTCCGACGTCACCATCACGGCGTCCCTCGGCGACGGCACCGCGGACGGCACCGTGACGCTCACCCCGTGATTTCCGGAGACGGCCTGGCGCCCCGCCCAGGCCGTCTCACCCGGGCGTGGGGCACGCGTCGATCAGGGGGAGTTGCGTCAGGCGGGCGCGTTCCTCGGCCACGATCTCGGCGCGCCGGTGCGCGCCGAGCTTCGTGTCGCCGATCTTGTCGTGCAGCTTGACGATGGCGTCGAGCAGCATCTCCGGGCGGGGCGGGCAGCCGGGCAGGTAGATGTCGACCGGCACGATGTGGTCGACGCCCTGCACGACGGCGTAGTTGTTGAACATGCCGCCCGACGAGGCGCACACGCCCATCGCGATCACCCATTTGGGCGCGGCCATCTGGTCGTACAGCCGCCGCAGCACCGGCGCCATCTTCTGGCTGACCCGCCCGGCCACGACCATGAGGTCCGCCTGCCGGGGCGAGCCCGACGGGCGCTCCATGCCGAACCGCGAGAAGTCGTGACGCGGGTCGCCGACCGCCATCAGCTCCATGCCGCAGCACGCGAGCCCGAACGTCATCGGCCACATCGACGACCTGCGGGCCGTGCCCGCCACCGCCTCGACGGTCGTGAGCAGGAAGCCGGCGGGTATCTGTTCTTCGAGTCCCATAGCCCTTCCAGGCTGGCCGCGCTGGGAAGCGTGATCAATGACGGATCGCGCCACGATCGTTAAGCCGGACGTCACAATGAGCGCATGGAGATGCGGGAGATCGAAGCGTTCCTGGAGGTCGCCCGTGAGCTGCACTTCGGCCGTGCGGCGGCGCGGCTGGGCGTGTCCACGCCGCGCGTGAGCCAGGCGGTGCGCGCGCTGGAGCGCCGGGTCGGCGGTCCGCTGTTCGAGCGGACCAGCAGGCGGGTCCGGCTGACGCCGCTGGGCGAACGCCTGCGCGCCGAGCTCCGGCCCGCGTACGAGCGGATGGAACGGGCGCTGGGGGAGGCACGGCGCGACGCGGGCGCCGAGGTGCTCCGCGTCGGCATCGCGACCAGCCTGCCCGGCGAGGCCGTCGACGGGCCGATCCGGGCGTTCGAGCGGACCCGTCCGCACTGCGCCGTGGTGCGGTCCGCGCATCCCAACACCGACCCGATGCGCTGGGGCGGCGACTGGCCGGTGGACGTCTTCGTCGGCTGGCTGGCCGTCGATCACGCGCTGATCCAGGCGATGGGATTCGACGTCGGCCCGGCGTGGTGGCGCGAGGAGCGGGCGGTGCTGGTCGCGGCCGGGCATCCACTGGCCCGGCGCGCCGCCGTGGACGCCGAGGAACTCGCCGGCTACGACATCCTGTATCCGAGCAGCGCGCCGGAGCAGCTCGCCGACTCGTGGATACCGCCGGCCACCCCCGGCGGGGTCCCGCTCCGGCGGGTGCCCCGGCACACGTCCGCGTCGCTGGAGGAGGCGATCGTCCTCGTCGCCGGCGGAGACGTGCTCCACCTGACGATCGCCGCCGTACGCCCGGACCACCCCCACGTCGTCACCGTCCCGGTGACCGGCCTGCCACCGATGATCTGCGCCCCGGTCTGGCCCGCCGGAGCCCGCAACCCGATGATCGGCGAGTTCGCGCGGGTGACCGGAGCGTCCTAGTCCACCGGGGGGAGGGCGGAGCGGGGGTCGACGCCGGCGAGGTGCAGGCCGATCACGTAGGCCGCGGTGGCCTCCAGGACTCCGGCGCGGTCGAGGCCGCCGGCGTCGGCCGGAACGCAGCCGAGGTCGGTGATCAGGGTCCGTACCGTCGCCAGGGCGCCGGCGTCGTCGCCGCAGAGGGGCACGGTCAGCCGGCGGCCGTCGACCGCGGGCGGCGTCATCCGCCACATCGCGTCGGGGCACAGGTTGAACCCCTTGACCACGTGCGCGCCGGTCGCGTCGGCGACCCGCCGGGCGACGGACGGGCCGGCTCCGGTGGCGAGGGTGACGCCTGGATGCACGATGCCGTTCACGCAGTCGATCACCGTCCGCCCGCTCAGGGAGTCCCCGACCTGCCCGAGGACGTCCGTCAGCCCTTCGTACGCCACGGCGAGCAGTGTCGCGTCGCCGAAGGCCGCGGCCTCGCCCAGTCCGCCCGCGCGGGCGCCGGGTCCGAACTCCGCGGCGCGCTTCGCCGCCCGGTCCCGATCGCGCGCGCCGACGAACACCTCGTGTCCCGCGCGCGCCCACTGGGCGCCGAGCGCGCCGGCCATGTTCCCCGCTCCGAGGATCCCGATCTTCATGAGTGCGACGCTAGGACTTCCGACAGGCACCGAACGGTGCCCGGACGATACGGTAGGCACCTGACATGGACCGGGATCTCCTCGCCGACTGCCAGGCGCGGCTGGCGTTCGACCTGCTGGCGAACACCTGGAACGCCGTGGTCATCTACGCGCTGCGCGACGGGCCGAGACGGCCGGTCGAGCTGCGTGAGGTGATCGGCGGCATCAGCGGCAAGGTGCTCACCGAGACGCTGCGCCGGCTGGTGGACGACGGGCTGGTGATCCGGCGTGCGTACGCCGAGGCGCCGCCCCGGGTCGAGTACGAGCTGACGGCGCCCGGCCGCGGCCTGCTCGAGCCGATCGAGGCGTTCGGCCGCTGGACCGAGGAGCACGCCGACGCGGTGGTGGCGGCGCAGGAGCGCGCGGCCGGCTGACGGTGGCGAGACGGCTGAATCGGATCCGGGCCGGGATCCGATCGGCGAAGTAGCCTTAGTGCGTGCCGCATTCCACCGCGTCTCCGGCATCCGACTTCGCTTCGCCGGCGGCTCTGAGCGAGGCCCTGAACCGGCACGCCTACCTGGCCGACGAGGGACTCGCCACGGCCTGCTTTCTGAGCCTGCGCATGAGCCGCCCGCTGTTCCTGGAGGGCGAGGCCGGGGTCGGCAAGACCGAGCTCGCCAAGACCCTCGCCGCCGTGCTCGACGTCCCGCTCATCCGGCTCCAGTGCTACGAGGGACTGGACGCCGCCCAGGCGCTCTACGACTGGGACTTCCCCCGTCAGCTGCTGCACCTGCGCGCCGCCGAGGCCGCCGGCGTGACCGACGTGCAGCGGCTGGAGTCGGAGCTGTACGACCGGCGGTTCCTCGTCGCCCGGCCGCTACTGCGGGCGCTGGAGACGTCCACGCCCGAACGCCCGAGCGTCCTCCTGGTCGACGAGATCGACCGCGCCGACGACGAGTTCGAGGCGTTCCTGCTCGAGGTGCTGAGCGACTTCACGATCTCCATCCCCGAGCTGGGCACCGTACGGGCCGAGCGCCCGCCCGTCGTCATCGTCACCTCCAACCGCACGCGCGAGGTGCACGACGCCCTGAAGCGCCGCTGCCTCTACCACTGGCTGGAGCATCCGGCGTTCGACCGCGAGGTCGCGATCATCCGGCGGCGGCTGCCGGAGGCGTCCGAGCGGCTCGTCCGCCAGGTCGCCGGCGCGGCGGCCCGGCTCCGGGGCCTCGACCTGCTGAAGACGCCCGGGATCGCCGAGAGCCTCGACTGGACCGAGGCCCTGGTCGCGCTCGGCGCCCGGGACCTCGATCCCGACACCGCGGCCGTCACGCTGGGCGCCGTGCTGAAGTACCGGGAGGACACCGAGCGCGTCGCCAAGGGCCTGGACGTGCTGCTCGACGGGTCCTGACCATGGGCGTGCCGCGTGACCTCGTCGAGACGCTGACCGGCTTCGCCCGTACGCTGCGCGCCGCCGGAGTGAACGCCGACCCCGAACGGCTCCAGGCGATGATCGGGGCGCTCGACCGCCTCGACGTGCGGAACCCGCGCGACGTGTACTGGGCCGGCCGGCTCACGCTGTGCGCCGGCCCCGCGGACCTGCCGCGGTACGACCGGTGCTTCGCCGCGTACTTCTCCGGCGAGTCCGCCTCGGCCCGCCGCGTGCCCCGGCGGCCCGCGCCGGTCGCCCGGCCCGCCGCCCGGAGCCGGGCGGGCGGGGCGGGCGGGGCGGAGGGGAGCGGCGACCCGGGCGCCACGGCCGCCAGCGCGGCCGAGGTCCTGCGCCGGCGCGACGTCGCCCGGCTCAGCGCGGCCGAGCGCGACGAGGTGCGGCGGCTCGTCGCCCTTCCTCGGCAACGTCTCGGCGCGCCGCCGGTCCCGGCGGTTCGCCCCGGCCCGCCGCGGACGGCTCGACCCCGCCCGTACGGTCCGCTCGATCCTCCGGCGCGGCGGGGAGATCTCCCGGCCGCACTACCGCGCGCACCGGACCCGCCCCCGCCGCGTGGTGCTCCTCATCGACGTCAGCGGCTCCATGAGCCCGTACGCCGACGTGCTCCTGCGGTTCGCGCACGCCGCCCTCCGCTGCGCCCCGCGCAGCACCGAGGTCTTCACGGTCGGCACGCGGCTGACCCGGGTCACCCGTGAACTGCGGCACCGGGAACCCGACGCGGCGATGGCGGCGGTGTCGTCCGCGATCCCCGACTGGAGCGGCGGCACGAGGCTGGGCGAGGAGCTGAAGGAGTTCCTCGACCGGTTCGGGCAGCGGGGGATGGCGCGCGGCGCGGTGGTCGTGGTCGCCTCGGACGGCTGGGAACGCGGCGACGCGACCCTCCTCGGGGCGCAGATGGCGCGGCTGCGGCGGCTCGCCCACCGGGTCGTGTGGGCCAACCCGCACAAGGCCAGGCCCGGGTACGAACCGCTCACGGCCGGGATGGCGGCGGCCCTGCCGCACGTCGATGCGTTCGTGGCCGGCCACAGCCTGGCCGCGCTCGAGGAACTGGCGGGAGTGATCGGTGATGCGTGACGTCCTCGGCGAGATCCGCACCTGGTACGCGGCGGGGGAGACGTTCGGCCTGGCCACCGTCGTCGACACGTTCCGCAGCGCGCCCCGGCCGCCGGGCGCCGCCATGGCGGTCTCGGCGGCGGGCGAGGCCGTGGGCAGCGTGTCCGGCGGCTGCGTCGAGGGCGCGGTGTACGAGCTGGCGCGGGAGGTCATGGCGACGGGGCGGCCGGTGGTGCGGCGGTACGGCGTCAGCGACGACGACGCGTTCGCCGTCGGCCTCACCTGCGGCGGGATCCTCGACGTGCTGGTCGAGCCGGTCGGCCCGGCGGCGTACCCGGAGTTCGCGGACGTCGCGGCGTCCGTCGAACGCCACGAGCCGGTCGCGGTCGTCACGGTCGTCGGGGGTCCCCGGGAGCTCGGCGCGCGGCGGGTCGTCTGGCCCGGCCGCGTGGCGGGCTCGCTCGGACTCGAACGGCTGGACGCCGCCGTGGACGACGACGCCCGCGGCATGCTCGCCCAGGGCCGTACCGGAGTCCGCCGCTACGGGCCGGACGGTGAGCGGCGCGGCGACGAACTCTCCGTCTTCGTGCACTCGTTCGCGCCGCCGCCGCGGATGCTGGTGTTCGGCGCGATCGACTTCGCGGCGGCGGTCGTCCGCGTCGGCAGGTTCCTCGGCTACCACGTGACCGTCTGCGACGCCCGGCCGGTCTTCGCCACCGCCAAGCGGTTCCCCGACGCGGACGAGGTGGTGGTGAAGTGGCCGCACCGGTACCTGGCCGAGACGGAGGTGGACGAGCGCACCGCGATCTGCGTGCTCACCCACGATCCGAAGTTCGACGTGCCGCTGCTGGAGGTGGCGCTGCGCACCCCGGCGGGCTACGTCGGCGCGATGGGCTCCCGGCGCACCCACGACGACCGGCTGAAGCGGCTGCGCGAGGCCGGTGTGACCGAGGAGGAGATCGCGCGGCTGCGCTCGCCCATCGGCCTGGACATCGGCGCCCGTACCCCGGAGGAGACGGCGGTATCGGTCGCGGCCGAGCTCATCGCGCTGCGCTGGGGCGGCACCGGACGTCCCCTCGGCGAGACGGCGGGCCGGATCCACGGGGACTGACCGGGACGAAGGGATCCAGAGGGGGGTTGTCCCCACCGTGCGAGAGTCGGCCTGGCCCCACTGCGCGGACGCGCGCCGGGGCCCAGACTCGTAAGAGTCCCGACGAACACGGAAGAAGGCCGGAACCACCATGGCGCGAAACGCCCGGAAGCCCCTCGTACGCCGGCTCGTCGTGGCCGCGCTCATCGGCGCGGCGGTGGCCGGGGGGACGGCGGCGGCTCCCCACCACGTGGCCCACGGCGTGCTCCCGCCCGTCGCCGCCCACCGCTGACGGGCACGCGGGCGGATACGCTCCCGCAATGGGGATCAGGCACGCGGGCGCGCCGGCGGGGCTGCTGCTGGCGGCCGGAGAAGGGCGCCGGCTCGGCACGCCGAAGGCGCTCGTCGAGATCGGCGGGGTCCGGCTCGCCGACCGTGGGGTTCACATGCTCCACGAGGCGGGCTGCACTCCGATCGTCGTCGTCACCGGCGCCGCCGTGATCGACGTGGCGGGCGCGGTGGTCGTCCACAACCCGGACTGGCGCACCGGCATGGCCTCGTCGCTGCGCCTGGGACTGTCGGCGCTGGCGGACGACTGCCCGGCCGTCGTCATCGCCCTGGTGGACCAGCCGCAGGTGACCGCGGAGGCGGTGCGCCGGCTCCGCGCGGCGTACGACGCCGGGGCGCGGGTCGCGGTCGCCACCTACGCGGGCCGGCCCAGGAACCCGGTCCTCATCGCCCGCGAGCACTTCGCGGAGGCGGCGGCCGGCGCCTCCGGAGACGTTGGCGCGCGTGCCTTCCTGCGGGCCCATCCCGAACTCGTCGTCACGGTGCCCTGCGAAGACGTCGCCGCCGCCGACGACATCGACACCCCCGAGGACCTCCGGCGCCTCGACCGGCCGTGAGGCGGGCCCGGGGGACCGGATCGAGACGGTGCGTGCTGTCAACCGGGGACGGGGCTCGAGCGTCTCACTGAGGCGCGGGGGCGTGCACGGTCCGACATGATCGCCGGGTCGGGGGCTCCGGCTGGAGAGGTGAGCAACCCGCCATGACGTCCGCCTGGCCGGAGGAACCCGGCTACCACTGGGTGACGCACAACGACAGCGCCGCCTCCCACCTGCTCAAGGCCGAGAACGCCCTGGCCCGCACGCCCCCGGACACGGCGGCGGCCCAGGTCCACGCCACTCTCGCCCAGGCGGAGGCCACGCTCGTCGTCGTCCACACGCTCCGCGACATCATGGCCAAGATGCGCGAGCAGACCATGGCGATCGAGGACCTGCGGCAGCTGATGGGCGCCGACGACCGCGGCGACGACCTGCTCGTCGACGACGGCGTGCCGCTGCCCCGCCCGGGTGCGGTGGTGGACCGGTAGGGCGGCCCACCCCCGGTCAGCCGATCAGGTCGCGGATGTCGTCGCGGTCGACGGCGCCGCAGTCGGCCGCGTGCCGCAGCCGGGCGGTCAGCGCCGCGGCGGTCCCTGGATCGCCGAAGGCGCCGTCGGCCTGCCCGGCGCGGTCGGCGCGCAGGCGGTCGACGGCGTCGTCGAGGCCGTTCAGCAGGGAGGCGTACACCGCGGCGTAGCGGCTCGGCAACTGCGCGACGTGCAGGTCGCAGCTCTGCGGGAAGCCGTTCATCAGGGAGTAGCGCACGAGGCCGGAGTGCAGCCGCCACGCCTTGTACACGTCCTTGGTCTTGTCGCTCGACGGGGCGATCTTCGTCGCTCCGTCGACCAGCCGGACGCCGGTGCCGGCGAGGGTCACCTGCAGGACGTGGCGCGCGTGGTCGCAGGCCGGGTGGTCGAGCCGCTGCTCCGACGGCGGCAGCCCGCACGCGGCCGTGTAGTCGTACACGCCGAACTGGGCCGCGACGAGCCGGTTCCCGGCGGCGGCCACGACCTCCGGGAGATGGGCGACCGACTGCGGGGTCTCGATCTGGACCTCCATGCGGAGCAGCCCCTCCGGCAGGCCGATCTCCGCTTCGAAGCGCGAGAGGAAGTCGACGAAGATCCGCACGTGGTCGGGCGTTACGATCTTGGGGAAGGTCACGAGGAAGCCGCCCGGCAGCCGGCCGAGACGCTCGGCCAGCCCGGTGAGGAAGCCGTCGAGGGTGCGCATCGCCCGGCGGTGCCCGCCGTCCGCGAACGACTTGACCCGCAGCCCCCAGTAGTAGGGGAGGGAGCGCGTCTCGTACGCCTGGGCGACCGCCTCGACGGCGGCGGCGACGTGCCCGTCCTCCTCCGCGTCGTCGCGGACGCCGTACCCGTCCTCGAAGTCGATGCGCAGGTCCTCCACCGGTTCGCGGGCCAGCTTCGCGGCGACCCGCTCGTGCACGGTCTCGGCCAGGGTCGTGTCGATACCGAACGCGCTCGCCGCCGCGGCGGCGTCCGTGACGTGCGTCTCGAGCAGCCGCAGCGCCTCCTTACCCAGGTCGGCGGGGGTGGTCGCGGTGAACCGGTCGGCCGGGACGTACAGGGTGTGCACCGGGCGGCGCTCGTCCGGCCGGCCCGGGTGCCGGCGTTCGTACTCCGCGCGCGCCTCCTCGACCCGGGCGCTCAGGTCGTCGACGGAGGACAGGGTCAGCTTCATGAGTTCCTCTCCAAGGACACCGCGTCGTGCACACGCTACCGATCCGGCCCGCCCGGCGGCGGCGAGCGCCGGCGGGCGGGCACCGGGCCGGTGGAACGCCTTCGGGGATTTTGATCGCCGTTCGCGCCGGTCGGTTCGCGGCGATCGCGCGGTCAGCCGCCGACGATGCCCCAGGAGCCGCCGAACTCGGCGCCCGGTTCGAGGGTGATCAGGTCGGTTCCGGTGACGAAGGCGTTCGGCGGGCAGGTCATCGGCTCGGCGCCCACGCCCGCGCGGCGCATGGCGCCCGGTGCCGTGTCGGCGGTGAAGATCTCCAGCCAGGGGTGTGCCTCGTCGGCCCAGAGCGCGACCGAGCGGGCGCCGTCCTCCAGGCGCACCCACGCGCGCCCGTCCGCGTCCCGGCGCAGGCCCGTGAAGGGATGATCGATCCTCAGGTCACCGAGGAGCCGCCCCTCCCGCAGGTCGTACGCGGTTCCGGCGACGTCCCGTGCCGCGGGTTCGGGAACGGCGCGGTCGTCGACCTCCAGGTACCGGTCGGCGGGGACCGTCAGGGTGCACTCGTCCAGCGGGCGGCCCAGGGTGAGGTAGGGGTGCGCGCCGTGCCCGTACGGCGCGGGCCGCGAGCCGGCGTTGCGCGCCGACAGGCGCACGGTCAGGCCGTCCTCGGCGTCGAGGGAGTAGTCCACGGTCAGGTCCAGGCGGAACGGGTAGCCGGAGTGCCCGAGCAGGCGGTACGTGAGGCGCACCCGGTGCGGTTCGTGCTCGGCCACCGCCCACGAGCCCTCGCGTACGAGGCCGTGGATGGCGTTGTCGAGCGCGCGCTCGTTGACCGGCAACTGGTACGCCTCGCCGCCGAACTCATAGCGTCCCCGGTCGATGCGGTTCGGCCACGGTGCCAGCAGCTGTCCCGACGCGGCCGGCGGCTGCACGTCCGCGTCGTGCGAGAGGACGAGGGGCCGGCCGTCCCTGGACAGCGCCCGCAGCGAACCGCCCTGCTCGGTGACGACGGCGGTGTACGGACCGGCGGCGATCTCGTACTGGTTCCCGGAAAGTGTCATGGGTCGATTGTGGCCGGTGGGTTTTCGACTGATTTTCGCGGGTCGGGGCTCACCGGGAGCGGCGGTTCACCCGCCGCGCTGCGGGCGGCTCAGCGCGAGGGCGGCGTGGCAGCCGGTCAGCAGACCCCAGGCGACGTCACTGCCGGAGGTGTGCCCGACCTCGACGAGACGGCGCGCGGCGGGCCCGAGGGGCTCCTGGCCGGCGATGCCGCGCAGGACGGCCGCGGCCTCCACGCTCGCCTGCCCCCGCGCGGCGCACTGCAGCAGGGTCGCCGCCAGGGCGGTCGTGCGCTCGCACGCGTACGCGGTGACGGCGGCGCCGATCCAGTCGGCGAGCCGGACGGCCCGGCCCCCGCCGGGGACCGCGCCGCCGAGCAGGCGCAGCGCGAGCAGCAGACCGGCGAGCGCGTCGTCACCGCTGGGGGTGAGGCCCGGCCCGAGGCCGACGATCCGTTCCGCCGCGTCGACGGCGTGGGCGAGGTCGCCGGCCGCGCAGCTGTCGGCGAGGACCTCCGGGACGGGGTGCCCGCTCAGCCCCCAGGGTCCGGTGAGGTCGCCGAGCGCGCGGGTCCCGTGGGCGAGCCGGGCGAGTGAGAGGGGGCCGAGCACCGGGGTCGGATCCCACCAGCGCCGGATCCGCACCCCGAGCCGGCCGGCGAGCTCCACGCCGCCGTCACCGGCGAACGCCACGTCGCCCTCGCGGACGCCGCGGAACGGCTCCTGCCGGGCGGGCGCGGCCAGGACCACGGCGTTCGGCGGGCGTACGGCGTCCGTGGTGACGAGTGCGACGACGGTCGGCTCGGCGGGGCCGTCGACCCGCAGGTAGGCCGTCGCGGGGAACACGGCGACGACCCGGGCGGCGCGCCGGGGGCCGCCGAGGACGGCGCGGACGCCGAGGCTGGCGGCGCCCGGCAGGCTCAGGGCCGGGGCGGTGCGCGGGCCGCGTCGCCGCCCCGCGGTGGTGGACGCCGTCATCCGGACCTCCCGCGGCGCGATGGGTCGGATCGCCCCGTCCGGCCCGCCGGACGGGGGCGCTCAGGCCCGGTCGCGGCCCCGGCCGGGGGCGGTCACGGTCGTGAACGTAAACCCGTCCGGGCCATGGCCGTATGGAGAATCCTGACAAGAATGGTTGCCAGCGTTCGTATTTCTCGTCATCGTGTGATGGTTACTCGGGGGTCAACTTCGGGAGATTGGGCGGCTATGTCGTCTTCGTGCGGATCTCGTCCTCCGGCTCTGCGTCCCGCCGGCTCCGGTATCCCGGCGTACGGACTGTCCGTTGAAGAGGTTCTGGGCCTGCCGACTCTGGCGGGCGCCCGGCTCGTCGCCGGGGCGGGCGGCCTCGACCGCGTCGTGGAGCGCCTCAACGTCATGGAGGTCCCCGACGTCTTCGGCTGGGTCAAGCCGAACGAACTCCTGCTGACCACCGGCTATCCGCTGCGCCATACCTCCGGTACCCTCGGCCGCCTCGTCGCCGACCTGAACGCCTGCAACCTGACGGCCCTCGCCGTCAAACCCGGCCGCTACCTCGAACGCCTGCCGGACGAGATGCTCGAACAGGCCGACCGGCTCGGCCTCCCCCTGATCCGGCTGCCCGAGGACGCCGGGTTCGACGACATCCTCAACCAGGTCCTCGCCCGGATCCTCGACCGGCGGGCCGCCGCGCTGGCCCGCGGCGAGGAGGTGCACCGCGCCCTCGTGCAGATCGTCCTGTGCGGCGGCGGCCTGCAAGAGGTGACGGACGAGGTCGCCACGCTCCTGGGCGCCGCCGTCACCGTCCTCGACGGCGACGGCCGGCAACTCGCGGCCTCCGGCGACGAGGCGCTCCTGACCCGGCTTCGGGGCGCGCTCGCGGGACTCCCGCCGGCCGCCGAGGAGGAGGCGCCGGCACCGGGCGTCCTCGATCACGTTCCACCGGCCGGCGTCCCCGCCTCCTGGCCCGCCGGCGCCGCGCCGCGCGAGCCCGCGCCCGGACTCGACGGCCCGGACACCGGCGACGGCCCGGGAACCGCGCCGGACGGGCACCTCGTGGTGCCCGTCGTCGCGGGCGGGTTCACCTACGGGCGGATGGCGGTGCTCGGCGTCTCGGCGGCCGACACCGGCGTCCTCGAACGCGTCGCCACCGTCGTCGCCCTCGTCATCACCAGGCAGCACGCCGTGTCGGCGGTCGAGAGCAAGTACCGCGCCTACTTCCTGCGCGACGTCCTCACCGGCCGGTCCGGAGCGGACGAGCGCGTGATCGCGCACAGCGCGAGCTTCGGCTGGGACCTCGGCCGTCCCGCCACCGTGGTCGTCGCCGAACCCGACCAGGGACCGGCGCGCGGCGGCACCGAGGAACGCGTGCTCCAGGACCGCCTGGTGACCGCGTGGACCTCGGCGGTCCGGCGCCGGGACCGCAAGGGCGCGGTGGCCGGCTTCTCGGGCGGGGTCGTCGCGGTCGTCGCCGCCGACGCGTGCGACGCGCCGGCCCTGGCCAAGGACGCCGCCGCCGTCTTCGCCGACCAGGACCGGACCTTCTCCACCGGCGTGAGCCGCGTGGCGCAGCAGCCCGGCGACCTGCCGTCCGCGTACGACCAGGCGGTCCGGGCGGTGCGCGTCGGGCGTCAGATGAACGGCGACGGGGCCGTCGTGCACTTCGACGAACTCGGCGTCTTCCGGCTGCTCAGCCTGGTCGAGGACACCGCCGAGCTGCACTCCTTCGTCCAGGAGACCCTCGGTGAGCTCGCCGGCGACCAGGACTCCGAGGCCGTCGACCTGCGGCGCACCCTGCAGGTGCTGCTGGAGACGAACCTCAACGTCGCCGAGACCGCCCGCCGCCTGCACTTCCACTACAACACGCTCCGTTACCGCATCGGTAAGCTGGAGCGCCTGCTGGGACCGTTCACCGACGACGCCCATCTGCGCCTCAACCTGACGCTCGCGCTGCACGTCCTGCGCATGCGCGGGATCTGAGGCCCTGACCGCCCGCTCGCGGGCGGGCGGGCATTCGGCTCCACAGCGCGGGCGGGCCGGTGCGCCGGGCCCGCGGTGACCCCCCCGGGAGGACAGATGGCGATCGGCTGGAAACTGCACGGCGACGGGCGCACCCCCGCGCCCGGCGAGGTCGTCGGGCCGGACGAGCGCCTGTCCTGGGGCCGCACCGCCGGCATCGGCGCCCAGCACGTCGTCGCGATGTTCGGCGCGACGTTCGTGTTCCCGGTCGTGATGGGGCTCGACCCGAACCTCGCGATCCTGATGTCCGGGATCGCGACCATCATCTTCCTGCTCGTCTCCGCCGGGAAGGTGCCCAGTTACCTCGGGAGCAGCGCGTCCTTCGTCGGCGCCGTCGCGTCCATCCGCGCGGCCGGCGGCGGCACCGCCCAGGTGACCGGCGCGATCCTCGTCGCCGGCGCGGTCCTCGCCGTCGTCGGCGTGGTCATCCACGTCCTGGGCGCCCGCGTCATTCACCGGATCTTCCCGCCCGTGGTCACCGGCGCGGTCGTCATGCTGATCGGCTTCAACCTCGCGCCGGTCGTCGCCGACGTCTACTGGCCGCAGGACCAGTGGGTCGCGCTCGCCACCCTGGCCGTCGTCGTCCTGTGCGCCGTGGTCCTGCGCGGCTTCTGGTCGCGGATCGCGGTCCTCATCGGCCTGGTCTTCGGCTTCCTGCTGTCGTGGATCCTCGACAGGACGGCCGGCCGGATCACCGCCCCCGACGGCACCGGCACGGTCACCTCCCACTTCCGCGTGAACCTGAGCGGCGTGAAGGGCGCGGACTGGTTCGGTCTGCCGCACCTGCACGCACCGGACTTCAAGACCTCGGCCATCCTCGTGGCGCTGCCCCCGGTGATCGCGCTGATCGCGGAGAACACCGGCCACGTCAAGGCCGTCGCCGCGATGACCGGCGCGGACCTCGACCCGTACCTCGGCCGGGCCATCGCCGCCGACGGCGCCACGACCGTCCTGGCCACCGCGGTCGGCGGCGCCCCGACCACGACGTACGCCGAGAACATCGGCGTCATGGCCGCCACGCGGATCTACTCGACCGCCGCCTACTACGTCGCCGCCATCGTCGCGATCCTCGTCGGCCTGTGCCCGAAGTTCGGCGCGCTGGTGGCCGCGACCCCCGGCGGCGTCCTCGGCGGCATCACCGTCGTGCTCTACGGCATGATCGGCCTGCTCGGCGCCAAGATCTGGATCGAGAACCGCGTCGACTTCGGCGATCCGGTCAACCTCGTCCCCGTGGCGGCCGGCCTCATCCTGGCCATCGGCGACGTCACGCTGAAGATCACCGGGGACTTCCCGCTGCAGGGCATCGCTCTCGGCACCGTCGCCGTGCTGCTGGGCTACCACGTCCTGAACGCCGTCCAGCGCACCCCGCGCGACACCGGCGCGGGCGTCATCGCCCCGGGTGAGCGCGACGTCGTCCCCGACGCGCCCGAGCGCCGCCCCGACCTCGGCGGAGACGCACGATGAGGGCGACCGCCGGCGATCAGCGAGGGGCGAGTTCCCACAGGCCCTTGGCCAACGTGGTGAGGCCGCCGGCCAGAGCGAGGAACAGCACGAGCCGGCGCGCCTTGACCTCCGGTATCCGGTCCGCGAGGACCTTCCCCACGACGGCGCCGCCCGCGATCCCGGCCGTGGCCAGCAGCCAGGCGGGGCCGGTGAGCCGGGGCGCGCCCTTGACCAGGAGGGACAGGGCGTTGACGGCGACGCCGTAGAACTGCGCGCTCGGCACGAACTCCCGCACCGGCCAGTCGGCGTTCACCGCGTACAGCGACATCGCGGGGCCGCCGACACCGGCCGAGGAGTTCATGAAGCCGCTCGCGGCGCCGGCCGCCAGGGCCCCGGGAGACCCGCGCAGGGCGGGCAGCCGGGCACCGTACGCCACGAGCAGCACCGCCGCGGTCACCAGTGCGCCCATACCGGCGAGCAGCACGCTCTGCGGCAGCCGGGCGGCCACCCACGCGCCGGCGGGCACGGTGCAGGCGGCGGCGGCGACCAGCGGCACCATCGCCCGCAGCCGCACCCGCCGCCATCCGTCTGCCAGGCCGATCAGGCTGATCGCGCCGGACGCCGCGTTCGACAGCAGGACCCCCTGCGCGGGGCCGAGCAGTAGCACGAGCGCGGGCGCCGCGACCAGCGCGAACCCGATGCCCGCGAGCCGCTGCACGGACGCGCCCGCCAGGATGATCCCGCCCAGGATCAGCTCCGCTGGCCATCCGCCGCTCACGTGGCGTCCTCGCCCGCGCGGTGGCCGAGACGTTTCTCGAACCAGGTCGCCTCACTGATCACCGGCACACCGTACTGAGCGGGAGGCGCCGCGCCGAACTCTTTTCCGCCAGGCGGGAACGTTCCACCGAAACCTGCCGTGGCCGGCCGGCGACGGACGTCCCCGATCTCGGAAAGCGGTACGGTACGGCTGGGGCCGTGACTGGCGCTGAGGTGGAGCACCACCGGGGAGCGGCCCGCACACATGTTGGGTCGTGCGCCTGGGCCGAGTCATTTCGACCGTTCAGGAGCAGCCGTGACCCAGACCTCCACCGCCCGTCTCATGGACGGCACCGGCCCGGCCCGCCGCATCGTCGAGCGCAGCGCCGCCAGGGCCGCGTGGATCAGCCGGGAGACCGGCACGCCGCCGTGCCTGGCCACCGTGCTGGTCGGCGACGACCCCGCGTCCGTGACGTACGTCCGGATGAAGCGCGCCCGCTGCGAGAAGGCCGGCATCGCCTCCCGGCACGTCGGACTGCCGGCCACGACCACCACGGCGGAGCTGGTCGACGCGGTCACCGCCCTGTCGCGGGACCCCGGGGTGCACGGCATCCTGCTCCAGCATCCGGCCGGGCCGCACATCGACGAGCGCGCCGCGTTCGAGGCCATCGCGCCGCACAAGGACGTCGACGGGCTCACCCTGCACTCGTTCGCCGCGAAGAGCTTCGGGCTGCCGGGCTTCGCGTCCTGCACCCCCGGCGGCATCATGCGGCTGCTGGCGGAGTACGACGTCGAGCTCACGGGCCGGCACGCCGTCGTGGTCGGCCGCAGCGCCATCCTCGGCAGGCCGGTCGGGATGATGCTGCTGGCCGGGGACGCCACGGTCACGTACTGCCACTCGCGCACGGCCGATCTGGCGTCGATCGTGCGGCAGGCCGACATCCTGGTCGCCGCCGTCGGCCGGCCGCGGTTCATCCGCGGCGAGGACGTCAAGCCCGGAGCCGTCGTGATCGACGCCGGGTACAACCCCGGCAACGTCGGCGACGTGGACTTCGAGACCGCCCGGACCCGCGCGAGCCTCATCACGCCCGTCCCTGGTGGCGTCGGCCCCATGACGATCGCCGTCCTCCTCGAGCAGACCGTGGACGCGGCGGCCCGGCAGCTCGGCCTGGACCCCGGCGCGGGAGTGGGATGAGCGCGCGGAACGGCGCGGTGAGCCCGGAGGAACCTTCCTCCGCCTCGAACACGTCTTACCTGGCATGTTCGCGACGTTGACCGGGCTCGGCCTGTCCGCATCGGCCGGTCTGAACGCTTATATCCCGATCCTGGTGGTCGGCCTGCTCGCCCGCTTCACCGACGTGATCGCGCTCCCGCACCAGTTCGCGTGGATGGGCAACGGATGGGCGCTCACCGCCGTGGCGGTCCTGCTCGCCGCGGAGGTCGTGCTGGACAAGGTCGCCATCGTCGACCATGTCAACGACGCGATCCAGACATTCGTACGGCCCGCGGCCGGCGGCGCCGTCTTCGCGGCCTCGGACGCGGCCGCGAAGATCGACCACTCCGGCTGGATGACCGATCACCCCTGGGTGGGCTGGACCCTGGGCATCGTCGTCGCGCTGTGCGTGCACGTCACCAAGGCCGGCGTGCGTCCCGTCGTCAACGTCGGCACGGCCGGCGTCGGAACGCCCTTCGTGAGCGCGGCGGAGGACACGATGTCACTGGTGATGAGCCTCGTCGCGGTCCTCGTCCCGGTGCTCGTGATCCTGTTCCTGATCGTGTTCGTCCTGATCGGGTGGCGGCTGACACGGAGGATACGCCGCCGGCGGCGCAGGCCCGAGAACGCCCGCTGAGCCGTGCTCTGGACGGTGGACCGGCCGCGCGGCACCCCCGGCCGGGCGCCATCCGGCCGCGCGAGCGCGCCGTACGGGTCCGCGGCGTCCGGCGTTATCCTCGGTCGGACACTCGAACACAGGGGGAGACGTGCCTGACCTGTCGACCTTCGCGGACGCGGCCGCCGCACCGGCCGAGCTCCGCGGCCTCCTGCGCGGTCTGCCACCGGTGGACCAGGTGGGAGCGGAGGAGCGGGCCGCCCGGCTGGCGACCCGCTCGATCAAGAAGTCGGCGAAGGCGTACGCCATCGACCTGGCGATCTCGATGGTCGACCTGACGACGCTCGAGGGCGCGGACACCCCCGGCAAGGTGCGGGCACTGTGCGCCAAGGCGGCGCACCCGGACCCGGCCGACGCGAGCGTGCCGAAGGTCGCGGCGGTCTGCGTCTACTCCGACCTCGTCGGCGAGGCGGTCCGAGCCCTGGACGGCACGGGCATCGGCGTCGCGAGCGTCGCGACGGCGTTCCCCTCGGGGCGGGCGCCCCTCGACGCCAAACTCGCCGACACCCGCCGGGCGATCGACGACGGCGCCTCCGAGATCGACATGGTGATCGACCGCGGCGCGTTCCTCGCGGGCGACCACCAGAAGGTGTTCGACGAGATCGTCGCGGTCAAGGCCGAGTGCGGCGACGTCCACCTGAAGGTCATCCTGGAGACCGGCGAGCTGGTCACCTACGACAACGTACGCCGGGCGTCGTGGCTGGCGATGCTCGCCGGAGCCGACTTCATCAAGACGAGCACGGGCAAGGTGAGCCCGGCCGCCACGCTGCCGGTCACCCTGGTCATGCTGGAGGCCGTCCGCGACTTCCGCGCGGCGACCGGCCGCCAGGTGGGCGTCAAACCGGCGGGCGGCATCCGCACGACCAAGGACGCGATCAAGTACCTCGTGCTCGTCAACGAGACGGCCGGGCCGGACTGGCTGACGCCCGAGTGGTTCCGGCTCGGCGCCTCCAGCCTCCTCAACGACCTGCTGATGCAGCGCCGCAAGCTCACGACCGGCGTGTACGGCGGTCCCGACTACTTCACGATGGACTGAGCGGATGAGTTTCGAGTACGCCCCCGCGCCGGAGTCACGGGACATCGTCGACCTCAAGCCGTCGTACGGCCTGTTCGTCGACGGGGAGTTCGTCGAGGCGAAGAACTCCTTCAAGACGATCGACCCGGCCACCGAGGAGACCCTCGCCGAGGTCGCCGAGGCCGGCGCCGACGACGTCGACCGCGCCGTCGCTGCGGCCCGCCGCGCGTACGACACGGTCTGGGGCCCGATGCCGGGCGCCGAGCGCGCGAAGTACCTCTTCCGGATCGCGCGGCTGATCCAGGAGCGGTCACGCGAGCTGGCGGTCCTGGAGTCCCTCGACAACGGCAAGCCGATCCGCGAGTCCCGGGACGTCGACCTGCCGCTGGTCGCCGCGCACTTCTTCTACTACGCCGGCTGGGCCGACAAGCTGCCCTACGCCGGGTTCGGCCCGGCCCCGCGGCCGCTGGGCGTCGCCGGGCAGGTCATCCCCTGGAACTTCCCGCTGCTGATGCTGGCGTGGAAGATCGCTCCGGCGCTGGCCTGCGGCAACACGGTCGTCCTCAAACCGGCCGAGACGACGCCGCTGACCGCGCTGGCGTTCGCCGAGATCTGCGCGCAGGCGGAGCTGCCGCCCGGCGTCGTGAACATCCTCACCGGCGCGGGGGAGACGGGCCGCGCGCTGGTCGAGCACCCCGGGATCGACAAGGTCGCCTTCACCGGCTCGACCGAGGTCGGCCGGCTGATCGCCCGCTCCGTCGCCGGCACGGACAAGCGGCTCACGCTGGAGCTCGGTGGCAAGGCCGCGAACATCGTCTTCGACGACGCGCCCCTCGACCAGGCCGTCGAGGGCATCGTCAACGGGATCTTCTTCAACCAGGGGCACGTGTGCTGCGCCGGTTCGCGGCTGCTCGCGCAGGAGTCGGTCGCCGAGGAGCTGCTCGACCGGCTGAAGGCGCGGATGGCCACCCTGCGGGTCGGCGATCCCCTGGACAAGAACACCGACGTCGGCGCCATCAACTCGGCCGCCCAGCTCGCGAAGATCCGCGAGCTGTCCGACAGCGGCGAGGCGGAGGGGGCGACCCGCTGGTCCCCGCCCTGCGAGCTGCCCGAACGCGGATTCTGGTTCGCGCCGACCGTGTTCACCGGCGTCGCGGCCTCGCACCGGATCGCCCGCGAGGAGATCTTCGGCCCCGTCCTGTCGGTGCTGACGTTCCGGACACCGGCCGAGGCGGTCGAGAAGGCCAACAACACCCCGTACGGCCTGTCGGCGGGCATCTGGACCGACAAGGGGTCGCGGATCCTCTGGATGGCCGAGCGGCTCCGGGCCGGGGTCGTCTGGGCGAACACCTTCAACAAGTTCGACCCCGCCTCGCCCTTCGGCGGGTACAAGGAGTCCGGTTTCGGGCGTGAGGGCGGACGGCACGGACTGGAGGCGTACCTGCGGTGAGCGAGCGGTTGAGTGTTCGCAAGACCTACAAGCTGTTCATCGGGGGCGCGTTCCCCCGGTCGGAGTCCGGCAGGACCGTCATCGTGAACGACGCCAAGGGCAGGTTCCTGGCCAACGCCGCGCGCGCCTCGCGCAAGGACGTCCGGGACGCGGTCGTGGCCGCGCGCAAGGCCCAGGCCGGCTGGGCGGCGCGGACCGGGTACAACCGCGGCCAGATCCTCTATCGCGTCGCGGAGATGCTGGAGGGCCGGCGCGGCCAGTTCGTCGAGGAACTGCGCGGCTCCGGCCTGGGCAAGGCGGCGGCCACCGCGGAGGTGGACGGGGCGATCGACCGGTGGGTCTGGTACGCCGGGTGGGCCGACAAGATCGCCCAGGTGACGGGGTCGGCCAATGCCGTCTCCGGGCCGTTCTTCAACTTCTCCACGCCCGAGCCCACCGGCGTCGTCGGCGTCATCGCCCCGGACTCGCCGCTGCTCGGGCTGGTCTCGGTGCTCGCCCCGGTCGTCGTCACCGGCAACACGGCGGTCGTCGTCGCCGCCGAGTCCGCGCCGCTCCCGGCGATCACCCTGGCCGAGGTCCTCGCGACCTCCGACGTGCCCGGCGGCGTGATCAACCTGCTCACGGGCCACCGCGCCGAGCTGGCCCCCTGGCTCGCCTCGCACCAGGACGTGAACGCGATCGACCTGACCGGCGCGCCCGGTGACCTGGCCGCCGACTGCGAGCGCGCGGCGGCGGACAACCTCAAGCGGGTGCGCCGTCCCGTCGCCGACGACTGGGCCGCCGACCCCGGCACCGCGCGGATGACCGCGTTCTTGGAGACGAAGACCGTCTGGCACCCGGTCGGCATCTGAGCGACCCGACCGCCCGCAGGGGCGGCCCCGTCCGAAGGGGCGCCCCGTTCGCGCGGCGCGGCCTGGGTCGCGCGGCGCGGCGGCATTCGCGGTGGCCCGTTCGCGCGGGTCGCCGGGCTCGACGCGCCGGGCTCGACGCGCCAGGCTCAGTTGTCGCGCCAGCGGTCGCGGGGGGACAGGTCCGGGATGTCGTCGTCCTCGTCGCCCGCGGCGGCGATGGTCTCCCAGAAGGCGGCGTGCGCCTGCTCATGGAGGATGCCGAGGGAGAGCGTGTGGTCGCGGGCCCGGCCGGGCCCGTCCGGGTCCAGCGCCGCGCGGCGCCGGCGGTACCGCTCCACCTTCTCCCGGTGCTGTTCGGCCTGGCTGCGGGCGAGGCGCACGAGGTCCTCAGGCTCGCCGAGGTCGGCGAACGCCAGCCTGAGCTGCGCGGGGTCGCGGTTGTCGGCCGGGGGCGCCTCGGGCGCGGCCAGCCACGCGTCCAGCGCCCGTTCGCCCTCGGGGGTGAGGTGGAAGAAGCGCCGCCGCCGGCCGCCCTCCTCGGCCTCCTCCCGGAGGAGACCCAGCTCCGCGAGCCGGGGCGGGTCCCGGTAGAGCTGCGCGTGCGGGATCGGCCAGAAGAACCCGACGCTCTCCTCCACCCGCGCCTTCAGCTCGTACGGGGTCATGGGGCCATGCCGGGCGATCAGGCCGAGCACCACGTAGGCCGACATGCTCAACTCCACCCGCGCCTCCTGGCCGCCATCGTCCGCGAGACCGTCTCGTCGTCTCTCCCCCATACCCCGGCCCATCGCACTACTCGAAAAATTGCGGGGGGAGATGGTCGCGGAACGCGGCGGGCGTGAAGCCCTGCTTCTTGATCGTGCGGAGCATCCGCTTGAAGTCGGGGGTCATGTGCGGGTTGAAGTGCACGAGCAGGATGTCGCCCCGGTGTAGTTTGCCGGGCACCTGGTAGGCGATCTTCCCGTTGCTGACCACCTCGCGCCAGAAGAAGATCGCCTTCATCCCGCAGTCCCGCGCGGCCCGCAGCGTGTCGTGGTCGGTCGCACCGTACGGCGCGCGGAACAGCGTCGGGCGCGTGCCGTACTGCGTGGCGTAGATGGCGGCCGAGTCGCAGATCTCCTGCTTCTGCCGCTTGTACGACAGCCGGGGCAGGTACGGGTGCGTCATCGTGTGATCCTCGATCAGCGCGCCCGCCTGCTGGAGCTCGCGGAAGTACCCGTAGTCCTTCTTCACCGCCATGTTCGCCAGGAACAGCGTCACCGGGATCCGCTCGTCGCGGATCAGCCGCACGAAGTCGGCGTCCTTCTCCCAGCCGTCGTCGATGGTGATGAAGACGATCTTGTCCTGGACCGGGATACGGCTGATGACCGGGGGCAGCCCATTCCGCGATCGGGGGAACCCTGAGGGCGTCGTCGTGGTGGGCGACCCCGTCGGCGAACCGCTCGGCGTCGCCGACGCGGGAGGCGAGGGGGGCGAGGGGGGTGGGGTCAGCGGACTGGGCGAGGACGGCGGCCCGTTACCGGGGGTCTGGCTCGGCCGGCCGCCGTCCGCGCCCCGTGAGGCGACGGGCGCGGCCGTCCTGGCGTGGGAGGCGTGGCCGCAGGCCGTCAGGCCGCCGGCGGTGAGCACCGCGAGGGCGGCCGCGGTCAGAGCACGCAGCTGTGGCATCGGATGTCCCTTCGCAATGGCGGTACGACGGTCATCAGGCTGTCCCGTTTCGAGGGGGGATCAACCTGTTCGCCCGAGGGCGTGGACGTGGGATGGCTCACCCCGCCGCCTCTCCGCCCAGGGAGCGGGGGAGGTAGTTCTGTAGCGCCGCGGGGTGTAGTCCCGCCTGCCGGATCCAGGTGAGCAGGCGCTCGAAGTCGCCGGCGAGACCGGGGCGGAAGTGCATCAGGATGATGTCGCCGGGCCGCAGGTCCGAGCCCCCGTCCATGCGGGCCAGCTTCCCGGACAGGCCGTTGTAGAACTCCACGGACCAGATGACGACCGACTTCATCCCGCAGTCGCGGGCCGCCGTCCGGGTGACCTGGTCGTACGATCCGCCGGGCGGCCGGAAGATCTGCGGCCGCCGCCCGTACTGCCGGGCGTCGATGTCGGCCGAGTCGCAGATCTGCCGGTGCTGCGCCGCCGAGGACAGCCGCCGCATGTCGTTGTACGGCGCGGCGTGGTCCATGGTGTGGTCCTCGATCGGCGCGCCGGCGTGCTGCAGCGCCCAGAAGTACTCGTAGCCGGTGCGTGCCGCCTGGTCGGTGAGGAAGACCATGATCGGTACCCGTTGCCTCCGGACCACGTCGACGAAGCGGGTGTCGTGCTCCCAGCCGTCGTCGATGGTGATGAAGACGACCTTGTCGTTGGTCTGGATCCGGTCGACCACCGGTGGCAGGCCGTCTCCGCGCCGCTGGTACGCGACCTGCCAGGTGCCGGGCTTCGGCGCGGGCCAGCGCGGTGGGGCCATGACCTGCGCCATCGCGGGCGGGCCCGCGGTCCGCGCGGGAGAGCTCTCCGCCCGTCCCCGGATGTCGGGCCACACGCCGGAGGCGACTCCGAGTGCCGCCGCGAGCACGCACGACGCGATCAACCGCATTTCACGCATTCATCCCAGCTTCCCCTCAGTGGATCTTAAGTATCCGCATAGGGGTTGATGCGCGGAAGTGGCGGCCAGGTTCGGGCAATCCACCGTCACTTCGGGCGGCGGTGGGATCGTGCGGGCGGTGCGGCCCCGGTCTCAGGGCGGGTTCGGGCCCCCGGACCAGGGTGTGGTGGGTCTCAGCCCATGCCGAGGGCGCGCAGCAGCGTGGCGCTCAGGGCGGTCACCGTCGCGTCCGGCACCGGCGTGGCATCGGGCCCCTCGGCGAAGTGCCGGACGAACGCCTGCTGGAAGGTACTGACCATGGCTCGCGGACTACGAAGGGCGGACGGCTCATGAGACTCACGATCCTCGGGGCGACCGGGGGGACCGGCACGCAGCTGGTCCGGCAGGCGCTGGAGCGCGGTCACGAGGTGACCGCCGTGGTGCGCGACCCGGCACGGCTCGACGTCCCCGCCCACGAGCGCCTGGACGTCGTCACCGCCGACGTGATGGATCCGGCCGCCGTCACGCCCGCGGTCGCCGCGGCCGACGCCGTCGTCTCCGCGCTCGGCCACCGCGGCACCGGCCCGACGACCGTCTGCCGGGACGGTGCCCGCAGCGCCATCGCGGCGATGAGCGAGACCGGCGTCCGCCGGTTCCTCATGGTCAGCGCGGCGGGCATGGTCACGGACCCCGGTGACGGGCCGCTGACGCGCTACGTCGCCAAACCGATCCTGCAGCGGATCCTGCGCAACGGCTTCGCCGACATGAGGCGGGCGGAGGAGGAGGTCCGCGGCAGCGACCTCGACTGGACGATCGTCCGGCCGCCGCGGCTCACCGACAAGGAGGGCACCGGGAGGTACCACACCGCGGCCGACCGCAGCATCCGCGGCGGCGTGTCGATCTCCCGCGCCGACCTCGCCACCGGCATCCTCGCGATGGTCCCCGACGGCTCGACGGTGCGGCGGCACGTCTGGATCGCGCATTGACCCTCGGACGGGCGACGGCCCCGTCCCCGGAACTCCGGTGACGGGGCCGTCGCGCGGGCCTTCGGGGTCCGGTCAGCGGACGCCCAGGAGGTCGACGACGAAGATCAGCGTCTCGCCCGGCTTGATCGCGCGGCCCGCGCCGCGGTTGCCGTAGCCCAGGTGCGGCGGGATGACGAGCTTGCGGCGCCCGCCGACGCGCATGCCGGCGACGCCCTGGTCCCAGCCCTGGATGACGCGGCCCGCCCCGAGCGGGAAGCTGAAGGGCTCACCGCGGTTCCAGGAGGCGTCGAACTCCTCGCCGGTCGAGTGCGCCACGCCGACGTAGTGCACCGAGACGGTCGACCCGGGGGTCGCCTCGGCGCCGTCGCCGACCGTGATGTCGGTGATCTGCAGGTCGGCGGGCGGCTCGCCCTCGGGGAAGTCGATCTCGGGTCGCTCAAGCGCCATGGGGATGTCTCTCATTGTCGGTGATATCGAGTTCCCCAGCGTATCCACCTGAGACGGCCGTGCGGCCGGTGGAATGCGCGTACCGCCGGGCCGGTTGCCAACCGTTGTGAATGTTGAGATCTTCTCGGATGTCGTATGCCCCTGGTGTTACCTGGGACGGGCGCGGTTCGAGGCCGCCGTCCGCGACTTCGGCGGCGAGGTGAACGTCACCTGGCGGCCGTACCAGCTCGATCCCGGCGCCTCCGGCGGCGGGCTGATGGACGACGCCCTCGCCGGGAAGTTCGGCGGCGCCGACCGCGTCGCCGAGGCGCACGCGCGGATGCGGGAGCTGATGGCGGCCGAGGGCCTGCCGTACGCGCCGGAGAAGGCGCTGAGCGCCAACACCCGGGACGCGCACCGCGTGATCGCGCTGGCCGGTGAGGCGGGTGTCCAGGACGCCGTCGTGGGCCGGCTCTTCCGTGCCCACCACGCCGAGGGCCGGGACCTGAACGACCACGGGGCGCTCGCCGAGCTCGCCGCCGAGGCCGGTCTGGCGGGTGTGGCGGAGCGCCTCGCGGCGGGGGAGGGCGACGCGGCGGTCACCGCGCAGCTGGAGACGGCGCGGGCGATCGGTGTCACCGGCGTCCCGTTCTTCGTCTTCGAGGGCACCTGGGCGGTGTCCGGGGCGCAGTCACGGGAGTTCTTCGGCAGCGCCCTCGCGGAGGTCGCCGCCAAGGCCTCCTGATCCGCGCCCGCCCCGCGCCTGCCCCGCGCCCAGGCCCGCGCCCGGCCCGCGTCTGATCCGTGCCCGGTCCGCCGGGCCCGCGCCCAGGCCCGCGGGCGGGCACAGGCGGGTCCGCTGGGGCAAGCGGGGCGAGTGAGCCGGTCCCAGGTCATGGAAACCATCTGACCTGGTAAAACGCTTTGGGGTCCCGAATCGCGGGCGGATACATTCCGACATACGGGTACATCCGAATCCCCCCGGGAGATCCCTTTTGGAGCCGCAGGCACTTCGCCGCAGCCTGTCGCTGCGCGACCTCATCGTCTACGGGCTGCTGTTCATCGGCCCGCTCGCGCCGGTGGGCGTCTTCGGCGTCCTCGACGCCAAGAGCTCCGGGGCGGTCGCCCTCGTCTACCTGGTCGCGACGGTCGCGATGGGCTTCACCGCCCTGTCGTACGCGCAGATGTCGCGCCGGATCCCGAACGCCGGTTCGGTGTTCGCCTACGCCAGCGCGGGGCTCGGCCGGCCGGCGGGGCTGCTGGCCGGCTGGATGGCGATGCTGGACTACCTCCTGATCCCCGCGGTGGCGTACCTGTTCTGCGGGATCGCCCTGCACTCGCAGGTGCCCTCGGTGCCCGCCTGGGTCTTCACCGCGGTCGCGTTCGCCTTGACCACGGCGTTCAACCTGGCCGGCGTCCGCCTCGCCGCGCGGGTCGGGTTCGTCGTGCTGGTGATCGAGATCGTGCTGCTGGCGGTCTTCGTGGTCGCCGCGATCGCCGTACTGATCGCGCACGGCCCGGCCCGGCCGTGGACGTCGCCGTTCGGCGGCGCCGGCGGGATGACCGCGCCCGCCGTCATGGGGGCCGTCTCCGTCGCCGTGCTGTCCTTCCTCGGCTTCGACGGGATCGCCTCCTTCGCCGAGGAGAACACCGGCGACGAGCGCCAGGTCGGCCGCGCGGTCCTGTTCTGCCTGGCCCTCGCCGGCCTGCTGTTCGTCGTCCAGACGTACCTGGCGGGGCTGCTCATGCCCATGAGCCCCCGCCACCTCGCGGCCGCGCCCGCCGAGCAGGGCACGGCGTTCTACACGATGACCGACACCGCCTTCGGGTCCTGGCTCCACCTGGCGTTCGTCGTCGTGAAGGGCGTCGGCCCGGCGTTCTCCGCGATGTCCGCGGTCGCGGCCGCGTCCCGGCTGATGTACGGGATGGCCCGCGACCACGGCCTGCCCAAGGCGCTCGCGACCGTCGACTCCCGCACCCGGGTGCCGCGGGCGGCGCTCCTCACGACGGCGGGCGTGGCGGCCGTCGTGTCGATCTGGGCGGCCTGGCTGTCCAACGGCCTCGACGTGCTCGTGTCGATCGTGAACATCGGCGCCCTCGTCGCCTTCACCCTGCTGCACGCGTCGGTCGCCGGATACTTCGTCGTACGCCGGCGGAGCCGGGCGTGGCTGCCGCACCTGCTCGTGCCGGCCGCGGGCGCCGCCGTCTCGATCTGGATCATCGTGTCGGCGACCACGATGGCGAAGATCGTCGGCGGCGCCTGGCTCCTGATCGGGCTCGTCCTGGTCGCCCTGCGGTACCGGGTCAGCCGAACAGGTCGGGGCGGCGGTGTTCCAGCGCGGGGAGGGTCTTCCGCACGTGTTCGGTGACCACGTCGTCGATCTCCACCACGCGCACGCCCGGGAACGGCCCCAGGTCGGTCTGCACCGTGCCCATCGGGTCCACGAGCAGGCTGCGTCCCACCCCGATCGCGCCGCCCGGCGCCTGCGGCGGGTCCGGGGCCTTGTCGACGGCGGCCGTCCAGACGGTGTTCTCGATGGCGCGGGCGCGGACGAGCGTGACCCAGTGCTCCTCCTTGAAGTTGCCCTGCGCCCAGGAGGCGATCACGGTCAGCAGGTCGGCGCCGCGGTCGACGAGCGCCCTGGCCAGCTCGGGGAAGCGCAGGTCGTAGCAGGTGATCAGGCCGATCCGCGCCCCGGCGAGCTCGACCACCACGGGTGTGTCCCCGGGCGCGATCAGCTCCGACTCGCGGAATCCGAACGCGTCGAACAGATGGATCTTGCGGTAGGCGCCCGCCCGGCGGCCGTCGGTGTCGATCGCGACCGCGGTGTTGTACACCCGTCCGTCGGGCGCCGGCTCGAACACCCCCGCGATCACGGCCGTACGGTGCCTGCGCGCCGCCTCGGCCAGCGTGCTCACCCAGGGACCGTCGAGGGGCTCGGCCGCCGCGGCCATGGCGCGGCCGAACCGCACCTGCACCGCCTCCGGGAAGATCGCCAGGTCGGCCTCCGAGGCGACGGCGAGCGCCTCCAGGACATGCTCCAGGTTCTCCTTGGGGTCGTCGCCGACCGGGATCTGGCACAGGGCGATCCGCATGACGGGCCTCCTCATCTCGTCCTTCCACCACCGTACCGATCTCCGGCGCCGGAGCCTCGTTCACTTACGCTGATCCGGTGACCCTTGAGAACGACCCGCTCGTCGCCCGCATGCAGGGCTTCGGCACCACCGTGTTCGCGGAGATGACGGCGCTGGCGATCCGCACCGGCGCGATCAATCTGGGCCAGGGCTTCCCGGACACCGACGGCCCGGCCAAGCTGCTGGAGACCGCGGCCGAGGCCATCATGGGCGGCGCGAACCAGTACCCGCCCGGCCCCGGCCTGCCGGAGCTGCGGGAGGCCGTCGCCGCGCAGCGCGCGGACCGCTACGGCCTGACGTACGACCCCGACGGCGAGGTCCTCGTCACCGTCGGCGCCACCGAGGCGATCGCCGCAGTCATCCTCGCCCTCGTCGAGACCGGGGAGGAGGTCGTCGTCTTCGAGCCTTACTACGACTCGTACGCGGCGATCATCGCGCTGGCCGGCGGCGTGCGCCGGCCGGTCACGCTGCGGCCCGACGGCGGGCGGTTCACGTTCGACGCCGGCGAGCTGCGCGCCGCCGTGACGCCGCGCACCCGGGTGCTGCTCCTGAACTCCCCGCACAACCCGACCGGCACGGTGTTCACCCGCGAGGAGCTGGAGATCATCGCGGACGTCTGCCGTGAACACGACCTCATCGCCGTCACCGACGAGGTCTACGAGTACCTGACCTACGACGGCCCGGCCGCGCACGTGCCGCTCGCGACCCTGCCCGGCATGCGCGAGCGCACGGTCGCGATCTCCTCGGCCGGCAAGACCTTCTCGGTCACCGGCTGGAAGGTCGGCTGGATCACCGCCCCGCCGCGGTTCGTACGCGCGGTGCAGACGGTCAAGCAGTTCCTCACGTTCACCGCCAGTGCCCCCTACCAGCGCGCGGTCGCGTACGCGCTGCGCGAGGAACGCGAGTGGGCCGAGGACCTGCGCGTGTCGCTGCGCGCCAAGCGCGACCGGCTCAGCGACGGGCTCACCGCCGCCGGGCTCACGACGTTCCGGCCGCAGGGCACCTACTTCGTCCAGGCCGACGTGCGCCCGCTCGGGTTCGGCGACGGGCGGGAGTTCGTCACCGCCCTGCACGAGCGCGCCGGCATCGTCGCCATCCCGACGCAGGTGTTCTACGACTCCGACGCCGGCGACCCGTACGTCCGGTTCGCCTTCTGCAAGCGCGACGAGGTGATCGACGAGGCCGTCGAGCGGCTGCGCCGTCTCTGACGGCCGGTCGCGGGGCTCGGATACGCTGGGCTGTCGTGTCCGGACACCGCATCCCGCAGCCACAGTTCCCCGACGACGACGGGCGCACGCCCGCCGAGGTCGAGCGGGCGCTCAGCGACTACGCCGAGGGCCGCGCGGGGGAGCGGGCCGTGCTCGCGGCGCTCGCCGATACCCGCCTGCTCGTCCCGGTCGTCGCCGTGCTGACCGAGGACGAGACCGTCGACGGCCTGCGGCGGGAGAAGGAGAGCGAGATGGCGCTCCCCACCCTCGTCGGGCAGGACGGCCGGCGCGCGGTCCTGGCCTTCACCTCCACCGAGAGCCTCGCCCGCTGGCGCCCGGACGCCCGGCCCGTCGCGGTGCACGCCCGGCAGGCGTGCCAGGCCGCCGTCGACGAGTCCGCCGACGCGCTCGTCGTCGACGTCGCGGGCCCCGTCCCGTACGCCATCGAAGGCGCCCGGCTGCACGTGCTCGCGAACGGCGGCGCGATCACCGCGCCGCACGAGGACCCCGACGTCCTGATGGCCGTGCACGGGGCGGTCGACGGCCTGCCGGGCATCACCGGCGTGCGCGTGGAGCCCGGGGAGCGGGCCGAACTCGCCGTGCGCCTCCGGCTGGCCGACGGCGCCGGCGCGGAGCAGGTACGGACCGCCGCGGACCGCCTCGCCGAACGCCTCCGCGGGCACGTGTCCGGAGGCGTCGAGATCGGCGTCGTCCGCGGTTAATCTGCCCGGGTGACCACCCCCGACTGGGCCGAGCCGGTGCTCCGGCGGCGGCTCGCCGTCACCACGGTCGCCGTGCTCGTCCTCGCGCTCGTCGCGTGGCGGGTCGGCCCGGCGCCCGACCTCCCGGCGTTCGGGTACCTCGCCGTGGCCGGCGTCGCGCTGGCGTTCATCGACGTCGCGCTCAAGCGGCTGCCCGACCCGGTGACGCTCCCGTCGTACGCCGCCGGCCTGCTGCTGCTCGGCCTCGCTGCCCTCTTCACCGACCGCGGCGGCACGCGGTTCACGCACGCGCTGCTCGGCATGGCGGCGCTGTTCGCGCTGTACGCCCTGCAGTGGCTCATCGCGCCGAACCAGATCGGCCTGGGCGATGTGAAGCTGGCGGGCGTGCTCGGGCTGTACCTGGGCTGGCTCGGCCTCGCGGGCTGGGTCCTCGGGGTGGGCGCCGGGTACGTCGTCGCGGCGGTGTGGTCGCTCGCGCTCCTGGCGAGCCGTCGGGCGACGCTCAAGACCCAGATCCCATACGGGCCGTTCATGCTGGCCGGAGTGCTGGTGGCGGTGCTCGCGCACCCCTGAGACCACGCCGGACCGCCTCTTTGCCCTCGCGTGGAACGCCCCTTGACCCTGGGCGGGTATCCCGACCGGGCGGCCTTGCCCGGGCGAAGGCGGCGCGCTGAACCCGTCTTAACGGGATCGATCGGATGAGGGGCGACAATTGACTGCTCGCAGGTGGATCGCCGTGCTGACCGCCGGCTCGGCCGGGCTGCTTCCGGCCATGACGTCGTGGGAGACGGCGCCGGCCGCCGCGTACCCCGCATCCGCGGCCGGACCGGCGCGGCGGGGAGCCGGGCCGCGTACCTCACCGTCCCCGGCCGCAGGCCCGGCGACGGCCGGCGGCGGAGAGACCGTCATCATCGCGTCGCCGTCCGCGTCGCCGTCCGCGTCGCCCAGCCCGGCGGCCACGGCCGGCGGGGGTGACAACGTCAACATCGCGTCGCCGTCCCCGTCCGCCGCCCCGGCGGAGACGCCGTCCCCGAGCCCGGCGGGCACGGCCGCCGGTGGAGAGACGGTCGTCATCGCGCCGGAGGACAACGGAACGAACGGCGACGGGCAGAACGCGAACGACTCGTTCAGGAACCGGTTCCGCCGGGGCCGGCCGTTCCGGGAGAGCCCCAACCTGGAGTTCACCGGATGGATCGGCTGGCCCGAACTCTCCATGGGCTGCCACTTCGACCCGTACTTCGAGGGCGTGGACTGGCGCGGCCGCCGGGTCATCTGCGTCGACCGGGCCGTCCGGCCGCCGCGTGTCGGGCTGCCCCGCGTCCGCGGCCGCCGCTTCTTCTTCCCCCGCCGCCGCTTCCCCTTCCACCGCTTCCCCTGACCCGTCGCGGGGTGGGGTCGTCTCAGGCTGCGGACAGTTGCGCGTAGCCTTCCGTGGGGATGGAAGGATTCACCTCATGCTGCGCTGGTTGACCGCGGGGGAGTCTCATGGCCCGGCCCTCGTCGCGATCATGGAAGGGCTGCCCGCCGGGGTCCAGGTGACCTCGGCCGACATCGCCGAGGCGCTGCGCCGCCGCCGGCTCGGACACGGGCGGGGCGCCCGCATGAAGTTCGAGCAGGACAAGGTGACGGTCGTCGGCGGGATCCGGCACGGCCGCACGCAGGGCGGCCCGGTGGCGATCGAGGTCGCCAACAGTGAGTGGCCGAAGTGGGAGACGGTCATGGCGGCCGATCCGGTGGACGCGGACGAGCTGGCCGCCCAGGCGCGCAACGCCCCGCTGTCCCGGCCCCGGCCCGGCCACGCCGACCTTGCGGGCATGCAGAAGTACGGCTTCGACGACGCCCGGCCGATCCTGGAGCGGGCCAGCGCCCGCGAGACCGCCGCGCGCGTCGCGATCGGCGAGGTGGCCAAGGCGTTCCTGGCGCAGGTCGCGGGCACCCGGATCGTCAGCCACGTCGTGGCGCTCGGCGAGATCGCCGCGCCGGACGGCGTGCTTCCCGGCCCCGACGACCTGGAGCGGATCGACGCGGACCCGGTGCGCTGCGCCGATCCGGAGACGAGCGCCGCGATGGTCGCCCACATCGACGAGCTCCGCAAGGCCGGTGACACGCTCGGCGGCGTGGTGGAGGTCATCGCCTACGGCCTGCCGCCCGGCCTGGGCAGCCACGTGCACTGGGACCGGAGGCTCGACGCCCGCCTGGCCGGGGCCCTGATGGGCATCCAGGCGATCAAGGGCGTGGAGGTCGGCGACGGGTTCACCACCGCACGCCGCCCCGGTTCGCGGGCGCACGACGAGATCGAGAACACCCCCGAGGGCATCCGGCGGCGGACCGCGCGCGCCGGCGGCATCGAGGGCGGCATGACGACCGGCGATCCGGTCCGGGTCCGGGCCGCGATGAAGCCGATCTCGACCGTGCCGCGCGCGCTGGACACGGTGGACGTGACGACCGGGGAGCCGGCCAAGGCGATCAACCAGCGCAGTGACGTGACCGCGGTCCCCGCGGCCGGGGTCGTCGCCGAGGCGATGGTGGCGCTGGTGCTGGCCGAAGCCGTGGTCGAGAAGTTCGGCGGCGACTCCGTCGAGGAGACGGCGCGTAATCTGCAGGGCTACCTCTCAACGCTGGTGATCAAGTGAACTCCAAGGTCGTCGTCATCGGTCCGCCCGGCTCCGGGAAGACCACCGTGGGCCAGATCGTCGCCGAGCGCCTCGGCGTCCCGTTCCGTGACACCGACCACGACGTCGAGGTCACGGCCGGCAAGCCGATCGGGGAGATCTTCGTCGACGACGGCGAGGAGCACTTCCGGGCGCTGGAGCGCGCGGCCGTGCGCGAGGCCCTCGAGACCCACGAGGGCGTGATCGCCCTCGGCGGCGGCGCCATCCTCGACCCGGGCACCCAGGAGGACCTCGCCGGGCACCGGGTCGTCTACCTCGAGGTCGGGCTGTCGGACGCGGTCAAGCGGGTCGGGCTGGCCTCGGCGCGGCCACTGCTCGTCCTGAACCCGCGCAGCCGGTTCCGCAAGCTGATGGAGGAGCGCCGGCCCATCTACGAGCGCCTCGCCGTGCTGACGGTCGCCACGGACGGCCGGGAGCCCGCCGACATCGCCGAGGAGATCGTGAAGGGGCTCGCGTGACCGAGGTGCACGTCGGAGGCGACGCGCCGTACCAGGTCGTCATCGGCACCGGGGTGCTCGGGCGGCTTCCGTCGCTGGTCGGAGAGGCCAGGACGGTCGCGGTGGTGCACGCCGAGGGCCTGCCGGAGATCGCCCGGCCGGTGTGCGGGGCGCTCGCCGAGGCCGGCTACGACGTCCACGCCCTGCCCGTGCCCGACGGCGAGGCAGGCAAGGACGTGACCGTGCTCGCCCGGCTCTGGTCCGACTTCGCCCGGCTCGGCATGACCCGTACCGACGTGGTCGTCGGCGTCGGCGGCGGCGCGACGACCGACCTGGCCGGATTCGCCGCCGCGACCTGGCTGCGGGGCGTCAAGGTCGTGCTGCTGCCCACGACGCTGCTGGCCATGGTGGACGCCGCGGTCGGCGGCAAGACCGCGATCGACATCCCCGAGGGCAAGAACCTCGTCGGTGCCTTCCATCCGCCCGCCGGTGTCCTCTGCGACCTGACGACGCTCGTCACGATGCCGCGCGCCGACTACGTCGCCGGGCTGGCCGAGGTGATCAAGGCCGGGTTCATCGCCGACCCGAGGATCCTGGAGCTGGTCGAGGACGACCCGGAGGCCGCGGGCCGGCCGGACGGGCCGCACACCCTGGAGCTCATCGAACGGGCCGTCGCCGTGAAGGCGCGCGTCGTCTCGGAGGACCTCAAGGAGAGCGGCCTGCGGGAGATCCTCAACTACGGGCACACGCTCGGCCACGCGATCGAGAAGGTCGAGGAGTACCGCTTCCGCCACGGCGACGCGGTCGCGATCGGCATGGTGTACGCCGCCGAGCTGGCGCGCCTGGCCGGCCGCCTCGGTGACGCGGACGCCGACCGGCACCGGAAGATCCTCACCGCCGTCGGCCTGCCGACCGCGTACTCACCCGACGTGTGGCCGTCGCTGCGCGACGCCATGCGCATCGACAAGAAGGCGCGCGGGGCGCGGCTGCGTTTCGTCGTCCTCGACGGCGTCGGCGACCCGGGCCGGCTGGAGGACCCGGACGAGGACCTGCTCGTGCGGGCGTACGAGCGGGTGACCCGGTGAGCGCCGGGCGACGGACGGAGGCGGGCGGTCGATGAGTGAGGTCTTCGTCCTGAACGGGCCGAACCTCGGCAGGCTGGGCAGCCGCGAACCCGACGTGTACGGCGCGGCGGACTTCGAGGCCCTCACCGCGCTGTGCCGGGACACCGCGCGGCGGCTGGGCCTGCACGCGGAGGTGCGCCAGACCGACGACGAGGCCGAGCTGCTCTCGTGGCTGCACGAGGCCGCCGACGGCAGGATCCCGGTCGTGCTGAACCCGGCGGCGTTCACGCACTACTCGTACGCCGTGCGCGACGCCATCGCGCAGCGCACCGCCCCCCTGATCGAGGTGCACCTGTCCAACCCGGCGGCCCGGGAGGAGTTCCGGCACAACTCGGTCGTCGCGGGGGTGGCGACGGGCACGATCGCCGGTTTCGGGTTCCTGTCGTACGTGCTGGCGCTGCAGGCGATCGCCGAGCTCCTCGCGGAGAGCGGGAACTGACACCGGGGATGCCGGGACCGCCCCGGGTACGGTAAGACTGAACGTCATTCGGTTACTCGGCGGTTCAGGTCAGGATCAGGAGCGGCGACATGCGCATCGGGATGTCCCTCAACTACGCGGGCGGTTTCAGGGAGACCGTCGACGAGCTGGCGGACTATGAGAAGGCCGGCCTCGACATCGTGTTCGTGCCGGAGGCGTACAGCTTCGACGCGGTCAGCCAGATGGGCTTCATCGCGGCGCGGACCGAGCGGCTGCAGATCGCCTCGGGCATCCTCCAGCTCTACTCGCGGACCCCGACGCTCACCGCGATGACGGCGGCCGGCCTCGACTACGTCTCCGGCGGGCGGTTCGTGCTCGGCCTCGGCGCGTCCGGCCCGCAGGTCATCGAGGGCTGGCACGGCGTCCCGTACACCGCGCCGATCGGGCGGACCAGGGAGATCATCGAGATCTGCCGCATGGTGTGGCGCCGCGAACGCCTCGTCTACGACGGCAGGTACTACAAGCTGCCGCTGCCCGCCGAGGAGGGCACCGGCCTCGGCAAGCCGCTCAAGCTGATCAACCACCCGGTCCGCGAGCGCATCCCGATCTTCATCGCGTCTCTCGGACCGAAGAACGTCGAGATGACCGCCGAACTGGCCGAGGGCTGGGAGCCGATCTTCTACGTTCCGGAGAAGGCCGGTGACGTCTGGGGCGACGCGCTCGCCCGTGGCAAGGCCAAACGCGACCCCTCGCTCGGTGAGCTGGACATCGTCGCGCAGGCGTTCCTGGCGATCGGCGACGACGTCGAGGGCCTGCTCGACCTCGGCCGGCCGATGGCCGCGCTGTACATCGGCGGCATGGGCGCCAAGGGCCGCAACTTCTACAACGACCTCGCCCGCCGCTACGGGTACGAGAAGGAGGCCGAGGAGATCCAGGACCTCTACCTCGCCGGGAAGAAGGACGAGGCCGCGGCCAAGGTGCCGTACGAACTGCTGCAGAAGACCTCCCTGATCGGCTCGGAGGGCTTCGTCCGCGACCGGCTGGCGGCGCTGAAGGAGTCCGGCGTCACGACGCTCAACGTCGCGCCCATGGCCGCCGACCACGAGTCCCGCGTCAAGCTGATCGAGCAGGTACGGGAGCTGGCCGCGTCCGTCTGAGACCGCACGCGTAGAGTGCGGGGCATGCCGGAGATCCACGAGGCCCGCCGTGCGCGGCTGGCCACGCTCGTCGCCGCCCGCGGCGCCGAGGCGGCCCTCATCACCCGCCTGGTCAACGTGCGCTACCTGACCGGGCTGGCCAGTTCCAACGCCGCGCTGCTCGTGCGCGCCGACGGGAGCGCCGTGCTGGCGACCGACGGCCGGTACGCCGGCACGGCCGCGCGCGTGTGCCCGGACCTGGAGTGCGTGATCGACCGGGCCGCCGCGGGCGTCCTGGCCGGGCGGGCACGGGGCCGGCTGGCGTTCGAGGCGCACGACGTCACCGTCGAGGCCCGCGACGCGCTCGCCGCGGAGCCGGACGCGCCGGAGCTCGTCCCCCTCGGCCGTGCCGTGGAGGAACTGCGCATGGTCAAGGACGAGGAGGAGATCGTCCTCCTCGCGGAGGCCTGCGCCATCACCGACCGGGCCTTCGACGCGGTGCTGCCCGCGCTCCGGCCCGGCGTCACCGAACGCGAGATCGCCATCGCCCTGGACCGGGCGATGGTCGACCTCGGCGCGGACCGGCCGGCGTTCGCCACCATCGTGGCGAGCGGCCCCAACGGTGCGATCCCGCACCACGTCCCGTCCGGGCGCGCGATCGAGCGCGGCGACCTGGTCACCATGGACTTCGGCGCCCTGCGGGACGGCTACCACGCCGACATGACCCGGACCGTCGCGGTCGGTGAGGCCGGCGCGTGGGAACGCGAGATCTACGAACTCGTCGCCGCGGCCCAGGCGGCGGGCCTCACGGCGGCGCGCCCGGAGGCGGTGACCAAGGAGGTCGACGCCGCCTCCCGCGGAGTGATCCAGGAGGCCGGGCACGGCGAGGACTTCCCGCACGGCCTCGGGCACGGCGTCGGCCTGGAGATCCACGAGGCACCGCTCATGGGGTATGACAAGACCGGTAAACTGATGGATCGAGTTCCCATCACCGTCGAGCCCGGCGTCTACGTCGCCGGTCGCGGCGGGGTCCGCATCGAGGACACGCTCGTCGTCCGTGCGGACGGTCCGGAGCTGCTCACCAAGACGACAAAGGACCTGCTCGTCATCTAGACGCGGCAGACCGCCGAAGCGGGAGAACGACACACAGTGGCGACGACGAACGACCTCAAGAACGGCATGACGCTGAACCTCGACGGCCAGCTGTGGACCGTCCTGGAGTTCCAGCACGTCAAGCCTGGCAAGGGCGGCGCGTTCGTCCGCACCAAGCTCAAGAACGTCCTGTCCGGCAAGGTCGTCGACAAGACCTTCAACGCCGGCACCAAGGTCGACGTGGCGAACGTCGACAAGCGGGAGATGCAGTACCTCTACCGCGAGGGCGAGGACTTCGTCTTCATGGACACCGAGACCTACGACCAGCCGCACATCCCGGCGGCGACGGTCGGCGAGGCGGCGGACTACCTCCTCCCGGAGCAGAACGCCGTGATCGCCTTCAACGAGGGCACCCCGCTCTACATCGAGCTGCCCGCCGCCGTGGTGCTCGAGGTGACCGAGACCGAGCCCGGCCTGCAGGGCGACCGCTCCACCGGCGGCACCAAGCCCGCGACGGTCGAGACGGGCGCGACGATCCAGGTCCCGCTGTTCATCACTACCGGCGAGAAGATCAAGGTCGACACCCGCTCGGGCGACTACCTGGGTCGTGCCTGATCCGTGGCCGCACGGAGCAAGGCGCGCAGACGCGCCCTCGAAATCCTCTACGAGGCCGAGGTCCGCGGTGAGCCGCCGGTCGAGGTCCTCGACCGGCGCACCCGGCAGGCGGAGCACCGGCTCGCCGAGCAGGACTTCGTCGATCGGCTCGTCGAGGGCGTGGCCACCCGCCGCGAGCGCATCGACGAGCTGATCGCGACGTACGCCGTCGGCTGGACCCTCGACCGGATGCCCATCGTCGACCGCAACATCCTGCGGCTCGGCGCGTTCGAACTGCTGTGGAGCGAGGACGTTCCCGACGGCGTCGCCGTCAGCGAGGCGGTCGCCCTGGCCACCGACCTGTCCACCGACGAGTCGCCCCGGTTCGTCAACGGCCTGCTGTCGCGGCTGCTGGAGCTGAAACCCTCCCTGGCGCTCTAGACGCCACACGGGCCGGCCGGTACCGGGAAGGCGCCGGCCGGTTCGACGGCGCGTGAGCACCGGCGTGCCGCGCCAGAGGATCCTCGGCACGGACGCGTTTCGCGCGCCAGGGGCGGGGCAGGGGCCGCGGTGAGAGCGCAGAGCTCCGAAGCGAGCCGATCATGCACCCACCCGACGACCTCGTCAGCGTTTTGATACAGGACCACCGAGACCTGCAGCAGCTCCACTTCGAACTGGGTTACACGATCGAGTTCCCCCGGTTGCGGCACTCGCTGGTCGAGTTGCTGATCGCCGAGGTGGTCCGGCACGAGGTCGCCGAGGAGACCTACGTCTTCCCGGTGGTCCGGGCCCGTCTCCCTCACGGACCGGCGCTCGTCGATGAGGACGTCGCCGGGCATCGGGAGATATGGCAGGTCCTGAACAGCCTGGACGAACCCGATCTGACCAGCGAGGAGTTCGCCTCCCGCCTGTCGCGGCTGAAGGCGACGACCGCGCCGCACACGCGGGCCGAGGAGGAGGAACTCTACCCGGCGCTGACCGAGCACCTCGACGAGGACGAACGCGTCGCCCTCGGCCGGGCCGCGTTGCGGGCGAAGGAGAAGGCGGCGCTCCGCCGGTACCTCGCGGAACCGGACTGCTCCCTGCGGAACAGGGTCTGTTCCTCGCCCACGACCCTGGCCGAACGGGTCCGCACGTACCTGCGCGCCGACGCCTACCGCCTCTGACCGCGCGCCTCCCGGGGACGCCCAGCCAGCGGAACCCTCTAGGGTGAGGGAAGCACCGAGCCGGGAGGGGGCAGCCGTGACCGATCGTCCGCGCTCGCGGTCGACGCGCACCGCCGTCGTGTGGGAGATCCTGCGCGAGGTCCTCGACGAGACCGCGAAGGAGTCGGGGCGTGACCGGCTCGACGTCGTCGACGCGGGCGGCGGCACCGGCGGGTTCGCCGTGCCGCTGGCCGAGCTCGGGCACCACGTCACGGTCGTCGACGCCAGCCCGGACGCTCTCGCCGGCCTCGAGCGCCGCGCGGCCGAGGCCGGAGTCGCGGTCCGGGCCGCGCAGGGCGACGCCGACGGCCTGCTGGACGTCGTGGGGCCGGACAGCGCCGACCTCGTCATCTGCCACAGCGTGCTGGAGTACGTCGACGACCCGGCCGGCGCGCTGGCCGCGATCGCCCGCACCGTACGGCCCGGCGGAGCGGTCAGCGTGCTGGCCGCCAACCAGGTCGCCGCGGTGCTCCACCGGGCGCTCGCCGGGCACTTCGAGGACGCCCGGCGGGTGCTGTCGAGCGCGCAGGGCCGCTGGGGCGACCGCGACCCGGTGCCGCGCCGGTTCACCTCGGGGATGCTGGCCGAGCTGATCGAGGCGGCGGGCCTGCGGTCGGGGCCGGTGCACGGGGTCCGCGTGTTCGCCGACCTCGTACCCAGCGGCATCATCGACGGTGAGCGCGGGGCCGCGGACGAGCTCGTCGCCCTCGAGCGCGCCGTCGCCATGCACCCCGTCCTGAAGGACGTCGCCACCCAGCTCCACGCCCTGGCCTACCGGCGCTAGGCGACCGATGAGCAGGAAGCAGCAGTTGCACCGGCCGGGGCCGCCGCCCGGTCCGCCGGGTGACGACACCGGCTGCACGGTCCTGCACGTCGACATGGACGCCTTCTTCGTGAGCGTTGAGCTGCTGGAGCGCCCGGAGCTGCGCGGCCGCCCGGTCGTCGTCGGCGGGGCCGGGCCGCGCGGTGTGGTGGCCGCCGCCTCGTACGAGGCCCGGGCCTTCGGGGTGCACTCGGCGATGCCGATGAGCCGGGCCCGGCGGCTCTGCCCGCAGGCGGCCGTGCTGCCGCCCCGCCATGACAGGTACGCCGCCGTGTCGGCGGGCGTCATGGAGATCTTCCGGTCCGTCACGCCGCTGGTGGAGCCGCTCGCGCTCGACGAGGCGTTCCTCGACGTGGCGGGGGCGCGGCGCCGGCTGGGCCGGCCCGCCGAAATCGGCCGGATGATCCGGGAGCAGGTCGTCGCGCGGCAAGGCATCACCTGCTCGGTCGGGGTGGCGAGCACCAAGTTCGTGGCCAAGCTCGCGTCGACCAGGTGTAAACCGGACGGCCTGCTCGTCGTTCCCGCGGACGAGGTGGTCGACTTCCTGCACCCGCTGCCGGTCGCGGCCCTGTGGGGCGTGGGGGAGCGCACCGAGGAGTCCCTGCGGCGCCTGGGTCTCCGTACGGTCGGCGACCTCGCGCGGACGCCGGTCGACACGCTGCGGCGCGAGGTCGGCGACGCGGTGGGCCGGCACCTGCACGACCTGTCCTGGGGCCGGGATCCGCGGTCGGTGACGGCGAGCGTGCCGGACAAGAGCATCGGCGCGGAGGAGACGTTCGACCGGGACATCGCCGACCCGGAGGCGATCCGGCGTGAACTGCTGCGGCTGTCCGACCGGGTGGGCGCACGGCTGCGCGGCAGCGGCCAGGCGGGCCGCACCGTGGCGGTCAAGCTCCGCCGATCGGACTTCACCACCGTGACCCGCGCCCGCACGCTGCGGGAGCCGACCGACGTCGCCCGTGAGGTGTACGCGACCGCCTGCGCGCTGTACGAGGCGTCGGGGCTGGAGGGCGTCCCCCTGCGGCTGGTGGGCGTGCGCGTCGAGAACCTCGTGGCCGCCGGGACGACGCCGCGGCAGCTGGCCCTGGGCGAGCCGGAGACCGGCTGGCGCCAGGCGGAGGCGGCCATGGACCTGGCCGCCCGCCGGTTCGGCGCGGGCGCCGTACGCCCCGCCGCCCTGGTCCGCGCGGACCGTGAGAGTGACCCTCGCCACGGTCGGGAGACCGATGTCGACCGATGAGACGGGTGTGAGAGCAGTGACGACGCCGAGTGATCAGGAGTGCTGACTTGACGATCCTCCTGCCCACAGGCGAACGTTTTCTTTCCCCCGGTCGTCAGGGCTCGTATTCTGGGCATATCACCGATAGCCAAGTCCCCGTCCGGCGTGGGATTCCCCCTCGCGGGGCTGTCTTTGGGAGGCGCCGTGCCGCTCTCTGACCACGAGCAGCGCATGCTCGACCAGATCGAGCGCGCGCTGTACGCCGAGGATCCGAAGTTCGCTTCGGCGGTCCGCTCGACCGATCCACAGGTGCATTACAGGCGCAGGATCTGGAAGGCCGCGATCGGGTCCGCGCTGGGCCTGTTCGTGGTGTTGGCAGGCGTCATCGTGAACACCATGCCGATCAGCGTCGTGATCAGCGTGGCCGGGTTCCTGCTCATGGTCACCTGCTGCGCGTGGGGGCTGACCAGCTGGAAGCGGATGAACGGAGTGGCCGATACGGCGCCGCGCAGGCGGGGCAGGCGGCCGAAGGCGGCCAGAGCCAAGGGCGGCTTCATGGAGCGCATCGAGGAGCGCTGGCGCCGCCGCCACGGAGAGCTTTGACCTCCCCCGAGACCCACGTCACCGCCCGGCACCGCCGGGCGGTGACGCGCTTCCCGGGCCGCCTCCCGCCGGGCCGTCCGATCGGACGCGTTCTCCGGGCGGCTCCGGCCGGGCGTGCCGGAGCGGACGGCCTCCCCGGGGCCGGTCCTGAGCGGACACCTGCCCGGGGCTCCGCCGCTCGCTCAGCCGGCGGAGCGGCGTCGCCGGCGGAGGGCGAGTGAGTCGAGCCGGTCCAACGCGTCGAGCGCCCGCCCGGCCACGCCGCGCGGGAGCGCCGCCGAGGATCGTGGCAGCACCCGGGCCCGCCAGCGGCCGCGCCGGCCGGCCGCCGCGGCGAACGCGGACCGCACGGTGAGTACGTCCTCGCGAAGTCCCGTGCCGGGGCCGGGCGCCGGCGCGTACCTCGCGAGCTCCTCGGCCCGTACGAGCCGGTTCAGGGCCTCGGCGGCCGGCCCGTCCGGCGGCAGCGCCCCGGTGAGCCGCCGGGCCGCGGCCCGCGGGCTGTCGCCGGTCCGCCACGGCAGCCCGAAGTCCACCGCGGCGATCCGCAGTTCGTCCCAGGCCGCGTGTGCCACGTCGGCCTCGGTCGCCGCGCGCGCCCAGCGGCGTACCCGCGCGAAGCGGTGCAGCGCCGCGGGTGCCGAGACCAAAAGGAGCAGGAGGACCAGCAGCGTCAGGACCCGGCCGATCGGCAGGCCGCCGTGGTGCGGCGTGGTGAGCGGTCCGGCCGGGCCGCCCCGGTCGAGCGGGTCGGCGCGGTGGCGCGGGACCGGCCCGGAGCCGGTGGCCGAGCGGCCGCCCGGGGCCTGCCCGGTCGAGGGCAGCCGGCCCGTGGGCCCGCTGCCCGGCGCGCCGGGGAGCAGGAGCGGGCTGGTGTAGTCCGGTACGGTCGCGCTGCCCTGGCCGATGCCTCCCGCGGGGGTCGGCTCGAACCGCAGCCAGCCGACGCCGGCGAAGTACAGCTCCGGCCAGGCGTGCGTGTCCTTGGTCCGTACGATCCAGCCGCCGTCCGCCTGGCGTTCACCGGCGGTGTAGCCCATGGCGACGCGCGCCGGAATGCCGACGAGCCGGGCCAGCAGCGCCATCGACGCCGCGAACTGCTCGCAGTATCCGGTCCGGCTGCCGAACAGGAAGTCGCGCAGCGCCGCGACGTTGCGGGGGGAGGGCGCGTCGAGGCTGTACGTGAAGTTGCCGGGCTTGGTGAACCACTGCTGCAGCTTGACGGCCCGGTCGTACGGCGTCGGCGCCGTCGCGGTCAGCCGGTGGGCCAGGGCGATGACGTCCCTTCCCACCGACAGCGGGGCCGGCACGGCGAGGTAGCGCGCGGCGACGTCGGGGGGAAGCGGGGTGGTGGCCTCCAGCTGCTGGTACGTCGGCGAGGGGCGGACGCTCGACACCGTGTAGGCCCGGCCGCCCGCCGACTCATGCGGGGAGAAGATCATCAGCGTCGGGGCGTCGACCCGCCAGTCGCCCTTGATCGACACCTTGGTCGGCGGGTACGGGGCCGGCAGGACGTTCATGCCGCGCACGTGCGAGTCGACCCTGATGGTGGTGGTCACCGGGCGGAGGAGTGAGGAGTCCAGGCCCAGGCCCTGTGCCGGGGGCAGGGCCCGGCCGTCCACGCGCGCGTTCTTGTCCCCGTGGATCGCGGAGTACGTCCACCCGTCGCCGTCGAACCGGTCGAGCGAGTACATCCGCAGGTACTCCGGGGTGGCCTCGTCCGACGTCCGGTAGGTGAGGACGACGGCGTCGTCCGCCCGTACGAGCTGGCGTTTCAGGCTGACCAGCGGGTCCGGGGTGGTCACCGTCGTGAGCCCGCCCGCGCCGCCGCCGCCCGCGTCGGGCAGCCAGCGCGGATCGACGTCGGGCACCGCCAGGGGGACCACGATCGCCAGGACGACGGCGGTCAGCCCGATCCGCCGTCCCGTCACGGCCAGGGGACTCGAGTCGGGGCGGTCGCGGATCGGCGCCTCGCCCGACCAGTACCGTGTGAAGACCGGACGGCCCCAGCCGGAGAGGCGGTCACGGGAGTCGGCGACGAGGAGCGCGAGGTATCCGGTCGCGCCCGGCAGGAAGACCAGCCAGCCGGTGCTCTCCTCCCGGAACCGCGCCGGGAGCGCGTACATCGCCAGCAGGGGCAGGCCGGCCGGCGCGGCACGGCGCAGACGGACGGCGAGCAGGTCGACGAGGATCGCGATCAGCCCGATGCCGCCGGTGCTCAGCAGCTCCACTCCCGGCAGCACCGGGACGGGCGGGGCGTAGCGGAACGAGTCCCGCCAACCGTCGCCGGCCAGTTCCGCCAGGTACGACACCGAGCCGGGAGTCGGGACGACGCCGAGCAGCGCGTCGCCGGACGCGAACAGCACGTTGAGGTAGAAGCCGAGCGCCACGATGGCGATCAGCGGACAGGCCAGGGCGGGCAGGCGGAAACGCCGGGTCAGCGCGCCCGCCCCGCCGACGGTGAGTACCGCGCCGAGGCCGCTGCCGAACCACCCCGCCGTCCTGAACAGCGGGTACAGCGCGAGCGAGGCGAGCAGTGTCGCCACGCAGGCCACGATCGTCAGGCGTATCCTCATCGCGCCTCCGTCCGATGCTGCGGCCCGAGCGGTCCGCCGTCGTCGGGCCAGGCCGTCCGCAGCGCGGCGGCCGAGGCGACGGGGAGGACCCGCCACCCCGCCGTGCGCAGGATCCGGGCGGCCTCCGGGTCCGCGCTCTCCTCCCCGACGATCACGGCGACGCGGGCGGCGGTCCCGTGCCCGGCCCCGGCGACCTCGCGGGCGTCCTCCGGAGTGAGCCGCCCGAACACTCCGACGATCAGGCCGTCGCCCTTGTTCGCCGTCTCCCGCACCGCCGCCAGGCCCGGCCGCAGCGACCGGCCCCGCGACGTGCGGGCCACGGCGAGGAGGTCGAGGAGCGCCCCCTCGAACGCCGCGGACGGGGCGAGCGCCACGCCCTCGCCGGTGACGTACCGCAGGCCGAGCCCCTCCCGGCCGAGCCGCAGCCCGATCGAGGCCGCGGCGGACACGGCCTGCTCGAACGACGCGCCCGGCCCGTCTCCCCAGTGCGCCGTCCGGCGCGTGTCGAGGAACAGGGTGCCGCTCGTCTGCCACTGCTGTTCCTCGCGGCGCACCATCAGCTCGCCGCGGCGCGCCGTCGACCGCCAGTGCACCCGCCGCAGGTCGTCGCCGTGCCGGTACTCGCGGGGCGTCACGTCGTCATCCCCGGCGCCGGCGACGAGCCGGGCCCGGCTCTCACCGCCGCCCGTCCACGAGCCGGTGGGCCGGCCCGCCGGGAGGGGAACGATCGCGGGCGTGACGGTGATGACGTCCGCCGCCGAGAACGACCGGACCAGCTCCACCAGGCCGAAGGGGTCGGCCAGGCGTACGGTCAGCGGCCCGACGGCGTACCGGCCGCGGACGTCCGCCCGTACCCGGTAGGCCATCTCCCGGCCGCCGCCCGGCTCGATCCGGTCGATGACGAACCGCGCGCGCCCGCCCAGCGTGTACGGCACCTGGTCCTCGATGAGGAGGATCCCGGTCGGCAGCCGCGAGACGTTCTCCAGCAGGACGTTCACCTGGGCCTCGCCGCCGGCGGCGAAGCGGGTCGGGCTCGCCCGGCGTGAACAGGTCAGCCGGTAGCGGGTCCGCGAGACCACCAGCACGGACAGCAGCGGCAGGGCCAGGATGAGCAGGCCGGCGCGAAGGAGGTCCCGCTCGCCGAGGACGAACGAACACGCGATCGCGGTGGCCCCGGCCGCGACGAACGAACGGCCACGCGTCGTCAGCGCGCTGAGCGTCCCCCCCATGTCAGCGCCGGTGGTCGGGGACCGGGACGCGTTCGACGAGTTCGGCGACGACCTGCTCGGGTGAACGGCGCTGGACCTGCGCCTCGGCGGTCGGCAGCAGCCGGTGCGCGAGCACGGGCACCGCGAGGCGCTGCAGGTCGTCGGGGAGGACGTACTCCCGATCGTCCAGGGCCGCGTAGGCGCGGGCGGCCCGGACGAGCTGGAGCGTCGCCCGCGGTGAGGCGCCCAGGCGCAGCTCGGGATGGTTCCGCGTCGCGGCGACGAGCGCGATGGCGTACCCGCGCAGCGCGGGCGCGACGTGCACCTCCCGCACGACCTCGATCATCTCCCGTACGTCGCCGTCCTGGGCGACGGGCTGCAGCCGGTCGAGCGGGGACGGTCCGCCGTGCACGTCGAGCATCTCGAGTTCCGCCGCCGGCTCCGGGTAACCCATCGCGATCCGGGCGGTGAACCGGTCGCGCTGCGCCTCCGGGAGCGGATAGGTCCCTTCCATCTCGACCGGGTTCTGAGTGGCGATCACCATGAACGGCGCGTCCAGGGGGTACGTGCGGCCGTCGACGGTGACCTGGCGTTCCTCCATGCACTCCAGCAGGGCCGACTGCGTCTTCGGCGACGCGCGGTTGATCTCGTCGCCGACCACGATGTTCGCGAAGACCGGACCGGGCTTGAACTCGAACTCCCGGAGTTCCTGGTTGTAGGCGCTGACCCCGGTGATGTCGCTCGGCAGCAGGTCCGGCGTGAACTGCACCCGCCGCACCGAGCAGTCGATCGACTTGGCGAGCGCCTTGGCCAGCATCGTCTTCCCGACGCCGGGGACGTCCTCGATGAGGAGGTGGCCCTCGGCGAGGAGAACGGTCAGCGCGAGGCGTACGACGTCGGGCTTGCCCTCGATGACGGACTCGATGGCTCCGAGGATCTTGCTCGAGATCTGGGCCAGCCCGTCCAGTCCCCGGCCCAGGTCCCCGTGCGTGCTCACTGACACTTACCCCTCCCCGGGCCACCCGAGCGGCGGATGCCGCGTCGCCGCACCGCCGTGGATGAGCGCTCCCACCCGATATGTCGTACTGACAGTACGTCGTCGGGCCCTGCCGCGGCGATGTCTGGTGAACGACCGCGGCGATCTCTTGAGGACGGCGTGAGACGCGCTCGCGCCCCCGCCGGCGCGACCCGTGTCCGGCTGATGACGGGTCGTGGCCTCGGGGGTCCCCCCCACTTTCCCCCACCCGCCGTCGCCGGACCCTATCCGGGGGTCGCCGGCCGGTCTTGACCGCCGCGCCGGGCGGCTCTGACGGGGTCTGTGGCACCCCCCGAGGGCGCCCTCTTCTGACCTGCCCGGACGCGTGGCGAGATGCCGCGTGACCGGTGTTTTGGTCGTTGACCGTGGGGGAGAGTGGAGTACAGTGGGGCGCCGTGGGGGAGGGCAATCGACCCCGCGAAGCGGGAGGTGGGGGCCGATGTTCCTCGGCACTCACACCCTGCGCCTGGACGACAAGGGACGACTGTTCCTGCCGGCGAAGTACCGCGAGGAGCTGTCAGGGGGATTGGTGATCACGAAGGGCCAGGAACGCTGCCTCTACGTCTTCCCCGAGGCCGAGTTCCAGCGCATCACCGAGGCGCTTCGCACCGCACCGGTCACCGCCAAGGCAGTGCGGGACTACAGCCGGGTCTTCTTCGCCGGCGCCTCCGACGAGGTCCCCGACAAGCAAGGCCGGATCACCATTCCGCAGGCTCTCCGGAGCTACGCGGGCCTGACCCGCGACTGTGCCGTCATCGGGGCCAACACGCGCTTGGAGATCTGGGACGCCACGGCGTGGGAGACCTACCTGGCCGACCAAGAGCAGCAGTTCTCCGACCTGTCGGAGGAGGTGCTGCCCGGGATTCTTTGACGCACCATCGCCGGTGATCGGATTTGTTCGGCGAGGTCTCCACCCGCTCCCAGCTGGCGCACCTTCCCCGGTGCCAGATGGCCGTTGCACAGCTCTTCCTCACGGAGCAGCGGATGGGGACCTGGCCGGACGAAATCCCGACGGGGGCCGGCGTCAGCCATTGAGCGGTGAGCCGCCGAGCAGGAGGGGTGGCGTCTTCCACGGGGTGGACGGCCACACCGGTCGCTTCTTTCGTTCCTGAAAGATCTCTCAGGAGTGACGGGCGACGGCGAGCGCGGTCTCAGCGCTGTCCGCGAGCAGTGGCGTTCCGAGGGGGTTCCATGCACGGCGACGACGAGCGCGAGGAGGGTTCGCGCGCGCAGGGCCATGTTCCGGTCATGCTCGACCGGATCCTGGCGCTGCTCGCCCCGGCACTGTCGGCACCCTCCGATGAGGACGCGATCTACGTCGACGCCACCCTGGGCCTCGCCGGGCACGCCACCGCGATCCTCGCCGCGCACCCGCGGGCGCGGCTCATCGGCCTCGACCGTGACACGACGGCGCTGGAGCGATCCCGGAGCCGCCTGGAGCCGTACACCGGGCGGTTCACGCTCGTGCACGCCGTCTACGACGAGATCCCGCGGGTCCTGGCCGACCTGGGCGTGCCCCGGGTGCACGCCGTCCTCTTCGACCTGGGCGTGTCCTCCCCGCAGCTCGACGAGGCCGAGCGTGGTTTCGCCTACTCCTACGACGCACCGCTCGACATGCGGATGGACCGCACCCAGCGGCTCACCGCCGAAGAGGTGGTCAACACCTATTCGACCGCCGACCTGACGCGCATCCTGCGCGACTACGGCGAGGAGCGGTTCGCGCGGCGCGTCGCCGAGGCGATCGTCCGTGAGCGGGGGCGCGCCCCGCTCACGTCGACGTCCCGCCTCGTCGACGTCGTCCGCGGCGCCATCCCCGCCGCCTCGCGCCGGACCGGAGGACATCCGGGCAAGCGCACCTTCCAGGCGCTGCGCATGGAGGTGAACGGCGAGCTGGCCGCGCTCGAGCGCGCGGTGCCCGCCGCCCTCGACGCCCTGGCCGTCGGCGGCCGCATCGCGGTCCTGTCCTACCACTCGCTGGAGGACCGGATCGTCAAGCGCGCGCTGGCCGCGCGCACCACTGACACCACCCCACCCGACCTGCCGGTTCCGCTGCCGGAGGCACAGCCCCGGTTCCGTCTTCTCACCCGGGGGGCGGAGCAGCCGGCCGACGAGGAGACCACGACCAACCCCCGGGCCGCCTCGGCACGCCTGCGCGCCGCCGAGCGGATCCGGGAGGAGCGACGTCCGCGAGGCATCGGCGCGATGCCCCTCGGTGAGCAGCCGCCGAGCGGGCGGAGTGGAGCAGGAGGCATCGCATGACCATCACGACCCCGCCGCCGGAGACCCGGCGTCGCCGTCGGCGCGCGGACGCGCCCACCCGGGCGGGCGATGCCGGAAAGCACGCCGGGAAGCAGGAGAAGGCGGCGCCGCGCCGCAGGCCGGCCGAGGCCACCGAGCGCACCGGAGCGGCCAAGACCACGAAGACGGCGAAGACCACCAAGACCACCAATGCGGCCAAGCCACCGGTCAAGAAGGCCAAGGCGGCCAAGGCGAAGACGAAGGCCGCGCCCGCCGGCGGGCGGACGCGCGCCGGAACAGGCGGGAAGACCGGCACCAGGGCGGCGAGCGCCCCGGACCGGGCCACCGGCACGCCGGCGAGGGCCGCGGACCGGGCCACCGGCACGCCGGTGAGCGCTCCGGCACGGACCGCCGGTGCGCGGACGGCGACCAGGGGACCGGCGACCCGGCCCGAGCGGACGCGTACCGCGCCCACGCGCAGGCCGTCGACCCGGACGCCGGGGACCCGGGCCGAGACCGCCGCGCGGCGGCCCCGGCGGTCCGCGCCGCCCCGCGCCCGTGCGCCGTTCGTCCTGCTCGTCGTCGGGCTGCTCGGCGGCGCGCTCGTCAGCCTGCTGCTGCTCAACACCGTCCTCGCCCAGGACGCCTTCACGCTCAGCGAGCTGCAGCGCGACAACCGGCAGCTGGCCGAGCGCGAGCAGGCGCTGAAGTCCGACATCGCCCGGGAGCAGGACCCGGCGGTGCTGCACCAGAAGGCCCGTGGCCTCGGCATGGTCGACCCGCAGGGTGCCGCCTTCATCGACGCGCGCACGGGGCGGGTGACCGAGGTCGGCGCCCCGCCGCAGGGCGTGTCCGACGAGGCCGTCGCCGCCGCGGCGGCCGGGGCCGTCACCGGAGCGCCCGGCGCGCTCGTGCCGCCGGCCGGTGGTCCGGCGCCGCACCAGGGCACCCCGAACACCCGGAACCGCCGGCCCGCCGGGAACACGCAGAACACCCAGAAGACCCAGAACACCCAGAAGACGCGGAAGGCCGCTCCGGGACAGGGGACCGCCCCGAAGACGGCCGCTCCCCGGCAGGGAGGCGGCACGCGGTGACCTCCCGGCGTGGCCGCGGGCCGGCCGCCCCCTCCCCGCCCGGAGGCCCGCGCCGCACGAGCGGCCCCGGGCAGACCGGGCGTGGCCAGGGCGCCCGCGGGCAGAGCTCCCGCGGCCAGACCGGCCGCGGTCAGGCGGCCACCGCGCGCCCGGGCGTCCGGGGCGGCGGCGCCGAGCGCGCACCCCGGCGCGCCCGTGGCGGCCGCCCGCCGGGCCCGCCGCGACGGCCGCGGGCGCTCCTGCGGCGCCGCATCGTCCGGCGTGACCCGATCAAGCGGCTGAACGTCGGTCTCCTGCTGGTGGCGTTCGTGCTGTCGCTGTTCGCCGGGCGCCTCGTCCAGCTCCAGGGCCTGGAGTCCAAGGGGTACGCCGAGGCGGCGATCCGCCAGCGGCTCAATCGGATCCCGCTGCCCGCGGTCCGTGGCGCCATCACGTTCGCGCAGGGCCAGCCGCTCGCCATGACCGTCGACGCGCGGGTGATCTACGCCGACCCCTCGTTGATCCAGCAGTACGAGCAGAAGAACCACACGAACATCCGCAACAAGATCGCGACGACGCTCGCGTCGATGTTCGGGCTCGACCCCGCCACGCTGCTCAAGAAGCTCACGCCCCGGTCGAAGATGGATCACTACCGGGAGCTGATCCACCACGTGGAGCCGGACCGCGCCCGTCTGGTGACCGGCATGGACTTCACCGGTATCGGCACTCAGCAGGAGTACCGCCGGATCTACCCCGGCGGCTCCCTCGCCGCGAACGTCGTGGGTTTCGTCAACGCCGCCGGCGACGGCGCCGCGGGCCTGGAGTCCAGCATGAACAAGCTGCTCAAGGGCCGCAGCGGCTGGCAGAAGGTCGAGGTCAGCGAGAAGGGCCAGCGGATCCCCATGGGGGAGGACCAGCAGCTCAAGCCGATCCCGGGCAAGGGGCTGCGCCTGACCCTCGACCAGGACATCCAGTGGAAGGCGCAGGACGCGATCGCCAAGCAGGTCAAGGCGACCAAGGCGCAGAGCGGCAGCGTCATCGTGCTGGATCCCCGGTCGGGTCAGATCCTGGCGATGGCGACGGCGCCGACCTTCGACCCGGCGAGCTACGGCAGGTATCCCGAGAGCGACTGGGGCAACCGGGTCGTTCAGGACGACTTCGAACCCGGCAGCACCAGCAAGGTGGTCACCGCGGCGGCGGCGCTGGAGGCCGGCCACGTCACGCCGGACACCGTGTTCGACGTGCCCGACCACATCACGAAGTTCGACCGGACGTTCCACGACTCCGAGACGCATCCGACCGAGCCCCTCACCTTCGCGGGCGTGCTCGCCAAGTCGAGCAACGTCGGTACCATCATGGCGGCCGACAAACTGTCCGACGCCCAGCTCTACCAGTACCTGCGGGCGTTCGGGTACGGCCAGGAGACCGGCGTCGGCCTGCCGGGGGAGGCGGCCGGCTCGCTCAAGCCGCCGAACCAGTGGTGGGGCACCGACCGCTACTCCCTCGCGTTCGGCCAGTCCGTCTCGGTGAACGCGCTGCAGGTCGCCAGCGTCTACGCCACGATCGCCAACCACGGGGTCCGCGTGACCCCCAACCTGATCGCCGGCACCACCGACGACCGCGGCACCCTCACGGCCGCCGCCAAGCCGTCCCAGCACCGGGTGATCAGCAGCGCGACCGCCGCCGAGATCACCAAGATGCTCGAAGGGGTGACCACGAAGGAGGGCACCGCGCCCGCCGCGCAGATCCCCGGGTACCGCGTCGCGGGCAAGACCGGCACCGCGCAGCGCGTCAACCCCCGGACCGGGAGCTACGACGGCGGGGGCTACACCGCGACGTTCGTCGGCTTCGCCCCCGCGGAGAATCCGCAACTCGTCGTGGAGGCCGTGCTGCAGAAGCCGCAGAACGGCTACTACGGTGGGGAGGTGGCGGCCCCGGTCTTCAAGGACGTGATGAGCTTCGCGCTGCAGAGCCGGCGCGTCCCGCCGAGCTCGGGCCGGTCCCAGAAGATCCGTATCTCCCCAGACCAGGGGTGACCGGCGGTACCCTCTCCGCCGTGTCCAACAGACCCGATCCCGATCTCATGCGACCCAAGACCGTTCCCGCCCGCCCGTTGTCCGGGCTCGTCTCCCTTCTCGGCCTGCGCGAGGGGGCCGAGCCGCCGCAGGGAATGGTCACCGGTGTGACGCACGACTCCCGGAAGGTCCTCCCAGGGGACCTGTACGCCGCGCTGCCCGGCAGCCGGTTCCACGGCGCGGTGTTCGCGGCGCAGGCGGCCGAGGCCGGTGCGACCGGAATCCTCACCGACCGGGAGGGCCGGATCCGGGCGGAGAAGTCGGGACTGCCGGTGCTCGTCGTGGACGATCCGCGTGCCGTGCTCGGCCGGGTGGCGTCCTGGGTGTACGGCGACCCGGTGCGCGACCTGACCCTGCTGGGCGTCACCGGCACGAGCGGCAAGTCGACGACCACCTTCCTGCTGGAGGCGGGGCTGCGGGCCGCCGGTCACGAGACGGGCCTGGTCGGCGGGATCGAGATCCGGGTCGCCGGGGAGGTGCTGCCCAGCGCGCTGACCACCCCGGAGGCCACCGACCTGCACGGCCTGTTCGCGCTGATGCGCGAGCGCGGCGTGACGGCGGCGGCCATGGAGGTCTCCAGCCACGCCCTGGACTTCGGCCGGGTCGGCGGCGCCTTCTACGAGGTCGCCGTGTTCACGAACCTCTCGCAGGACCATCTCGACCATCATCCGACGATGGAGGACTACTTCGCCGCCAAGGCGCGGCTGTTCACGCCGGAGTACAGCCGGATCGGCGTCGTCAACGTCGACGACTCCTGGGGCCGGCGGCTGGTCGGGATCGCGGGCATCCCCATGACGACCTTCTCCGCGTCCGGTGACGCGGTCGCGGACTGGCGGGCGGAGGACGTGCGCGTGCGCCCCGACGGCAGCGACTTCCGGGTGGTCGGCCCCGGCGGGGTGGAGGCCGACGTACGGCTGCCGCTGCCCGGCCCGTTCAACGTCGCCAACGCGCTCGGCGCGATCGTGGCGCTGGTCGAGTCGGGGATCTCCCTGCAGACCGCGGTGCGCGGCGTCGCCGGCCTGCCCGGCGTTCCGGGGCGGCTGGAGCGCGTGGACGAGGGCCAGGAGTTCGCGGCGCTGGTCGACTACGCGCACAAGCCCGGGGCCGTCGAGGCCGTCCTGGGGACCCTCCGGCCGCTCGTGGCCGACGACGGGCGCCTGATCATCGTGCTCGGCTGCGGCGGCGACCGCGACACCGGGAAGCGCCCCGTCATGGGGGAACTCGCCGCGCGCCTGGCCGATATCGCGGTGTTCACCAACGACAACCCGCGCTCCGAGGACCCGTGGGCCGTCCTCACCGCTATGGTCGAGGGGATACTCACCGTGCCGGAGAGCGAGCGCGCGCACGTGATCGTGGAGCCCGACCGGGCCGCGGCGATCGCTCTCGCGGCCGGCCGGGCCCGGCGCGGCGACGTCGTCGTCGTGGCCGGCAAAGGTCATGAACAGGGGCAGTATGTCGGCGGTGCGGTCCTCCCCTTCGACGACCGCGAGGTCATGCGGCGCGTCCTGCGTGAGCGCCGGGAGCGACGCGATGACCGGTGAGCGCGCGCGGCGCCGCGCGCGCCGGCACCGACCGACCATTCGGACTTCCGGCAAGGAGCAGACTTGATCCCACTCTCGCTCGCGAGGATCGCGGAGATCACCCGGGGCAGGATGGACGGTGCGTCCCCTGAGACGGTCGTGAGCGGACCCGTGGTCATCGACTCACGTCAGGCCGCGCCCGGCGCGCTGTTCGTCGCGTTCCGCGGGGAGCACGCGGACGGGCACGACTTCGCCGCCCAGGCGGTGGAGGCCGGCGCGGCGGCCGTGCTCGCCGAGCGGCCGGTCGGCGTGCCCGCGGTCGTCGTCGACGACGTCCAGACCGCCCTCAGCGCGCTCGCCCGCGCGGTCGTGGAGCGGCTGCCCGAGACCACCGTGATCGGCGTCACCGGGTCGGCGGGCAAGACCTCCACCAAGGACCTCCTCGCGCGGCTCACCGGCCGGCTCGGGCCGTCCGTCGCGCCGCCCGGATCGTTCAACAACGAGATCGGCCATCCGCTCACCGTGCTGCGCGCCGACGAGGGCACGCGCTACCTCGTGCTGGAGATGGGCGCCCGCGGGCTCGGGCACATCGCCCACCTCGCGCGCGTCGCGCGCCCCGACATCGGCGTCGTGCTGAACGTCGGCAGCGCGCACATCGGGGAGTTCGGCAGCCGCGAGGTCGTCGCGAAGGCCAAGGGCGAGATGGTGGAGGCGCTGACCCCGCGGGGGGTGGCCGTGCTCAACGCCGACGACCCCCTCGTACGGGCGATGGCCGCGCGCACCCCGGCGCGGATCACGCTGTTCGGCCGGGTGCCGGAGGCGGACGTCCGCGCCGTGGACGAGTCCCTCGACGACGCCGGCCGGCCGCGCTTCACCCTGGTCACCCCCCGGGGCTCGGCCGCGGTCGCGCTCCGGCTGTACGGCGCGCACACGGTGGGCAACGCGCTCGCCGCCGCCGCTGTCGCGCACGAGCTGGGCATGCCGGCCGCCGACATCGCCGAGGTGCTGTCGGCGGCGACGCCGGCCAGCCGCTGGCGGATGGAGGTCACCGAGCGGCCCGACGGCGTGACCGTCATCAACGACGCGTACAACGCCAACCCCGAGTCGGTACGCTCCGCGCTCGACACGCTGGTCCACATGGCCCGTGACCGGCGGGCTTTCGCCGTGCTCGGCGAAATGGCGGAGCTGGGTGCGACGACGGTGAGTGAGCACGAGAGGATCGGTACCCACGCGGCGCGGGGCGGCCTGACGGGCCTGATCGCCGTCGGCGAGACCGCCGCGTCCGTGTTGAAGGGTGCTGGACAAGTGGGGTCATGGACGGGAGAAGGCGTGCGGGTCGAGGATGCCGACGCGGCGGTGGCCGCGCTGGGCGAGAGACTGCGGCCGGGTGACGTCGTGCTGGTGAAGGGCTCGCGCGTCGCCGGGCTGGAGAAGGTCGCCCAGGCAGTGCTGGAGATGCCCGAAGGGGGGCACGAGGCGTGAGGACCATCCTGGTCGCGTCGGCCCTCTCTCTGATCATCGGGCTGCTCGGCACGCCGGTGTGGATCCGCGTGGTCCGCCGTCTCGGGTACGGCCAGATGATCCGCGAGGAGGGGCCCGAGGCGCACCTCAGCAAGCGGGGAACTCCGACCATGGGCGGCACCGTGTTCATCATCGGGTCGCTGATCGGCTACTTCGTCGCCCACGTGGCGACGGGGACCCAGCCGACGGTGTCCGGGGCGCTGGTGCTGTTCCTGATGACCGGCCTGGGCATGGTCGGGTTCGTCGACGACTACATCAAGGTCTTCAAGCAGCGCAGCCTGGGCCTGCGCAGCGGCGCCAAGATGATCGGCATCATCATCGTCGGCGTGATCTTCGCGCTGCTGTCGCTGCGCTTCCCGAACGCCTACGGCGCCAGGCCGGCCACGGTGCACCTGTCGTTCCTGCGCGACTTCGGTCCGCCGGTCGGCCCGTACCTCTTCGTGATCTGGGCGCTGCTGATGATCGCGGGCACGTCCAACGCGGTGAACCTCACCGACGGCCTGGACGGCCTCGCGGGCGGCGCGGTCGGCACGGTCCTCGGGGCGTACGTCCTGATCGGCAACTGGCAGCTGCGCAACAGCTGCTTCTACGTCGGGCTGGGGCCGACCTGCTACACGGTCCGTGACCCGCTGGACCTGGCGGTCGTCGCGGCGGCCGTGCTGGGCGCGCTCGTCGGCTTCCTGTGGTGGAACGCCCCGCCGGCCCGGATCTTCATGGGCGACACCGGCTCGCTGGGCCTCGGTGGCGTGATCGTCGGCCTGGCCGTGATGACCCGCACCGAGCTGCTGTTCATCATCCTGGGCGGGCTGCCGGTCCTCATCACGCTGTCGGTGATCATCCAGGTCGGGTCGTTCAAGCTGACCCGGAAACGGGTGTTCAAGATGGCGCCGCTGCAGCACCACTTCGAGCTGTCCGGCTGGGCCGAGACGACGATCGTGGTGCGGTTCTGGCTGATCTCCCTGCTGTGCGTGGCGGCGGGCCTGTCGCTGTTCTACATCGAATGGATGCCGAACTGATGACCGCCTGGAACGGCCTGCGGGTGTGCGTGGCGGGCGCGGGCCTGTCCGGCCGCGCCGCCGCCCGCGTCCTGGCCGCGCGCGGCGCCGAGGTGACGCTCGTCGACGCGCGGGACGACGAGTCGCTGTCGGCCAAGGCCGCCGCGCCCGGCGTCACGGTGCGCCTGGGCGACGGTGACACGCTGCCGCCGGGCACGGAGCTGGTCGTCACCTCGCCCGGCTGGCGCCCCACCGCCCCGCTGCTGCGGACCGCCGCCGCGGCCGGGGTCGAGGTCATCGGCGAGGTCGAGCTCGCGTGGCGGCTGCGCGGGCCCGACGCGCCGCCCTGGCTCGCCATCACCGGCACCGACGGCAAGACCACCGTCGTGCGGATGCTGGCGCGGATGCTCGAGGCGGCCGGGCACCGGACGATCGCGGTCGGCAACGTCGGCACGCCCATCGTCGAGGTGGTCGCCGGCGGCGAGGGCGCGGCCCCGGAGCCGTACGACGTGCTGGCCGTCGAGCTGTCCAGCTTCCAGCTGCACTGGTCGAGCTCGATCCGGCCGCTCGCCGCGACCGTCCTCAACGTCGCGCCCGACCACATCGACTGGCACGGCTCCTTCGAGGAGTACGCCGCCGCCAAGGGCAAGGTCTTCGCGCCCGGCACCCTCGCCGTGGTCAACGCCGACGACGAGTGGTCCGTACGCCTCGGGGCGAACGCCGAGCGCTCCGTCGGCTTCACGCTCGGCGTGCCCGGCCCCGGCCGGCTCGGCGTCGTCGAGGAGCTCCTCGTCGACCGGGCGTTCACCGGCGACCCGGTACGCGAGGCGGCCGAACTGGCCGAGCTGGCCGACGTCCGGCCGTTCGCCCCGCACAACGTCGCCAACGCCCTCGCCGCCGCCGCGCTGGCCCGCGCGTACGGCGTGCCGCCGGAGGCGGTCCGGGAGGGTCTGCGCCGGTTCCGGCCCGACCCGCACCGGATCGAGCACGTCGCCACGGTCGCCGACGTCGACTACGTCAACGATTCCAAGGCCACCAACCCGCACGCCGCGGCCGCGTCCCTGGCGGCCTTCCGGTCGATCGTGTGGATCGCCGGCGGGCTCCTCAAGGGCGCCGAGGTGGACGAGCTCGTCCAGTCGTGCGCCGACCGGCTGCGTGGTGTCGTCCTCATGGGCGCGGACCGCGCCCGGATCGCCGAGGCGCTCGCGCGACACGCCCCGGATGTCCCGGTCGTGGACGTCGCCGACACCGACACTGGTGCCATGGACCGCGTCGTGACCGAGGCGGCCCGGCTGGCCCGGCCCGGCGACACCGTGCTGCTGGCCCCGGTGGGGGCCAGCATGGACATGTTCACCGGGTATCCGGCGCGAGGAGAGGCGTTCGCGGCGGCCGTGGGGCGGCTCGCCGAGTGAGCCCCGCGGCCGCGGGGACCGCATGAGGAGGGGAGCCGACCGTTGAGCGTGGCCTACGGCGACGAGGAGGAGCCGCGGTCGGGGCCGCGCGCGTGGGCGTCCGGGGTCGCCGGCCTGCTCGACCGCCCGCTCACCTCCTACTACCTGGTGCTGGGCAGTTCGCTGCTGCTGCTGGCCCTCGGCATGGTCATGGTGCTGTCGGCCTCCAGCGTCCGCCAGTACCAGAACACCGGGTCGGCGTTCACCCTTTTCGAGAAGCAGGCGCTGTGGGTCGGCATCGGCCTGCCGCTGATGTGGATCGCCGCCCGGCTCCCGCCCAAGACGTTCCGCACGGCGGCCTACCCGCTGATGCTGCTGTCCGCGCTGGCCCTCGCGGTCGCGCTCACCCCGGGCCTGGGGCAGAGCGCCAACGGAGCGCAGCGCTGGATCAGCTTCGGCGGGCCGTTCCAGCTGCAGCCCTCCGAGCCGGCCAAGCTGGCCCTCGTCCTGTGGGGTGCCGACCTGCTGGCCCGCAAGGAGAGGCTCCGCCAGCTCACCGACTGGCGGCAGCTGCTGATCCCGCTGCTGCCGGGCACGGGCGTCCTCGTCATGTTCATCATGCTCGGCAGCGACCTCGGCACGACCATCGTCCTGCTGATCATCTTCCTGTCGCTCATGTGGGTCGTGGGAGCACCGGGCCGGCTCTTCGTCGGCATGGCCGGCCTCACGGGCGTGCTGGTCTCCATCCTCATCCTCGTCGAGCCGTACCGCCTGGCGCGGCTGACCGGGTTCCTCGACCAGTCAGGCAACCAGCTCAGCACCAATTACCAGGGCATCCAGGGGCTGTACGCCATCGCCTCGGGCGGCGTGCTCGGCACCGGGCTCGGCGAGGGCCGGGCGAAGTGGAACTACCTGCCGCACCCCGAGACCGACTTCATCTTCGCCATCATCGGCGAGGAGCTCGGCCTGATCGGCACGCTCGTCGTCCTGGGCCTGTTCGGTGTGCTCGCGTACGCCGGCCTGCGGATCGCCCGGCGGGTCAAGGACCCGTTCATGCGGCTCGCCGCGTCCGGCGCGACCGCCTGGCTGATCGGCCAGGCCATCATCAACATCGGCGCGGTGATCGGCGTACTCCCCATTACCGGCATTCCGCTGCCTCTGGTGTCGTACGGTGGGTCCGCCCTCATCCCGACCTTGTTCGTGCTGGGCATGCTGCTGTCGTTCGCCAAGCGCGAGCCCGGCGCCCGGCAGGCCCTCGCCGCACGTGGTCCGGGACCGGCCGTAATGGCTCTAAGCTGGCTGGGCCTGGCAAAGCGCTGAGGGTGTTGCACCCGTGACGGAGCGAGTCGATTAGAGCAGGAGCGCGAGCATGAGGGTTGTCCTGGCCGGTGGCGGCACAGCCGGACATATCGAACCCGCCCTGGCCCTCGCCGACGCGTTGCGCCGGGAGCACCCCGGCGTTCAGGTGACCTGTCTTGGCACCGAGCGGGGCCTGGAGTCCCGCATCGTGCCCCAGCGAGGCTACGAGCTCGCGATGATCCCGCCGGTCCCGCTGCCGCGGACGCTCACCCCCCGGCTGCTGACCGTGCCCGGCCGGCTCGCCGGCGCGATCAACGCCGCCGCGGCCATCCTCGACCGCACCCAGGCCGAGGTGCTGGTCGGTTTCGGCGGTTACGTCGCGACCCCCGGTTACCTCGCCGCGCGCCGCCGCAAGATCCCGATCGTCGTGCACGAGGCGAACCCGCGGCCGGGCCTGGCCAACCGCCTCGGCGCGCGCTTCACCGACCACGTCGCGGTGGCCGCGCCCGACACGCCGCTGCCGCACGCCGAGGTGATCGGCATCCCACTGCGCCGTGAGATCTCCACCCTGAACCGCCTCGGCATGGGCGACAAGGCGCGGGCCCACTTCGGCCTGCGCTCGGACCTGCCGACGCTGCTGGTGTTCGGCGGCTCCCAGGGCGCCCGCTCCCTCAACCGGGCGGTCGGCGAGGCCGTCCCGCAGCTGCGCGCCGCCGGCATCCAGATCCTGCACATCGTCGGCCCGAAGAACCTCGCCGAGCCGGAGTTCACCCCCGACGACCCGGCGTACATCATGCTGCCGTACTGCGACCGGATGGATCTCGCGTACGCCGCCGCCGACTTCGCCATGTGCCGGGCCGGCGCCATCACCTGCGCCGAGCTGACCGCGGTCGGGCTGCCCGCGGCGTACGTCCCGCTCCCGATCGGCAACGGCGAGCAGCGGCTGAACGCCGAGCCGATCGTCCGCGGCGGCGGTGGCCTGCTCATCGAGGACAGTGAGCTGACCGCCGACTGGATCCGCGCGAACGTCCTGCCCATCCTCGGCGACGCCGAGCGGGTCGCGATGATGTCCGAGGCCGCGGCGCGCATGGGCCGCCGCGACGCCGACATCGCCCTGGCCCGCCTCGTCGCCCGTGTCGTCGCGGAAGGACCCACCCCGTGAGCCTCGTCGAACCCGTCGAGATCGTCCCCGCCGACCGGCTGGGCAAGGTGCACTTCGTCGGCGTCGGCGGAGCGGGCATGTCCGGGATCGCGCGCATCATGCTCGGCCGCGGCATCGCGGTCTCCGGCAGCGACGCCAAGGACTCCGACCTGCTGCGCGAGCTGCGCGAGTCCGGCGCGGCGACGTACGTCGGGCACGCCGCCGAGCACGTCGGCGACGCCGCGACGGTCGTCGTCTCGACCGCCATCCGCGAGACCAACCCGGAGCTGGCAGCCGCCCGTGCGCGGGGGCTGCGCGTCCTGCACCGCGCGGCGGCGCTGGCGTCGCTGATGGCGGGCCGCCGCAGCGTTGCCGTGGCCGGCACGCACGGCAAGACCACGACCACCTCGATGCTGACCGTCGCCCTGCAGCACGCCGGCGCCGACCCGTCGTACTGCATCGGCGGCCAGCTCGTCACCACCGGCCTGAACGCCGGTGAGGGCTCCGGCGACCTGTTCGTCGCGGAGGCCGACGAGAGCGACGGGTCGTTCCTGATGTTCACGCCGCACGCCGCGATCGTCACCAACGTCGAGGCCGACCACCTCGACAACTACGGCGGCTTCGAGCAGGTCAAGAAGACCTTCGCCGACTTCGTCGGGCGGATCGAGCCGGGCGGCCTGCTCGTCGTCTGCGCCGACGACCCCGGGGCGCTTGAGCTGGGCGAGACCGGCGCGCGGCGCGGGCTCACCGTCCGCACGTACGGCGAGGCGCCCGGCGCCGACTACCGCGTCGAGGGCTACGCGCCGCGCGGGCTGGGCTCACGGTTCACGGTGGCGGGGCGGGAGCTCACACTGGCCGTCCCCGGCCGCCACAACGCCCAGAACGCCGCCGCCGCGTACGCCGTTGCCGTCGAGCTGGGCGTCGACGCCGGCGCCGTCGCCGAGGGCCTGGCCGCCTTCGGCGGAGCGCGCCGGCGCCTGGAGCCGAAGGGCGAGATCGGCGGCGTCAGGGTGTTCGACAGTTACGCCCACCACCCGACCGAGCTCGCCGCCGACCTGCGGGCCACCCGCGACTACGCCGAGGAGCTCGGCGGCGGCCGCATCGTCGCGGTCTTCCAGCCGCACCTGTTCAGCCGCACCAGGTTCTTCGCCACCGAGTTCGGCGCCGCGCTCGGGCTCGCGGACGAGGCGGTCGTCCTCGACGTCTACCCGGCGCGCGAGGACCCGATCCCGGGCGTGACGGGGGAGCTGGTCGCCAAGGCCGTCCCGCACGGACGGGTGACGTACGAGCCCGACGAAAGCGCGGTCGCCGGGCGTGTCGCGGCCATGGCCGTCCCCGGGGACGTCATCATCACGATGGGCGCCGGCGACGTGACCAGGCTCGGCCCGGAGATCCTCCGGCTGCTCGGCGCCTGAGCGGCCGGCCCGTCCGGAGCGGCGCTCCCGCCCGGTCGCGCGGGTGCCGCGGAACGCGTGAGGAGGCGTGACGATGGATGGCGAGGGCGTGCCGGGCACCGTGGAGACGAATCCCGGTGCTCCTGACGCGGACCCGCCGGCCCGGCCCGCCCGCCGTCGTCCCAACCGGTGGAAGGTCCTGTTCGTCGGGCTCTTCGTGGCGGGGGTCCTCGGCACGGCGACCTGGGTCCTGCTCGGGTCGCGGCTGCTCGTCGTCCGGCGGATCGACGTGACGGGCGAGCGGCTCGTCTCCCGCGACGAGGTGCTCGCCGCGGCACGGGTCCGCCTGGGCGAGCCCCTGGCCAGACTCGACACCGGCGTCGTACGCGACCGCGTCGAGTCGGTGCAGGCCGTGGAGACCGCCCGCGTCGAACGCCGGTGGCCGACCACGGTCCGGATCGTCGTACGGGAGCGCACGCCGATCGTCGTCGCCCAGCACGACAACCGGTACCTCCAGATCGACCGGTACGGCGTGACCGTCGTCGCGTCCGCCGCGCGTCCACGCGGGCTTCCGGTCCTAAGTGTGGCGAATCCCACGCAGAGCGATCCCGCGCTGCGGGCCGGGCTGTCCGTCGTACGCGGCCTGCCCTCCTGGCTCGGCCGTCGGGTGGCCGGCGTGGACGTCCCGTCGACCGAGGCGGTGAGCCTGCGGCTGGCGGACGGCGTCACCATCGTGTGGGGCGCCGCGGAGCGCGGGCCGGAGAAGATCCGGCTGCTGCACGGTCTTCTGACCGCGTCGCCGCGGCGCGGGGTCAAGACGATCGACGTCAGCTCGCCGGAGGTCGTCACCACGAAGTAGCCGCGACGCCGTGTCGTGGTTCCGGCCGGGGCGTCGCGGTCGCGGCGGTCCGGGCCGGAGGGGGAGGCCGCGCACACCGGTGCCCGCAAGTGGCGAACGATCGTCGGGCGCGGGACACTTGTCCTTGCGCGGCCGGTGGGACCGGCGCGCACCGGATCGGATCAAATGGGACGACTGGGGTGTCGCGACACGCCGGTGTGCTCAGGGCCGGGTTAGTTGACCCTGCAGTGGGGCGCCCCTACTGTCCGTATCAGCCCTAGGTTGACATAACTCTAAGTCTCAACTTGAGGGTGAGGGTTCCGGCCCGCCAACGTAAGTGAATTCAGTAAGAAACACCGGAGCGGTGATACGCCGGCCGGTTCGATAGAGCGAGCGGAAGGGCCCCTCGTCGTGGCAGCACCGCAGAATTACCTGGCGGTCATCAAGGTCGTCGGCATCGGCGGCGGCGGCGTCAACGCCGTCAACCGGATGATCGAAGAGGGGCTCAAGGGTGTCGAGTTCATCGCGATCAACACGGACGCCCAAGCGCTGCTGATGAGCGACGCCGACGTCAAGCTCGACGTCGGCCGTGAACTCACCCGTGGTCTCGGCGCGGGCGCCAACCCCGACGTCGGGCGCAAGGCGGCCGAGGACCACCGTGAGGAGATCGAGGAGGTCCTCAAGGGGGCCGACATGGTCTTCGTGACCGCCGGAGAGGGTGGTGGCACCGGCACCGGAGGCGCTCCGGTGGTCGCCAACATCGCCCGGTCGCTGGGCGCACTGACGATCGGCGTGGTCACCCGCCCCTTCAGCTTCGAGGGCAAGCGGCGTGCCATGCAGGCCGAGGCCGGCATCGAGACGCTCCGCGACGAGGTCGACACGCTCATCGTCATCCCGAACGACCGGCTGCTGTCGATCTCCGATCGCCAGGTGAGCGTCCTGGACGCCTTCAAGGCGGCCGACCAGGTGCTCCTCTCCGGTGTTCAGGGCATCACCGACCTGATCACCACACCGGGTCTGATCAACCTCGACTTCGCCGACGTCAAGTCGGTGATGTCCGGGGCCGGATCCGCGCTCATGGGCATCGGGTCCGCACGCGGGGACGACCGATCGGTCGCCGCCGCCGAGATGGCGATCTCCAGCCCGCTGCTGGAGGCCAGCATCGACGGCGCCCACGGCGTCCTGCTGTCGATCTCCGGCGGGTCCGATCTCGGCCTCTTCGAGATCAACGAGGCGGCGCAGCTCGTGTCCAACGCGGCCGCGCCCGACGCGAACATCATCTTCGGCGCCGTCATCGACGACGCGCTGGGCGACGAGGTCCGTGTGACGGTGATCGCCGCGGGCTTCGACGAGATCCGGCCGCAACACGCTCCGGCCCCCCAGGCGGAGCCGAAGCGCCTGTCCCCGAGCCGGCCGGCCGTGGCGACCCCGCCCGTGACGCCGCCCCGCCCGGTGACCCCGCCCGCCGCGCCACCACCCGCGCCGCCGAGGGTCTCCGCCGTACCCGCACCCGTACCCGCCCCGCACCGGGAGCCGGGCCCGCTGCCGGGGGTGGACGGCAAGCCGGTCGAGGCGAAGCAGGACCAGCCGAAGGCCGAGCCGCCCAAGCCGGCGGACACCAAGCCCGAGCCGGTGGCCGACAAGCCGGCGGAGAGCACGGCCGACGGCGGGCCCACGCCGCCGCGTCCGGTCTCCGGCGAGTCCGCGGTCCGCCCTAAGGTGCCGCGGCCGGCCAACGAGCCGACCGCGGCGCGCCTCGGCACCGACCCGGTCCGCCGCCGCCCCGTCGTCTTCGACGAGGACGACGACCTGGACGTCCCGGACTTCCTGAAGTAACGATGCCCAGCCAGTGATGCGCGACCAGTGATGACCGACCGCGAAGAGCACCTGGCCGCCAACCTCGCGGCCGTCCGTGAACGTGTCGCCAAGGCGTGCGCCGCGGTCGGCCGCTCCGCCGCCGAGGTCACCCTGATCGCGGTGACGAAGACCTTCCCCGCCTCGGACGTGCGCCTGCTGGCCGGGCTGGGCGTCACCGACGTCGCGGAGAACCGCGACCAGGAGGCGTCGGCCAAGGCCGCCGAGTGCCGTGACCTGCCGCTCACGTGGCACTTCGTCGGGCAGTTGCAGACGAACAAGGCCCGCTCGGTGGCCTCCTACTCCGACGTGGTCCACTCCGTCGATCGCGAGCGCCTCGTGACGGCGCTGTCCCGCGCGGCGACGGGGACGAACCGGTCGCTCCGCTGTCTCGTCCAGGTGGCGCTCGACGACGCCGAGGGGCGGGGCGGCGTCCGGCCTGGCGGCGTGCCTGCGCTGGCCGACGCGATCGCCTCCGCTCCCGGCCTCACCCTCGGGGGCGTCATGGCCGTGGCGCCGCTGGGCGGCGACCCGGCGGCGGCGTTCGGCCGGCTGGCGGAGGTCGCCGCCGCGCTACGGGCCGTTCACCCGGGAGCAAGCATGATTTCTGCCGGGATGAGCGGCGATTTGGAAGAAGCGATCGCGTGTGGTGCGACACACGTCCGAGTCGGTACGGCGTTGCTCGGAGGACGACGGGCAATCGTCAGGTAATGTCCCCAGCGTGGACCTTGGCGTCCGCGCTCAAACGTAACCGATCAGCTAGCGGAAGCTTCCCGCAGGGATCTCCTGTCGGCGGACGACGGAGGGGGCGTATGGCCAGCGCGATGCGCAAGATGGCGGTCTACCTCGGCCTCGTGGAGGACGACCGCTACGACGACGATTACGATGACTACGACGTCTACGACGACGAGGCCGTCGAGCGGCGTCGGGGCGAGCGCGGCGGGTCCGACGATTCCGCCGCGCAGCCTACCGGAGTCCAGGCGCCCGCCGTGGAGGAGCAGAAGCCGTTCGGGCCCGAGCGGCGCCCCCCAGTTGGGGAGTCCGCCGTGTCCGACCTCGCTCGTATCACTACGCTTCACCCCAGGACCTACAACGAGGCCCGCACGATCGGCGAGCACTTCCGGGAGGGCACCCCGGTGATCATGAACCTCACCGAGATGGTCGACAGCGACGCGAAGCGTCTCGTCGACTTCGCTGCTGGTCTCATATTCGGCCTGCACGGAAGCATCGAGCGTGTTACGAACAAGGTGTTCCTGTTGTCCCCAGCCAACGTCGAGGTGACCGCCGAGGACAAGGCCCGTATGGCAGAACGAGGGTTCTTCAATCAGAGCTGACAGCCACAAGCGAGAGTGTTCGTGAACCTTGGAAATTACCTGAGCATCCCGCTGTACCTCTTCCTGCTCTTCCTCATCGGCAGGATGGTCTTCGAGACGCTTCAGGCGTTCGCCCGGTCGTGGAGGCCCAGAGGAGTGGTACTGGTGCTGGCGGAGGCCACATACACCGTCACCGACCCACCTCTCAAGCTCCTACGCCGTTTCATACCGTCCGTTCGGCTGGGTAACGTTGCACTCGACCTGAGCTTCACGGTTCTCTTCTTCGTGGTCTGGTTCTTGATCATCATTGTCCAGCCGCTCTGATCGGGTACCGTCCGTTCGGGGACAGACTCCAAGCGCGCCAAGGAGACCAGATGCCGCTGACACCCGCGGATGTGCGGAACAAGCAGTTCAGTACAACCCGGCTCCGGCCGGGCTACGACGAAGAGGAGGTCGACGCGTTCCTCGACGAGGTCGAGGCCGAGCTCGACCGGCTCATCCAGGAGAACGAGGAGCTGCGCGCCAAGCTGGCCGAATGCCTCCGCGGCAAGGTGCCGGCGATGGCCGCTCCGATCGTCGAACCCAAGCCGGAGATCGCGCATCTGCCCGAGCCGCCCAAACCGCCGGAGCCGAAGCCGGAGCTGGAGCCGATGATGGGCGGTCTCGGCATGCCTCCCGCCCCGCAGGCGCCCCCGCCGCCCCCGCCGATGGCCACGCCCGGCGAGGACAACATGGACACGGCCGCCCGCGTGCTCGCCCTGGCGCAGCAGACCGCCGACCAGGCGATCGCCGACGCCCGCCGCGAGGCCGACGAGACGCTGGGGCGTGCCCGGCGTGAGGCCGAGGAGATCCTCGGGAAGGCCCGCCGGCAGTCCGAGCAGATCGTCAGCGAGGCCCGCGCCCGCGCCGAGTCGCTCGAGCGGGACGCGCAGGAGCGCCACCGCCAGGCCATGGGCTCCCTCGTCCAGCAGCGCGAGGAGCTCGAGCGCATGGTCGAGGACCTGAACCTCTTCGAGCGCGAGTACCGCAGCCGCCTCAAGGCCTATCTCGAGGGTCAGCTGCGCGAGCTGGAGGCCGGCAGCCACGCCGGGCCGTTCGGTGGACCGGGCAACACGGGTCCCCAGCCGGCACAGCCCGCCGTCGCCCCTCCGCCGCCGCACCCGGAGATGCAGCGCAACGGCCAGCCGAGCGTCGGCCCGGGCAACACCGGTGCGAACCCCTTCCCGCAGCAGCCGCCGCAGGCCGAGCCGCAGCACGCTCAGCACGGCGCCACCGGGAGCTTCCACACCGCCGACAACCCGCACGACCGGCGCTGAGCTAAGGCACCCGGTTTCGGACGACCGTCGTGGTGACGGTCTTTTCCGAAACCAAGTGGTAGCGGGTTGGAGGCGGCCGAACCGGCCGAAGTTGCGCTAGCGTTGCTGCGCATCTCCGGTACGACGGTTGGTAGAGGGAGACCTGTGTGATCATCCTGAGTGGCGTGCTCGTCGTCCTGGCGATCGCTCTTCTTGTGACGGGCATTGTCACGGGCAACACCGGGCATGAGATTCTCGGTCTTGACGGGTTGAAGCTGATCTACGTCTCGATCGGGGTCAGCATCGTCTCCGCTCTCTTCCTCGCCGTCGGGGTGTTCCTCCGGCGCAAGGAGCTCTTCGGCACCACCACGGCCCCGGCGAACGCCAAGGCGTCCGCCGGCCGGACGACGACCGCCAGGCCGGTCAAGGCCAAGGCGCGGGTCGGCGCGGGAGACGACGCGGCGATCATTCCGGCGACGTCCGCCTCCCCGGCCGACGTCCCCGACGAGACCACCGTCTACGTCGTCCCCGGCCGCAAGCGCTACCACCTTGAGACCTGCCGTCAGCTCGCGGGCCGCGACAAGGAGGAGCTGACCTTCGTCGAGGCGCGGGAGGAGGGCTTCACGCCCTGCACCGCCTGCCTGCCCGACACCGCGCTCGCGGCGCGTGCCGCCCTCACCGACACCGCCGAGCAGCGGTCGGCGGACATCGCCACGGCCGCCGACACCAGGCCGCAGAGCCCGCCCGCCGAGCCGGTGGACGTCACCCGGACCGACATCCCGGTCACCCGAGCACTGCCCGCCTCCGAGCCGCCGTCCGCCGAAGAGCGCGACGGCCTCACGGCCGCCCGGGCCACCACCGACGAGACCGAGGCGCCCCGGTCCGTGGACGAGGACGTCCGCGACGCGGAGTCCGCGACCACCCCACCGTCCGACGCGGAGCGCACCACCGCCGACGTCACGGAGGAACCGCCCGCCGAGCGTTCGAGGCGGCGCAGCCGGTCCCTGTTCGAGCCCCTGGACCGCGCGGAGACCACCCCCGAGGACACGACCGCGGCGGGCACGGCCGAAGAGACCGCGGCCGGCTCGGCGACGGCCGAGACCCGCACCACCGGCTCGGCGGACGCCGCCCACCGCGACGACGAGCCCGGCGTGGCCCGATCCACGGACGAGTCCGAGGCGTCGGAGCCCCGGGACGACGCTCACGACGGCGCCGACGAGGCTGCGGACGTGGTCGCGGTGACACGTGAGGTGCCTCGGCCCGGAACCCCCGAGGGGGAGACCGCAGAGCCCGAGGCCGCGGACCGCGAGACCACGGACACCCGCGAGACCGAGCACACGGACGCCGAGACGCGAGACGCGGAGCCGGTGGACGACGAGCCGGTGGACGACGAGCCGGCGGACGTCGCGCCGGCCGACGCGGACACGCCTGACGCAGAGCCGGCGGACGCCGAGGCGCCGCCCACGGAGACGGACGACAGCGCGATGACCGAGTCCGCGCCGGAGGCGGACGAGTCCGAGTCCGATGCCGCCGCGTCCGATGAGCACGACGAGCCCGCCGACGACTCCACCGTCGCCGAGGAGGCCACCGGCGAGGAGGCCACCGGCGAGGAGGCCACCGGCGAGGAGGCCACCGGCGAGGAGCCTGCGGGCGACTCCACCCCGGCGCAGACCGCCCAGCACACGGAGTTGGCGCCCGCCGAGCCCGCGGAGCAGGCGCCGGAAGCCGCCACGGACGAGGAGACCGACAAGGCCGAGAAGGTCGAGGAGAGGGCGGAGGCCGCCGACGCCGTGGAGAAGGCGACGGCCGAGTCCGCGGACGAATCCGACGGCGTCGAGGCCGCCGGCGGCCCGACGGTGCGCATCCTGAGCGGGACCAAGCGGTACCACCGGTCCGACTGCGCGCTGATCGAGGACATCGCCGACGACGCCGACGACCTGGAGAGCCTGTCGCGCGAGGCGGCACGGGAGCGCGGCTGCACCCCCTGCCTGGTCTGCCAGCCCGACGACGACTGACACGCGCCGTACCGCGCGTCACGGGGCCCGGCCACCGGCGGCCGGGCCCTTCTCGCGGGGACCGACGACCCCGTGGGTGGCGGCCGCCCGTCCGACGCCACCCCATCCACGCCAACGACGCGGCTGCGGGAAGCCCCCTGAGGCACCTGGCCACATGGTCGTGCCGCCCGGGCTCCGCGCCTTCTCGCCCATCCGACAGGCCTTAGCCGCCTTGGCGTCGGCGTTGACGTACCAGAGATGGCGAACCGGTCATCGACCCGTCAACGCCGACGGCCAAGTGACCACCGCGGCGGCCCGGTCAGAGACTCGTCGCGCGGTTCGCGACAGTGTTCGCGGGGCGGGGCGGCTGGAGACGGCGAAGTCCTGGGGCGGCCGTTCAGCGGGCGCGCCGTTGCCGGCGCAGCTCCCGCTGCTGGTCACGGAACTCTCGGTGCACCGCGCGCTGCTTGTCCCGGAATTCGCGGTGCAGGCTCCGCTGCCGCGCGTGAAAATCGCGGCCGCCGGCCACCGCCGCCGTATCCGTGGTCGAATCCGCGCTCAGCCGTTTGACGTCGATCCCGCCGAGCAACGTCATCCCCGTCAGCCGGATCACCGGCGCGTCCGGACCTACCGTGTCATCGGACGGCAGCGAGCAGCCACCCATCACGGAGGTCACGGAGTTCAGCACGCGCACGCCCGGCGGAATGGTGATCGAGACACCGCCGAGGACTGCGGTGATGTTGATGGTGACCTCGCGCTGAGCCAGCACGGCCTGGCGGAGATCGAGCTCTACACCGCCGAGCACGGTGACGACGTTGGTGTGCGGCTCGACCAGCCAGCGGCCCTTGCGCTCGGCGCCGCTCAGGATCGCCACCAGGTTCGGCGAGCCGGCCGAGGGGGCCGGCAGGTCGTCGCGCGCCATCCGCGGCGCCGCGGGCGTACCACCGGCGCCCGGGAGATCCGCGACGACCGGTGCGAGCTCGGCGTACGTCTTGGCCTGGTACACCGTGTCGAGGCGTTCGGCGTGCTCCTCCGCCGTGAGCCGGCCTTCGGCGAGCGCCTCGCGCAGCTGGTCGGCGATCCGGTCACGGTCGGCGTCGGAAGCGCGCATCAGCTCCGGGTCAACCGCCGCGGGCTTGTCGGGAAGGTCCACGCGAGCATCATTCCGCACCGACCGGGCCGTGACCAGCCGTGGCCCGCCTTCGGCCCTGCCCCGACCACCCGGTCCGCTCCGTCCCTGCCCGGGTTCGTTCCAGTCCCGGCCCCGGCCCCGACCCCGGCCCCGACCCCGGCCTCGGCCACGGCCACGGCGCTGAGCCGACTGGGCGTGGGACGCTCGGTCCAATCCGGCCGGCTCGACTCAGTCCAGCGTGGCCCGGCCTGAACTCGGCTTGCTCCGTCTGGCTCGGGGTTCGTTCGGTCCTGTCAGGCGCGGCTCGGCTCCGTCGGGAGCGGCCGCGGACGCGTCGGCTCGGGTACGGGGCGGTGGCGCGGACGCCTGCGGGACCGCCGGCCGTCCCGCCGAGTGGCGGAGACGGGCAGGCGGTCCCGCAGGGGAGGCCGGGGAGTCCGGTCAGGCGGAGCGGCGCAGCCAGAAGGTCAGGCGCAGTTCCTCGTCCCGGAAGGCCGGCAGGTCCGCGTCGGGCTCGCCGTCCTGCCAGGTGTCCGCGAGCACCTCGCCGGCCACTTCGTCACCGTGCCCGCGCAGCGCGTCGGCGAGCTCGGCGTCGCTGGTCCGCCACCACAGGTCGATCCGGTCGGAGATGTCCAGGCCGCTGTTCTTACGGGCGTCCTGGACGAGCCGGATGACCTCGCGGGCGAGACCGGCGCGGCGGAGCTCCGGTGTGACGGTCAGGTCCAGCGCGACGGTCTCCCCGGCGGCGCTCTCCACCGCCCAGCCGCTGCGCGGCCGTTCGGTGACGATGACGTCGTCGGGCGTCAGGTCGACCTTCCCGACTTCGGCGGCGTCGACGGTCGCCGTGCCGGAGTCGCGCAGGGCGTGGACGAGCCCGGCCGGGTCGGCCGAGGTGACGGCCGCCGCGACCTTCGGCGTCTGCTTGGCGAAGCGCTTGCCCAGCTCGCGGAAGTTCGGCTTGACCTGGTACTCGACGAGTTCGCCGCCGATGGAGGCGAGCGTGTCGAAGCCCTGGACGTTGAGCTCGTCGGCGATCTGGGCGCGCAGCTCGTCGGGGAGCGACGCCCAGCCCGCGGCGCCGACGAGCGCGCGGCCGAGCGGCTGGCGGGTGCGGACGCCCGAGGCGGCCCGCGCGGACCGGCCGAGCTCGACGAGGCGCCGGACGAGCGCCATCCGGGCGGACAGCTCCGGGTCGAGGAGCGTCTCGTCCACCTCCGGCCAGGAGGCCAGGTGCACCGAGTCCGCGTCACCGTCACGCCGCAGGACGTCCCACACGTAGTCGGTGACGAACGGGGCGATCGGCGCCATGAGCCGCGTCAGCGTCTCCAGGCATTCGTAGAGGGTGGCGAAGGCCGCGGCGTTCTCTCCGGTGCCGTCCTGCTCCGGTCCCTCCCAGAACCGGCGCCGGGAGCGGCGGACGTACCAGTTGGACAGGTCGTCGATGAACTCCGCGAGGCGACGCCCGGCGGCGGCCGTGTCGAAGCCCTCCAGCGCGGTGTCCACCTCGCGGACCGTACGGTGCAGTTCGGCCAGCACCCACCGGTCGAGCAGCGGCCGGTCGGCGTACGCGGGGGCCGGCGTGTCCGGGGTCCAGCCCGCGGCGTTGGCGTACAGCGCGAAGAACGACGCGGTGTTCCAGTAGGTGAGGAGGATCTTGCGGACGATCTCCTCGAGTGCCGCGTCCCCGACCCGGCGGGCCGCCCACGGCTGGCCGGCGGCGGCCATGTACCAGCGCAGTGCGTCGGCGCCGTGCTTGTCCATGAGCGGGATCGGCTCGAGGACGTTGCCGAGGTGCTTGCTCATCTTCCGGCCGTCCTCGGCGAGGATGTGGCCGAGGCAGACGACGTTCTCGTACGACGAGCGGTCGAAGACGAGCGCGCCGACGGCCATCAGCGAGTAGAACCAGCCGCGGGTCTGGTCGATGGCCTCGCAGATGTACTGCGCCGGGTAGGACGCCTCGAAGATCTCCTTGCGCCGGTGCGGCGCGCCCCACTGGGCGAACGGCATGGACCCGGAGTCGTACCAGGCGTCGATGACGTCCGGGACGCGGCGGGCCTCCTTGCCGCACTCGGGGCAGGCGAAGGTGACGTCGTCGACGTACGGGCGGTGCGGGTCGAGCGCGCTGAGGTCCTGCCCGGCGAGCTCACCGAGTTCCTTGAGGGAGCCGACGCAGGCCGCGTGGTCGTCCTCGCACAGCCAGATCGGCAGCGGGGTGCCCCAGTAGCGGCTGCGCGACAGGGACCAGTCGACGTTGTTCCGCAGCCACTCGCCGTACCGGCCCTCCTTGATCGTGGCCGGGAACCAGTTGGTGCGCTCGTTCTCCGCGAGGAGCCGGTCCTTGATCGCGGTGGTCTTGATGTACCAGGCGGGCAGCGCGTAGTACAGCAGCGGCGTGTGGCACCGCCAGCAGTGCGGGTAGCTGTGCTCGTACCGTTCGACGCGGAAGAGCAGGCCGCGCTCGCGCAGGTCCTCGACGAGGCGCGCGTCGGCGTCCTTGAAGAACGTGCCGCCGACGAGCGGCACCGGCAGGTCGAACCGGCCGTCCGGGTTGACGGGGTTGACGATGGGCATGCCGGCCGCCCGGCAGGTCGCGAAGTCGTCGGCGCCGAACGCGGGGGCCATGTGCACGAGGCCGGTGCCGTCCTCGGTGGTGACGAACTCGGCGCCCAGCACCCGGTGCGCGTTCGGGATCTCGACGAGGTCGAACGGGCGGCGGTACGGCGTGCCGACGAGCTCGGAGCCCTGGAGGCGGGACAGGATGTGCCAGCCCTCGCCGAGGACGCGGGCGAACAGCGGCTCGGCGACCACGACACGGCCCGGCTCGCCGGACCGGGCGGCGACGACGTACGTCACGTCCGGGTGCACGGCGACGGCGGTGTTGGACACCAGCGTCCAGGGGGTCGTGGTCCAGATGAGGAGGTCGGCGCCCTCGAGCGGCCCCTCGGTGATCGGGAACCGCACCGTGACCGACGGGTCGGTGACCGTTTCGTACCCGCCCGGCTGGCCCAGCTCGTGGTCGGACAGCGGGGTGCCACAGCGCGGGCAGTACGGGCTGATGCGGTGGTCGCGGACGAGCAGGCCCTTGTCGAAGACGGTCTTGAGGGACCACCAGACCGCCTCGACGTATTCGGGGTCCATCGTGCGGTACGCCTGGGCGAGGTCGACCCAGTAGCCCATGCGCTCGGTCATCGCCTCGAAGGCGTCGACGTGGCGTAGCACGGACTCGCGGCAGCGGGCGTTGAACTCCGCGACGCCGTACGACTCGATGTCGCGCTTGCCGGAGATGCCGAGCTCTTTCTCCACGGCCACCTCGACGGGCAGGCCGTGGCAGTCCCAGCCGGCCTTGCGGCGGACGCTGTAGCCCTTCATCGTCTTGAAGCGCGGGAACAGGTCCTTGAACACGCGTGCCTCGACGTGGTGCACGCCGGGCATGCCGTTCGCGGTCGGCGGTCCTTCGTAGAAGACCCACTGCGGGCCGGTCTCGGTCTGTTCCAGGGACCGCTGGAAGACCTTGCCCTGCCGCCACCGGGCAAGGACCTCGCGCTCCAGGGCGGGAAGGTCGACCTGCGCGGGAAGGGTACGCAGCCTGCCGCGCCCGCTCTCGGGCGTGACCTGCGGCTCGTCGGGCATTCGGGTGCACCTCCGGCGTTCACGAAATCAGCACGTGGACCGGAGGGACGAGGCGGCGAGCCCCGCGGTACCACCCTCCTTGGCCGCTCCGGGGATGGGGGAACGACCCGCTCATTACGGTCGGCTGCCGGGTCTACTTGGCCGTGGGGCCGTTCTGCCGGCGGCTCAGGGGTGATCAGACCACCGCGCTCGCCCCCGGACTCGCACCGTCTCCGGGTCGCTCATGACTGCGTACGGCGGCAGGTGTCCCCATCAACGCCTTGCCGATAGCGACGATAACGCACGGAGGCGGGTGTCTTCTTCCCGAATACGGAGCGGAGGCGGGCAGGAGGGGGTTGCGGACGACCCGGCGAGGTCAAGCGCGGGTAATGACACGCCAGGGCCGAACGACGCTCCGAGGGTGTAATGGGTGATATGCGGAGTGTGACAACCGCTGGTCATTTGCCGTCCGGCGAACCGCGACCTATGCTGCCCGCACTGCCGGAAAACAAGATCAGCGCGAGGGGGCCCACATGGACGGTACCACTGGTGCGGAAGATAAGAATCGCACAGCCGAGGCGCCCCTTACACCGCGCACCGGGACGCGACGCCGGTCCGCCAAGGCCCAGAGGATCTCCACGGCCACCGCGGAACGGCTTCCGGTCCGCGAGGGGGAGGACCTGTGGACCAGCACCGAGCTGTCCGAGGTCCGCGATCGGTTGCAGACGGAGATGGGGGAGTTGACGGCCGAGATCGCGACGGCCGAGTCGCAGATCGCCGAGCGTATCCATGATGCCGCCGAGGGCGCGGGTGACGATCAGGCGGACGCGGGGGCGAAGACGTTCGAGCGGGAACAGGCGATGGCGCTCACCTACAACGCCCGTGACCTGCTCGCCCAGAACGAACGCGCGATCGTCCGGATCGACCAGGGCACGTATGGTGTGTGCGAGTCCTGCGGGCAGGCGATCGGCAAGGCGCGCTTGCAGGCTTTTCCGCGTGCGACCCTATGTGTGAGATGCAAACAGCGCGAGGAGCGTCGCTGAGCGACGCCATGAACCCAGAAGAAGAAGCCGCGGCGCCGCCGCGGCGCGTCAGCGTGCTCGTCGCCGTCGCGGCGGCCGCCCTCGCCATCGACATGATCAGCAAGGTCATCGTCGTGGCGCTCCTGCAGGACCACGCGCCGATCAAGCTGCTCGGCGGGCTGCTGACCCTGCGGGTGATCCGGAACAGCGGCGCGGCCTTCAACATCGGCAACGGCATGACCTACGTCTTCACCGTGATCGCCACCGGGGTGGTCGTGGCGATCCTGCGGTACGCCCGGCGGCTGCGCAGCCTGCCCTGGGCCATCACCCTCGGCCTCCTGCTCGGCGGGGCGCTGGGCAACCTCGCCGATCGGATGCTGCGGTCACCCGGGCCGCTGCGCGGCCACGTCGTGGACTGGATCGAGCTGCCGCACTGGCCCGTGTTCAACCTGGCCGACTCGGCGATCGTCTGCGGGGGGGCACTGGCCGTGGTGCTGGCCTCCCGCGGACTGCAGGTGGACGGCACCGTCTACCGCGACGGGGACGGCAAGGAGGACGCCGCCCGGCCCGGGAGCGAGTCCGCCGCCCCGGCCGCATCCGGCGCCGGAGGCGGCACGGCGACCGAGGACGGGACGGCCACCGAGGACGGGCCCGCCTCCGCGGCTGAGCCCGCTCCCGGGGGGAGGCCGGCCGCCACGGGCGGGCCGGCGGCCGAGGACGGTCCGCGTCCCAAGGACGGGCCGCCCCCTGAGGCCGGCGGTACGCCGGACGGCGGCGGTCCGGCCGGCGAGGGATCGTCCGTCCCGGATGCGAAGCACTGATGGGCGAGCACCGCAGCCTGCCCGTGCCCGACGGTCTGGAGGGGGAGCGGCTCGACGCCGCCCTCGCCCGGTTGTTCGGCCTGTCACGTACCCGCGCGGCCGAGGTCATCGCGGCCGGTGACGTCCTGGTCGACGGCCGGACCGCCGCCAAGTCCGACCGAATGCAGGCCGGCACCTGGCTCGAGGTGACGCTGCCCGCGCCGCCGTCCGCGCCGATGCCCGAGCCCGAGCCGGTCCCGGGCATGACCATCCTGTACGAGGACGCCGACATCGTCGTGGTCAGCAAGCCGATCGGCGTCGCCGCCCACCCCACGACCGGCTGGACGGGGCCCACCGTGCTGGGCGGCCTCCTCGGCGCCGGGCACACGGTGGCCACCAGCGGCGCCGCCGAGCGCCAGGGCATCGTCCACCGTCTCGACGCCAACACCACCGGGGCGATGGTCGTCGCCAAGAGCGAGGTCGCCTACTCCCGCCTGAAGCGCGCGTTCAAGGAGCGGACCGTCGACAAGCGGTACCACGCGCTGGTTCAGGGCCATCCCGATCCGCTGCGCGGCACGATCGACGCGCCGATCGACCGGCACCCCTCCGGTGACGGCCGGTTCGCCGTGGTGGCGGGGGGCCGTCCCTCGGTCACCCACTACGACACGATCGAGGCGTTCCGGGCCGCGAGCCTGCTTGACATCAAGCTCGAGACCGGGCGTACCCACCAGATCCGCGTGCACATGTCCGCCGTACGCCACCCGTGCGCCGGAGACTTCCTGTACGGCGCCGATCCGACGCTCGCCGCCCGGCTCGGCCTCACCCGCCAGTGGCTGCACGCGGTCCGCCTCGGCTTCGAACACCCCGCACAGGGCCACTGGGTGGAGTTCGAGAGCCCCTACCCGGCGGACCTCGCGCACGCCCTCGACGTGGTCAGAGCGGAGTCCTGAGGCGGGATCCGGCCCGGCGCGCGCGGTGGGCGGGCGCCGGGCCGGCGGCGTTCAGGAACGCTCGATGACGTGCTCGATGACGCGGGCGGCGGCGTGGCCGTCGTCCCACGGGCAGAACTTCTGGACCCAGGCGTCGTAGGCGTCGGCGTACCGCTGGTGCACGGAGGGCAGGTTGAACAGGGCCTCGATCACCTCGTCGGAGGTCTGCAGCAGCGGCCCGGGGGCCTCGGCCGCGAGGTCGAAGTAGAACCCGCGGACGTGGTCGCGGTACCGCTCCAGGTCGTAGGTGAAGTAGAGGATGGGCTTGCCGGTGCCGGCGAAGTCGAACATCGCCGAGGAGTAGTCGGTGATGAGGACGTCGGCCACCAGGTACAGGTCCGTGATGTCCGGGTAGGACGACACGTCGATCACGAAGTCGTCCATCTGGGACCACGTCCGGTCGCTGATCAGGTAGTGCGTCCGGACGAGCAGGACGTGGTCCTCCGAGAGGGCGGCGCGGGCCCGTTCGATGTCGAGCTGCAGGGAGAATCCGCGCTTGCCGGCCGCGATGTGGTAATCGTCGCGCCACGTCGGGGCGTACAGCACGACGGTCTTCCCCTCGGGGATGTTCAGGCGCCGGCGGACCGACGCGGCGACCTCGTCGCGGCGGGGGCTCTTGAGAAGGTCGTTGCGCGGGTACCCGGACTCGAGGATCTCCCCTTCGTACCCGAAGGCACGCCGCATGATCGGCGTGGTGAAGGGGTTCGGGGACAGCAGTACGTCCCAGCGGGGGACCTCGCGCTCCATCCAGTCGAGGGTCTCGGTGCGCTGGTAGGGCATCTCCTTGAGGTCGTACGCCAGCTTCTTCAGCGGCGTGCCGTGCCAGGTCTGGACGTACACCTGGCCCTCGCGCTTGTCGAACCACGGGAACTGGCCGTAGTTGCCGAACACGAAGCGCGCCTGTGCGAGCGCGCGGTAGTGCTCGCGGCTGCCGACCAGGACGCTGCGGGCGCTGCCCGGCACCTCGAACTGCCCGTCCTTGGTCACCCAGACGTACTCGAAGGGGGCGCCGCGGCGTTCGAGTTCCTCGTAGACGGCCCGCGGGCTGCAGGAGTACTGGGCGCCCTCGTAGCAGTCGAACACGACGAGGTCCCGGAGCGGCTCCTGCCGGAACGCCGGATAGTCCCTCTCCTGGATGATCCGCTGCGCGTAGCGCCCGCGTTCGTCGTCGCCGAGCGCCGCGCGGACCTTCAGCTGCAGGGCGTCGGTCTGGTACGACGCGAGCCGGAACTCGTGGCTCCCGATGACGTGCGGCGTGGTGAGGTCGGCGAGACGGAGCCGGTCGATGACGACGGGAAGGTCGCCGGTGGATGAGGTGACCAGGAACGCCCAGTTGCCGCTGGCGAGCGGCAGCTCACCGGCCAGCTTGGCGATCTTGCCGGGGGTGAACTCGACGGTGAAGCGGTCGCCGTTCCACGACAGCGGGAACCGGTGCTCGTGGCTGACGCGCCGGTGCCGCAGGATCAGCGCGGCGGGGCGTTCGGCGGAGGTTCCGGACAGCCGGAGCCGGCCGTCGGGGAGCCATTCGGTCCGGTCGACGACGGGGCGGGTGGAGCGCTCGACGGCGGTCAGGTTGCCGTACCGGGTGCGGGTGACGGTGACCTCGCGGCCCCCGAAGGCGTACCGGACCGCCTCGACGTCGTCGTTCATCGCGAGCTTGCGCGCCTTGCCGTCCACCAGCAGGGAGAGGTCCCACTGGACGCCCTCGCCGACCTGGGCGACGTTGACGACGCGGTCGACGAGGTCGATGTCCTCGGCGAGCTGCTCCAGCGGTATCCGCGCGGTGAAAGAGGTGCCGCCGGCCGGGGCCGCCGGCTCGGTCCGCGCGGGGAGGTCGATGGCCCGGACGCCCTGCCGGCGGGTGAGCCGGAGTTCGCAGGTCTCCGGGGTTCCGTCGATCCAGCCGGTGAGCTCGGCGGTGTCGCCGTCGAGCCGCAGACCGGTGACGATCACGGCAGGCCGTTTGACGCGGATGACGATGGGGTCGGCGCTCGGGTGGGTCACCTGGACCCGGGCGCCGTCACCGACCTCGATGAGGGGGGTCCAGGTGGCGCGGCCCGGGGCCTGCTTGGTGATCGTTCCGGTACGGCGGAGCCCCCCGGTCTTGACGGCGACGTGGACGCGCCAGTCGGCGGCCTTCCAGGAGGAGTCGATCCGCAGGTCGTTGAGGGGGATGTCGACGCGGAAGCCGGAGTCGTCGTAGCTGACGGCGCCCTGCCCGGAGTCGGCGGTGACGTCGGGCCGCCGTACGCGCGTGACCGAGAGGTCGACCTTCCGCTTGGACCTGGTGTGCTCCAGCCAGACGCTGAGCCGGCTGTCCTGCGTCATCGGCAGGTGCCGGATGTAGGCGTGCCCCTCGATGCGCAGCCGGCCGTCCTGATGGGTGACGTCGTCGATGCCGGCCTGCAGCTCGAGCTCTTCGCCGATGTCGTAGAGGTTCGCGGGCAGGTTGAGGGAGGGGTCCTCGAAGAAGGGGTACTTCGCGTAGTAGTGGGGGCGCAGGCGGCCGCGGCGGACGACCTCCATCCGCCACTTCTCGGTCCGGTCGAACTTCAGGACCTCGATGAGCTGCGGGAGCATTCCCCGGCCCAGGAGGTGGTAGCCCAGCCGGTGCGAGACCTTGAGATCGTCGAGGATCGCCGGGTCCACGTCCCGCAGGAACTCCTGGCCGAGCTCGAGGATGCGCTTCTGGTCGCCCTCCGGGGCGGTCAGCAGCGCCTCGACGAGGACGCGCAGGTCCACCTCCAGGGCGTAGCCGTCGTAGATGGCCTTCAGCTGCGGAGCCTGCTCGCGCAGGAAGTCGTGGACCTGCTGCACGGAACGCATGCGGTCCTCGAGGTTGGCCAGCTCGGCCTTGCGCTGGGTGATCGACAGCTCGCCGGAGTCACGCTGCCGCCAGTAGTACACGTGCGGGCTGAGCACGTCGACCGAGGACGCGAGGACGTGCGCACGGACCATCACGGGGGAGTCCTCGTAGAGCATCCCGGGGAAGCGCAGGTCCTTGGCGTCCCAGAAGGACCGCCGGAAGACCTTGTTCCAGACCATCCGGTCCTGCATGAGGTTGGTCTGGGACGTGACGTGGGTCTTCTGCTTCGTCTTGCGGAACGGCTCGGCGTGCGCCCAGCCCTGCCAGACGCGGCCGGAGTTGAACCGCATGACGTTGCCGGCCGCCAGGTCCGAGCCGGTCTCGTCGAGCGACCCGACGAGCAGTTCGTACGCCGAGCGGGCGACGATGTCGTCACTGTCGACGAAGGCGATGTACTCACCGGTCGCGTGGGCGGTGCCGGTGTTGCGGGCGGGCCCGAGGCCCTGGTTCTCCTGCTGGACGAGTTTGAAGCGAGGGTCCCGCACCGAGAACGCCTTGGCGATCACAGTGCTGTCATCCAGAGACCCGTCGTCGACCATGATGACTTCGAGGTCGCGCATCGTCTGGCGGGCGAGTGATTCCAGGCACGCTTCGATGTACGGCTCGACATTGTAGAAAGGGACGACGACGCTGAGTTTGGGTGACACCAGCAGGAACCTCTTGACTCGGTGGCCGGCGATGCTCGGTGCCGTAAGCGGGGACGGCGGTGCATCTCGTTATTCACGCTGAGTTTGACCTAAGCGGACCGATCTTACCGACGTAGTCACCTAAGGGCGACATGACGTGAATGACGGAGATCAACTTTTACCTGGCGTAAAGGATGAATCGTCGTGTATGTCGGTCGCTCGGGTCGATCCGGCCGCCGAAATGATCATCCACCGCGATCACCTGCGGATTCGGCCGTAGCGAGATCATAACCCGAGGTCATATGATGCTTTGGCCAGGAGGTCCGCGGCCGGGAGCGATCATTCCGAGGGCGTCATGGGCCAGCCCGGTGCGCCGAGCTCGCGGGAGATGGCGCGGGCCGCCTCCCGTACGGTGCCGGCGGCCGTGCCGGGCGCGGGCCACTCGAGCTTCGGGACGACCACGCCGATCGCGCCGACGACCGTACGGGAGCCGTCGAAGATGGGCGCCGCCAGACCGCACTCGCCGATGACGGCCTCCTCCCGCTCCTCGGCGAGGGCGTCGGCGCGGACCCGGTCGAGCTCCGCGCGGAACTCGACCGGGTCGGTCACCGTGTCCCGCGTCATGCTGCGCAGCGGGCCGGCGGCCTCCAGCGACCGGGCCCGATCGGGGGCGTAGGCCAGGATGGCCTTGCCGAGCGCGCTGGCGTGGGCGGGGATGACGATGCCGACCTCCGGCATCTGCCGGGATCCGTCCGGCCGCGGCTCGTGGTGGACGATCATGACCTCGTCCGTCAGCAGCACCCCGGCGCGGACGGCGTGACCGGTGGTCCGCGCGAGCTCGCCGGCCCAGGTGAGACTCCGGGAGCGGAGTTCGAGCGTGTCGAGGTAGACGTTGCCGAGCTTGAGCACCGCCGGACCGAGCCGGTAGCGCGCCGACCCCTGCTCCTGGAGCACCAGGCCGTGCGCCTGCAGGGTCTTGATGATGCCGTGGACGGTGGACGGCGCGAGCTCGAGCCGGGCGGCGATCTCGGACAGGCTCAGGTGGCGCTCGGCCTGCAGCACGCCCAGGACCCTGATCGCCCGATCGACGGACTGGATCATCCACGCCCTCTTCCGGTCGCCACCAGGCCCCGCCTGCCGACCGCACTTTACAACAGCGGGCCGACGTCCTAGATTCGGGCCATTCGGCATTATCGAATGCTATGCGGTGATGTCGAAGACTTCGGGTGTCTCCCGGCTGCCCTCATGTGTGAAGGAGGAGTCATGCCCGTACGACAGCTGGTGAACGATCCGGCCGACCTCGTGCCGGAGGCGCTGCGGGGGTTCGCGCGCGCCCATCCCACGCTGATCCGCCACCATGAGGACCCGGCCTTCGTGATCCGTGCCCGGCGCGAGGGGGACAAGGTCGCCCTCGTCTCGGGCGGCGGCTCCGGCCACGAACCCCTGCACGTGGGCTTCGTCGGAGCGGGCATGCTCGACGCGGCGGTGCCGGGCGCGGTCTTCGCCAGCCCGACCGCGTACCAGATCAAGGCGGCGATCGAGGCCGCCGACCGCGGTCAGGGCGTGCTTCTGATCGTCAAGAACTACACCGGTGACGTCCTGAACTTCCAGATCGCCGCCGAACTGGCCGCCGACGACGGCATCGAGACCCGCACCGTGCTCGTGGACGACGACCTGGCCACGGACGGGCAGGACGAGGGCGGCCCCGGACGCCGGGGCACGGCCGCGGTCGTCGCGGTCGAGAAGATCTGCGGTGCCGCCGCCGAACGCGGAGCGTCCCTGGACGACCTGGTGGCGCTGGGCGGGCGCGTGGCCCGTTCGGCCCGGACCCTGGCCCTCGCGCTGGCGTCCTGCACCCAGCCGGGTCAGGACCGGCCGTCGTTCGAGCTGGCCGACGACGAGATCGAGTTCGGCGTGGGCATCCACGGCGAGCGGGGCGTCGGGCGCCGGCCGTACGGCCCGGTCCGCGACCTCGTCGGCGAGCTCACCCGGCCGATCGTCAAGGCCCTGGAGCTCGGGCACGGCGACTCCGTGATCGCGATCGTCAACGGCCTCGGATCGACGCACGACCTGGAACTCGCCGCCGTCCACGGCGAACTGACCGCGATCCTGGACGACCTGGGCGTCGACGTGGCCCGGTCGCTCGTCGGCTCCTATGTGACCTCACTGGACATGCGCGGCTGCTCGATCACGCTGCTGCGCGCCGACGACGAACTGGTCGAGCTGTGGGACGCGCCGGTCCGCACCCCGGCGCTGACCTGGTGAGAGACGGGAGCACGGGCATGGACACCACCACCATCGACGCGCGGGCCTGGATCGAGCGGTTCATCGCCGAGGTCGAGCGCCGCGGCGCCGAACTCACCGAGCTGGACCGCCGGGCGGGGGACGGCGACTACGGAACGAACCTCACCTCCGCCGTGCGCCGGGCCACCGCGGGCCTCGAGGCCTCCGGCGCGGACACGCCGGAGGCGGTCTTCACCGCCGTGTCGAACGCCTTCCTCAACACGGGCGGCACCAGCGGCCCGCTGTTCGGCATGTGGTTCCGTGAGTTCGCCAAGGCCCTCGGAGCGAAGATCACGGCCAAGGCGCTGAGCGAGGCAGCGACCAATGCCGCGGCGGTCGTGCAGCGGCTCGGCAAGGCCGAGGTCGGGCACAAGACCATGGTCGACGCGATGGTCCCCGCGGCCCGGGCGCTGGCCGAGGCGGCGGAACGGGACGCCGACGCCACGACGGCCCTGCGCGCGGCGGCGGCCGCCGCCCAGGAGGGCGCCGCGTCCACAGAGGACCTGCTCGCCCGGCGCGGCAGGGCCAGCTACGTCGGCGAGCACGCCCGCGGCGTCGTCGACCCCGGGGCACTCACCGTCGCCTGGTTCTTCGACGCGGCGACCACGTGAACCGGCGTCCCGGCCGGCGGGGGCCGGCCGGGACGCGCACCGAACGTCCTGAGCCCCGCGCCGAGCGCCCCGTACGCCGTGCCGAGCGCCCGTGCGCCCCGTGCGCCGTGCCGAGCACCCCGAGCGCCCTGAGTCCCGCGCCGAGCGCCTTGAGCGTCGCGCCGTGCGCTCCGTGCGCCGAGCGCCTTGAGCGTCGCGCCGTGCGCTCCGTGCGCCGTGCGCCCTACGCGCCGCGGCCTACGCGCCGAGGACGCGGAGACCGGCGGCGACGGCGGCCGCGACCACCAGCACGACCAGGAACGGCGCTCGCAGGAGCAGCGCGACGACGGTGGCGCCCAGACCGGCCAGGCGGGGGCCGTTCAGTTCGAGGGCGCGCCCGTGCGCGAGGGTCTGCACGGCGACGAGCGCGGTCAGCAGCGCGACCGGCACGAGCGCGGTGAACCGCCGCACCCGGTCATCGTCCAGCAGGCGCTGGGGCGCGACGAGCCCGGCGAGCTTGAGCGCGTAGCACCCGATCCCGGTGGCGATCACGGCGACCCAGACGGTCATGACTCTCCCATCGAGACTCCGGAGAGCTCTCCGGCCCGGCGTACCGGGGGAGTGCGGCGGCGTGCGATCCCGGCCAGCGCGGCGACGGCCGCCACCATGACCGGCACGCCGGGAGGCAGCAGCGGAGTCGTCACGACCGCGACGGCCATCGCGAGCAGTGCCACGAGCCGCTCGGTGCCACCGGAGGCGAGGCGGGGCCACAGCAGGGCGAGGAACGCCGCCGGGCCGACGACGTCGAGGCCGTACGTCTCCGGGTTCCCCAGCCGGGCCGCGCCGAGCGCGCCGAACAGGGTGGCGAGGTTCCAGGTGAGGTAGAGGCTGATCGCGGTCGCCCAGAACCCCGCCCGGGCCGATCGGGGGCCGGGCTGCGCCGTGGCCACCGCGGTCGTCTCGTCGATGACGAGGTGAGCGGTCGGCAGGCGGCGCCACCCGCGCGCGCCGAGCAGCGGCGCGAGCCGCAGGCCGTACAGGGCGTTGCGGCCGCCCAGCAGGATCGCCCCGAGGGCCCCGGCGATCAGGCTGCCGCCCCCGGCGACCACTCCGACCAGCGCGAACTGCGACGCTCCCGTGAACGCCACGATGCTCAGCGCGCAGGCCTGCGCGACTCCGAGCCCGGCCGCGACCGCCGCCGCGCCGAACGCCAGCCCGGACAGGCCGACGGCCAGGCCGACGCCCAGCCCGTCGCGGACGGCGGCGCGTCTCTGCGAATCCATGCCCGCAGGTTAGGCGGCCGGACTCGTCCCGGTCTTGCACGAAATTGCAGCTCCAGCCCGAGGCTTCCCGCTTCCGGCGGCGCCGGATCAGGCCCGCTCCCGGCCAAGGCGGACGGCCGGGCGGCGGGTCGAGAGGCGACAGGCGGGCGGCCGGGCGGATAGGCGGGCGGCCGGGCGGAGAGGCGACAGGCGGGCGGAGAGGCGGACGGGTGGGCGGCGCGGAGTCAGGCGGGGCGGCCGAGCAGGTAGGCGCCCGGCGGCACTCCGACGATCCGCTTGAAATGCCGCGTGAGGTGCGCCTGGTCGGTGAACCCGAGGCCGGCCGCGACCTCGGCGGGACGGACGCCGGCGTCCAGGAGGGCGCGGGCGCGCTGGACCCGCAGGTTGGTCAGGTAGGCGTGCGGCGGCAGCCCGTACGCGGCCCGGAACGCGCGCAGCAGGGCGAACCGGCCGGTGCCGACCATGGCGGCCAGGTCGTCCAGGGACGGCGGGTCGGACAGGTGTTCGTGCAGGATGTCGCGGGCCGCGCGGACCGCCCGTGGCGGCGCGCCGGGCGGGACGGACCGGGGCGGCCGCACGGCGTGGCGGCCCAGGAGCCCGGCGAGCGCCCGGTGCAGGGTGGAGGACGCGGTCAGGGCGTCGCCGCTCTCGGCGCTGTGGTGCACGGCGCGGATCAGCCGCGCCGCCTCCGGGTCGTCCACGACCGTCTGCGGGAAGTAGGGCGTGCCGTGCGGGGCGCCCAGCTCGGCCGCGACCTGCGCCACGACGTCCACGGAGGGGTAGAGCACGCGGTAGCGCCAGCCCTCGGGGACGCCCGCGTGACCGGTGTGGACGACCTCCGGGTTGAGGAGCGCGACCTGGCCGGTGGCCGCCCGTAGCAACGACCCGGCGTGCTCGAACTCCTCCACCCCGGACTCGATCAGCCCGACGGTGTAGGTGGCGTGGGCGTGCCTGGTGTAGCGGTGGGTGACGTAGCGGGCGCTCAGCAGGTCGACGCCCGGCTCGGCCGGGTGCCGCCGGTAGTGCGCGACCTCCGGGCTCATGGCACCGATGCTATCGGCCGTGCCGGCGTGGCCGGCAGCACGGCGGGCAGCCCGAACGTGGTGAAGAGGCGCAGGTCGAAGAACATGGCGACGTGCGCGACCCGGGTGGGCGTGGGCGTGAGCACCTGCAGCGCGAAGGCGTGGTGCGCGCCGTCCGCGGCGCGCAGGTAGACGGCGAAGGCGGGCCGGCCGTTCGCCCGGACCGGCACCAGCCGCATCGCGCCCGGGCCGTCGGCGGGGCACTGCGCGCCGATGAGCCGGCCGATCTTCTCCGCCCCTTGGTACCAGCCGGTGTAGGGCGGCATCTCCCAGACGGCGTCGGCGGTGAGCAGCTCGACGATGGCGGCGACGTCGTACTCCTCGAACGCCCGGACGTAACGGGCGAGCAGCGCGCGCTCCTCCGCCGACGTCGGCTCGGCCAGGTCCGCCTGCGACGGCGTCACCTCGTCGAGCCGGGCGCGGGCGCGCTGCAGGACGCTGTTCACCGCGGTGGTGGTCGTGTCCAGGATCTCGGCCACCTCGGCCGCCCGCCACTTCAGCACGTCGCGGAGGATGAGCACCGCGCGGTGCCGCGGCGGCAGGTGCTGCAGGGCGGCGATCAGCGCGAGCCGGATGCTCTCCCGCGAGGTCACGATCGCGGCGGGGTCGGCGTGCTCGGCGCCGGCCATCGCGTCGGGGATCGGCTCCAGCCAGGGCACCTCGGACCCCTCGACCAGCGCGTCGTACGGGTCGGCGCTCGGCTCGCCGAGACCGGTCGGCAGGGGCCGGCGGCCACGGCTCTCCAGGGCGGTGAGACAGGTCCGGGTGGCGATCCGGTGCAGCCACGTCCGCAGCGAGGACCGGCCCTCGAAGCCGTCATAGGAGCGCCACGCGCGCAGGTAGGTCTCCTGGACCTGGTCCTCCGCGTCGTGCACCGAACCGAGCATCCGATAGCAGTGCGCCAGCAGCTCGCGCCGGTAGGGAGCCGCCTGCCGCAGGAAGTCGTCCTTGACCGCCTTGTCCGTGCTCATGGTGACCCTTCGAGTCCGTCGCTCCGGTGACCGGCGACCGCCGTGGCGGGCACCGTGGACCACCGTCCCTGTATACGCCCGCACTGCGACAGAACGGCGCCGGCCGCGGGAAGGGCATCGGTTCACCCGGAGATGACCTTTCCCGGAAGGCTCTTCGTCTCATCGACCGAGACGAGGATTCCGCTGGGTGGCGATCCTCCGGCCGCCACGGCTACCCTGGGCGCGTGGATCGTCGTTATTTCGGGTTTATGCAGCCGGCTCCGGGTGAGCCGGTCGACGCGACCTGAGCGACGACCCCGAGCCGGCCGAAGGCAGAGCCCCGTGGGCTCTGCCTTTCGCTTTTCCACCGCGCGTGGGCGGCTCGGCTCCGGGCCCGCCCCGGAAGGAGATTCCGATGGACCCGCAGGCCAAGGCGGCGCTTCTCGCGGCCCTGACGGACGACGACATGCCGGAGACGATTCCCGGTGCCCGGGCGGCGATCGACCGGATCGACGCGGCGCTGGCGACGCTGCTGGAACGCCGTGCGGAACTGGCGGCCACCGTGCAGCGGCTCAAGCCGGTCGGCGGCTTCGCCGGCCGGGATCCCGGGCGCGAACGCGAGATCGTCGAGGCGATGGCCTCGCGCGCGCCGCGGCTGGGCGCCGACCGGCTCGCCCGCATCATGACGGCCGTCATCGAGACCGGCCTGGAGGCCTCCGAGGAGCACGACCTGTCCTCGGCGTGACGGCCGGGGCGCCGGGACCCCGGGTGACGGCCTTCGCGTCGTCAGGGGTTTCGGCGGTCGCGGATGACGCGCCAGCCGGCGAACAGCACGACGGCCACGCCGGGGATGCACCAGAAGGCGATCTTGTTGGCGGTGTCCGCGAAGGCCATCAGGACGACGACCAGGACGAGGAAGCCGAGCGTGACCCAGTTCGACGCCGGCGCCCACGGCATGCGGAAGGGCGGGCGCTCGATCTCGCCGCTGTTCGCGCGGGCGCGGAGCCGGAGCTGGCAGTAGATCAGGGTCGCCCACACGGCGACGACGCCGAGGGAGGCGATCGAGGTGGCGATGTCGAAGGCCATCTTCGGCACGACGTAGTTCAGGACCACGCCGAGGAGCAGCACGATCGAGGTGAACAGGATCCCGCCGTACGGCACGTGCCGCCCGCTCATCCGCCCCACGAAGGCAGGCGCCTCGCCCTTGACGGCCAGGGCCCGCATGACGCGGCCGGTGGAGTACAGGCCGGAGTTGCAGGACGACAGGGCGGCGGTGAGCACGACCGCGTTCATGATGTCGCCGGCGCCGGGGACGCCGAGCCGGGAGAACACCGTGACGAACGGGCTCTCGCCCGCGCTGTAGACCGTCCAGGGCAGGATCATGGTCAGCAGCAGGACCGAGCCGACGTAGAAGATGCCGATCCGCCAGATGACGCTGCCGATCGCGCCGGGCAGCACCTTGCGAGGGTTCTCGGTCTCGCCGGCGGCGATGCCGACCATCTCGATGCCCGAGTAGGCGAACACGACCGCCTGCAGGCTCATCAGGGCGATGGGCACGCCGTGCGGCAGGAAGCCGCCGTGCGAGGTGAGGTTGGAGACGCCCGCGTGGCCGTCGTGGCCGATGCCGGCGCCGGTGAGGACCAGCCCCAGGCCCACGAAGAGGAAGACGACGATGGCCAGCACCTTGATCACGGCGAACCAGAACTCCAGCTCGCCGAAGAGCCGTACCGACAGGAGGTTCACGGCCAGGAGCACGGCGAGGGCGACCAGGGCCGTGACCCACTGGGGTACCTGCGGTAGCCACTTGTGCACGTAGATGCCGGCGGCGGTGGTCTCGGCCACCCCGGTCATCGCCCAGTTCAGCCAGTACAGCCAGCCGCTGGCGAAGCCGGCCCACGGGCCGATGAACTCACGGGCGTAGGTGACGAAGCTGCCCGCGCTGGGCCGGTGCAGGACCAGCTCGCCGAGCGCCCGCATGACGAAGAACGCAGCGATGCCGCAGACGGCGTACGAGAGGACGAGGCCGGGTCCGGCCGCCGCCAGCCTCCCGCCGGCTCCGAGGAACAGCCCGACGCCGATCGCCCCGCCGATGGCGATCATCCGTACCTGGCGGTTGCCGAGGGACTGGGCGTAACCGGCGTCTTCGTTGCCGGGCGCGGTGCCCTGGTGTTCCAGTGCTGTGGACACGCAGCCTCCGATTTCGACGGGTTTTCGCTCCCCCCGAAAACCGCTATACGGTCACTGACCTTACAAGACAGCGGAGTGTGATCGATCCGCGACGCGCGTACGGTCGATCCGCCGGCCGAGATGCGGTACACCCTGGTAGGTGAGGTGGGCGCCACCGTCCGGACCGCCGGCCACGACCGGAGACGCCTCGCCTGGAGGAGAGGTATGGCCGACCGAAAACAGGTTTAAACCGGGCATCCGGAGTGTCGAGCCCCGGCGATCACTGTGGCACCGTTAGGCTCAGGGGACCCGGTCCCCGGCCGGTCTCTCACCCCAGACGACGACTTCCGACGCGGCGCGTGCTCCGGGCACGCGTGGCGTCGCATGCCTGAAGGAGGCGCAGCCGCATGAGTGACTCGTTCGTGCATCTGCATGTGCACACCGAGTACTCCATGCTGGACGGGGCGGCCCGTCTCAAGGAGATGTTCGCCGAGGTCGAGCGGCAGAAGATGCCGGCCATCGCGATGACCGACCACGGCAACACCCACGGCGCCTACGACTTCTACAAGCAGGCCACCGCGGCCGGGGTGACCCCCATCGTCGGCATCGAGGCGTACGTCGCGCCGGCGTCCCGGTTCCACAAGGAGCCGGTGCGCTGGGGAGAGCCCAGCCAGAAGGGCGACGACGTCTCCGGTGGCGGCCACTACACCCACAAGACGATCTGGGCGCGCAACGCCGAGGGCCTGCACAACCTGTTCAAGCTGACCAGCCGGGCCTACACCGAGGGGTTCGTCCGCAAGTGGGCCCGGATGGACTTCGAGCTGCTGGCCGAGCACTCGGCCGGCCTCATGGCCACCACCGGCTGTCCCTCCGGGGAGGTCCAGACCCGGCTTCGCCTCGGCCACTTCGACAAGGCCCTGGAGGCCGCCGCCAGGTACCAGGAGCTCTTCGGCAAGGAGAACTACTTCCTGGAGCTGATGGACCACGGTCTCGACATCGAGCGCCGGGTCCGCGACGGCCTGATCGAGATCAGCAAGAGGCTGGGCATCCCGCCGGTCGTCACCAACGACTCCCACTACACGCGCGAGTCCGAGGCGTCCGCGCACGACGCGCTGCTGTGCATCCAGACCGGCAAGCAGCTGTCCGACCCGGGCCGCTTCAAGTTCGACGGGTCCGGCTACTACCTCAAGACCGCCGACGAGATGCGGGCGCTCGACACGTCCGATATCTGGGCCGAGGGCTGCCGCAACACCCTCCTCGTCGCCGAGCGCGTCGACTCCACCGGCATGTTCGAGTACCGCAACCTCATGCCGCGGTTCCCGGTGCCGGAGGGTGAGACCGAGGAGTCGTGGTTCCGCAAAGAGGTCTGGCGGGGCATGGAGCGGCGCTTCCCCGAGGGGATCGACGAGGAGCACCGCAAGCAGGCCGAGTACGAGATGGACGTCATCTGCCAGATGGGGTTCCCCTCCTACTTCCTCGTCGTCGCCGACTTCATCATGTGGTCCAAGAACAACGGGATCGCGGTCGGACCGGGCCGTGGCTCGGCCGCCGGCTCGCTCGTCGCGTACGCGATGGGCATCACCGACCTCGACCCGCTCCCGCACGGTCTGATCTTCGAGCGGTTCCTCAACCCCGACCGCGTGTCCATGCCCGATATCGACGTCGACTTCGACGAGCGTGGGCGCGCCGACGCGATCCGCTACGTCACCGAGAAGTGGGGCGCCGACAAGGTCTCCATGATCGCCACCTTCGGCACCATCAAGGCGAAGGCCGCGATCAAGGACGCGGGCCGCGTCCTCGGCTACCCGTACGCCCTCGGCGACCGCATCTCCAAGGCGTTCCCGCCCGCCGTCATGGGCAAGGACATCCCGCTGTCGGGCATCTTCGACGAGAAGCACCCGAGGTACGGCGAGGCCGGCGAGCTGCGCAAGCTGTACGAGGAAGAAGCCGACGTCAAGCAGATCATGGATCTGGCGCAGGGCCTGGAGGGCCTGATCCGCCAGACCGGCGTGCACGCCGCCGGTGTGATCATGTCGGCGGAGCCGCTGACCGACCACATCCCGATCATGCGCCGCGACTCGGACGGCGTCATCATCACGCAGTTCGACTACCCGACCTGCGAGACGCTCGGCCTGCTGAAGATGGACTTCCTGGGCCTGCGCAACCTGACGATCATGCAGGACGCGGTCAAGGCCATCAAGGCCAACAAGGGCGTCGAGCTGGACCTGCTGAAGCTGCCGCTCGACAACAAGAAGGCGTACGAGCTGCTGGCGCGCGGCGACACGCTCGGCATCTTCCAGCTGGACGGCGGCGGCATGCGCTCGCTGCTGCGGCTGATGCGCCCCGACAACTTCGAGGACATCTCCGCGGCCCTCGCGCTGTACCGCCCCGGCCCCATGGGCGCGAACTCCCACACCAACTACGCGTTGCGCAAGAACGGCCAGCAGCCGATCACGCCGATCCACCCGGAGCTGGAAGAGCCGCTCGAGGAGATCCTCAGCACGACCTACGGCCTGATCGTCTATCAGGAGCAGGTCATGGCCATCGCGCAGAAGGTCGCGGGGTACAGCCTCGGACAGGCGGACCTGCTCCGCCGCGCGATGGGCAAGAAGAAGAAGGCGGAGCTGGACAAGCAGTACGCCACCTTCGAGTCCGGCATGCAGGAGAAGGGCTTCTCCAAAGAGGCGATCAAGGCGCTGTGGGACATCCTGCTGCCCTTCTCCGACTACGCGTTCAACAAGGCGCACACCGCCGGATACGGCCTGGTCTCGTACTGGACCGCCTACCTCAAGGCCAACTACCCCGCCGAGTACATGGCGGCGCTGCTCACGTCGGTCAAGGACGACAAGGACAAGAGCGCCCTCTACCTCAACGAGTGCCGCCGCATGGGCATCAAGGTGCTCACGCCCGACGTCAACGAGTCCGACTCCGACTTCACCCCGAAGGGCGACACCGAGATCCTGTTCGGCCTGTCCGCGATCCGCAACGTCGGCGAGAACGTCGTCGACGCGATCGTCAAGGCCCGCACGGAGAAGGGCCGCTTCACCGACTTCCAGGACTTCCTGCGCAAGGTGCCGCCGCAGGTCTGCAACAAGCGGGTCGTCGAGTCGCTGATCAAGGCGGGCGCCTTCGACAGCCTGAACCACGAGCGCAAGAGCCTCGTCATGGTGCACGAGCAGGCCATCGACGCGATCATCGACATCAAGCGCAACGAGGCGATCGGGCAGGACTCACTGTTCGGCGGGGGCGAGGACGTGGTGGACACCACGTTCGACGTCGCCATCCCGGAGGGGGAGTGGGACAAGACCACCCTGCTCGCCTTCGAACGCGAGATGCTCGGCCTGTACGTCTCCGACCACCCGCTGCTCGGCATCGAGCACATCCTGTCGGCCAACGTCGACTGCTCGATCGCCGCGCTGACCGCCGACGAGCGGCCGGACGGCCAGATCGTCACCGTCGGCGGCCTGGTCTCGGGACTGCAGCGGAAGGTCACCAAGAAGGGCGACTCCTGGGCGCTCACCACCCTGGAGGACCTCGAGGGCGCCATCGAGCTGATGATCTTCCCGTCGGCGTACCAGCTGTGCTCCACGCTGCTCGCCGAGGACGCCATCCTCATCGTGAAGGCGCGCCTCGACAAGCGCGAGGACACGCCGAAGCTGATCGCGATGGAGGTCACCCAGCCGGACCTGACGGTCAGCGACGCGGGCCGGCCGCTCACCGTCTCGATGCCGGTGACCCGGGTGACCCCGCCGGTCGTCCAGGGCCTGAAGGAGGTGCTCGGCGCCCACCCGGGCCAGACCGAGGTCCACCTGCAGCTGCAGAACGGCCCGCGGACCACGGTCGTCCGCCTCGACGACAGGCTCCGGGTCACGGCCTCGCCGGCGCTGATGGGCGACCTTAAAGAGCTCCTCGGGCCCACCTGCCTGGTCTGAGCCCGCCGCCCGGCGCGCGCCTCAGAGCGGCGGGATGTGGTGGCCCGGGCGGAACACGTCATCGGCGTCCCAGGTCTTCTTGACCCGGGCCAGGCGCGCGTGATCCTCGGGCGTGTACGCCGTCGCGGTGCGGGCCGGGTCGCTCAGGAAGTTCAGGAACGATCCGCCGGTCGCGTACGGCCGTAGCCGTCGGGCGAGGCCGTCGACGCCCGCGTCGACCCGGGCGCGTACGCCCGGGTCGCCGTATCCGGGCCCGTACGGCGCGGTCGCGATCACCGAGAACGGCACGTCGCGGTGGCCCACCGGCCCGGCGTCCGGCGCCGGGCGGGCCATCGCCCCACCCCAGTGCCGGACCTCGACCGCCGGTCCCGGCGGGTCGCCGAACACCGCGTCCGGCAGCGCCCCGAGCACCGCGTCCGGCAGCTCACGGAACAGGTCGAGGTGCTGGCGGACCGCCATCGGAGGCGCCGAGGACCCGGCGATCGCCGTGCCCGCCTCCGCGAACGTCATCGCGCGGAACCCGTCCACCAGCGGCGCGCCCGCCGCGTCCAGCAGCGGTTCGAGCCGGCGCTCGGCCTGCTCGTACCCGCCCAGGTGGAACATCCGGATGCCGAGGACCGGCCGGCCGCGCACCGGCTCGGGCACGCCGGGGGCGTCCGGCATCCGCATCAGCAGGACGGCCGTGTTCAGCTCGTCCGGCTCACCGGCCGCCCACTCCCGGTAGCGGGCGAGCGTCCCCGCCGCGCGGCCGGCGTCGTACAGGGACACGCCCGCGTACACCCGCCCGACGTCGTACAGCCGGATCTCCAGCGCGGTGACCACGCCGAAGTTGCCGCCTCCGCCGCGCAGCGCCCAGAACAGGTCGGCGTGGTGATCGGCGTCCGCGGTGACGTGCTCGCCGTCGGCGGTCACCAGCTCGGCCCGGAGCAGGGAGTCGGCGGCGTAGCCGTACTTGCGGGACAGCCATCCGGTGCCGCCGCCCAGGGTGTAGCCGGTCACGCCGACGAACGGCGTGCCCGACAGCGGCGCCAGGCCGTACGGCGCGGCCGCGCCGACGACATCGGACCAGCGCGCGCCAGGGCCGACCCGGGCGACGCGCCGGTACGGGTCGACCCGTACGCCCGCCATCCGCCCCGTCGTGAGCAGCAGGCCGCCGGCGGGAGCGTACGTGCCGTGCCCCGTGGCCTGGACGGTGAGCGGCAGCCCGGAGTCGCGCGCGGCGAGGACCGCGGCCCGTACGTCGCCGGGGCCGGTCGCCTCGGCGACGACCGGCGGACGGTGCTCGACCAGGAGGTTCCAGCCCGACCGCGTCACGTCGTACGCGGCGTCGCCGGGCCGGTGCACCGGCCCGGCGAAGCCGTCGCGCAGCGTGCGCGCGACGCTTTCCGTGCCGACGGTCGTCGCTTGGGTCATCTGGTCACGCTCCCCGTGAGTACCGGCCGTCACCCGGTGTGACGGCGCTCCGTCCTGCCGACGTCACGATGCTCGCCGTGCCGGCGCCGCGGCGTCATCGGCCGGGGGACGGCAGTCGCGCTGCCCCGTTCGGCGCAGCGGAGGCCGGCGTACTCCGGTGGGAGTAGCGCGTGGCTCCGCTTCCGGGAGGAGCCGGAAAGGGCGGCCCGCGGTTTAGGCTGCCCGAATGGGGATCCAGCACCGGCTTCGCGGGCCCGTGCCCGACGTGGTCATCTCGACGGCCGTCGCCGCCATCGCGCTGATCGGCGCGGCCATCGCGCCGCCCGGGCGCACCGGGCTGGACGCGTTCGGCTACCTGCTCCTGCTGGCCGGGTCCGCCGCGCTGGTCATGCGCCGGCGCGCTCCGGCCGCCGTGCTGATGATCACGACCACGTGCGTGCTCGCCTACCTCGTCCGCGGCTACCCGGGCGTGGCCGCCGCAGAGCCGGTGATGGTCGCGCTGTTCACCGCGATGCGCGCCGGGCACCGGTTCGTCGTGTTCGTGCCCAAGGTCGCCCTCATCGTCGTCGTGATCACGGATCTGACGCTGCATCACGGGGAGCCGGTCAGGCAGGTCCTGCAGGACCGGTTCCTGCTGGCCGGGTGGCTGGTGGCCAGCGCCATGATGGGCGGCGCGTTCCGGCAGTGGGACGCCTACGTCCACGAGGCGCGGGAGCGGGCCGCGGAGGCCGAGCGGACCCGCGAGGAGGCGGCGTTGCGCCGCGCCGGCGAGGAACGCCTGCGGATCGCCCGTGAACTGCACGACTCGCTGACCCACAGCATCTCCATCGTGAAGGTGCAGGCCGGGGTGGCGATCCACCTCGCCCGCAAGCGCGGCGAGCCGGTGCCGGAGGCCCTGCTGGCCATCCAGGAGGCCAGCGGCGAGGCGATGCGGGAGCTGCGCGCCACGCTCGAGGTGCTGCGCGACGGCGAGCCCGCGGGGAGCGGTCTCGACCGGCTGCCGGACCTGGTGCGCCGGGCCCGGTCGGCGGGGCTGCCGGCCGACGTCACGGTCACCGGCCGGGCCCGCGACCTGCCGGTGGCGGTCGACCGCGCGGCGTACCGGATCGTCCAGGAGTCGCTGACGAACATCGCGCGGCACGCCGGCCCGGCCGCCGCCTCCGTCGAGATCCGGTACGGCGCGGACACGCTCACCGTGCGGGTCGACGACGACGGGTGCGCCGTGCCGGGGACCCCTGCCGAGCCGGGCGTGGGCCTGACCGGGATGCGTGAGCGCGTCACGGCGCTCGGCGGCCGGCTGCGCGCCGAGCCCCGCCCCGAGGGCGGCTTCACCGTCCAGGCCGAGTTCCCGATCGCCGGCGGGCCGGAGCCGGGCGGCCTGCCGGTCCCCGCCCCGGCCCCGGCCCTGGACCGCGCGGTCGCCGAGGAGGCGGCACTGTGATCCGTGTGCTGCTCGCCGACGACCAGGCGCTGATCCGCGCCGGGTTCCGCGCCCTGCTGCAGGCGGAGGACGACATCGAGGTGGTCGCCGAGGCCGCCGACGGGCGGGAGGCCGTCGAGCTCGCCGCCGCCCGCCTGCCCGATGTCGCCCTCGTCGATGTGCAGATGCCCGTCCTCGACGGGATCGCGGCGACCCGCCGGATCACCGCCGACGAACGGATGTCCGGCGTCCACGTCGTGATGCTGACCAACTACGGGCTCGACGAGTACGTCTTCGAGGCGCTGCGCGCGGGCGCGAGCGGCTTCCTCGTGAAGGACACCGAACCTGCCGACCTGCTGCACGGCGTCCGCGTCGCCGCCCGGGGCGACGCGCTGCTCGCCCCGGCGATCACCCGCCGGCTGATCCGGGAGTTCGTCTCCCGGCGCCCGCCCGCCTCCCCGAACGTGCTCGACGTCCTGACCAACCGGGAGCGCGAGGTGACCGCGCTGGTCGCCCGCGGGATGTCGAACGACGAGATCGCCGCGCACATGGTGATCAGCCCGACGACGGCCAAGACCCACGTGAGCCGGGCGATGACCAAGCTGCGCACCCGGGACCGCGCGCAACTGGTCGTCCTGGCCTACGAGTCGGGACTCGTGCGGGCCCGCGACGGCTCCGGGGAGCGGTGGGACTCCGCCCGCTGACACGCCGCGCCGCCCGAGCGCCGGCCGGGTCCGCCGGCCGGCGCTCGGGCGGCCGGGCCCGCGCGGCCGAGAGGCCGGCAGGCGGGCCGCCTCAGGGCCCGGACGGGCGCCGCCCGGCCCGGGCCCGGGCCGGTTCAGCTGCGGCCGAGCATCTCGGCGGTGAGGATGTTGCCGCCGAGGCCCCAGCCGCCGTCGGGGACCTCTTCGACGAGGACCAGGGTGGTCGCCCGGGCCCGCTCGCCGTACACGTCGGCGTAGGCGTCGGTGACGGCGTCGATGAGCTTCTTCTTGGACTCGGGCGTGAGGGTGTCGGCGGGAACCTTGAGGTTGGCGAACGGCATGGCGATCGTTCCTTTCCGATGGGTTTTCTTCAGAGTGAGGCGGTCGGGGACAGGAGGTCCTCGATGCCCACGCGGTGGTAGAACTCGGCGCGGATCCGGTCGGCGACGACGGAGACCACCTCGCTGCCGTCCCTGCTGGGATCGATGTGGGTGCGGAAGGGGCGGCGGCCGGGCGGGAGGCCGACGACGCGGACGATCTCGTCGGCGACCTCCTGGGCGTCGCTGCCCGGCGGAATGAGCCGGGCGAGCCGGTCGCCGAGGCTCGCGCGGAGCTCCCCGTACGCCTCGTGGTACTCCCTCTCCCGGTCCGCGTCGCCCGGGCCGCCGGCGTTGGCGAAGTGGTTCGTGCCCGAGGTGAAGGCGCCCGGGACGACGATGGAGGTCTCGATGCCGAACCGGATCAGCTCGGCGGCGTAACTCTCCGCGAGCGCGTCCATGGCGGCCTTGGCCGCGAAGTACGGGGCGAGGAACGGCGGGTGACCGCCGCGGGTGGAGGAGCTGCCCACCCACACCAGCAGTCCGGAGCCCTGCCCGCGCAGGTGCGGGAGGACGGCCCGGTTGACCCGCTGGGTGCCGAGGACGTTGACGTCGTAGAGCGCGGCGAGCTGGTCGGGGGTGAACGCCTCGGCGGGGCCGAGGACCATGTGCCCCGCGTTGTGGACGACGACGTCCAGACGTCCGTGCCGGCCGAGGACGGTGTCGACGGCCTGGTCGGCCGACTCCTGCGACTGCACGTCCAGCTCGACCGCCGACAGGGCGAGGTCCTCGTCGTGCGCGAGGCGGTCCAGGGCGGCGACCGCAGGTGCGTTACGGCCGCCGGTCGCCCGCATCCCGGCGACGACGGCGTGCCCGGCGCGCGCCAGGGCGACGGACGTGAGCCGGCCGAACCCGCTCGAGGCGCCGGTGACGACGATGATCCGCTGATCACTCATGATGGCGACTCCCTTGGCTATCGCCGATAGGCAACTTCCGTATCGACGTTATGGTGGCACGCTAGCACGGATCTCGTAACGACGCTAGCGGGTGGTCGTATCATTGATTCCATGACGGACACGGAGGCGCTTCGCGCGGCGATGATCGAGGCCGCGGAGCGGCAGCTGGCGGAATCCGCGGACCACGACATCGCCACGCGGGCGGTCTGCGAGGCGGTCGGCGTGACCCAGCCCGTCCTCTACCGGCTGTTCGGCGACAAGCGGGGGCTGCTCGACGCCGTCGCCGACCACGGCTACGAGCGGTACGCCGCGCTCAAGGCCGCCGAGGAACAGACGGACGACCCGGTGGCGGACCTGCGCGCGGGCTGGGACAACCACATGAGGTTCGCCCGGGACAACCCGGCCCTCTACCAGCTGATGTTCACGCCCCGGCCGTGGTCCCACTCGACGGCTCGCGACCGCGTGTTCGACCTCCTCGTTGCGGCGCTCATGCGCTGCGCGGCGACGGGCGCGCTCACGCTCGAACCGCGGACGGCCGCCCGGCTGATCCTGTCCGCGAACATCGGTCTCGCCCTCAACCACATCGCCGACCCGGCCCTCTTCGGCGATCCCACGCTGTCCCACCGCATGCGCGACACCGTCTTCGCGCGGGTGCTCACCGAGACGACGGCGCGCGAGGAGGCCGACCCCCTCCACGCCGCCGCCCTCCGCCTGCGCGCGCAGCTCGAACTCGCCGGCACCGACGCCCTAGAGCCGGTCGAGACCGCGCTGCTCCTGCACTGGCTCGAGCGCATCACTCGGCCGGACGGGACGGCGGGTTAGAGCGAGGTAAAACGCTTCGCCTGTTGTTCACCGAGGCGTCGCGTCCGCGGCCTACAGTGCCGAACGTGCCTGAGACGCTGGCCGAGGAGCTGCTGCTCCTCGCCTATGACCTGCGCGGAAAGTGCCGTATCGGCCCGGTCGAGCTCGACTGCGGGGTCGGCGGCGCGATGCTGTCGGAGCTGAGGCTCGCCGGCCGGCTCCACCTCGACGGCACGGTGCTGGCCGTCGCCGACGCCGACCCCGTCGGTGACCCGCTCCTCGACGGCCTCCTCGCCGACGTCGCGGCCTCGCCCCGCGGCCGGACGCCCCAGGAGTGGGTGACCCGGCTGCGCGCGACCGACCACCAGCGGCGGCTGCTGGCGCGGCTGGCCGACCACGGCCAGATCGCCGTCGACCGTCACCGGCTCCACCGGACCCTCGGCGTCCTCGTCGAGACCCGCCACCCCGTCCGCGACATCGTGGGGCTGTGGGACGCCCAGCAGCGCGTGGTCGCGGCCGTCACGACGACCGCCCCCGCCGACGCCCGTACCCGCGCCCTCGGCGCGCTCGTGGCGGCCACCGGGCTGAGCAAGCCGGTGTTCGCCACGTCGGGGAACTGGCGCGTACTCCGCGACCGGATGCGCGCGATGACCGAGGACGACTGGATCGCCGGGGCCGTACGCCGCGCCCTCGCCGCGGAGCTCGGGAGCGTCTCCGCCTGAGCTCCGGTCAGCGGCCGGAAACGGTCATCGACAGGTCGGTCAGCCGGTCCCGGTCGTCGAACCGCGCGGCGCAGGAGCCGCCGTCCGGGAGCTTCGCGACGATCGACGTCTCGGTCTGCCGGTACGGCAGCCGGTGCCGGCTGAAGAACCGCATCACCGTGAGCCGGTGATCGGCCGGGAACAGGGAGAGGCCCCCGGTGATCAGGCGGGGCGCCGTGACGGGGTCCCACACGGCGCCGGGTACGGCCGGGTCCCGGACGGCGAAGTAGGCGACACCGCCGTCGTACGGGCCGGGGATCGTCCCGCTGAGGCCGAGAAGGCCGTTGGTGACCAGGGCGACGAGTTCGCCGCCGTTCCGGGCCGGTCCGTCGTACCAGGCCAGATCCAGTTCGGACGTCGTCATCTCGGGCACGCCGAGCCGGGAGCCCATGGGGCGCGGATCCAGCACCGCCGGGTGCCCCGGGCCGAACTGCGGATTGGCCCAGCCCCACAGCCAGCTGCGGTCGTTCTCGGCGAAGCTTCCGATCAGGGCGACGTGCAACGTGACGTCGCCCCGCGTGTACGTGCCGGCCGCCAGATCCGTCGTCCAGTCGCCGCTCGCCGGCAGGACGTTCGCCAGAACCTCCTGCTGCTGCGCGGCGACCGCCGCGTACGCGGCGCCGAGCCGTTCGAACGCTGGGCTGAATCCAGACATGCCGGGCACACTATCTCAGAAGATCGACGTAGCGGAGCAGGCCGGGAGGCGTCCAGGTTAAGGCGCTACGCTGCCTTGTTCACCGACGCCGGGGGAGGGCGAGTGGCGAGCCGGATACGCATCGGACTGCTTGCGGCACTTGCGATCACCGTGCTGGGAGTGCCGATCGGGCTCTTGTGGGTCGCGATCGCGCCCCGGACGGTCTACCTGGTCTCGGGCGGCAAGGGAGTCCTCGCCGACCCGGAGAGCCAGACGCTGATCGCGGCGGACGGCTGGTTCGCCGTGCTGACCGCCGCCGCGGGCCTGCTCTGCGGCCTCACCGCCTACCTGCTGGCGGGGCGGTGGGGAGAGCCGGGCCTGCTCGCGGGGATCGCGGCGGGCGGTGCCGCGGCGGCGGTCGTCGCCTGGCGGCTGGGCCACCTCTTCGGCGCGAGCGCCTACGACCACGCGCTGCGGACCGCGGGCGACGGAGCGCGGGCCGGCGCTCCGCTCGGCCTGCACGCCTACGGAGTGCTCCTCGCCTGGCCGCTCATCGCGGTGGTGGCGTTCGGCCTGCTGGAGGCCCTGGACGTGGCGAACCGGGAGTCGCGCGGGCGGCTAGCCGCGGGCGATGCCGGCGGTCGAAGCCCCGGTGAGGCGGACCAGGTCGGCGGGGGAGAGCTCGATCTGCAGGCCGCGCCGACCGGCCGAGACGTAGATGGTCGGGAACCGTGACGCGGAGGAGTCGACGACCGTCGGCAGCCGCTTGCGCTGGCCGAGGGGGCTGATGCCGCCGCGGACGTAACCGGTGACGCGCTCGGCGTGCGCCGGGTCGGCCATGGCGGCGCGCTTGCCCCCCGCGGCGGCGGCCAGGGCCTTGAGGTCCAGCGAGGACGACACCGGCACGACCGCGACGGTGAGGTCGCCGTCGACCTCGGTCACCAGGGTCTTGAACAGCCGGTCGTGGGCCACCCCGAGGGCGTCCGCGGCGGCCTCGCCGTAGGAGTCCGCGTCCGTATCGACCTCGTACGGGTGCAGGGTGAAGTCGATTCCGGCGCGGGTCGCCGACACGGTGGCGGGCGTGCCCTTGCCGCCCGATCGCCGATTCGATGCCACGGGTGTTGTCTTCCTTCCGGGTCGGTCGGGTCGAGGCCGGCCGGTCGGAGCCGGCGGTGGTCAGTTGGGGCTGACGGTGCCGCCGAGGAACTCCGACGCCGGCACGGTGGGGAGCGCCTCCAGCAGGACGTTCTCCCGGCGCAACAGGTCGTACTCCAGGTGGAGCCGGGTGGCGGCGTCCTCGGCCTGCAGCAACCGCTGTTTGTCGTGGCGGTCCAGGACCATCGCGGCGGCGATCACGTAGGACAACCGCACCGGCTCCTCGGGGAGGTCGCCGAACTCGGCCACCTCGGCGCCGTGGTCGGACAGCCGGTCGCAGTAGCGGTGGAAGAGCCGGGTCACCGGCCCGCTGATCGTGTCGGCGCCCGGGCCGTTCTCCTCGGGCAGCATCGTGACGTCGGCGCGGAGGTAGCTCAGCGAGTCGTCGACGTCCTCGATCCGGAATCGTGTGCCGCCGCTCGTGACGACGTCGTAGCGGCCGTCGTCGTGCCGCTGGATCCCGCGCAGCTCCGCGGTGCAGCCGACCGCGGCGAGCCGGCGCGCGGCGCCGGGGCCCACCTCGTGGCCGAGCTCGATGGAGACGACGCCGAACCGGAAGGGCTCCTCGCCCTCCAAGAGGTCGCGCATGAGGTCGAGGTACCGCTCCTCGAAGATCTTGAGGGGCAGCACCAGCCCCGGGAACAGCACGGCTCCCAGCGGAAAGATCGGCAGCCGTTCGGTCACGGCGTTCAGCGTACGACGTCCGGGCGGTCGCCGTCGCCCGCCTTTTTTGTGATCTACAACGTAAAGGCGGTGGCCGTGTGTGGTCAGGGATCACCGTGGAGGTCGCCGACCGGACGGTGTGACCGTAGTCACCTTGGACTAGATCGCGTCAACCGGCACACACCACCATGAGCTGCGGAGTTACGGTCGGACGACCGCGCGGCCCGCCGCCGCGGTACGGCGGTACCTCCCGCCGGCTTGGTCGTCCGGAGGCCCGTATGTGGCTGAACATGCTGTTCCTGACCATCGCCAGCCTGTGCGTCGGATTCATCCTCGGGTGGATCGTCGCCCGCCCCCGCCGCTGGGGCGGCTTCCCCACGGGCGGCCCCGCCGCCCCGGAGGGCCAGGGGAACCAGGAACAGTTCACCGGAGGCACGCGGCCGAGCGCCTGACACCTGACCGTGGCCCGTGCCGTCTCGCGCAGTGAAGTTCGGACCCCTGGTGTCTCGGTTGGTGAGACGGGCGTCCGGGCCGGTGACGCGCCTTCGTAGACTGATCAGGTGATATCCCGTATCGACCTGCGCGCGTCCCTTCCGGACGACCTGCGCTCCGTGCTGCCGAGAGCCGAGCTCGACGTCGAGGCCGCCCTGGAGAAGGTGCGGCCCATCTGCGATGACGTACGCCATCGCGGCGCCGAGGCCGTACGGGACTACAACGAGCGTTTCGACGGCGTGACGGCCGGGTCGCTACGGGTGCCCCGGGAGGCCATCGGCCGGGCACTGGAGGAGCTCGATCCCGCCGTCCGCGACGCGCTGGAGGAGTGCATCCGCCGCACCCGCGTCGTCCACCGCGCGCAGCGGCGCACCGACGTCACCACGCAGGTGGTGCCGGGCGGCACCGTGACCGAGCGGTGGGTCCCGGTGGAGCGGGTCGGGCTGTACGTCCCCGGCGGCCAGGCCGTCTATCCCTCCAGCGTCGTCATGAACGTCGTGCCCGCGCAGGAGGCGGGGGTCGAGTCGCTCGCCGTCACCTCGCCGGCGCAGCAGGAGTTCGGCGGGCTGCCGCACCCGACGATCCTCGCCACGTGCGCCCTGCTCGGGGTCGAGGAGGTGCACGCCGCGGGCGGCGCGCAGGCGATCGCGATGTTCGCCTACGGCACTGAGGAGTGCCGGCGCGTCGACATGGTCACCGGACCCGGCAACATCTGGGTCGCGGCGGCCAAGCGGCTGCTCAAGGGCGTCATCGGCATCGACTCCGAGGCAGGGCCGACGGAGGTCGCGGTCCTGGCCGACGCCACCGCGGACCCGGTGCACGTCGCCGCGGACCTGATCAGCCAGGCCGAGCACGACACGCTGGCCGCCGCCGTCCTGGTCACCGACTCCGAGGAGCTCGCCGACGCGGTCGAGCGCGAGCTGGCCGAGCAGGTCGCGCGGACGAAGCACACCGAGCGGATCACCGCGGCCCTGGCCGGCCGCCAGTCCGGGATCGTGCTCGTCGACGGCGTCGACGCCGGGCTGAAGGTCGTCGACGCGTACGCCGCCGAGCACCTGGAGATCCAGACCGCCGACGCCCGTACGGTCGCGAGCCGGGTGCGCAACGCCGGCGCGATCTTCGTCGGGCCGCACGCTCCGGTGTCACTGGGCGACTACATGGCCGGTTCGAACCACGTGCTGCCCACGGGCGGCTGCGCCTGCCACTCCAGCGGCCTGTCGGTGCAGACGTTCCTGCGCGGCATCCACGTCGTCGACTACGACGAGCAGGCGCTGGCGGACGTGACCGGGCGGGTCGTCACGCTCGCCGAGGCCGAGGACCTGCCCGCCCACGGCGCCGCCATGAAGGCGCGGTTCGATTGGGGCGTCCCCGAGTGACATCTCTCAGTGAGCTGCCGATCCGCGACGACCTGCGGGGGCGGGAGCCGTACGGCGCGCCGCAGCTCGACGTGCCGGTCCGGCTCAACACGAACGAGAACCCCTACCCGCCGTCGCCGCGGCTGGTCGAGGCGCTCGGCCGCGCCGTCGCCGACGTCGCGGGCGGCCTCAACCGCTATCCCGACCGCGACGCCGTCGAGCTGCGCAAGGACCTCGCCGACTACCTCGGCCACGGCGTCACGGCCCGGCAGGTCTGGGCGGCCAACGGCTCGAACGAGATCATCCAGCAGATCCTGCAGGCGTTCGGGGGTCCGGGCCGCAGCGCGCTGGGCTTCGAGCCGTCGTACTCCATGCATCCGATCATCACGCGGGTCAGCGGCACGGAGTGGATCGACGCGTACCGCGACGAGGACTTCGGGCTGGAGGCCGAGCGGGCGGTCGCGGCGATCGAGGAGCACCGTCCCGACATCGTGTTCCTGACCTCGCCGAACAACCCGACGGGCACCTCCCTGCCGCTGGAGGCGATCGAGGCGGTCCTGGCCGTGGCGCCGGGCATGGTCGTGGTGGACGAGGCGTACGCCGAGTTCCGGCGGGAGGGCACGCCGAGCGCGCTGTCGCTGCTGCCCGGCCACCCGCGGCTGATCGTCACCCGGACGATGAGCAAGGCGTTCGCCATGGCGGGCACCCGGGTCGGCTACCTCGCCGCGGATCCGGCCGTGATCGACGCGCTGCTGCTCGTGCGCCTGCCGTACCACCTGTCGGCGGTGACGCAGGCGGTGGCGCGTACCGCCATCGCCCATCAGGACGAGCTGCTGGGCGCGGTGGAGGCGCTGCGCGCCGAGCGCGACGCCCTGGTCGGCTGGCTGCGCGGGGAGGGCTTCGAGGTCGCCGACTCCGACGCCAACTTCGTGCTGTTCGGCCGGTTCCCCGACCGGCGGGCCGTGTGGCAGGGCGTCCTGGACCGCGGCGTGCTGATCCGCGAGGTCGGCCCGCCGGAGTGGCTGCGGGTCAGCGTCGGCACGCCCGAGGAGATGGCGGCCTTCCGCGCCGCACTGAAGGAGAGCGTGTGAGTACCGGAGGAGAGCAGCGGATGCGGACCGGACGCGTCGAGCGTGGCACCAAGGAGACCCAGGTCGTCGTCGAGATCGACCTGGACGGCACCGGGCGGGTGGACGTCGCCACCGGCGTCGGCTTCTTCGACCACATGCTGACGCAGCTGGGCAAGCACGGGTCGTTCGACCTGACCGTGAAGACCTCCGGCGATCTGCACATCGACAGCCACCACACGATCGAGGACACCGCGATCGCGCTGGGCCAGGCGTTCCGCGAGGCCCTGGGCGACAAGTCCGGTATCCGGCGGTTCGCCGATGCCAGCGTGCCGCTGGACGAGACCCTCGCCCAGGTGACGGTCGACCTGTCCGGCCGGCCGTACCTCGTGCACACCGAGCCGGAGGGCATCGCCCCGATGATCGGCCCGGACTACGACACGACGATGACCCGGCACATCTTCGAGGCGTTCGTGTTCAACGCCGCGATCTGCCTGCACGTCCACGTCCCGTACGGGCGCAACGCGCACCACATCGTCGAGGCGCAGTTCAAGGCCCTGGCGCGGGCCCTGCGCGACGCCGTCGCCCACGACCCGCGGGCGCACGGCATCCCCTCGACGAAGGGCGCGTTGTGAGGAACGTCGTCGTCCTGGACTACGGATCGGGCAACCTCCGCTCCGCCGAGCGCGCCGTCGCCCGGGCCGGGGCGGACGTCACCGTCACCGCCGACTTCGACGCGGCGCTGAACGCCGACGGCCTGGTCGTGCCGGGCGTCGGCGCCTTCGCGGCCTGCATGAACGGCCTGCGCGGCGTCCGCGGCGAGCAGATCATCGGCCGTCGCCTCGCCGGCGGCCGCCCGGTGCTCGGCATCTGCGTCGGCATGCAGATCCTGTTCGAGAAGGGCGTCGAGCACGGCATCACCACCGACGGCTGCGCCGAGTGGCCGGGCACGGTCGAGCGCCTCGACGCGCCGATCCTGCCGCACATGGGCTGGAACACCGTGCGGGCGCCGGAGGGCACCACGCTGTTCGCGGGCCTGGACCCGGAGACGCGGTTCTACTTCGTGCACTCGTACGGCGTGCGCCGCTGGGACATGCCGCCCGGCCGGTTCACCCCGCCGCTGGTGACCTGGAGCGAGCACGGCGGGCCGTTCGTCGCGGCGGTGGAGAACGGCCCGCTGAGCGCGACGCAGTTCCACCCGGAGAAGTCCGGCGACGCCGGCGCCGCCGTCCTGAAGAACTGGCTCTCGACGCTCTGATGAGCAAGGAACGGCAGCGGCGGCGGGCCGAGCGCGAGGCCGCGCGTGAGCGCGCCGCCGCCGAGGCCGCCCGCAGGGACGCCCGCGCGGCGCGGCGCCGGGCCCGGATCGCCCGGGTCACGCGGCTCCTGCCGCGCCGGTCAGGGCGCCCGAACGGCATCCTCGCCCGCCGCCGCCGCGAGCAGAACGCCATCGTCGCGGTGGTCTTCGTCCTCGTCCAGGTGGTCACCTGGATCTACCTGTCCTCGTGGACCGGGCGGCTCGGGGTGCTGGCCCTGTCGGTCTTCCTGGTCCCCGTCTTCGTCACGCTCGCCTTCGACCGGAGGTCCTAAGAACATGTCCCTAGTCCTGTTGCCCGCCGTCGACGTCGCGGACGGCCAGGCCGTGCGCCTGGTGCAGGGCGAGGCCGGCACCGAGACGTCGTACGGTGAGCCCATCGAGGCGGCCCTGGCCTGGCAGAGCGCGGGCGCGGAGTGGATCCACCTGGTGGACCTGGACGCCGCCTTCGGCCGGGGCTCCAACCGCGAGCTGCTCGCCGAGGTGACCGGCAAGCTGGACGTGAAGGTCGAGCTGTCCGGCGGGATCCGCGACGACGAGTCGCTCGCGGCGGCGCTGGCGACCGGCTGCACGCGCGTCAATATCGGTACCGCCGCGCTGGAGAACCCCGACTGGTGCCGGAAGATCATCGCCGAGCACGGCGACAAGATCGCGGTGGGGCTGGACGTGCGCGGCACGACCCTCGCCGCCCGCGGCTGGACCCGCGAGGGCGGCGACCTGTGGGAGGTCCTGGACCGCCTGGAGGCGGACGGCTGCCCGCGCTACGTCGTCACCGACGTCACCAAGGACGGCACCTTGCGGGGCCCCAACACCGACCTGCTCCGCGAGGTCTGCGCCCGTACCGACCGCCCGGTGGTGGCCTCCGGCGGCGTCTCGTCGCTGGAGGACCTGCGCGCCCTCGCCGAGCTGGTGCCGGCCGGCGTCGAGGGCGCCATCGTCGGCAAGGCCCTGTACGCCGGGGCGTTCACCCTCGAGGAGGCCCTGGCCACGGTGGGAGCGGTCGCGTGATCAAGCGGATCTTCTCCGGCGGCCCCTGGGAGGACGTCGTCGGATACTGCCGGGCCGTCGTCGCGGGGCCCTGGGTGCTCGTCGCGGGCTGTACCTCGACGGTGGACGGTGAGGTGCTGCACGAGAACGACGCGTACGGCCAGACGAAGACCGCGTTCGGCATCGCCCTGCAGGCGGTGGAGAAGGCCGGCGCCTCGGTCGAGGACGTCGTACGGACCCGGATGTACGTCCGGGACATCGGCGACGCCGAGGCCGTCGGCCGGGCGCACCGCGAGCTCTTCGGTGAGGTCCGCCCGGCCGCGACGATGATCGAGGTGTCCGGGTTCATCGATCACCGGATGCTGGTGGAGATCGAGGTGGACGCCTACCGCCCGGCGCTCCAGGACGGGGAGAACGCATGACCGTGGCGGTCCGGGTGATCCCGTGCCTCGACGTCGACGCCGGGCGGGTGGTCAAGGGGGTCAACTTCGAGAACCTCCGGGACGCCGGCGACCCGGTCGAGCTGGCCCGGCGCTACGACGCCGAGGGCGCCGACGAGCTCACCTTCCTCGACATCACCGCCTCCAGCGCGGGCCGCGACACGACGTACGAGGTCGTCCGCCGCACGGCCGAGCAGGTGTTCATCCCGCTGACGGTCGGCGGCGGGATCCGTACCGTGGACGACGTCGACCGGCTGCTGCGGGCCGGCGCGGACAAGGTGTCGATCAACACCGCGGCGATCGCGCGGCCGGAGTTCCTGCGGGAGGCGGCGCACCGGTTCGGCTCGCAGTGCATCGTGCTGTCGGTGGACGCCCGGCGCTCGGGTTCCGGGTTCGAGGTGACCACGCACGGCGGGCGGCGCGGCACCGGCATCGACGCCGTGGAGTGGGCGAAACGCGGCGAGGAGCTGGGCGTCGGGGAGATCCTGCTGAACTCCATGGACGCCGACGGCACGAAGAACGGCTTCGACCTGGAGATGCTGCGCGCGGTGCGCGCGGTGGTGAGCGTCCCGGTCATCGCGAGCGGGGGAGCGGGCGCGATCGAGCACTTCGCTCCCGCGATCGACGCGGGCGCCGACGCGGTGCTCGCCGCGAGCGTGTTCCACTTCGGCGACCTGAAGATCGGCGACGTCAAGGATTCGCTGCGCCGGGCGGGCCACCCGGTCCGCTGACCGGCGGTCCCCTCCGCACTCCCGGGCCCGCTGCCGGCGGTCCCGTAGGCCGCTCTCCGGCCCGGCTGGTCGCGGCGCCCGGCTGAGCTCGACGCCCGCCCGATTACGGCACCCGCCCGGCTGAGCACGGCGCTCGTCCGTGACGGCGTTCGCCGAGCTCAGCGGGGTGGGCGGCCGTGACGTGCGTCTCGAATGCGCTTTTCCGAGGCATGTTCACCTTTGAGCGGGGCAAAGGTGGGACGTGTCCCCCAGGAACGACCTGCTCACCCGGTGCCCGGCGAACCGCCGGGCACCGGGTGAGCGGGGTGTCCGGTGCCGTGTGCGATCCGTGGCGGCCTGATCACGCATGTTGTGTGTACGGTTGCCGCGAATCCACATTTCGGACATTAGGGCCGTTGTCGCCCTGGGGGAACGGGGCGACGGCTCTGAGTAGGAGATGATCATGCGCGCTCTTACGATGGTGCCGCTGCAGGCGGGGTCGCTCGAGCTGAGCGAGGTCCCCGAGCCCGTGCGGGGCGAGGGAGAGCTCCTCGTCGAGGGTGTCGCCCTCGGCGTCTGCGGCACCGATCGGGAGATCGTCTCCGGCGACTTCGGCGACGCGCCTCCCGGCGACGAGCGCCTGATCATCGGGCACGAGTCCCTGGGCCGGGTCCTGGAGGCCCCGGAGGGCGGTGACCTCGCCCCGGGCGACCTCGTCGTCGGCATCGTCCGCAGGCCGGACCCGGTGCCGTGCGGCGCCTGCGCGCACGGCGAGTTCGACATGTGCCGCAACGGCCGGTACACCGAGCGCGGGATCACGCGACTGCACGGCTTCGGGGCCGAGCGATGGACGATCGAGGCCGACTACGCGATCCGCGTCGATCCGGCGCTGGGCGACCTCGGCGTGCTGCTGGAGCCGACGACCGTGGTGGCGAAGGCCTGGGACCACATCGAGCGCATCGGTGAGCGGGCGTGGTTCGGGCCCCGCCGGGTCCTGATCGCCGGAGCGGGCCCGATCGGGCTGCTGGCCGCCCTGCTCGGCGCCCAGCGCGGGCTCGACGTCCACGTGCTCGACCGGGTCACCGGGGGCGTGAAGCCGAAGATCGTCGCGAATCTCGGCGGCGCGTACCACACGGGCCCCCTCACCGAGGTCGCCGCGAAGACGCGGCCGGACATCGTCATCGAGGCCACCGGCGTCCCCCGGCTCGTCATGGCCGCGATCGCGGAGGCGGCGGCGAGCGTCGTGTGCCTGACCGGCGTCTCGCGCGCGGGCCACCCGACGGAGGTCGACGCCGGCGAGCTGAACCGGCGGGTCGTCCTGGGCAACGCCGCCGTCTTCGGGTCGGTCAACGCCAACCACCGCCACTACCGGCTGGCCGCGGACGCCCTCGGCCGCGCGGACCGGTCGTGGCTCGCCCAACTCATCACCAACCGGCTGCCCCTGGACCGGGCGCCCGAGGCGCTCCGGTCCGGCAGCGACGACGACGTGAAAGTCGTCATCGACCTGTAGATCGGGATGAAAATGACCATTCAAGCTCCCGTCTCCCGGCAGGAACACACGCTGGCGCACGTGGTGTTCATCAGCGCGGCCGCCGCCCTCGGCGGGTTCCTGTTCGGGTATGACAGCGCCGTCATCAACGGGGCCGTGGACGGTATCAAGGGTCACTTCCACGTCGGGGCCGGCGTCACCGGCCTCATCGTCTCGTCGGCCCTGCTGGGGTCGGCCGTCGGCGCGGCGGTGGCCGGCAGGCTCGCCGACCTGCGCGGCCGCCTCATCGTGATGCGGCTGTCCGCGCTGCTGTTCGTGATCAGCGCGGTCGGCTCGATGTTCCCGTTCGCGGAATGGGAACTGGCCGGCTGGCGGATCGTCGGCGGCATCGCGATCGGGATGGCTTCGGTGGTCTCCCCGACCTACATCGCCGAGATCGCGCCGCCCGCCTACCGCGGGCGGCTGGCTTCCTTCCAGCAGCTTGCGATCGTGCTCGGCATCGCGATCTCCCAGCTCGTCAACTTCGGCATCGCGTCGTTCGCCGGCGGGGAGGTACGGGGGCGGCTGCTGGGCGTCGAGGCATGGCAGTGGATGCTGGGCGTCGCGGCCCTGCCCGCCCTGGTGTTCCTCGTGGTCACGCTGGTCATCCCGGAGTCGCCGCGCTACCTGGTGGCGAACAACCGGCTGAAGAGGGCCCGGCAGGTCCTGGCCGAGGTCGAGGGCGAGCACATCGACCTGGACGCCCGGATCGAGGAGATCCGCGGGGTCCTGCGCTCGGAGCACAAGCCGTCAGTGCGCGACCTGCGCGGACCCGCGCTCGGCCTGCTGCCGATCGTGTGGATCGGCATCGCCCTGTCCGTGCTGCAGCAGTTCGTCGGCATCAACGTGATCTTCTACTACTCGGCGTCGCTGTGGCACTCGGTCGGCATCTCCCAGACCAACTCCCTGCTGATCAGCCTCTCCACCTCGATCATCAACATCCTCGGCACGCTGATCGCGATCATGTTCGTCGACAGGATCGGCCGTAAGCCGCTCGCCCTGATCGGCTCCGTCGGCATGACGATCTCCCTGGCGGTCATGGCCTGGGCGTTCAGCGCCGCGCACAAGACGGGCGGCACCGATGTGCACATCCCGCACTCGCACGGCATGGTCGCGCTGGTGGCCGCGCACACGTACGTGCTGTTCTTCGCGCTGTCGTGGGGCGTGGTCGTCTGGGTGATGCTGGGGGAGATCTTCCCGAACCGGGTCCGCGCGGCGGCCATGGCGGTGGCGGTCGCGGCCCAGTGGATCGCCAACTGGCTGGTCACGGTCACCTTCCCGAGCCTGTCCGAGTGGAGCCTGTCCGGGGCGTACATCGGGTACTCGGTCTTCGCCCTGCTGTCGGTGTTCTTCGTGATCAGGTATCTGCACGAGACGAAGGGCAAGAGGCTGGAGGAGATGGGCTGACGCGGGCACGGCCGGGCACCGGCGTCCGCCGCCGTCGCACCGGGGGCGGACGCCGGTCGTCGCGGCTCAGTACTTGGTGAAGTGGTGGAAGCACTCGTAGTCGGTGCTCTCACCGGCGAAGGCCTCGGCGTCGGCGCGCTTGACCGCCAGGTAGGCGGCGGCGCGCAGCGGGCCGAGCGCCCTCATGAGCAGGTCGTCGGCCTCCAGGGCGTCGAGCGCCTCGCCGAGGGATGAGGGCAGGCGGGGCGGGCGGTCGGCCTCGGGAAGGGTGGCCGGGTCGACGTCGACGGCCACACCGGGCTCGATCTTGGACCGGATGCCGTCCAGCCCGGCGTGGATGACCGCCCCCAGCGACAGGTACGGGTTGGCGGAGGAGTCCGACGGCTTCAGCTCCAGGTTGGTGCTCTCCTCGGCCGCGTCGCGCATGGGTGAGCAGATCCGCACGGCGGCCTCGCGGTTGTCCATGCCGTAGCAGGCGTACGCGCTCGCCCACGTCCGTGGCGTGAGGCGCCGGAAGCCGTTGACGGTGCCGGAGGTGAGCGCCGTCAGGGCGGGCAGGTGCGCGAGGAGGCCGCCGACGAACCAGCGGCCCTCGTTCGACAGCCCGTACGCCCCGGCCGGGTCGTGGAAGACGTTGCGGTCACCGGACCACAGCGACAGGTGCAGGTGGCAGCCGTTGCCGGGCTGGTCGGGGATCGGCTTGGGCGCGAGCGAGGCCCACAGCCCCTGCCGCCTCGCCACGGCCCGTACGGTCTCGCGGTAGAGCACGTGGTTGTCGGCGGCGCGTACGGCGGGCGCGGGCCGGATCGACATCTCCTGCTGTCCGTGCCCGAGCTCGGGGTGGTAGTGCTCCACGCGCATGCCCTGGGCCTCCAGCGCGTGGAGCAGTTCGCGGGCGAAGTCGTGCGCGGCGTGGAAGCCCTCGGCGGAGTAGCAGAGGCTGTCGTCGACGGGGACGAGCCGGTCCGGGCCCTGGTCGGCCGGGGTCCGGCGGCCCAGCGTGAACTCCGGTTCGAAGGCCGCGAGGACGGAGTAACCGGCGTCCGCCAGCTCGGCGACGGCCTGCCCGAGGAACGTGCGCGGGCACGCCGCCCACGGCCGGCCGTCGGGGTGGACGAGGTCCGACAGCATCACGGCCGAGCCGGGGGCGTAGGGGAGCGGCGTGAAGGTCGACGGGTCGGGCAGGATGCGGACCTCCCCGACGGGGCCCATGCCCTCGACCGGCTGCAGGGTGTCGAGCATGGTCATCGCCATCATGGCGACCGTGTGCCCGATGCCGGTGTGAAGCCGCTCGGCGATCCGCGGCCCGGCGGCGGCCTTGCCGCGGATGATGCCGCCGTGGTCGGCGTAGAGGAACCGGACGAGGTCGATGCGGCCGGTTTCGACCCGTTCCGCGACGTGTGCGGCCACGCGGTCGTCCCGCCTTCTGCTGGCGCTCATGACTATGGCGTAACACGAGCGGTGCTCTCAGGCCAGGGGCGCGCCGATGTACCGCTGGACCGTGGGGGCCAGATCGGCGACGAGCGTCTCGACGTCCAGGGCGACGATCGGCGGCAGCCGCAGGATGTAGCGGCACAGCGCGACCCCGAGCAGCTGGCTGGCGACGAGGGCGGCGCGGGTGGGGCCGTCCTCGGTCGACGAGCCCAGCGCCGCCGCGACCTGGGAGGCGAAGACCGCGCGCATCCGCTCGGCCGCGCCCTCGTTCGTCACCGCGGCGCGGAGGAGCACGGTGAGCACCTCGCCGGGGCCCTCGCCCTCCCACAGCCCTAGGAAGTGCCGGACGAAGACCTCGCCGAGCCGGTCGGCGGGGACCGCGGCGGGGTCCGGGAGCCGCAGGTCGACGTCGACGGCCGCGGCGAACAGCCCCTCCTTGGACCCGTAGTAGCGGATGACCATCGACGGGTCGATGCCGGCGTCGGCGGCGATGGCGCGGACGGTCGCCCGCTCGTAGCCGTCGGCGGCGAAGCGGCGGCGGGCCGCGGCGAGGATCGCCGCGCGGGACTCCTGGGATCGAGCGGTGAAGGCCATGCCATCAAGTGTAGGCCAACAACTGTTGGCAAACGCCCGCAGGAGCGTTATCGTCTTGCCAACGGACGTTGGCCATCAATCGTTGACCATGGGAGATCACCATGCCGCAGCTTCCCGACACCACCGAGGTCGTCATCGTCGGCGCCGGCCCCACCGGCCTGGCCCTGGCCGCGTCACTGCTCGACCGGGGGAAGGACGTCCTGCTGCTGGACAAGGCCGCGGAGGGGACGAACACCTCCCGCGCCGCCGTGGTGCACGCCCGGACCCTCGAGGTCCTCGAACCCCTGCAGGTCACCGGCGAGCTCGTCGGCCGCGGAGTGATCGTCCCGACGTTCACGGTCCGGGACCGGGACCGGATCCTGATGAAGGTCGACTTCGGCGGGCTGCCCACCGCGCATCCGTACACGCTGATGGTCCCCCAGAGCACCACCGAGGAGGTCCTGCTCCGGCGCCTGCGGGCGCTCGGCGGCGACGTCCACCGGGGCCGGGAGGTGACCGCGGTGACGGGCGACGCGGAGGGCGTCACCGTGCGGCTGGCCGACGGGGCCACGGTCCGCGCGCGGCATGCCGTCGGCGCCGACGGCATGCACAGCGTCGTCCGCGAGCAGGTCGGCATCGGCTTCACCGGCGACGCGTACCCGCAGTCGTTCGTCCTCGCCGACGTCCACCTGGAGTGGGACCTGCCGGACGACGAGGTCCAGCTGTTCTTCTCCCCGAAGGGGCTGGTCGTCGTCGCCCCGCTGCCGGGCGGCCGGCACCGGGTCGTCGCCACCGTCGACGACGCTCCCGAGCATCCGGACGCCGCCGACGTGCGCGACCTGCTCGTCGCCCGGGGGCCGCGGTCCGTCCCGGCGCGCGTCGGCGACGTCGCGTGGAGCTCACGGTTCCGGGTGCACCACCGGCTCGCCGACCACTACCGCGCCGGGCGGATCTTCCTCGCCGGCGACGCCGCCCACGTGCACAGCCCGGCCGGCGGGCAGGGAATGAACACCGGCATCCAGGACGCCGTCGACCTGGCCCGCCGCCTCGCCGACGGCACCGAGGACGGCTATGAGGACGCGCGGCGTCCGGTGGCCGCCGGCGTCGTGGCGATGACCGACCGGATGACCCGCGCCGCCACCGCCGGCGGCCCCGCCGCGCGCGCCGTGCGCAACACCCTGCTGACGGTGGCCGGCCACAACGCGGCCGTGCGCCGGAATCTGGCGATGCGGCTGTCCGAGCTCGCCCTCGACCGCTGAGGGCGCCACCGCACCTGCGCGGACGGCCGCGTCGCCGGGCGGCCGTGGGGGCGGACGGCCGCGGCATCGGGCGACCGTGGGGGCGGGGACGGTCGCGGCGCCGGGCGGTCGCGTTGCCGGGCGGCCGGAGGGGTGCGCCGTGGCTCAGTTCAGGTGGCCGGACAGGCGTTCGCCGGCCGCGGAGCGGACCGCGGGCTCCTCGGCCTCCTCGTGGCGGAGGCGGCGCAGCCGGGCCCGGGCCGCGTCGTCGAGGGGCACCGCCCCGGCCGCGACGCGGCGCACCCCGCTCTCACAGTCCCACAGGGCCTCCACGAGATACGGCTCCGCGACGTGCGGGTCGATCCTGGTCAGCGCGCCGAGCAGGTGGGCGCGCAGGCCCGACGAGGCGCTCTCCTCCCAGCCGTACAGCAGCAGGGGGATCGCGGGCCGGGATCGCAGGCGGCCGAGCCCGTCGGCGGGCACGGCGGCCAGGTCCCAGTCCTCCTCGCCCAGGGCGTCCTCGAGGGACTCCAAGAGGGGTGGGGCGTCGGACTCCGTCCCGTGGGCGGCCAGCACGTCGATGCCGACGTCCTGGTAGGAGCGCTGCTCCGCGGCCCAGATCCGGGCGCGGCCCAGGGCGACGGGGCCCAGGTCGCGTACCGCGCGGCACAGGGGGCCGTCGTAGGCGCCGCCCGGCAGGAGCGCCTCGGCGAGGTCGAGGACGAGGGCGCTGCGGCGGCGGCCGAGTTCGAGGATGGCGGCGGTGGCGCCCTCGCCCTCCGCGCGGACGAGCGCGGCCAGGTCGGCGTCGGAGCGGCCGGTGAGTGAGGGCCTCGGTTCGTACGGGCGCTGCTCCGGTCTGCGGGCGGCGGCGATCCTCGGCTGGCGGCGGGCCCACATCCGGGTGACCGCGCCGTCCACCCCGCACAGCCAGGTGAGGGCGCGGTCGTCGCAGCGGGCCGCCGCGACCTCGTCGAGCCCCTCCGCCAGCGCCGGGTCGTCGAGCTCGACAAGGGCCTGCAGGGCGGTGTACCAGTTCTGGCCCTCGGCGGCGTACCGGCGCAGCGGCAGGGCGGCCTCCCGGCGGCCGAGGCGGACGAGTTGGGACAGGACGTCGAGTGCCAGGGTGGTGCGGTCCGGTTCGGTGTCCAAGCGATCGTCAGGATCGAATATATGTTCGACTATGGGGCCGATCTCCAGCTCCAGGTCGAAGATCAGCCGCGCGTAGTAGAGTCCGCGTTCCTCAAGGGTGTCCCATCGAGGGTCGCGGCTCACGCAGTCGTAGATCAGGTCGCGTGTGCCGGGCGTTCCGGCGGCACGGCGTGCGGCACAGCCACGGCCGCGCTGCAGGCGGCCGTGCAGTGACTCCGCCGGGTGAATGACGATGGGTTCCACTGCTGCAGGATGCGCACTCGACCACAAATCGGGCAAGCCAATTACGGAAGCAAAGTCGCACCCACCCGCTTCACCGTACGGATCACCGGCGCGGTCTCCACGTGGCGGACGCCCTCCAGCGAGCCGACCCGCTCGGTCAGGTAGCGGTAGAGGTGGTGCGGATCCCGGAACATGGCGGCGACCAGCAGGTTGGTCGGGCCCGTGGTCGCCGCCGCGAAGCCGACCTCGGAGTGCGCGGCCAGCGCCTCACCGGCGGCCGCGAGCCGCGCAGGCTCCACCGAGATCCACAGCCGCGCCTCGACCGGGTGGCCGAACAGCGCCGTCGGCAGGTCCACGTCATAGAACAGCACACCGGCGCGGCGGAGCTGGTCCATGCGCCGCCGGACCGTGGACGCCGACCACCCGGTGACCGAGGCCAGCTCGGCGTGGCCGGCCCGCCCGTCGACGGCCAGCGCCGCCAGCAGCGCGTGGTCCGTCTCGTCCAGCGCGACCGGCTCGTCGCCGGGCACGGGCGGATCCGGCCGGAGACGCTCGGCCTGCTCCGGCGTGAGCGACCGGACGCCCGCCCAGCCGATCGGCCCGCCGACGAACTGGTGCAGGAGCGCGTGCGCGGTGACCGACGACACGCGGCCCGTCCGCGGCAGCTTCTCCAGCAGCAGGTTGTCGCGCTCCTCCGGCGTGCGGCTCATCGTTCCGCAGACGATCTCCGTCCCGCCGGACAGCAGGTGGACCCAGTGGGTGTCCGGGCGGCGGGCGAGCGCTGCGGCGATCGCACCGGCCGCGTCCGGCGTGGCATGGAGCCGGATGGCCCAGGAGACCAGGCCGACGCGGGGCGCGTCGACGGCCCCGACGACGCGCAGCGCCCCGGTCGTCCGGAGCCGCCGGTAGCGGCGGGCGACGGTCTGGTCGGAGACCCCGAGCACCTCGCCGATCCTGCTGAACGGTGCCCGGCCGTCGATCTGCAGGGCGTGGACGAGGCACCGGTCCAACGCGTCGAGCGTGTGGGATTTCACCGCAGGAGCGTAACCCGTGTCGATAATCGCCGACTGCGGGCGGCCGGCTGGAGAGTCTCCGCACCCCCGGCGAAGGTGAGGACCTCCCCACCGAACCGGAAGGAAACCTCGGATGCGTAAGTGGTGGCCGCTCGTAGCGGTCTGTCTCGGGGCCTTCATGCTGCTCGTGGACGTCACGATCGTGACGGTCGCGCTGCCCGGCATGGCCAGAAGCCTCGACGCGTCGTTCTCGGCCCTGCAGTGGGTGCTGGACATCTACGCGCTGGCCCTGGCCGCGCTCCTGCTGGGCGCCGGGTCGGTCGCGGACCTGTTCGGCGCGCGCCGGGTGTACGTCGCGGGGCTCGTGCTGTTCGCCGCCGCCTCCCTCGCGTGCGGGCTGGCGCCGAACGCGGCGACCCTCATCGCCGCGCGCGGCGTGCAGGGCGTGGGCGGCGCGGCCATGTTCACCACGACCCTGGCCCTCCTGAGCAGCACGTACCAGGGCCGGGACCGGGGCGTCGCGTTCGGCGTCTGGGGCGCCGTCAACGGCCTGGCCGCGGCCGGCGGCCCGATCCTCGGCGGCCTGCTCACCCAGCACGTGAACTGGCGGTCCATCTTCCTGGTGAACCTGCCGGTCACCGTCATCGCGATCGCCCTCACCCTCGCCGTCGTCGGGAGGCCCCGGCCCGCCGGCCGGGCGCGGATCGACCTCCCGGGGATGGCGTCCTTCACCGCCTCCGCCGGCACCCTCACCTACGGGCTGATCCGCGCCGGCGACGACGGCTTCACCGCCGCGGCGCCGCTCACGATGTTCGCCCTGGCCGCCGTCACCCTGGCCGTCTTCGTCCTGGTCGAGACGCGGACCCGGCACCCGCTGCTCGACCTCGGCCTGTTCCGCAACCGGTCGTTCGTCGCCGTGCTGGTCGCCGGCGCCCTCCTGATGGCCTCGGCGTTCGCCTGCCTCGCCTTCACCTCCCTGTGGCTGCAGGGCGCCCTGGGCCTCGGGCCGGTACGGGCCGGGGCCGCCCTCATCCCGCTCGCCCTGACGTCCTTCGTGGTGTCCGCCGCCGGAGCGCGTCTCCTGCACGGCGTCCCGCCCCGGCTGAGCATCGGGATCGGGCTGCTGCTGGTCGGCGCCGGCTCGGGCCTGCAGGCCGTCCTGGACGCCGGGTCCTCCGCGACCGCGATCGTCCCGGGCCTGATCGTCGGCGGCGTGGGCGTCGGAGCCGCCATCCCCGTTCTGTCGGCGGCGGTGATGAGCGCGGTACCGCCCGAGCGCGGCGGGATGGCCGGCGGTGCCCTCAACACGTTCCGGCAACTCGGCTACGCCCTCGGGATCGCCGTGCTCGGCATCGTCTTCCGCGGCCGGATCGAGCACGCGCTGACCGGGCACGTCACCGATCCGCACGCGATGGCCGGCGCGGCGAGCGGCGGCCGGGCGCCCCGGCTGCCGATCGTCCGCGCGGCCGTCGCCTCCGGGCTGAACGAGGTCTACGCCGTCTCGGCGGGGCTGGGCATCGCGGCGGGGATCATCGTCCTGGTGCTCGCGCGGCCACCGCGGCGGACCGCGCGGCCGGAGCCGCAGCGGCAGAAGGCCGCCGCCTGACCCGGGCCCGGGCGGGCCGCGGGCTGCCCCGAACCTCGGCGGGCCGTGGCTTGGGCGGCGTCGTCGCGGGCCGTGGCCTGGGCGGCGTCTCCGCGGGGCCGACCGGGGGTGTGGCGGGCCGTGGCCTGGGCGCGCGCGGCGGGCGGGGTCACAGGCGCCAGCGGCCCTGGTTCAGGACGTTGATCCCCTCGGCCTCGCCCGTCAGCTCGACCTGAGCGGCGTCCTTGCGGCCGAGGGCCCACAGCGTCAGCTCGCTCGGCCGGCCGTGGACCCGGACGAGCCTGCCGCCCTTGGTGACGCGCTGGGTACGGCCGGCCGGGTCCACGAGGGTGATCTCCACGGGCAGCCGCCGCAGGACGAGCCGGGCCATCCGCAGCCCCCGCCACAACCGCTCCTCGAACGCCGGAGGCAGCTCGCGCGGCTCCCAGCCCTCCTGGGCGCGGCGCACGTCCTCGTGGTGCACGAAGTACTCGGTCGTGTTGGCGGCGGCGTCGACGGCGGCGAGCGCGAACGGCGACCAGGCCGGCGGCCCGGCACGGAAGCGCGCCACGAGGTGGGCGTACGGCGTGGCGTCGCGGACCCGGAGGCGTACCTTCTCGGTGTGGCCGGCGAACAGCGGGATCATGACGCCCGGCGCGGTGTCGGGCCGGTGCTCCCGGATGACGAGGTGGGCGGCCAGGTCGGCGGTGGTCCAGCCCTGGCAGAGGGTGGGCGCGTCGGGGCCGGCGTCGATCAGGGCGTCGCTGAGGGCGTGGCGTTCGGCGCGCGCCCGGTTCTCGTTCCCCATCCCGCGATCGTAGGCCCGCCTCTCCGCGGCGCGGAATAACCCGTCGTTCCCGCGTGATAGGGATTATCGGCCCCACTACCTGCCACGAGAGGGGACTTTGTTGTCACAAAAGGTGACATCGGACATCCTGAAAAAGGGCGCCGGCGTCCTGTGGGTCGCCGCCCGCGCGGAGCCGCGTCTCCTCACGGCCGCCGTGCTGAGCAGCGCGCTGTACGCGGCGATGACCGTGGGCAGCGCCTGGGTCCTCGGCCGGGTGACGCAGGACGTCGTCATGGCCGCCTTCCGCGACGGCCGCACCACGACGGGCACGCTGGTCCTCGGCGGCCTGGCGATCGTCGGTGTCGCGCTCCTCAAGGCGCTCGGCGTCGCGGGACGGCGGCTGTACGCCGGGATGGTCCAGTACAACATGCAGGCGGCGTACCGGCGGGCGGTCACCCGCCAGTACCTCCGGCTGCCCCTGGCCTGGCACCAGCGGCACCCCACCGGCAGGCTCCTGTCGAACGCCAATGCCGACGTCGAGGCCGCCTGGGCCCCGCTCGCCCCGCTGCCGATGGCACTCGGGGTCGTGCTGATGCTGGTCATCGCCGCGATCGCGATCCTCGCCACCGATCTCGTCGTGGCGATCGTCGGGTTCCTCGTCTTCCCCGCGATCGCCGGCCTCAACGTGATCTACCAGCGCCGCCTCGCCCCGGTCGCCGCGCACGCGCAGCGCCTGCGGGCGGGCGTCAGCGAGGTCGCGCACGAGAGCTTCGAGGGCGCGCTGGTCGTCAAGACGCTGGGCCGTGAGGCCGACGAGACCGAGCGCTTCGCCGCCGTCGCGGCCGAGCTGCGCGAGGCGAACGTCGCGGTCGGCCGCCTGCGCGGGCTGTTCGACCCCATCCTGGAGGCCCTGCCGAACCTCGGTGTGCTCGCCGTCCTGCTCGTCGGGTCGATCCGGTTGCGGTCGGGGGCGATGTCGCCCGGCGATCTGGTGCACGTCGCGTACCTGTTCACCCTGCTGGCCTTCCCGATCCGGGCGCTCGGCTGGGTCCTGGCCGAGGTGCCGCGCAGCGTCGTCGGCTGGGAGCGGGTGCAGGACGTGCTGGAGGCGACCGGCTCCCTGCCGTACGGTGACCGGTCCGTCGACGGTAAGGGACCGGCGGGGCTGGAGGTGCGCGACGTGCGGTTCGGCTACACCGGCGACGACGTTCTCCACGACGTCACCTTCACCGCCGAGCCCGGCCGCACGATCGCGGTCGTCGGCCCCACCGGTTCGGGCAAGTCGACGCTCACGAACCTCCTCGTCCGCCTCGTCGACCCCGCGGGCGGGCGGGTCCTGCTCGACGGCGTCGACGCGCGCGACGTGGAACGGCACGGGCTGTCGGCGACGACGGCGCTGGTGCCGCAGCAGGCGTTCCTGTTCGACGACACCGTGCGCGGCAACGTGACGCTCGGCCTGGACGTCCCGGACGAGGACGTGTGGGAGGCGTTGCGGCTGGCCCAGGCCGACGGGTTCGTCTCCGCGCTGGCGGACGGCCTCGACACCCGCGTCGGGGAGCGGGGCGCCACCCTGTCCGGCGGGCAGCGGCAGCGGCTCGCGCTGGCCCGCGCCCTCGTCCGCCGTCCGCGCCTCCTCGTGCTCGACGACGCGACCTCGAGCGTCGATCCGCAGGTCGAGGCCCGCATCCTCGACAGCCTGCGCGACTCGGCCGCCACCGTCGTGGTCGTCGCCTACCGGAAGGCGACGATCGAGCTGGCCGACGATGTCGTCTACATCGAGCGCGGACGGGTCCTCGCCCAGGGCCCGCACAAGGAGCTGCTGGAACGCTCCGCCGGATACCGGGACCTCGTCACCGCCTACGAGCGCGCCGCCGACGAGCCCGCACCGGACGAGCCCGCACCGGGTGAAGACGAGGACGAGGAGAACGAGGAGGCCGTGGCATGACCGCCGTGGACACTCCCGCGCGGTCCGGGCTGGCGACGCTCCGGCGCGGGCTGGCCCTGACCCCGGAGTTCCGGAAGGGCATCGCCGGAACGCTGCTGCTCGCGCTGGTCGCCACCGCCGGGCGCATCGTCGTCCCGGTGGCCGTGCAGCAGACCCTGGACCGCGGGCTGCGCGCCCGCGGCGGACCCGACATCGGCTTCATCCGCACCGCCGTCCTCGTGTGCGCCGCCGCGGTCCTCCTGACGGCCGTCGCGGCGTACCTCATGAACATCCGGCTGTACCGCACCAGCGAGAACGGCCTGGCGGCGTTGCGCGTCCGCGCCTTCCGGCACGTGCACGACCTGTCGATGCTGGCCCAGAGCGGCGAGCGGCGCGGGTCACTGGTCTCCCGTGTCACCAGCGACGTCGACCAGATGAGCCAGTTCATGCAGTACGGCGGCCTGATGATCATCATCGCGGGCGGCCAGCTCATCGTGGCCACCGTGCTCATGGCGGTCTACTCCTGGCCGCTCGCGCTGCTGGTCTGGGTCGTCTTCGCGCCGCTGGCGTTCGCGCTGCGGGTCTTCCAGCGCTGGCTGTCGAAGGCGTACGGCGCCGTCCGGGAGCGCGTCGGCGACATGCTGTCGGCGGTGAGCGAGTCGGTCGTCGGCGCGCCGGTGATCCGCGCGTACGGCGCGGAGGATCGCACCGCCCGCCGGATCGACGAGTCCGTGGGCGCCTACCGCGACGCGCAGGTACGGGCGCAGACCCTCGTCGCCCTGACCTTCCCCTCGACCGAGCTGGCCGCGGCGCTCGCGACCGCGGGGGTCGTCGTGGCGGGGACGGCGCTGGGCGTCGGGGGGCACCTCACGGCGGGGAGGCTGGTGGCGTTCCTGTTCCTGGTGACGCTGTTCGTCAGCCCGCTGCAGGTGGCCACCGAGGTCCTCAACGACGCCCAGAACGCCATCGCCGGCTGGCAGCGCGTGCTCGGCGTGCTGGACATGACCCCGGACGTGGCCGACCCGGGTGCCGCGGGGGTCGAGCTGCCCCGGGGCGCGGTCGACGTCGCGTTCGAGGACGTGTCGTTCGCCTATCCCGGCGGTCCGACCGTGCTGCAGGACGTGTCCGTGCGCATCGCGCCGCGTTCCCGGATCGCGGTCGTGGGGGAGACCGGGTCGGGCAAGACGACCTTCGCCAAGCTGCTGACCCGGATGATGGACCCGGCGTCGGGACGTGTCCTGATCGACGGGGTGCCCCTGACCGACGTGCGGTTCTCCTCGCTGCGCGAGCGGATCGTCATGGTCCCGCAGGACGGCTTCCTGTTCGACGCGTCCCTGGCGGACAACATCCGGTTCGGGCGGCCGGAGGCGTCGGACGAGGAGATCCGCCGGGTGCTGACCGAGCTCGGGCTGGGCGACTGGCTGGACGGCCTGCCGGAGGGCCTTGCGACTCCGGTCGGGCAGCGCGGCGAGTCGCTGTCGGCGGGGGAGCGGCAGCTCGTGGCCCTGGCCCGGGCGTACCTCGCCGACCCCGACCTGCTGGTGCTGGACGAGGCGACCTCCGCCGTCGACCCCGCCACCGAGGTCCGCCTGCAGCGGGCCATCGAGAGCGTCACCCGCGGCCGTACGGCCGTCTCGATCGCCCACCGGCTGTCCACCGCGGAGGCGGCCGACGAGGTCCTCGTCTTCGACCGTGGACGTCTCGTGCAGCGCGGCCCACACGCCGCACTGGTGGCCGAACCAGGACGATATGCCGAGTTGTACGCGTCCTGGGCAGCACAGTTGAAGATTTGATTTTCCGGACTCCCGCGCCGTTCTCGCCGGTGAGAGGTGGGTTGCCGCGAGAACGGCGGGGAATATCGATGGCAGAAAACAGTCTTTCGCACCGGGGCGTGTGACAGAGCACCGAACTTGGTAAACTCAAACCGGTTGTTGTCGTAGTTCCACGTTCGTTTGCCAGACGCCCGCGGACCGATGACTGGCGGGCGTGTTCGTGCCTTCTTGAGGGGCCTGCGCACACCCGCGGCAACCACAAAGTGACCCACAACCTGTGGGTTTTGTTTGTCCCGCAAGGAGTTAGGCATGGCCCAGGGCACCGTGAAGTGGTTCAACGCCGACAAGGGGTTCGGCTTCATCGCCATTGACGGCGGTGGTCCGGACGTCTTCGTCCACTACTCGGCGATCGCCACCAACGGATACCGCACGCTCGAGGACAACCAGCGCGTGGAGTTCGAGGTCGTTCAGGGCGACCGCGGCCCGCAGGCGGACCAGGTCCGTCCGCTGTAGGACTCATAACGTTCGGTTAAAGTTCACCCGTCGGGGTCCGTGCCGTTACGGTACGGGCCTCTTCGCTTTTCTGGAGCCGGTCGATCGCCCAGAGTGCCCAGTCACGGGACGCCGCCAACTGACGAAGTCCGCGTTCGAGGGCATAACGCCCAAAGTCGGACTCATCGGTCCCGTCGCACAGCATTTCCAGTTCGGTCAGCCTGGCCTCGACATGGCGTAGTTCTTCCCTGACAAGGTCGAGGGCCTCCTCTCGTGGCAGCAGGGGGATCAGGAAGGCCCGGAGCGCTCCCTCGTTGCGCACCCGCTGTTCGGGTTTGGTCTCGGTCAGCCACTGGTGCAGCTCGGCCCGGCCGGCGGTGGTGATGGAGTACGTCTTGCGGCCGCGCGAACCCTCCGCCTCGACCTGAAGCAGTCCATCCGCCGCCATGCGGTTCAGCTCGGGATAGATCTGGCTGTGACTCGCCTGCCAGACGTGGGCGAGCGATCCCTCGAACCGCTTGGTCAGGTCGTAGCCGCTGGACGGTCCCGCGCCTCGGCGCGGGCGCGCTGATCCCGCTGTCGCTCGCGCTGGTCGTCGACCTGTTCCCGCCGGAGAACTCCGGGCGCATCCAGGGCGCGGTCGGCGGCGTCATGGGGCTCAGCTACGTCGCCGGCCCGTACCTCGGCGGCCTGCTCACCGAGCAGGCGAACTGGCGCTGGGTGTTCCTGGTCAACCTGCCGATCGGCGCGGTCGTCCTCGCGGTGATCGCCCTCCGCCTGCCCCACGCGCGGCGCGAGCGGCTGCCCGCCCGGCCGGACTACCTCGGCATCGCGGTGTTCGCGGCCGCCATCGGCCTCCTGCTGTACGGCCTGACCGAGAAGGGGCGTACGACGTCCGCCGGAGCGACCCACGCGTGGACCAGCGGGACCGTCGCCGCGCCGATCGCCGTCTCGCTGGTGCTGCTGGCCGTGTTCGTCCTCGTCGAGCGGCGGGCCGCCGAGCCGATCGTGCCGCTCGGACTGTTCCGCAACCGCACCTACACCGCGGCCAACGTCGGATCGTTCTTCACGGCCTTCGGGATGTACGCGGCCATCATCTTCCTGCCGCGTTACTTCCAGTCGGTCCACGGCGACAGCGCGTCCACCTCGGGGCTGAAGGTGTACCCGCTGATGCTCGGCATGCTGGCCGGCAGCTTCCTCACCGGCGCGCTGATCAGCCGGACCCGGCGCTACAAGCCGTGGCTGGTCGCGGCGCCCGTCCTGCTCGCCGCGGGATCGCTGCTGTGCGCGGGCATCGGCGTCCACACCGGCGTCTGGGTCCTGGCCGGCTGGATGACACTGATCGGACTGGGCGTCGGGCCGATGCTGTCCGGCCTCACCATCGCCGTCCAGAACTCCGTCGAGCCCGAGCACATCGGCACCGCCACCAGCAAGGTCACCTTCTTCCGCCAGGTCGGCGGGTCGGTCGCCCTGGCCATCGCCGGCACCGCGTACGTCTCCCACGTGCGCGCCGCCGCCCCGGCGCACGGCCTGGTCGCCGCATCGGCGTCCGCCACCGCCACCGTCATCCCGTGGCTCGGGGCCGCCGGCGCCGCCATCGCGCTCGTGGTCTTCGCGCTGATGCCCGAGTCCCCGCTGCGGCTCCGTGGCCCCGCGGCCACCGCGGCCGAATGAGGCGGCACAATGGATGCCATGTCCTTGGACCCCAAGATCGCCGATCGTCTCAAGCGGACCGAAGACGGCCTCGTCCCGGCCATCGCCCAGCAGTACGACACGGGCGAGGTGCTCATGCTGGCCTGGATGGACGACGAGGCCCTGCACCGCACGCTGACCACCGGCCGCGCCACCTACTGGTCGCGCAGCCGCAAGGAGTACTGGGTGAAGGGGGAGTCCTCCGGCCACCAGCAGTGGGTCAAGGAGGTCGCCCTCGACTGTGACGGCGACGCCATCCTGGTCAAGGTCGACCAGGTCGGGGCCGCCTGCCACACCGGGGACCGCACCTGCTGGGACGCCGACCGTCTCGACGCCGTCGTGGGAGAGCGTCCCGAGTGACGCACCGTCGCGAACTCGCCGCCGCCGCGCTGCTCGGCGCGGTCGGCGCGGGGCTCGCCGCCGGTTTCACCGGCCGGACGTGGGCCACCGTCACCGTGCGCGGGGGCCCGGACCTGGTGCCGTCGCTGCAGCACCTCACCGGGAGGTCGCTGAGCGGCGGCATCGCCGCGCTCGGCCTGGTGGGGCTGGCCGGGATCGCGGCGCTGCTCGCCACGCGCGGCTGGGCCCGTACGGCCGTCGGCGTCCTGCTGACCGTCTTCGGCGTGGTCGTCGCCGTGCTGTCCCCGCTGGCCGTCCGCCACGCGCGGGTGGTGTCGGCCGCCGCCGACCGGACCAACCTCACCCGGCTGACCGGTGACCTGTCGGTGCACGTGAGCGGCTGGTGGATCGTCTCGCTGGCGGGCGGGGTCCTGCTGGCCGCCGCCGGCCTGCTCACCGTCGTACGCGGCCGGCGCTGGCCCGGCATGTCCGCCCGCTACGACCGCCCGGGCGCCGCCGCGCGCGCCGGCGACGATCCCGCCTCGCTGTGGAAGTCCCTCGACCGCGGCGACGACCCCACCAGCGACGAGCTCCGGGAGCACTGATTGAGCGGGCGCGCGCCGTCCGGGGAGGGTGGCGCGCGTGACGCCCGCCCGCAGCGTCCCCGCGCGACCGCGCCGGGCCGTGCGACCGTGCTCGTGGTGGAGCACGACCCGGGCGTCGCCGAGCTCATCCGGCTCTACCTCGCCCGCGAGGGGTACCGCGTACGATTCGCCGCCGATCCGCAGGCGGCCGCCGGGCTCGCCCGCACCCTGCGGCCGGACGCGATCGTCCTCGACCTGACCACGGGCGTGCACCGGGAGGTCGCGGAGGCCGCCGGCCCGGCGGTCATCGTGTCCGTGGTGCCGCCCGGCATGACGGCGCCCGCGGGGCCCGCCGTGCCGCGCCCGTTCAGCCCGCGGGTGCTCCTCGCCACGCTCGGCCGCGTCCTGCGGGGGCACCGGGCCGCCGCGCCGCGCCACGACGTGCTGCGGGCCGGCGCCGTCGTGCTCGACACGAGTGCGCGTTCCGTCACCGTGGCGGGCGTGCCGACGGCGCTGACCGCCGTGGAGTTCGACCTCCTGGCGTACCTCATGAGCCATCCGGGGCGGGTCTTCCCCCGCGACCAGCTGCTCGTGGCCGTGTGGGGGGACACCGAGGCCGCCGGCGCCCGCACGGTCGACGTCCACATCGCGCAGCTGCGCGCCAAACTGGGCGCCGGCAGCCCGCTGCGCACCGTACGCGGCGTCGGCTACGTCGCCGATCTCTGACCGGCCTCCGAGGCGGGTCCGCCGTACGCTGTGAGCGTGACAGTGGGACGGGCCGGAACCCGGCCGATGCCGCCGGGGGCGGAGCGCCGGAGGGCGCGCTGGGCGCCGTACGCCGTGCTCGCCGCCGTGCTCGGCGCGGCCGGCTACGTCTCGGCGGTCGATCCGAACCACCCGGGGCACTACCCGACCTGCCCCTTCCTCGCCGTGACGGGGTACTACTGTCCCGGCTGCGGGGCGCTGCGCATGATCCATGCGATCGGTCACGGTCATTTCGCCGAGGCGTTCGGCCATAACCCGCTCACCTTCGCCACGCTGCCATTCCTGGCTTACCTGTGGGTCAGGTGGGTCTGGGCGGCGCGGAGGGGACGGCGGGTGCGGTCCAGGATCCTCCATCCGGTGGTGATCACCGGGTTCACGATGGTCATCCTGTTCTTCTGGGTTGTCCGTAATCTCTCCATCGGACGTGCCCTGGCACCGTGAATTCCCACCCCCGCAAGGCGCATCGGACCGGCGGGGCTACGATCGAGACACACGACCGTCCGGCAAGGGGGACCGTTCTCGTGGGCGGGCCTGCGCGGCAGGCCCCGTCGCGAAGACGGCGGCCATCCGGCGAGCGATCAGCGGGGAGGGCATGTGGGCGACCGGTTCTGGGCGGCAACGTCACCAAGGCCTCCGATGAGTGCGGGAAAGGTGGGCTCGTGAGCGTGCTCGACGAGATCCTGGACGGCGTCCGGGCCGATCTTGCGGAGCGGCAGGCGGCCGTGTCACTCGACGCGCTCAAGCGGATGGCGGCCCACGCCCCGTCGCCGCGCAACGCGATCGGCGCGCTGCGCGGTCAGGGCGTCGCGGTGATCGCGGAGGTCAAGCGGTGCAGCCCGTCGAAGGGCGCGCTGGCGGCGATCGCCGACCCGGCCGCGCTCGCGGCCGACTACGAGGCCGGTGGCGCCGCCGTGATCAGCGTGCTGACCGAGCGCCGCCGTTTCGGCGGCAGCATCGACGACCTGGCCGCGGTGCGCAACCGCGTCGACATCCCGGTCCTGCGCAAGGACTTCGTCGTCTCCTCCTATCAGCTGTGGGAGGCGCGGGCGTACGGCGCCGACCTCGTGCTGCTGATCGTGGCCGCGCTCGAGCAGCAGGCCCTGGTCTCCCTGATCGAGCGGGCGGAGTCGATCGGGCTCACCCCGCTCGTCGAGGTGCACACCGAGGAGGAGCTCGCCCGCGCGCTGGACGCCGGGGCGAAGGTCATCGGCGTCAACGCCCGCGACCTGACCACCCTGCGCGTCGACCGCAGCACCTTCGCCCGCATCGCGCCGCAGATACCCGACGGCATCGTGCGGATCGCCGAGTCCGGCGTGCGCGGGCCGCACGACCTGCTCGCCTACGCCTCGTCCGGAGCCGACGCGGTCCTGGTCGGGGAGAGCCTCGTCATCGGGAAGGACCCGCGCTCGGCGGTGTCCGACCTGGTCGCCGCCGGGACGCACCCGGCGCTGCGTCAGGGCAAGTAGGCGGCGGAGCAAGTAAGCTATGCGCGTGATCCTTCGCGAGCGATGGCGGGCCTGAATCCGCACCTCAGTTGACCGGATCCAGACTCACCGACTGCGACAGGACATCGCGATGACCATCGATGCCGCACGCTCTCTTCCCGACCTGACGGGACACTTCGGCCGCTTCGGCGGGCGGTTCGCGCCCGAGGCGCTCATGGCCGCGCTCGACGAGCTCACCACCGCGTACGAGACCGCGATGGCGGACTCCGCCTTCCGCGCCGAGCTCGACCACCTGCTGGCGACCTACGCCGGGCGGCCCAGCCTGCTCACCGAGGCGAAGCGCTTCGGCGCGGAGGCCGGTGGCGCCCGGATCCTCCTCAAGCGCGAGGACCTCAACCACACCGGCTCGCACAAGATCAATAACGTCCTGGGGCAGGCGCTGCTCACCCGGCGGATGGGCAAGACCCGGATCATCGCCGAGACCGGCGCCGGCCAGCACGGCGTCGCCACCGCGACCGCCGCGGCCCTGCTCGGCCTGGAGTGCGTCGTCTACATGGGCGAGGTCGACACCGTCCGGCAGGCGCTCAACGTCGCCCGGATGCGGATGCTCGGCGCCGAGGTGGTCCCGGTCACGACCGGCAGCCGCACCCTCAAGGACGCCTGCAACGAGGCGTTCCGCGACTGGGTGGCGACCGTCGACGACACCCACTACTGCATCGGCTCCGTCATGGGCCCGCACCCGTTCCCGATGATGGTCCGCGACTTCCAGCGGATCATCGGCGTCGAGGCCCGCGCGCAGGTCCTCGAGCTGACCGGGCGGCTGCCCGACGCGGTCGTCGCCTGCGTCGGCGGCGGATCGAACGCCATCGGCGCCTTCCACGCCTTCGTGCCCGACGAGGGCGTCCGGCTGTACGGCTTCGAGGCCGGCGGCTCCGGCGTCGAGAGCGGCAAACACGCCGCCACCCTCGCCGGCGGCTCCCTCGGGGTCATCCACGGCATGCGCACCTACCTGCTGCAGGACGAGGACGGGCAGACCCTGGAGACCCACTCGGTGTCCGCCGGGCTCGACTATCCCGGCGTCGGCCCCGAGCACTCCTGGCTGCACGACACGGGCCGCGCCACCTACGAGGCCGTCACCGACGCCGAGGCCATGGACGCGTTCGCGCTCCTGTGCCGCACCGAGGGCATCATCCCCGCCATCGAGTCCGCGCACGCGCTGGCCGGCGCGCTGCGCGTCGGCCGCGAGCTCGGCCCGGACGCCACGATCGTGGTCTGCCTGTCCGGCCGGGGTGACAAGGACATGCACACGGCCGCCGAGTGGTTCGGGCTGGTCGAGGGCGAAGGGCCGGCGGGCGCATGAGCGAGCGGAGCGAGACCATGGAACGGACCGAGGGGGCGCCGGCGCGCACCGCGGCGACGGCGTTCGAGCAGGCCAAGGCGGAGGGACGGGCCGCGCTGGTCGGGTACCTCCCCGCGGGATTCCCCTCCTACGAAGGCGCCATCACCGCCGCGAAGACGATGGTCGAGGCGGGCTGTGACGTCATCGAGATCGGCCTGCCCTACACCGACCCGCTCATGGACGGCCCGACCATCCAGGACGCCGTCCACCAGGCGCTGACCGGCGGCATCCGGGTCGCCGACGTGTTCCGCACGGTCGAGGCGGTCGCCGCCACCGGCGCGCGGACGCTCGTCATGACGTACTGGAACCCCGTCGACCACTACGGCGTCGACGCCTTCGCCCGTGACCTGGCCTCGGCGGGCGGCTCTGGCCTGATCACCCCGGACCTGACGCCGGAGGAGGCCGAGCCGTGGCTGGCCGCTTCCGACGCATGCGACCTGGACCGGGTGTTCCTCGTCGCGCTCAGCTCGACCGACGAGCGCCTGGCCAAGATCACCAGCCTGTGCCGTGGATTCGTGTACGCCGCCTCGCTCATGGGCGTGACCGGCGCGCGCACGGCCGTCGACACCGGCGCCGCGCACCTGGTCGAGCGGACCCGCAAGGCGATGACGCAGGGGTCGCCGCTGCCCGTCGGCCTCGGCCTTGGCGTCAGCAACGGCGAGCAGGCCGCGGAGGTCGCGGGGTTCGCCGACGGTGTGATCGTCGGTTCGGCGTTCATCCGGCGGCTGCTCGACGCGCCGTCGCCCGAGGCCGGGATCGACGCCGTACGCCGTCTCACCGCCGAACTCGCCGAAGGTGTGCGGCGGTAGAGCGCCCACACCCGGCGCGAAGGTGACAGGATCTACCCCGTGCTTGACGGCGTCCTTACATTCCCGTCGCCTATGCTGGCGCGCGCCGGGATCAAGACAGGGTGAGGAACGACAGTGGCTGAAGCCAAGGCTGACTCCGCGGGGCGTAGGACGAAGGCCACCAGAGGGGCGTCCAGGCCCGCGGGTGGCAAGACCACGTCCGCGCGGGCCAAGGGCGGACCGGGCGACGCGAAAACCCGCCCGGGGCGCGAGCGGGTCGACGTCGACGAGCGCGGGGCCGGCCTGGCCGGGCGGGTCCGAGTCCCCGCCATCCCCGAGCGCTACCAGCAGTGGATCACCCTCGCGGTCCGCGTCCTGCTCGCGGGGATCCTCGGGACCGCCGGCTACGCGAAGTTCACCGAGCCGGTCGCGTTGCAGAAGACGGCGGTGTCCGCGTACCGCATCCTGCCGCAGGGCATGGTCAGCCCGGTCGCCCTCGGGCTGCCGGTGCTGGAGATGGTCCTCGCCGCGATGATCCTCCTCGGCTTCGCCACCCGGGTCATGGCGATCTGCGTGGGTCTGCTGTTCGTCGTCTTCATCGCCGGGATCATCTCCGTGGCCGCACGCGGACTGTCCATCGACTGTGGCTGCTTCGGGGGCGGCGGCACGGTGGCCAAGGGACAGACCCACTACCTTAGAGAGGTCTTCCGAGACCTCGGCTTCCTCGTTCTCGCCGCCTGGCTGATGTTGTACCCACGCGGCAAATACGCGCTCGACCGGATGCTCGGGCTGTACGCCTGAGCCGCAGACGGTCCGGGCGTTCCACGAATAATCACCTAGGAGATCAGATGAGCAAGGCCGCTCGACAGCGGTCGGCCCGCGAGCGGCTGGCAGAGGAGCGCAAGCGCCAGGCGCAGAAGCAGCAGCGGATGCGCGCCCTGACCATCGCCATCAGCGCCCTCGCCATCGTGGCGCTGGCCGTGATCGTCACGGTGTACGTCGTGAACAAGAAGGACAAGAACACCTACACCGGTGCGATTGCGCCGGCGACCCGCCTGGCCGACGGCGGGATCCTGATGGGCAAGCCCGGCATCAAGGCGCCCAAGCTGGAGCTGTTCGAGGACTTCCAGTGCCCCATCTGCCACGAGATGGAGAACACCAGCGGCAACACCGTCAAGCAGCTCGCGGCCGAGGGCAAGGTCAACGTCGTCTACTACCCGTTCTGGCTGTTCAAGCAGCAGTCGGAGCCGATCCGCGGCAACTCCCAGCGGGCGGCCAACGCCGCGCTGTGCGCTCCGGCGGACAAGTGGGTCCAGTACCACGACATGATCTACAAGAACCAGCCGGCGGAGGGCTCGAACGGCTTCTCCAACAAGGACCTCATCGGCTGGGCCAAGAAGCTGGGCTTCGACACGCCCGCCTTCGAGCAGTGCGTCAAGGGCCTGCAGAAGCAGAGCCAGCTCGACGCGCTCACGAACTACGCGGAGCAGACCCGTCAGGTCACCGGCACGCCCACCGTCTTCCTCAACGGCCAGTCGCTGGACCTGACCAACGTCCTGCTCAAGCCGTCCGCGCTCAAGAAGGCCGTCCTGGCCGCCAAGCCCGTCGACGCGACGCCGAGCGCGGTCCCGTCGACCACGCCGAGCGGTTCGGCGAGCGCGACGCCGACCAAGCCCGCCAAGTGACGGCCGCGGGCGGCGCCCACCATCGCGCCGCGCACCGGCGGCCATCGCGGACGGACGGCTGAGAAGAGGGGCGTGACCACCCGGTCGCGTCCCTCTTCTCGCATACCCGGCGTACGAGCGGCCGCGCGGCGCCCTGCAATCGACGCCCGATCTTCACCGTCGCCGCGCCTCCGCGCGCTCGCCAGGCGGTAATCTCACATCCCATGCAGCAGCCGCTCGCCTTCATCCCGAGCCCGTCGCAGGGGAGCATCCATCTGGGGCCCCTGCCGCTCCGCGGGTACGCCCTGATGATCATCATCGGGGTGATCGTCGCCGTCTGGCTCGGGGACCGGCGCTGGGCGGCGCGCGGCGGCACGGCGGGGACGGTCCTCGACATCGCCGTCTGGGCGGTCCCGTTCGGCCTGATCGGCGGGCGTCTCTACCACGTCATCACCGACCACCAGCTGTACTTCGGGCACGGCCGCCACCCCATCGACGCGCTCAAGGTCTGGAACGGCGGCCTGGGCATCTGGGGGGCTATCGCGCTCGGCACCTTCGGCGCCTACCTCGGCTGCCGGCGCCGCGGCATCTCGCTGCGCGTGTTCGCCGACGCCGCCGCACCGGGCATCGCCCTCGCCCAGGCGATCGGGCGCTGGGGCAACTGGTTCAACCAGGAGCTGTACGGCCGGCCGAGCAAGCTCCCCTGGGCGGTGAAGATCGACTCCGCCCATCGCCCGCCGGACGCGAAGTACGCCGACATCGCCACCTACCAGCCGACCTTCCTCTATGAGTTCCTCTGGTGCATCGGGGTGGCCATCCTGGTGATCTGGGCGGAGAAGCGGTTCCGCCTGGCGTACGGCCGCGCGTTCGCGCTCTACGTCGCCGCCTACACCGTCGGCCGCGCCTGGATCGAGTGGCTGCGCATCGACGAGGCGCACAGGATCCTGGGCCTGCGGCTCAACGACTGGACCTGCCTGATCGTGTTCCTCGGCGCGGTGGCCTACCTGTACGTCAAGCGCGGGACGGCGAATCCGCCGGGCGCCCTGGGCACGGCGGGCGACGCGGGCGAGACCGCGGAGGACCCGCCCGCTCCGGCGGCCGCGGACGACGACGCCACCGCCACTGCTGCCACCGCGCAGCCGGCGGACACCGAAGCCGGCGCCGAGCCCGCCGAAGCCACCGAAGCCACCGAAGCCACCGGCGAGCCTGCCACGCCCGACGCTGAGCCCGTCGCCTCCGACAAGGCCGCCGGCGCGCCTGCCACGGGCGATGCGGCCGACGCCGAGCCTGCCACGCCCGAATCGGCCGAAACGACCCATGCGGAGCCCGCCGGGCCCGCTGGCGCCGCGCCTGCGGACGCCGAGGCGAACCCGGCCGAGCCGGAGGACGACGAGCCCGCCGAGGTGAAGGACACCGAGGTGAAGGACACCAAGGCGGAAGAGGCCACGGCCGAGGACTCCGAGGAGAACGGCGGCGAGGACGACGAGGCGGGCGGCGAGGAGCCCGGTGACGGCGGCCGTACGGAGTCCGCGGCCGGTCCGGTGGACACCGCCGACCGGTCGTCGGCGACCCACGGGGCGTGATCGGGCGCTCCGCGAGGCGGGGTAGGCGTCCGTCGGTCCGTGGGGTATGCCACAAACACTGCGACAAAACGGGGCGAAGCGGCGATATGGACATCTCGGCGATGGAGGTTCGCTAAGCTCACGCCTCGTGAGCGAGATGGGTTACGAGGACCGCGAGCAAGGTCGGCCGTCCCGGGGACGCCGCGCCGCACAAGGCTCCGAGGGTGGTTCTAAGCGGAATCTGCTGATCATCGGTGGTGCCGCGGTGGCCGTGATCCTCATCGTCACCGTCGTCGCGGTCGTGGCGATGGGCGGTGGCGGCGACAAGAAGCCGCAGGCCGCCGCCGCGGCGAAGGTGAAGCCCAGGGTGTACGTCAACACCCCGGCCAACCCGCAGGTGAAGAAGCTGGCCGACCGGGCCAAGGACAAGCGCCCGCTGAACAAGAACGAGGTGTTCGGCGACGACGACAAGACCGTCACCCACGGCAAGTACACCTTCACGCTCGCGGGAGCGGACCTCGCATCGGACTGCAAGACGGTCACCTGGGGACAGCAACTCCAGAGCGACCTGGCGAAGTACGGCTGCACTCAGATCGCCCGCGGCGCGTACGTCAGCAACGACAAGCAGTACGTCGGCCAGTTCATCGCGATCAACCTCGAGAACCTGCAGGGTGCCGAGCAGCTCGTCCGCGACCTGGACCCCGACAGCGGCGCGGGCTTCGTCTCACCGTTCGCGGTGAAGGGATCGACGGACTTCAGCGACGGTTTCAGCGCGGCCTACAGCCAGGCGTTCGGCCACTATGTGGTCGTCAGCTGGGTGGAGAAGGCCGGCGGCGCCCAGCCGCAGTCGATGAACGAACTCCTGGACGCCAGTATCGCCATCGAGCGGGCCGACGACTTCGTCTGGGAACGACTCGTCCTCGCCGGTGCATAGGCGTCCACGCCGCCGGTCCGCGGCGCCCGACAACGCCGCGGACCAGGACGCCCCGCAGAGCCCCGAGGGGGATCTTCCGCAGCCGCCCCACGGGTACGGCGCGCCGCCCGGGCCGTGGGGTGCCGGGCCGGCTTCGGCGTGGAACGGCGGACACGCTCCGAGGACGGACGCGCAGCAGCCGCCCGCGTGGAGCGGCGGACCGCCCCCGGCGGGGGAGGGACCGCAGCCGCCGTGGAGCGACGGTCGGCCCCCGGCGGGGGAGGGGCAGCAGCCGCCCGCGTGGAACGACGGTCGGCCCCCGGCAGGGCAGGGCCAGCAGCCGGTCTGGAACGGCGGGCAGCCCCCCACCTGGGACGGGCCGCAGCCCGGGCCGGACGGCGCGGGGCCTCCCGCCTGGGAGGGGCAGGAGCCCGCCGCGTGGAACGGCGGCCGGCCGCCCGGCTGGGAGACGGAGCCTGATCCGGAGGAGGAGAAGCCGCGACCGTCACGCCGGTCGCTCCGGCTTCCCTCGATCAAGCTGCCGGCCCGCCCCGCACGCGGTGAGCGGGGCCCCGGCGCTGTGCCGCCGGCCGCGTACTTCGGTGCGGCCGGAGTCATCATCGTCGTCGCGCTCATCGTCGTCGCGAGCCTGGTGGTGCTGCTCCACGACGATCGGAAGCCGTCCGGGCCGCAGCAGGCCGCCGCACCCGCCGGCGGACCGCTGCCATCGGTCTACTCCGCGGCCTCCTCCACGGCGGTGTTCGCGCCGATCGCCAAGCGCACCGCCGACCCGCATCCCCTGACCGCGGGCGAGGTCTTCGACAAGAAGACGATCTCGGATCGGGACGCCAGGGCGTCCTTGAAACTGAAGGCGTCCAAGCTGGACGCTCGGTGCGCCGACGCCGTGTGGGGGCAGCCGTTCGCTCAGCTGCTGCAGCGGTCGGGCTGCACGCAGGTGACGCGCGCCGCCTACGGTGACAAGGGCTTCTCGGCCCTGGTGACGATCTTCAACCTGGCGGACTCCACGGCCGCCGACAAGCTCGTCGCGGCGGCGGATCCGCAGACCGGCGACGGGTTCGTGCGCCCGCTGGACCAGGACGGGGCGTACGGCCAGGGGTTCAGCACGGCGCGCGGGGTGGCGATGGGCCACTACGCGGTGATCACCTGGGTACGGCGCGCGGACGGTTCGGGAAGTGAGACGGATCCGAAGCTGGTGTCGCTGCTGGTCACGATCGGCCCTCCGCCCGCCATCGTCGGGCGCGTCGCCGACAGGGGCACGCAGGACTGACGCGCCCGTCGCCCCGGCCGCCCGGCGGGCGGGGTCAGGCGCCGAGCGTCCGTCGTACCAGGTCGGGGAGGCCGGCGAGCCGGTGGGCGGGCAGGTCGAGTACGGTCGCGTCGCCGAGCCAGGGGGCGGCCTCCTGGATCCGGGCGCGCGCCTGGTTCTTGGTCAGGTCGCCGGCGGTGTGCCGGATGAGACCTTCGCGCCAGGAGCCCGCGATCCGGTTGTGCGGCCGGTCGAGGATGTGCCGGAGGACGGCTCCCGTCCCGCCGGGCGCCTCGACCCGGGAGGCGGCGATCTCGCCGGACGCCGTCTTGAGGTGGTACACGGCCGAGAGGACGCCCTTCAGGGCCCGGGGGAGCACCGCGGGCGTGAGCACGCGCACCCGCTCGGCGCGGGACGCGAGCAGCACGCGGGGCAGCAGGGCGTCGTATCCGGCCGGCAGCGCGATGACGACGTCCCCGGTGCGGCCGGCGTACGGCTTGGCGAGCCAGGTCGCCAGGTGCACGCGCGGAGTGCCGGGCGCGAATCCCTTGGGCCAGTCGCCGACCAGCAGGTCGGCGGTGCCGGCGTCGGTGGCCTCGAAGGGCCGTTCCCGGGCCTCCACGGCCTGCGGTCCCTGCGTGTAGATCCGGGTGCCCGCGGCGGCGGGTCCCAGCGCCTTCCAGGTGCGGCTGGTGGGGCGCAGGACGTACAGGTCACTGGCAGAGCCGATCGCCGGGGCTCCGTCGTAGCGGTTGAAGTCCGGCCAGATCGCTTCGTACGCCAGGTGCAGCGGCCCGAGGGCCTCCTGGACCTTGAGCGCAAGCGCCGGGGTCCCCTCGCTGGCGCCGTACGCGACGAGGATCCGTCCGGAGTCGCGGTCTCGCAGGCCCTCCAGGCCGCGCCGGGTGAACAGCGCGACGCCGTCCGGGGTGTACGGCGGGTCGGTGAAGACGAGGTCGGCCCACTCGCGCGCGCCGGGTGGCAGTCCGAGCCGTAGGTCGGCGAACCGGCAGTGGATCGGCAGGCCGCGCCGGGCGGCCTCCTCGCCGATGAACTCCAGGATGCGGTCGTCGATGTCGACCACGGTGATCTCGACGCCGGGGTGGGTCAGCGCGACCGCGAGGGACGTGAGGTCGTGGTCGCCGACGCACAGCAGCCGGGCGGAGCCGAGCCAGAACCGGGCGCCGAGCAGCAGTGCCCGTCGTACGGCCGTCTCGGCGGTCGCCGCGACGTGGTCCAGCGCGATGCGGGCGCGGGGCGCGGCCGCGACCAGCTCCGCCATGGTGGCGACGGCCTCGGCGTGGCCGGGGAGGAGGTGGGCGACGGGGTCGGCGATGACCGGCGGGGCGGCCAGGGGCCGGTAGGCGTCGACCCGGTCGCGGCGGATCCGGCCGTCATCCAGGTCGTCGCCGAGCGCGGTGAGCAGCGCGTCGATCGCCCGGCGGGGCGCGGCGGTCGCCCGGACGAGCGCGTCGGCGTCCCATGTGCGGTCGCCGGTCAGCAGAGCGAGGGCATGGCGCAGGCGGCGGGCACCGACGCCCTCGACGAGTCGCGCGGCTTCCTCGGGCACCTCAGACATGCCGTCCAGCGTAGAGGTGTCAGAATCCGGTGCCAGAATCCGCCCAAAGAGCAGGGAACCAGACCTTAGGCTTCTTCCATCAAAATGGCGATGTCGTCAGAGGAGATCGCGATATGAGTTACCCGTACCCGCCCACCGGCCCCGGAGAGCAGCCCCCTGGCGGCCAGCCCGGCGGGTGGGGCGCGCCGCCGCCGCAGGGCGGATACGACCCGTCCCAGGGCGGATACAACCCGTCCGGGCCCGGTTGGCAGCACCAGGAGACGATGGCGGGTGGCGTGCCCATGGGGCCGCCGCAGATGCTGCCGCCGCAGGGACCGCCGCCGATGGGCCGGATGGGCCAGCCGCCGATGGGTCCGATGGGCCCGATGGGGCAGCCGCCGATGGGCCCGCCTCCGAAGAAGGGCAACGGCGGCCTGGTCGCCGGGGTGATCGCCGCGGCGGTCGTCCTGGTCGGCGGCGTGCTGGGCGGCGCCTACTACGCCGCGTCCAGTGGCGGGGACGACGACAAGTCGAAGACCACGCCGGCCACCGTGGGAACGCCGGAGGCGGGGCGGCCGACGGCCGGGCAGCCGGGCACGGCGGGCGGCCAGTACAAGCCCTCGTACTACAACGCGACCAAGTCCTGGTCGCTGTGGAACAACCTGAACAGCGCCGCGCAGGATTCCAAGCCGATGACCGTCGACGAGGTGTTCGGCGACGGTGAGGCCAAGAGCCAGACCAACAACATCGAGCACATCACGATGCAGTTGCAGGGCGGCGGCCGGCTGGACACGGACTGCGCGAGCACGGTGTGGGGCCCGGGGCTGAAGGCGGCGCTGCAGAGTTACGGGTGCACGCAGGCGATCCGCGCGGCGTACGTCTCCACGGACCAGAAGTGGGTCGGCCAGGTGGTGATCTTCAATCTGCGGGACGTCAACGCCGCCAACACGCTGATCCAGGACATGGACCCGGAGGCGGCCGGCAAGGGCTTCTTCCTGCCCGTGTCGGGTGCCTCGCCGGTGGACCGGTTCGGTAAGGGGAGCACCGGCGCGTCCGGCGGCGCGTACGGCCACTTCGTCGTGATCGGCTGGGCGGGGTCGGCGGACGGCAGCGCGTCCGAGAGCGACACGATCGCGCCGGCCGGGCTCACGGAGCGGGCGGGCAAGACGTTCCTGTTCAGCCGGAACGTCGGCTCCCACTGACCTGCCGCGGCTTTGCCGCGTGCTCGGGTTGGCGCGTCACACGGTGGGGTAGCACGCACATCGTGGCGGCATTCGCCGAATACCAGGACGAGCTGTATGCCCGGGGCTTGACCGGGCATCAGCCGCCGTACCCCATCAGGTTCGCGGAGCTGGAGGAGAAGGCCTCGGCCGCGATGACGCCGAAGGTCTGGGAGTACGTGGCCGGTGGCGCCGGCGACGAGCACACCCAGCGCGCCAACTGCGCGGCGTTCGAGCGCTGGGGCCTGTATCCGCGCATGCTCGTCGCGCCCGCCGAACGCGACCTGTCGATCGAGCTGTTCGGGATCGAGCTGCCCTCGCCGGTGTTCATGGCACCGATCGGGGTGATCGGGGTGTGCGCCCAGGACGGCCACGGCGATCTCGCGTGCGCGCGGGCCTCCGCCCGCACGGGTGTTCCGTTCTTCGCGGGGACGCTGTCGGCGGATCCGATGGAGGACGTGGCCGCGCTGCTCGGCGACACGCCCGGTTTCTTCCAGCTCTACACGCCGCCGGACCGGGATCTGGCCGCGAGCCTGGTGCACCGGGCGGAGGCGGCGGGTTTCACGGGCATCGCCGTCACCCTCGACACCTGGGTCACCGGCTGGCGGCCCCGGGACCTGCGCGGCTCGAACTACCCCCAGGTGCCCAGCGGGTGCCTGCGCAACTACACCGGTGACCCGGTGTTCCAGCGGAGACTGGGGCCCGGTGACGATCCGGTCGAGGTGGCGGTGCGCACGCTGCCGATCTTCGGCGGGCCGTTCCGGTGGGACGACCTGGACTGGCTCCGGTCGCAGACCGCCCTGCCCCTGATGCTCAAGGGCATCTGCCATCCCGACGACGTGCGCCGTGCCAAGGACCACGGCGTGGACGGCATCTACTGTTCGAACCACGGCGGGCGGCAGGCGAACAACGGGCTGCCCGCCCTGGAGTGCCTGCCCGGTGTGCTCGACGCGGCCGGCGGGCTGCCGGTCCTGTTCGACTCGGGCGTGCGCACCGGCGCCGACGTCGTCAAGGCGCTGGCGCTGGGCGCCACGGCGGTGGGGGTCGGCCGCCCTTACGCCTACGGGCTGGCCCTCGGCGGCGTCGACGGCGTCGTCCACGTGCTGCGCTCGCTGCTGGCCGAGGCCGATTTGATCATGGCGGTCGACGGTTATCCCGCCCGGAGGGATCTCACGCCGGAGGCGCTCCGCCGCGTCGGATGATCGCGTTTCCGCAGGTCGCCGGGGTGACGAACGTCCGGCCGCGCGGCCGGAACAATCCGGCGGACGGCACGGTTGCTCCAAGATGCGGGAGATTGTGCAAGTTTCGCGATCCCACCGCGTCGGGGATGAATCAGGCAGTGTTGTAATCTCTAGTCACCGCAGTGGGCCAACGTCGTCCCGGACTGCACTGATGAGGAGCTAACGAGACGACGGGAGGGTTGATGGTGCCTGCTGCCATGATTCCGGGCCGGGGACGCCCTGAGCGTCAAGGTCTGTACGACCCCGCCGGTGAACACGACGCCTGCGGCGTCGGCATGGTCGCCGACCTCAATGGTCGTAAGAGCCACGACATCATCGTCAAGGCCTTGACCGTCCTGCGTAACCTGGATCACCGCGGCGCCAAGGGCGCCGAGCCGGACGACGGCGACGGCGCCGGCATTCTCACCCAGCTGCCCGACGCCCTCTTCCGTGAGGTCGTCGGCTTCACGCTGCCCGAGCCCGGCGCGTACGCCGCCGGCATCGCGTTCCTGCCCGCCGGCGAGGCGGAGCGGGCCGAGGCCGTCGCGATCATCGAGCGGATCGCCGACGAGGAGGGCCTGACCGTCCTCGGCTGGCGCGAGCTCCCGTACGACCCGGAGTTCACCGGGCCGACGGCGCGCGCGGTCATGCCGCACTTCGCCCAGCTGTTCCTCGGCGCCCGCGACGGAGCGCGGGAGCTGGAGCTGGACCGGATCGTGTTCTGCGCCCGCGAGCGCATGGAGCAGGACACCGGGGTGTACTTCCCCAGCCTGTCCAGCCGCACGATCGTCTACAAGGGGATGCTGACCACCCCGCAGCTGGAGCCGTTCTTCCCGGACCTGTCCGACCGGCGCTACGACAGCGCGATCGCGCTGGTGCACTCGCGGTTCTCCACCAACACGTTCCCGGCGTGGGAGCTGGCCCACCCGTACCGCTTCGTCGCGCACAACGGCGAGATCAACACCGTCAAGGGCAACCGGAACTGGATGCGCGCCCGCGAGGCGCTGCTCAAGTCCGACCTGCTGCCGGGCGACCTGTCCCGGATCTTCCCGGTGATCGACATCGAGGCCAGCGACACGGCCTCCTTCGACGAGTGCCTGGAGCTGCTCCACCTCGGCGGCCGGTCGCTGCCGCACTCGGTGCTGATGATGATCCCCGAGGCGTGGGAGAACCACGCCGAGATGGACCCCGAGCGGCGGGCGTTCTACGAGTTCCACTCCACGCTGATGGAGGCCTGGGACGGCCCGGCCAGCGTCACCTTCACCGACGGCACCGTCGTCGGCGCGGTCCTGGACCGCAACGGCCTGCGCCCCGGGCGCTTCTGGGTCACCGAGGACGGCTTCGTCGTGCTGGCCAGCGAGGCCGGCGTACTCGACATCGAGCAGTCCAAGGTCGTCCGCAAGGGCCGCCTGCAGCCCGGCAAGATCTTCCTCGTCGACACGGCGCAGGGCCGCATCGTCGAGGACGACGAGATCAAGGCCGAGCTCGCCCGCGAGCACCCGTACGCCGAGTGGCTCCGCGACGGTCTCGTGCGCTTCGAGGAGCTGCCCGAGCGCGAGCTGCGCGTCGTCGAGGAGCTGCACGAGGGTGACCTGCCCTCGCACGAGACCCTCGTCAAGCGCCAGCAGGTCTTCGGCTACACCAACGAGGAACTGAAGATCATCCTGGCGCCGATGGCGAAGAACGGCGCCGAGCCGATCGGGTCCATGGGCACCGACACGCCGCTGGCCGCGCTGTCGGACCGCCCGCGGCAGCTGTTCGACTACTTCAAGCAGCTGTTCGCGCAGGTCACGAACCCGCCGCTGGACGCCATCCGCGAAGAGCTGGTCACGAGCCTGCAGTCGACGCTCGGCCCGGAGGGCAACCTGCTCGAGCCCGGCCCGGAGTCCTGCCGCCGGCTCGTGCTGCCCACGCCGATCCTCGACAACGAGGAACTGGCCAAGATCATCCACATCAACGACGAGGGCGACCGGCCGGACTTCCAGCCGTACGTCGTCTCCGGCCTGTACGACGTGACCGGCGGCGGCGAGGCGCTCCGGCACCGCCTGGAGGAGATCTGCGCCGAGGTCTCGGCCGCGATCCGCGACGGCGCCCGCCTCCTCGTCCTGTCCGACCGCGGCGCGACCGCCGACCGGGCGCCGATCCCGTCGCTGCTGCTCACCGGCGCGGTGCACCACCACCTGATCCGGGAGAAGAGCCGCACGCGGGTCGGCCTGGTCGTCGAGGCCGCCGACGCCCGCGAGTGCCACCACATGGCGCTGCTCATCGGGTACGGCGCCTCCGCCGTCAACCCGTACCTCGCCATCGAGACCGTCGAGGACCTGGTCGCCACCGGCGTCCTGGAGGTCGAGCCGGCCAAGGCCGTCCGCAACCTCGTCAAGGCGTACGGCAAGGGCGTCCTGAAGGTCATGTCCAAGATGGGCGTGTCCACGGTCGCCTCCTACACCGGCGCGCAGATCTTCGAGGCCGTCGGCCTCGGCGAAGAGGTCCTCGCCGAGTGCTTCGCCGGCACGACCTCCCGCCTCGGCGGCGTCGGCTTCGACGTCCTCGCCGAGGAGGTCGCGCAGCGCCACCGCCGGGCGTTCCCGCCCGGCGGCAACGAGCTGGCCCACCGCACCCTCGAGGTCGGCGGGGAGTACCAGTGGCGCCGCGAGGGCGAGCCGCACCTGTTCAACCCCGAGACGGTCTTCAAGCTGCAGCACGCCACCCGCAGCCGCCGCTACGAGATCTTCAAGGAGTACACGCGGCTCGTCGACGACCAGGCGGCGCGGCTGATGACCCTGCGCGGTCTGTTCAAGCTGCGCGAGGGCGTACGCCCGCCGGTGCCGATCGAGGAGGTCGAGTCCGTCTCGGAGATCGTCAAGCGGTTCTCCACGGGCGCGATGTCGTACGGCTCGATCTCCGCGGAGGCCCACGAGACCCTCGCCATCGCGATGAACCGCCTCGGCGCCAAGTCCAACACCGGTGAGGGCGGCGAGGACCCCGAGCGGTTCACGCCCGACGCCAACGGCGACCTGCGCCGCTCGGCCATCAAGCAGGTGGCCTCCGGCCGGTTCGGCGTGACCTCCGAGTACCTCACCAACGCCGACGACCTGCAGATCAAGATGGCGCAGGGCGCCAAGCCCGGCGAGGGCGGCCAGCTGCCCGGCCACAAGGTGTACCCGTGGATCGCCAAGACCCGGCACTCCACGCCCGGCGTCGGGCTCATCTCCCCGCCGCCGCACCACGACATCTACTCGATCGAGGACCTCGCCCAGCTCATCCACGACCTGAAGAACGCCAACCCCGCGGCGCGCGTGCACGTCAAGCTCGTCGCCGAGGTCGGCGTCGGCACGGTCGCGGCGGGCGTGTCCAAGGCGCACGCCGACGTGGTGCTCATCTCCGGGCACGACGGCGGTACGGGCGCCTCGCCGCTCACCTCGATCAAGCACGCCGGCGCGCCCTGGGAGCTCGGCCTCGCCGAGACCCAGCAGACGCTGCTGCTCAACGGCCTGCGCGACCGCATCGTCGTGCAGACCGACGGGCAGATGAAGACCGGCCGCGACGTGGTCATCGCCGCGCTGCTCGGCGCCGAGGAGTACGGCTTCGCCACCGCGCCGCTGGTCGTCTCCGGCTGCGTGATGATGCGCGTCTGCCACCTCGACACCTGCCCGGTCGGCGTCGCGACGCAGAACCCGGAGCTGCGCAAGCGGTTCAGCGGCAAGCCCGAGTTCGTGGTCAACTTCTTCGAGTTCATCGCCGAGGAGGTCCGCGAGTACCTCGCCGCGCTCGGCTTCCGGTCCCTGGACGAGGCGATCGGGCAGGTCGGCCTGCTCGACACCGCCGAGGCCGTCGACCACTGGAAGGCCGCCGGCCTGGACCTGCGCCCGATCCTGCACCGGCCGGACCTGCCCGACGGCGCGGCGCTGCGCCGCGTCACCACGCAGGACCACGGCCTGGAGAAGGCCCTGGACAACACGCTGATCCAGCTCGCCGAAGGCGCCATCGCCTACGGCGACCAGGTGACGCTCGAGCTGCCGATCCGCAACGTCAACCGCACCGTCGGCACGATGCTCGGCCACGAGGTGACCAAGAAGTGGGGCGGCGAGGGCCTGCCCGACAACACGATCGACGTCACCTTCACCGGCTCGGCGGGCAACTCGTTCGGCGCGTTCGTGCCGCGCGGGATCACCCTGCGGCTCATCGGCGACGCCAACGACTACGTCGGCAAGGGCCTGTCCGGCGGCCGCCTCACCGTGCGCCCGCCCGCCGACGCGCCGTTCAAGGCGGAGGAGCAGATCATCGCCGGCAACGTCATGCTGTACGGCGCGACGTCCGGTGAGGCGTTCGTCCGCGGCGTCGTCGGCGAGCGGTTCTGCGTCCGCAACTCCGGCGCCACCGCCGTCGTCGAGGGCGTCGGCGACCACGGCTGCGAGTACATGACCGGCGGCCGGGTCGTCATCCTCGGCCCGACCGGCCGCAACTTCGCGGCCGGCATGTCCGGCGGCATCGCGTACGTCCTGGACCTGCGGGCCGAACGCCTCAACACCGAGATGGTCGACCTCGACCCGCTCGACGCCGACGACCTCGCCTACCTGCGGGACGTCGTCGAACGCCACCACACCGAGACCGGATCGACGGTGGCCGCCGCGCTGCTCGCCGACTGGGACACCGCGGCCGGCCGGTTCAGCAAGGTCATGCCGCGCGACTACAAGAGGGTCCTGACCGCCCGCGCCGCCGCGGAGGCCGAAGGACGCGACGCCGACCAGGCCGTCATGGCCAGCAACGGGTGAAGGGGGAGACATGGCTGACCCGAAGGGCTTCATGACCCATCCGCGGGAGCTCCCGAAGCGTCGCCCGGTCGACGTTCGGATCCGCGACTGGCGCGAGGTGTACGAGGACTTCCCCAAGCCCGCCCTGGAGAAGCAGGCGTCCCGCTGCATGGACTGCGGGATCCCGTTCTGCCACAACGGCTGCCCGCTGGGGAACCTCATCCCCGAGTGGAACGACCTCGTCCACCGGGACGAGTGGCGTAACGCCATCGAGCGGCTGCACGCCACGAACAACTTCCCGGAGTTCACCGGGCGGCTGTGCCCGGCGCCGTGCGAGTCCGCCTGCGTCCTGGGCATCAACTCCGACCCGGTGACCATCAAGCGGGTCGAGGTCGAGATCATCGACCGGGCGTTCGCCGAGGGCTGGGTCACGCCGCAGCCCCCGGCCGTCCGGACCGGCAAGAAGGTCGCGGTCGTCGGCTCCGGCCCCGCCGGCCTCGCCGCCGCCCAGCAGCTCACCCGCGCCGGCCACGACGTCGTCGTGTACGAGCGGGCCGACCGCCCCGGCGGGCTGCTGCGCTATGGCATCCCCGAGTTCAAGATGGAGAAGGCGCACCTGGACCGCCGCCTGGCCCAGATGCGCGCCGAGGGCACCGAGTTCCGCTGCTCGGTGAACATCGGCGCGGACGTCACCGCCGAGGAACTGCGCGCCTCGTACGACGCCGTCGTCCTCGCCGGCGGCGCCACCGCCTGGCGCGACCTGAAGGTGCCCGGCCGCGAGCTCGACGGCATCCACCAGGCGATGGAGTACCTCCCCCTGGCCAACAAGGTCCAGGAGGGTGACATCGCCGACTCGCCGATCTCCGCCAAGGGCAAGCACGTCGTGGTCATCGGCGGCGGCGACACCGGTGCGGACTGCATCGGCACCGCCGTCCGCCAGGGCGCGGCGTCGATCACCCAGCTGGAGATCATGCCGCGTCCGCCGGAGACCCGGCCCGGCAGCCAGCCGTGGCCGACGTACCCGATGCTCTTCAAGGTCGAGTCGGCCCACGAGGAGCTGGTCGACCTCGGCGGTGAGCGCGCGTACGCCGTCAACACGCTGGAGTTCCTCGGCGACGAGAACGGCCGCGTCCGGGCCCTGCGCCTCGTCGACGTACGCGGCCCGGAGACCGGCTTCGCGCCCATCGAGGGCACCGAGCGGGAGATTCCGGCCGAGCTCGTCACCCTGGCGATGGGCTTCCTCGGCCCGCAGCGCGAGGGTCTGCTGGAGCAGCTCGGCGTCGAGCTGGACCAGCGCGGCAACGTCGTCCGCGACACCGCGTACGCCACCTCCGTCGACGGTGTGTTCGTCGCCGGTGACATGGGCCGCGGCCAGTCGCTGATCGTCTGGGCCATCGCCGAGGGCCGCTCCGCGGCCGCGGCGGTGGACAAGTGGCTGACGGGCCACTCGGCCCTCCCGGCCCCGATCCCGCCGACCGCCCGCCCGCTCGTCTGACCGACCGCCTCAGGGGCACGCCCGTTCCCGGGCGTGCCCCATGCGCGTTCATGCCCGCGTCGCCTCGTACTCGGGGAGCGCCGCCGGGGCGGTCCGGTGGCCGGGCGCATGGTTCAGGATCAGCACGGCCGACCCGGCGAAGACGACCGCCGCGACGACGCCGCCGCGATCAAGGGTCTGGGCGTCGAGGTATCCCGGCGGCTCATCACCAGAACCGCAGCGATCACGCGCGCCGCGAGCGGAAGCCGGCGACGGCCACCGAGGCGGTGCCCGAAGACGTACCGGGCACCGACGACACACTCGTCCTGCTGTTCCTCTGCTGCGATCCGACGCTGACCGCGGCCTCTCAGACCGCCCTGACCCTGCGGGCGGTCGGCGGCCTGACCACCGCCGAGATCGCCCGCGCGTTCCTGGTGCCGGAGGGCACGACGGCGGTCCGGATCAGCCGGGCCAAGCAGCGCATCAAGACCGCCGGTGGCTCGTTCGGTACGTGCGTCGCTGGCCGGCCCGGCGCTGGGGCCGTACCGGCTGCAGGCCGCCATCGCCGCCACGCACGCCGACGCGGCCACCGCAGAGGAGACCGATGGGCGCAGGTGCACGCCCTCTACCTGATCCTGGAGCGGATCGCCTCGAACCGATGGTCACCCTCAACCGGGCGATCGCGCTCGCCGAGACCGAGGGCCCCCACGCCGGGCCGACCCTGCTGTTCACGTTGAACGCTGACGAACGGATCGCCGGCCACCACCGGCTGCTGTCCGTCCGGGCGCACCTGCTGGAGAGGACCGGTGACACGGCCGGGGGCATAACGGGGATTATCGGCGAGCCGCCGCCGGCCTCGCCGAACAGCGCTACCTCGAATCCCGTGCCGACCGCCTGCGCTCCTCACGGGGAAGCGACGCCCCGGCGACCCCGGCCACCGCACCATAGGGCCACGCGGCACAGACGGCTCGACACGCGAAAGACGTTCCAGCGTTATGCGCCTACAAGGCTCAGACTACACCGAATTCCACACCACCGGCTTCCGTGGTGCCATAGAACTGCATCTGCCCGTTGATCTGCTTATAGAGATCTACCGGCCGAGGGAGGTCGCGCACCCAGGCGGTCCAGCACTCATTCGGGCCGATGACGGGCGAGCCGATGCCCTGATACCCATCCCACGGCTGGAAAATGTACATTTGAGAGACGTCGCTATGGTTGCAAATAGTTTGGTTTTGGTCCGACGCCTGTGCCGTCGCGGGGATCAGCACCGACGCGGCGACGCCCGCCACGGTGAGACCTAGCACAGCCTTCGTCCTTGCCTTGAGGCCCATCTTCGTCCCTTCGATACGACCGTCAACCTGAATCGGTTGATAACGGCTGATACATCCTTGCATATGGGCAATGGCAGTGGTATGCCTAGATTAGCTGTTTCTGGTACGGCATCTATGCCTAAAATCATCGTTCTGGGCATCGGCATCTGTCGGTGACTGCCTAGTCCTGCAGTCTGTGTTCCTCGCCTACGCCTCCCACTGGCCGACGCTGATCGAAGCGAAGTTGTACCTGTTCAAGTCATGGCTGGCCGACCGGCCGCAGTGTGCCAAGGCCGGGGACGGGATTCCGATGCCGGAGCAGAACGACACCTTCGGTGCCGCCTCGCCCTCAGCGCCGTCTACCGAGGCGAGAATTCCCCTCGCCTCGGTAGACGGCACAGAACGCCACGAGCCGACCGGCCACGACTGCCGGGGGCGGCCTGGCCCGAGCTCCGTGCCGAAGCGCCGCCCCTCCGGAGCTTCTGCGCCCTCACGTCCGTCACCGACCCGACCGGCGCGCGCCCCAGTCCCTGAGGCCCGCGGTCCGCGTGAGTGCCACGCCCCTCCCGAACATTCCCCGCGCAGCCGGGTTGCGGACGGCCCGCCGAGGAGTCCCCGCCCAACGGGAACCGCGGGCAGCGAGGCCGCCCGGCGCTCGCCTCGACTCGGCCGTCACTGTTGACACCCTGCCGTCGGCGTCGCCGGTCCGGTGTCCGGATCGCCAGGTTCGCCGGACAACGTCGGCGGCAAGGTCCGCTCTCGGACCGTCGAGCCAGACCGGCGAACCGCTCAGGGGCGCCACCGATCGGGCCTGCGTTCCAGGCAACGGCCTGCGGCCGGTGTGCGTCCAACCGGTGTGGCGACGCGCCCGGCGCGGAGATCCGGCGCGTGGCCGTCACGGACGGAGGCGATCATGCGCACCAGGGCCGGCTCGAAGCACACAGGACTCGGAGCCCGCCGCGTCGGCCGGAACTGGGCGATCATCTCGTTGCTCCTGATGGCCGCCGGGAGCGCCGTCCTCTTGATCACCTACCCCGATTCCCGGGGTAACCTCCGCGCCTACCAGCACGCCCCTGTCTGCGCGAATCCCGCCGCCCCGCGCGCCGACTGCGTCCAGGTCCTGGAGGCACAGGTCGCTCAGAGGCGGATCAAGGACAGCGGGAAGGGCCGTCGCTACGAGATCGTCCTCGCCGGACCGCCTGCCGTCGCGGGCCGGCTCACGTTCTACGGCGCGAAGCCCGTGCTGTCCCAGCTCAGATTAGGCGACCGCGTCACGGTCCGGGTCTGGCACGGACGGCGGACCTCGATAGCGGCGCACGGGCAAGTCCAAGAGACGCGCGAACCACCGGGCGTCAACCCCATGAACCACCTCGCCGTCGCTGTGGCGCTCCTTCTCTTCGGTCTTATGGCCGCCGACCTCGCCGTGCGCAACCTCCACCCCGGGCTCAACGAGCGCTGGCGCGCCTCGGGGAGGGCGATCCCGCCCGAAGGCAAGGCGGCCGGCGGTCTCGCCGTACTCGCCCTCGTCGTCGGTGCCCTGCAGTCGGCGGACGATAACGCGGATCCGAAGGTCTTCCTGATCGCCTGGCTGGGGTGTGCGGTCCTGATCTCCGGGATCGTCACCGCCCGCCGCGTATAGGAACGCAGGTGAGACGAGGCCGCGCGCCGTCCCGTGAGCCCGTTCGCACAAAGTGCCTGAGCGATCTTTGCTTCGCTGCGAGACCTCGCGGCGGAGCGGCAGTCTGTGTGAGAACGGCTGGTGATCAGAGGGCAGGGCCGGGCCCGTCGAGCCAGACGAGCGTGACCGTACGGATGCGGGAGAACATGCGCCGGGCCACTTCGGCGCTCTCGAACCGCCCGGACCAGCCTCCGCCGTCCCGGTGGACCAGGGCGCCGCCGCGGCGGAGCTGCAGGCCCCAGCACAGGACACCTCCGTCGTCCGCCTCGGCGTCGATCCAGCAGAGCGCGAACCGCCGGGGCGCCTCCTCGGCGGCGAGTTCCGCGACCTCCTGCTGAAGGTCGGTGAATGTGGAAATCTTCGTCATGGCGCACAGTCTGTCGTTGCATACTTACGCTCGGTAGGCAACCGGGATGCCGGTGAAGCGACCGTGAGGTGAGGAGCCCTCCAGTGACATCGAAGACTTCCGGCAAGCCGGCCACGGCCACCGTCTCCGGCCTCACGGCGCTCGCCTACTGGGGCGACGAGCTGCGGTTCCACCGCGAACAGGCGGGCCTCACCCAGGAGGGTCTGGGCCGCGCGATCCACATGTCCCCGTCCATGGTCGCCATGGTCGAGACCGGCAGGCGCGCGCCCCGCATCGAGTTCATCAGGGCCTGCGACCAGGTCCTGGGCACCAACGGCTCCCTCGCGCGGCTCTGGAAGCGCATCATCAAGCACTCCTACCTGGAGTGGTTCCGCCCCTTCGTCGAGGTCGAGTCCGAGGCCACCGAGATGCTGGAGTACGAGCCGCAGGCCGTGCCCGGCCTCCTCCAGACCGAGGACTACGCCCGCGCCCAACTCCGCGCGGGACGGCCCCGCGACACTGACGAGGAGATCGAGAAGCACGTCGCTGCCCGGATGAGCCGCCAGGAGATCCTCACGCGCAACGATCCGCCGTTCCTGTGGGTCGTTCTCGACGAGGCCGTGCTCCGTCGCCCGGTCGGCGGAGCCGCGGTGATGCGCGACCAGCTCACCCGGCTGGTGCACGCCTCACGGTCTCCGCACATCGTGCTCCAAGTGCTGCCGTTCGCGGTCGGCGCACACCCGGGAACCAACGGAATGATGATCCTCTTCACCCTCCCCGACGAGAGCAAGCTCGTTTACGCTGAAGCCCTCGGCGGCGGGCACATCACCGGGGCTCCCGGAGGAGGTCGCGAACTGTCGCATCGCTTTTGACCTTCTGCGTGCGTGTGCGCTTCCGCCCGATGACTCCGTCCGGATGATCGCTGACCTGATCGGAGAATGATGAGCAGCGAGGTTGAGTGGCGTAAGAGCAGCCGCAGCAGCGGTCAAGGCGGCGCATGCGTCGAGGTCGCCGAGTGGCGTAAGAGCAGTCGCAGCAGCGGCCAGGGCTTTCGCGCCGGCTTCACGGCTTCGACGCGCATCCTGCGCTCGGAGTTCGGCATTCGGTTCAACGTCCCCCTCCAGGGAGACCGCGTGGTCCTCGGCGACGAGATCGACATCGGCCTGGAGATTCAGGCCGTCCTGGCCGACGGCTGACCGCTCGCCGCTGTTGACTCTTCGCCGCCGGTGGCGTCGGCCGAACGCCTGAATCGCCGGATCCGTCCCGGCAACGCCGGCGGCGAGCTCCGGCGATTCAGGCCCCACGCGGACCGCGCTCCGGCGGTCACGCGGTGAAGTGCTCGACCAGCGCGGGGGCCAGGACGGCGGCCTTCACCATGTGGGTCTGGCCCGGCAGGGTCCGGTAGGCCGAACCGGGGACCGCGGCGGCGAGGGCCGCGTTGGCGTTGCGCATCCAGGCCGGGCTCTTGCCGCCGTCGATCACGGCCGTCGGCACGGTCACCGACGCCCACCGGTCCGCGGGCAGCGGCCTGCCCTGCTGAAACTCGTTCACGAGCACGCCGTCGTAGGGCAGCGTGTGAGCGACCTTCTTCAGCTTCGACCAGCCCGGCATGAAGCGCATCATGGACACCATGACCGCCGGCATCCCCACGAGGCGCATGAAGCGCCGGACCGCGTCACCGGGCCTGCCTGCGGCGATGGCCCGCTCCAGCCCGGGCAGGTAGTCGTCCGGGGCGGGCGTCCTGCTGTCGTCCACGATGAACGGGGCCTCGTACAGGGCGAGCCGGTCGATCGGCAGGCCGCTGCGGGCGGCCTCCAGGGCGAGGGCCGCGCCGGAAGAAAGGCCGCACACGTGCGCGGAACCCCCGGCCTCCTCGATCAGCGCCGCCAGGTCCTCGACCTCACGGGCAGGATCGTACGAGGGGGCGTCACCGCTCTCGCCACGACCGCGCCGGTCGTAGGTGTAGACGGTGAAGTCGCTCTTCAGCTCTTCGGCGAGCTTCCGCATCGGGCCGAACCCGCGGTGGCACAGCGCGCCGTCGACCAGGATCACGGCGGGTCCCGCGCCGATCCGGGTGAACGCGATCGGTGTGCCGTCCGCCGAGACGACGGTGGAGGCCGCTGCGGAAGTGCCGGTCGAGGCGGTCATGGAGTGCTCCTTGAGGGGTTCGTCTTCGCGCTTACACCGACGCGTCGAACGGCCCGGCCCCGAATCGACATCCCTCCGCGACTTTTTTGAAGATTCTTTGGCCGTCGGTGCGGTCGGTGGCCGGCGGTTACGCGGGCCGGCCGTTCAGCTCCAGGGTGACGCCGGGCTTCTCGGTCCAGAAGGCGAGCAGGCCGGCGATGCGCTCGACCCGCGCGAACGGCTCCGGGTAGGACCACACGGCGTCCTCGACGGTGCCGTCCTCCGTCTGCACCGACCAGTAGACGGCGTCGCCCTTGAACGGGCAGTGCGACGTGGTCGTCGACGAGCGGAGCAGGTCCATCTTCACGTCCTCCGGCGGCAGGTAGTACCGCACGGGGCAGCCGGTCTCGGTGAGCACCACCGGCCGCGAGGAGGACGCGACCACCGTGTCCTTGATCCGCACCACCACCTGCTCGGAGCCGGTCGTGACCTCGATCTCATGTCCCTTGGCGTTCATGCCACCATCCTGACATCTCCGGCACGCGTTCAACCGATTCCGAGCCCTCAGTACAGCGACGGGATGATCGTGGTGACCGCCTCGTTGAACCGTCTCTGCAGTGGTTCGAGGCGCCGGCTGAACGTCTTCGCGGCGTCCAGGTCCTTCGCCCACACCGCGTCGCCGGCGGTTTCGCGGATCTCTCCGGCCAGGCTGCGCAACTCGTCGTCGAACACGCGGGCGCGCAACGCCTCCAGCCGTAGCAGGGCCTCCGACCATCCCGTCGCCGTGGGCGTCTCCCACTGGCGGGCGGGCCAGATCCCCGAACGCCGGGACTCGGCGATGACCCGGTCGAGTTCCTCGTACGCGGCCTTGAGGAGGTCCGAGACCGCCGCCTGCAGAGCCAGGATGCTCTCGCGCTGAAAGGTGTTGCGGGCAGTGACACGATCGCGCTCGTGCTGCCGGTCACGGGCGGCCGTCTCATGGCGGGCCGCCAGTCTGTCCTTGTAGATGGTCAGGACGGAGGTCGTGAAGGATCCCAGCACGACCCCTGCGAACCCGAAGAGTGCTTCTGCGGCCATCGGCGTGCTCTCCCGTCGTTCCAGACTCTGCGTCCGTGCTCGGACGCCGCCGACTGTTGGACCGCAGCGGATGGGACGTCGTTCCGCGCTGTTCGCGATGACCGCACCGGATGGCGAACCTTTACACCACGATGGTCTCCCGGTTGAGACGTACCTATCCCAGCTCCTGAGAATCTGCCGCCGGGCGACGTCGACCTGCGCGTGACCTTCCCGAGTGCACTACCGACTTGCGGGAGTTTTACCTCCTGCCGACGTCCCGTGGGGCGGTGCTCACATCGGCTCGTTTATCGATCGCCGGGGGAGAGAAGGGGTTCAGCAGGAAAACGCTTATTCTGGGCGATTCCGGAGGGACTCGAGAGGCTGGTATGAGCCGTTACCTGCCCTACAGCTCCACCGGTCCGGCGCCCCGTTCCGGGGGCGTCCGAGGCCGGCAGCAGGACATCCTTCGAGGCGAGTCCTAGCTGAGCGAGGCGAGGTACTGCGGGCTGAGGACCGCAGTACCTCCGCTCATGTCAGGCGGCCGACGCGGCGGAGGAGGGCGTTCGTCCGCGCCGGATGGAGCGCACGGGAGTCGTGGGCGTCGCTCGTCGACGATGTGTCCTCGCCGATACGCCCCTGGTTCTTCCCCATGGCGGCCGCCTGGGTCGGCGCCGGCGGCGCCTACGCGGTCGCCTGCGTACGCGGCGGCGACGGGCTGCTCGTCACCGCCGCCGCCGTACAGCGACCGGACCTGTACGCCGCGGTCATCGCCGCGGGGCCGCTCCGCGACATGGTGCGCTACGAACGCTTCGGCCTGGGACACACGTGGACCGAGGAATTCGGCACCGCCGACCTGCTGGCGTTCGCGGAGGAGTGCACCGGCCTGTCGCCGAAGAGACCGACCATCTGGCCGTACGAGAACGGCGCGGAACCGGGCCGGGAACCCCCCGCCCGGACCGTCAGGCCTCGACCTTGAACGGGTCGTGCTCGGCCAGCAGCTTGTCCAGCCGGGCCTGGTCGACGCGACCGGTGAGCGTCGCCGTCTCCTGCCGGTCCCGTACGCACTTGGCGAGCGTGAAGGTGGAGGTCACCGCGTACAGGAACGCCAGGCCCAGGAACGCCCTGATCCAGCCGCCGACCGGCAGGTAGGCGATGCCGATCACGCAGGCCGCCAACGAGAGCCCGAACGAGACGGCCGCCTGGACCAGGAACGCCGTCGTGGTGCTCGATTTGACCGTGGTGTTCATACGCCGATCGTCGGCCCGCCCGCGCCCGGCCGCATGAGCACAAGTACTCAAGTCCCCGAGCCACGTCATGAGGACATGACCATCGGCAGGCTCATGAGTCCTGGGCCTGCGTCAGGAGTTGTGCGAGGTCATCGTTGCACCCACCCGCACCGGGTATCCGCGTGTCATCCGCGCCTACCGGCGGCCGGACGGAATGGCCCACCACCGTGCCCGGGGCCTGGCCCGGAACGCCCCCTATGTCTTCACCCACCTGATGGACCGCGACGCGAGCCCCGGCCAGGTCGTGGAGTGGGCCGTACGCGTGGTGAGCGCCCAGGACGACAGGCTGAGGCGGCCCTTCATCGATCTTCCAGGCCGCCCAGCGGAAGCTCGGCGGCGGCTTCTGGCCGGTGGGCGGCGGTGACAGCTGGTTCCGTGACCGGTTCGAGGAACTCGGCCTCGGCCAGACCGATCTGCGGCACCGATGGTCGGCCGTGGTCGAAGGCCGGAACGCCGACAGACGGCCGTAGACCGGGCACCGGCCCGGCCGGCGGCCCTGGGCGGCCTGCCCCGGGCCTGCCTGCCCCGGGACGGCGGGCCGCCGGGGGTGGTTCGTCCGGGTTCCGGGCGAAGGCGATGCCGAGTGGAGCCGCGCGCAGCGGTCTTCTCCCGGGACCGCCGCTGATCGTCGCGATGACCTCGTCCGACGCCGTGCTGATCGCGGAGACGCCGCCGGACAGGACGTTGCCCACCCAGACCTCCGCGCCGTCGGGCGTGATCACCACCGGAGCGGGGATCCTGCCGACCGCGACCGTCCGCAGGACCCTCCGCGCCGCCGTGTCGATCACCGCCACGGCATCGGCGTTCATCCGGCTGACGTACGCCTTGGCGCCGTCCGGGGTGACCGCGACGCCCCACGGCTGGTCACCGACGGCGACCCGGCCGCGGAGCCGGCCGCTCGCCGCGTCGAGCACCGCGACCGTGTTCGCCCGGGGCTCCGTCACGTACAGCGTCCGGCCGGGCCGATCGACCGCGATGCCCTGCGGGCCGGACGCGTCGCTGATCCGGTGGATCACCCGGTCCCTGCGCGCGTCCAGCACCGCCACTCCCGAGTCGTATGTCACGTACGCGCGCGTCCCGTCCGCCGCGAACACCACCTGACGCGGCGCGGTCCCGACCCGTACGGACCGCACCACCGTGTCGGACCGGGCGTCGATCACCGCGACGACGTCCGAACCGCCCTTCCCGGTGTCCCCGCCCGTGACCGCCGCGTACACCTTCGTCCCGTCCGGGGAGACCGCGACGCTCCGGGGGAACGGCCCGACGCGCAGCGGGCGCGCGGAACCGGTCGCCGGATCCACGGCCAGCACCTGGAACCGGCCCGTCTGGGCGACGTACAGCTTCGCGCCGTCCGGGGTCGCCGCGACGCTCTGCGCGGCGTCGGCGGGGATGTCGTTCGCCACGACCCGGTGCGTAGCGACGTCGATGATGGCCACGGTCTGCCCGCCGGTCAGCGCCACATACGCGACGTACGCGCCGGCCGCCCGCCTGGCCTGCGGCTGCTCGCCCGGCGTGTCCCACTTCGGTTCGCCGGGGACGCTGTTGCGCGGGCTCGGCCGCGGCCGGGGCGCCTGCGCCGCCGAACCCGCGGGGACGGCGAGGACGACCAGCCCCGCGACGCCGCCCGCGGTCAGGAGAAGCCGCCGCCGTGAGATGTCCTTCGGCACGTGTGGTCCCTTCCGGGCCGCCGCGGCTCAGCTCCGGGGCCGAGGCCGGGGGCCCTTCTCCTGGTGGGGCGGGGTCTGCGCGGCGCCCGGGAACTCCGGGGCCGGCAGCCGGTCGACGGTCTCGGCCACCCGCGCCAGCTCCGGTTTCGTCCGGGGCAGCCGCGGCGGCCGGCCGCGTACCGCCATCCCCAGCGCGGACGTCAGGTCCCCGAACGCCCGCCGCCGCCAGGCGCTGAGGTTCGGCACGCGCACCCCGGTCAGCCGCTCCAGCAGCCGCAGCGTGGACGTGTGGTCGAACGCCTCGCGCGCCACCCAGCCGCCCTGCGTCCAGGGGGACACGAGGACGCACGGCACGCGGAAGCCGCCCCCGATCGGCAGGCCCGCGACGAACTCGTCCGGGGTGCCGGCCGGGGGGACGGGGGGAGGGACGTGGTCGAACAGGCCGTCGTTCTCGTCGTAGGTGAGGATGAACAGCGTCTTGGCCCACACGGCGGGATTGGACGCGATCGCGTCGATCTTGCTCGCCACATAGTCGGCGCCGGCCGCCGGAGTGTAGTCCGGGTGCTCGGACTGATAACTCGTCGGGATGATCCACGAGACCGTCGGCAGCCGGTCGTGGGCCGCGTCGAATTCGAACTGGCCCGCGGTGTACGTCCGGAGCCCGTTGCGGTACAGCGGCGAGTCGGCGGGGGCGCTCTGGAACGCGTCGAAGCGTTCGAGGACATTGCATCCGTAATTGTCGACCTCCTGGTAGACCCGCCAGTCCACTCCGGCGTCGGTCAGCGCCTCCGGATAGGTCTTCCAGCGGTACGGGACGGGGTCCCGGTTCCCGATGACGGGGCCGCCTCTCTCGCCGCCCGGATCGATGGTGCCGCTCATCAGGTAGAGGCGGTTCGGCCAGGTCGGTCCCAGCACCGAGCAGAAATAGGCGTCGCAGATCGTGAACGACTCGGCCAATGCGAAGTGGAACGGAATGTCCGCCCGGGTGTAATGGCCCATGATGTACGGCGCGTCGTCCCCGTCGGCCGCCCGGTGCGCCGGCACCCAGTTGTCCATCCTGCCGTTGTTCCACGCCTCGTGCTGGACCTTCCACGCGTGGTCGGTGGACGGGATCGACTGCGCGTTCGTCCGCTGTGTGTCCAGGTGGAACGGTAGGAGATGACCCGCGGGGTTCTCCGGATCCGGCTGGTGGAAGACCGACCGGCCGGTGCTCAGCGTGATCGCCGCCGGATCGGAGAAACCCCGCACTCCAGGAAGTGTTCCGAAATAATGGTCGAACGAGCGATTCTCCTGCATCAAGATGACGACATGCTTGATGTCGCCGAGCCGGCCCCCGGCCGGCGACGCGGCCGCCATCGCTCGCCGCAGATTCGAAGGCAGGAACTCCGCGGCGAACGCCGCCGCGCCCATCGATCCCGCCGCACTGAACAGGCGACGGCGGGTGAGTTCCGGCATATTGCCACGCTCCCGTCGACTCGAGGACCACGAAACACCAGATAGAAAATGGCTCATTCGGCGGCCGGGCGCAACGCGAACGCATGAACGACGTTCGATGATCGAGCGACGGAAACGTTGAACCGGACAATCAACAAAAATCGCTGCTATGGCGAAATGTAACTGCAAATCGCGGCGATCCGGCGGCCGGAGACCCACCGCCCACAGAACGCGGCCGAACACGACCGCCACGGCGCCGGCGGGCCGCACCTCGCACCCCGCACCGGCGAGAACACTCGGTTCCGAACGTCACGCCCGGACGTGAATACCGGCCCCGATGCCGGGCAGGGCTCTTCAGGAACCGCCGAAAGCTTCATCCGGGAAGGTACTGACCCATGAGCACCAACCTCCACGGCAAGACGATCGCCTTCCTCGTCGCCCCCGACGGGATCGAGCAGGTCGAACTGACCGAGCCCTGGAAGGCGGTCGAACAGGCCGGCGGCACGCCCCGCCTCGTCTCCACCACCAGCGGCCAGGTCCAGGCCCGCGACCACCTCGAGAAGGCCGACACCTTCCCCGTGGACGCCACCGTCGACGAGGTCTCGGCCGCCGACTTCGACGCGCTCGTCCTCCCCGGCGGCGTCGCCAACCCCGACTTCCTGCGCACCGAACCCAAGGCCGTCGCCTTCGCCAAGGGATTCTTCGACGCCGCCAAGCCGGTCGCGGCGATCTGCCACGCGCCCTGGACCCTCGTCGAAGCCGGCGTCGTACGCGGCCGCACCCTGACGTCCTGGCCCAGCGTGCAAACCGACATCCGCAACGCGGGCGGCACCTGGGTCGACCAGGAGGTCGCACGCTGCACCGCCGGTCCCAACACCCTCATCACCAGCCGCAAACCCGACGACCTCAAGGCCTTCTGCCAGGAGATCGTCGAGACCTTCGCGGCCTGAACCACCGGCGCGCGGCCGGCCGGGCCACCCTTCGCCGGCGGCCGCGCCGCCCTCCCCGCGACCGGGGCGTACGGCGCCCCGGCCCGCCCGGGAACCACCCCGCGCGGGCGGGCGTACGGCGCCCCGGCCCGACCCGGAGCCGCTTCGCGCGGCCGGGCGCGCGCCGGCCGCCGCACGGGCCGGACTTTCGGATCCGGCTGCCGTTCCCCGCATCCGGGCATACCCTCACATCTAGGCCAAGGGACCCGTGTCGGCCCCTTCGGTCTAGACCAATACGTGAACACTGGGCGACGCCGACCTGCATGAATACGCGTACCGCCCAGTAACTACCTAGGGTTGTAGCGTGAGTCGCCGAGCAAAGATCGTCAGCACGATAGGTCCCGCCTGTTCCAGCGAGGAGCGCATCCACGCCCTCGTGGAGGCCGGGATCGACGTCGCCCGGCTCAACATGAGCCACGGCACGCAGCAGCAGCACGCGGAGGTCTACCGATATCTCCGCGAAGCCTCCAACGCCACCGGCCACGGCGTCGGCATCCTCGCCGACCTCCAGGGACCCAAGATCAGGCTCGGCCGGTTCGCCGACGGCCCGGTCCGCCTGACCCTAGGCGACGAGTTCACCATCACCACCGAGGACGTCCCCGGCGACCGCGCCATGGTCTCCACCACCTACGGCGGCCTCCCCGGTGACGTCAACCCCGGTGACACCGTCCTCATCGACGACGGCCGCGTCGTCCTCAACGTCACCGTCGTCGACGGCCCCCGCGTCCGCACCCGCGTCCTCATCGGCGGCATGGTCTCCGACCACAAGGGCCTCAACCTCCCCGGCGTCGCCGTCAGCGTCCCCGCCCTCACCGAGAAGGACGAGGACGACCTCCGCTTCGCCCTCCACCTCGGCGTCGACATGGTCGCCCTGTCCTTCGTGCGCAACCCCGACGACGCCACCACCGCCCGCCGCATCATGGAAGAGGAAGGACGCACCGTCCCCCTCCTCGCCAAGATCGAGAAGCCGCAGGCCGTCGAGCGCCTCGAAGAGATCGTCGAAGCCTTCGACGGCATCATGGTCGCCCGCGGCGACCTCGGCGTCGAGCTCCCGCTCGAGCAGGTCCCCATCGTCCAGAAACGCGCCATCGAGCTCACCCGCGAAAAGGCCCGCCCGGTCATCGTCGCGACCCAGATGCTCGAATCCATGATCAGCGCGCCGCGCCCCACCCGCGCCGAGACCTCCGACGTCGCCAACGCCGTCTTCGAAGGCGCCGACGCCGTCATGCTCTCCGGCGAGACCAGCGTCGGCGACTACCCCATCGAGTCCGTCCAGACCATGGGCCGCATCGTCACCGCCGCCGAGGAGCACACCCTCCGCGCCACCCACTCCCTCGACCGCGTCCCCGAGACCGTCGGCGGCGCCATCGCCCGCGCCGCCGCCGAGATCGGCGCGACCGTCGGAGCCAAGGCCCTCGTCGCCTTCACCATGACCGGCGAGACCGCGCGCCGCATGTCGCGCTACCGCTCGCCGATCCCCCTCCTGGCCTTCACCGCCCGCCCCGAGACCCGCAGCCAGCTGGCCCTCGTCTGGGGCGTCGAGACCTTCATCGTCCCCGAGGTCTTCCACACCGACGAGATGGTCCGCCAGGTCGAGGCCGCGCTCCTCGACATCGGCCGCCTCCAGAAGGGCGACCGCGTCGTCATCGTCGCCGGCTCGCCCCCCGGCACCCCCGGCTCCACCAACGCGCTGCGCGTCCACCGCATCGGCGACGCCATCGCCACCCACCCGTCCTCCTGACCCGAGGCGTTCCGCAGTGCGGGGCCATCATCGTCTCCGGCGATGGCCCCGCACCCCACGGGATACGGCCAAGGGTTGGTACGCGGCACGGCACGCGGCATCCTGAAACCATGAGCGAAGACCAAGAGGTCCTCCCGCAGAAGGACTCCGCGCCCCGCCGCCCCGCCCGCTGGCGCTCCCTCCCGGCGCGCCCGCGCCCCGAGGACCTCCAGGCCGAGCACCGCGACCCGGCCGTCCCCGGCTCCATCATGACCGCCCCGGACGCCCAGCAGGAGTTCATGATCCGCCACGCCGGCTGATCAGTATTTCGGCCCCACGAACTCATCCAACCGCGCCACCGCCTCCCGCCGCGCGACGGAGATGTTGTTGCGGTTCGATCGCTTCCGGGCGACGCCGAGCCTGTCGAGCGCGTCCGTGAAGAGTTTCGCGATATCGGCGGATTCGTTGGTGAAGAAGTAACGCGGGTACTCATACCAGCGATCGCCGCCTTCGGCCGCATGCCGTACGCGATTGGTCGAGCGGCTCCCATCCGAGTGAATCAGACCACGGACGAACGGTCTCGTATACCGCTCCACGAGGTCCTGCTGCCAGGATTCGAGCGCGCTCGTCCGGTTGTGCGTCTTGCCCGGACCATGCTGAGGGAAGAGGCACGGCCAGTGCTTCGAATGGCTGTTGATCTCCGTGCAGCCGGCGAGTCGGAGGAAGCGGATCCTGTTGTCGGGCCGGATCGCGCGGATGGCGTCCGCGCACTCGACCTGCAGACCTGGATAGTCGTCCGCGCAGGATATGCGCAGCGCCCAGATTCGTTTGGCGGAATCACCCACCGGACTGATGCAGCCGTCACCGAGATAGAGCCCGAGGAGATAGGCGTACCGATCCGCAGACTGCGGGAGCGCCGCAGGGGTCGTGCAGCGGGGGCATGACGTGGGGCGAGACGACGCGATGGGTCTGCCCTGGTCCGCCCGCAGCTGCCAGTCGCGGATGGCCCACCGGGAGATGTGCGCCTGCTGACCTCGCTGACGGTCATACCTTGCGCGAGAAGGCTTAATGCGCGATTACGCGTGGCAATGTCATACATGCGCTCAGTGTTGCATCGCCCTACGGCAGAACCGCCGCCCGTTACGGACGGCGGTTTCTTGAGGTGCCCCGAGTGGGAGTCGAACCCACACTGTGCAGGTTTTGAATCTGCGGCCTCTGCCGATTGGGCTATCGGGGCATTATTCGGGATATTCGATTATATGTCCGAGTCGTGGGTAGAGGTGCCGTCTACCGACCTGGGTCGGGTACCAGGGTAGCGGGTCCGGGTACGCTCGTGCGCGTGACCGAGAGCGCGCGTCGTGTTGTGATCGCTGAGGATGAGGCCCTGATCAGGCTGGACCTCAAGGAGATGCTGGAAGAAGACGGGTACCAGGTCGTCGGCGAGGCCGGGGATGGAGAGACGGCCGTTCGCCTGACGATGGAGCTGGTGCCGGACCTGACGATCCTCGATGTGAAGATGCCCGTCCTGGACGGGATCTCGGCGGCCGAGCGGATCGCCGCCGAGCGGGTCGCGCCGGTGGTCATCCTGACGGCGTTCTCGCAGCGGGAGCTGGTCGAGAGGGCGCGCGAGGCCGGAGCCATGGCCTATCTCGTGAAGCCGTTCACGAAGGCGGATCTGGTGCCCGCCATCGAGATGGCGGTGAGCCGCTTCCAGGAGATCAAGAGCCTCGAGGCCGAGGTGACGTCGCTCGGGGAGCGGCTCGAGACGCGGAAGCTGGTCGACCGGGCCAAGGGGCTGCTGCAGAGCGCGCACGGGTGGTCGGAGCCGGAGGCGTTCCGCTGGATCCAGAAGACGTCGATGGACCGCCGGCTGACGATGCGGGCGGTGGCGGAGGCGGTCATCGCGGGCGGCGCGGGGGAGACCTCCGGCGGATCGGCCGAATAGCCGTGTCGCGCTTGTCCGTTAACACCCTTGAAACCAAGTGAGCTGTGCCACTACGCAAAGTAGTCGTCCGTAATCAGATCTGGACTTTTAGGGCACGGGCCAGTAACGAATCCGCAACACCCTCGCTGGATCCCTACTGTTCGTAGCCGGTGCTCGGTGTACTACCCACCGAGCCCCAGGGAACCGTGTTATTTCGCCCGCACCGAGTCCACGCCCTGGGTGCAGAGAAGTTCCCTGATCCAGGGGATTCGGACGGAAGGAAGAGCTACCTTGCGGAGCAGATTGATTACGGTCGTCGGCGTGGCGGCGGCGAGCGCGACACTGGCGCTCGGCGCGTCCGCGTGTGGTGGCGGCTCGAAGAGCGGCGGCGGCGACACCGTCACCATCGGGTTCATGGGCGACCTGACCGGTGAGAACTCCGGTCTGGTCATTCCGCCCAGGCAGGGCGCTCAGCTGGCCATCGACCAGTACAACGCGACCAACCCGAAGGTCAAGATCACCCTCAAGACCTACGACAGCCAGGGCAAGGGCGAGCAGGCCGTGCCGCTGGCGAAGCAGGCGATCACCAAGGACAAGATCGCCGGCCTGATCGGCCCGACCTTCTCCGGCGAGTCGGCGCAGGCCGACCCGGTGCTGGAGGAGGGCAAGCTGCCGAACATCTCCTCCTCGGCGACCAACGCCTCGCTGGCGACGCACGGCTGGAAGTACTGGCACCGTGTGATCGGCAACGACAACGTGCAGGGCCAGGGGATCGGCGGGTTCATCGCGAACTCGCTGAAGGCCAAGAAGGTCTTCATCATCCACGACAGCTCCGAGTACGGTAAGCCGCTTGCCGAGACGGTGAAGGCCGCGGTGACGCAGGGCGGCGCCCAGACCGCCGAGGACGCCATCGACCCGCAGGGGTCGGACTTCTCCGCGACGGTCAACAAGGTGAAGGCGTTCACCCCGGAAGCGATCTTCTTCGGCGGCTACTACGCGCAGGGCGGCAAGCTGATCAAGCAGCTGCGCGAGGGTGGCGTGAAGGCGCGCTTCCTGTCCGGTGACGGTTCGCTGGACAAGGGCCTGGCGAAGGGTGCCGGCGGTACCACCGCGGACGGCTCGATCATCGGCTGCCCCTGCCTGATCGACCCGAGCGGTACGGCGAGCGCGGCGAGCAAGAAGTTCGCCGAGGACTACAAGGCCAAGTTCCACGCCGACCCGGCGGTCTACTCGGCCGAGGGCTACGACGCGGCCACGGCGTTCATCGAGGCGGTCAAGGCCGGGAACACGACCCCGGAGAAGATCAACGACTACCTGTCGAAGATCGACAAGCCGGGCGTGTCGAAGGAGATCAAGTTCCAGAGCAACGGTGAGCCGGCCGCGGCGGACGTCTACGTCTACCAGGTCAAGGGCGACCAGCTTCCGCTGCTGGGCAACGCCAAGAACGCGACGGTCAAGTAGCCCGCCGACCAGACGGCGGCCTTGAGAACGCGCAGGGGCGGGAGCGACAGGTGCGCTCCCGCCCCGTGCGATGAAGGCGACCACATTGAACAATCTCTTCAGTCAATTCTGGCCGTACACCATTGACGGCCTGTCGCTGGGCGCGATCTACGCGCTGGTGGCGCTCGGCTACACGATGGTCTACGGCGTCCTGCGACTCATCAACTTCGCGCACTCCGAGATCTTCATGATCGGGACGTTCGGGGCCCTGGGGACGCTGCATCTGTTCGGGATGCCATCGAACGTCGGCGGTTTCGCGCTGGTGGCGCTGGTCCTGGCGCTCGCGGTGGCGGGTGGTATCGCGTCGGGCGGCAGCGCCGTGATCCTGGAGTACGTGGCGTACCGGCCGTTGCGGCGGAACAACGCCTCGCGGCTCGCGGCGCTGATCTCGGCGATCGGCGCGTCCCTGTTCCTGCAGCAGCTGTTCGCCCGGCTGGTGATCCCGCAGGCGTTCGGCCTGCCGAAGGAGAAGGGCGCGCTGCCGGTCCAGGGCCACTTCGTGCACCACACCAATGTGATTCACATCGGCGGGTTCGAGTTGTCCAACGACCGGCTCATCGTGATCGTCGGTGCGGTGCTCATGATGGTCGCGCTGGACATGTTCGTGAACCGGACGAAGCTCGGCCGCGGGATCCGCGCGACGGCGCAGGATCCGGAGACGGCCGTGCTGATGGGTGTCAACATCGACCGGATCGTGACGGCGACGTTCGCGCTCGGCGGCGCGATGGCGGGTGTCGCGGCGGCGCTGTACATGCTGCGGTTCGAGGAGACGCGGTTCGACGTCGGGTTCCTGCTGGGCATCAAGGCGTTCACGGCCGCGGTGCTGGGCGGTATCGGCAACCTTCGCGGTGCGCTGGTCGGCGGTATCGTCCTCGGCCTGATCGAGATGTACGGCTCCGCGGTCTTCGGCTCCGAGTGGCAGAACGTCGTTGCTTTCAGCGTTCTGGTGCTTGTCCTCATGTTCCGTCCCACCGGGATCCTCGGTGAGTCTCTCCAGCAGGCGCGCGCATGAACGATACGACCAACCGGAACCCGCTCTCCCGAGCTCGGGACGGGTATTCGTCCTTCTTCGATACGCTTCGTGACCGATGGGCGACCGCTCCGCGCTGGGCGCGCTGGGTCGTCTATCTGGTGCTGATCGTGCTGGCGATCCTGCTGCCGGCGGACGGTGTCGGCAGTTTCATGTCGCCGTACACGGACTGGCCGACGTTGCTGTTCTTCCCGATCGGCGGGTACATCCTGCTGGCGATCGGCCTGAACGTCGTGGTGGGGCAGGCGGGCCTGCTCGACCTGGGTTATGTGGCGTTCTTCGCGATCGGTGGCTACGCGATGGCCATCTTCGGGACGAAGATGCACATGAGTTTCTGGGAGATCCTGGTCGTCGGCGTGCTTCTGTCGGCGGTGTCGGGGATCATCCTGGGCGCTCCGACGCTGCGGCTGCGCGGCGACTACCTGGCGATCGTGACCCTGGGCTTCGGGGAGATCGTCCGGATCGTGGCGAACAATACCGACTACATCGGTGGTCCTCGGGGCATCGGTGGTATTCCGCACCCGCCGTCGCTGTCGGAGTGGACGATCCCGGACAACGGGTTCTTCGACGCGATCGGGATCGGCGGCGTGCAGCCGCTGAAGTACGGCGCGCTGGACGGCAAGCCGTACTACTACCTGATGCTGCTGCTGATCGTCGCGGCGATCATCTTCGCCAAGCGGCTGGAGAACAGCCGGGTGGGCCGGGCGTGGGCCTCGATCCGTGAGGATGAGGACGCGGCCGAGCTGATGGGTGTTCCGACGTTCAAGTTCAAGCTGGCGGCGTTCGCGATCGGCGCGGCGATCGGTGGCGCGGGCGGCGTGGTGTACGCGTCGCAGTCGGTGTCGATCATTCCGACGAACTTCCCGTTCATCCTGTCGGCGACGATCCTGGCGGCGGTGGTCCTGGGCGGCTCGGGGAATCTCCCGGGCGTCATATTGGGGGCGTTCCTGGTGGCGTGGATTCCGGAGCGGATCCGTGGCCTTCAGGAGTACCGCGTGCTGGTGTTCGGTGGGGTCCTGGTCCTCTTGATGATCTTCCGGCCGGAGGGTCTGCTGCCGTCGCGGCGCCGTAAGGCGGAGCTCGCCGAGGGCGAGGGCGGTATGGGCGGCCTGGGTGCCGAGGTGGGCGGTCCGGTGACCGTCGCCGCTGGTGAGGTGGGCGAATGAGTGAGACGGCAGGCGTTCCGGCGGAGAAGAAGACCGGTACGCCGGTGCTGGAGCTGCGCGGGATCACGATGCGCTTCGGCGGCGTCGTCGCGATCAACGGCCTGAACCTGGCGATCAACGAGGGTGAGATCTTCGCGTTGATCGGCCCGAACGGCGCGGGTAAGACGACGGTGTTCAACGTCGTCACCGGCGTGTACCGGCCGACCGAGGGCCAGGTGGTCTTCGCGGGTTCCCGGATCGACGGCAAGAAGCGCTACCAGGTGACGAAGCGGGGCGTGGCGCGCACGTTCCAGAACGTCCGGCTGTTCCACAACATGTCGGCGCTGGAGAACGTGATGGTGGGCGCGGACGCGCATCACCGTACGGGTCTGGCCGGGGCGGCTCTGGGGCTGCCGTGGCATCGCCGTGAGGAGCGCGACGGCCGGGCGAAGGCGGAGGAACTGCTGGAGTTCGTCGGGGTCGCGCGCCGGATGGAGGAGACGGCGAAGAACCTCCCGTACGGTGACCAGCGGCGGCTGGAGATCGCTCGTGCGCTGGCGACGGACCCGAAGCTGCTGCTGCTCGACGAGCCGGCCGCCGGGATGAACCCGACGGAGAAGGAGGAGCTGCAGGGCCTGATCCGCAAGATCCGGGACACCGGGCGCACGGTGCTGCTGATCGAGCACGACATGAGCCTGATCATGGGCATCAGCGACCGGATCGCCGTGCTGGACTTCGGCCAGAAGATCGCAGAGGGTCTGCCGGCCGAGATCCAGACCAACCAGCGGGTCATCGATGCGTACCTGGGGGTCCCCGCCGATGCTTCTTGAGATCAAGGACATCCACGTCCACTACGGCAAGATCGCCGCGCTCAAGGGCGTGTCCGTGGAGGTCGACGAGGGTGAGGTCGTCACGCTGATCGGCGCGAACGGCGCCGGCAAGACGACGACGCTCAAGACGATCTCTGGGCTGCGTCCGCTGACGCGCGGGCAGATCCTGTTCGACGGCAAGGACATCAGCAAGGTGCCGGGGCACAAGCGCGTGCTCATGGGCATCGGGCAGTCCCCTGAGGGTCGTGGCATCTTCCCCGGCATGACGGTCGTGGAGAACCTCCTGATGGGCGCGTACGCGCGCCGGGATGAGGTCGAGAAGGACCTGAAGGAGGTCTACGACCTGTTCCCGCGGCTGGCCGAGCGCAAGGACCAGGCGGGCGGCACGATGTCCGGCGGTGAGCAGCAGATGCTGGCGATCGGCCGGGCGCTGATGACCAAGCCGAAGGTGCTGCTGCTGGACGAGCCGTCGATGGGTCTGGCACCGAAGCTGATCCAGCAGATCTTCGAGATCATCACGGAGATCAACCGGCGGGGCACCACGGTGCTGCTGGTGGAGCAGAACGCCCAGCAGGCGCTGCAGGTCGCGCACCGCGCGTACGTCCTGGAGACGGGCGCGGTGGTGAAGTCGGCGGAGGCGAGTGCGCTGCTGAACGACCCGCAGGTGCGCGCGGCGTACCTCGGCGGTGGCGCGGAGGCGGCCGCCGGGTCGGGCGACTAGACCAGGCGCCGCGTTGGAAAGGGACGGTGGCTCGCAGGGCGGGCCGCCGTCCCTTCGTCGTTTCCCGGCGTCAGGTGAGGGAGAGGTCGACGGGGTTCTTGGTGTGGCCGACGGCGGCGCCCTTGAGCTGGTCGCCGAGCCGGGACGAGGAGGGGTCGCCGAGGACGCGCAGGGCCTTGACCTTGGCGTTCGCGGGCACGTCGTACCAGAGGTCGAAGGCGCGCATCTCCTGGGAGGCGATGGACTGCACGCCGGAGGGCGCGCGGGAGATCTGCATGGCGTCGGTGTTGGGAAGGTACGTGGCGCCGTCGGCGGTGACGAGCCGCTGCCGGTAGGGGTCGAGGTCGTGGCGTTCGCGGCCGTGGTTGACCATCAGGAGGCGGACGCGGACGTACTGCCCGTGCGGGATCCAGCTGGCGTGCGAGCCGATGACCTCGGGGATCTTGGTGCGGACGCCGATCGCGGTGTAGGTGACCTCGCCGATGGTGGCGGTACGGCCCTTGAGCGGTGTCTCGTGCTCGGGGAGGGGCTGGCGGGGGATGGTGTAGTCGCGGGCCGGGTGGCCGCAGCCCGCCGCGGCGAGGGCGAGTGCGAGGAGCGGTGCGACGGCGCGGAGGGCGCCGGATCGGCGCCGGGCGCGGACGCCGGGTGTGATCGCGAAGGGGCGCACAGCGCGACGGTAGGCGACGGGCGTGATCATGCAAAGCCCCGTGGCCGACGCGTAGAGCGGCTGTGGCCGAATCGAGACCGGCGCGCCAGGGTTCAGGTGGGCCGCTGGGCCGGTGGTTCCGGCGGGCTGGGGGTTCTGACGTGCCGAGGGTTCCGGCGGGCGGGGCGGAACGACAATGAGCCCGGAGCGCCTTTGGTGCCGTCCGACCTGGTGGCCCGTGCAGGCCTTCCCCGGCCCTGCACGAGGACCGGATCGTACGTTTTCTACTCAGCGCTCCGGGCTCTTGCCCTCCAACGGTAGCGAGACTGGAGTGACTGGTGCAAAAGATGCGAGAAATCTATGCCTTGTCGCGGATGGCGCAGGTGAGTCTGGCGGTGCAGACGCGGCGGTCCTGCTCGTCGGTGATGACGATCTCGTAGCTGGCCAGGGTGCGTCCGCCGTGTAGGCGGGTGGCGACCGCGGTGACGTATCCGCTGGTGGCTGACCGGTGGTGGGTGGCGTTGATCTCGATGCCGAGGGCGATGCGGCCGGGTCCGGCGTGCAGGGCCGCGCCGACGGAGCCGGTGGACTCGGCCAGGACGCAGGAGGCGCCGCCGTGCAGGACGCCGTACGGCTGGGTGTTGCCCTTGACGGGCATGCGGGCCACGACGCGTTCGGGGCTCGCCTCGAGGAGTTCGACGCCCATCGCCGTGGCGAGATCCCCGCGCGGGTCGATGCCGCCGAGATCGTTCGTGGGGCCGCCGCCGGCCTCGCCCATGAAACCTCCATGACGTGCGTAGAACTGTCGGCATCGAAGACTAGGCTGCTGGCGTGGTGACGACGGAAGCGACCTCTGAAAACGCGCGCCTGCTGCTCCTGGACGGGCACTCTCTGGCCTACCGGGCGTTCTTCGCGCTGCCCATCGAGAACTTCTCGACGACGACGGGGCAGCCGACCAACGCGGTGTACGGCTTCACGTCCATGCTGATCAACGTGCTGCGCGACGAGGAGCCCACGCACGTCGGGGTGTGCTTCGACCGGTCGGAGCCGACGTTCCGGCACGAGGCCTACGTCGAGTACAAGGCGAACCGGCGGGAGACGCCGGACGACTTCCGCAGCCAGATCAGCTTGATCTTCGAGGTGCTCGACGCGCTGCGCATCCCGCGGCTGTCCGTCGCGGGCTACGAGGCGGACGACCTGATCGCCACGCTCGCCACGCGCGCCGTGGACCAGGGCATGGACGTGTCGATCGTCAGCGGTGACCGGGACGCGTTCCAGCTGGTCGGGCCGCGCTGCACGGTGCTGTACCCGCGCAAGGGCGTGTCGGACCTGGCCCGCATGACGCCGGCGGCGGTCGAGGAGAAGTACGGCGTGCCGCCGGAGCGGCACCGGATGCTCACGGCCCTGGTGGGGGAGACGAGCGACAACCTGCCGGGCGTGCCGGGCGTGGGCCCGAAGACCGCCGCGAAGTGGATCGCCAAGTACGACGGGCTGGACGGGGTCATCGCGCACGTCGACGAGATCACCGGTAAGGCGGGCGCGAGCCTGCGCGAGCACCTCGGTGAGGTGATGCGCAACTACCAGGTCAACAAGCTCGTCTGCGACGTGCCGCTGGAGCAGGCTCCGGCGGAGCTGACGATCGGCCAGTGGGACCGCGACGAGATCCACACGCTGTTCGACACCCTGCAGTTCCGGGTGCTGCGCGAGCGGCTGTACGCCACGCTGTCGGCGGTCGAGCCGGAGGCGGAGGAGGGCTTCGAGGTCGAGGTGGCCCGGCCGGGGCCGGGCGAGCTCGCCGCGTGGCTGGACGAGCACGCCACCGGCGAGGGCCGGGTCGGCGTCGCGGTGACCGGCACGTGGGGGCGGGGCACCGGCGACCTCACCGGTCTGGCGCTGGCCAACCAGGCGGGTGCGGGGGCGTTCGTCGACCCTGTGGAGCTGGTCGAGGAGGACGAGCGGGCGCTGGCCGCGTGGCTGGCCGACCCGAAGCGGCCGAAGGCCGTCCACGACGCGAAGGGCCCGATGCTGGCGCTGGCCGCGCGGGGCATGCGGCTCGACGGGGTGACGAGCGACACGGCGCTGGCCGCCTACCTCGCGCTGCCCGGCCAGCGTTCCTTCGACCTGGGTGACCTGGTCCTGCGCTACCTGCACCGGGAGCTGCGCGAGGAGGCCGACGGCGGCGGCCAGCTGACGATCGACGGCTCCGGCGAGCAGGAGGCCGCCCGGGACCTCGTCGTACGGGCGCGGGCGGTCGTCGACCTCGCCGCGGCGCTCGACGCGGACCTGGAGCGGCGGGGTGCGACCCGGCTGCTGCAGGATGTCGAGCTGCCGCTGGTGGAGGTCCTCGCCGGCATGGAGCGGGTCGGCGTCGCCCTGGACATCGACTACCTGGCGAAGCTGTCGGCGACCTTCGGCGCGGAGGTCAAGGCGATGGAGGAGGCCGCCTGGGAGGCGATCGGGCACGAGTTCAACCTCGGGTCGCCCAAGCAGATCCAGCAGGTGCTGTTCGACGAGCTGGAGCTGCCGAAGACGCGGCGTACCAAGACCGGTTACACCACCGACTCCGACGCGCTGACGAGCCTGTTCGCCCAGACCGGCCATCCGGTGCTGGAGCACCTGCTGCGGCACCGTGAGGTCGCCAAGCTCAAGAGCATGGTCGACTCGCTGATCCCGATGGCGGACGAGGACCGGCGCATTCACACGACGTTCGGGCAGATGGTCGCGGCGACCGGCCGGCTGTCCTCCTCCGACCCGAACCTGCAGAACATCCCGATCCGCTCGGCCGAGGGCCGGCAGATCCGCGAGGGCTTCATGGTGGGCGCGGGTTACGAGTGCCTGCTCACCGCCGACTACAGCCAGATCGAGCTGCGGATCATGACGCACCTGTCGGAGGACGCCGCGCTGATCGAGGCGTTCGGGTCCGGCGCGGACTTCCACACGATCACCGCCTCCCGGGTGTTCGACCTGCCGCCCGAGCAGATCGACGGCGAGCTGCGGTCGCGGATCAAGGCGATGAACTACGGCCTGGCGTACGGCCTGTCGGCGTTCGGGCTGTCGCAGCAGCTGAAGATCACGCCGGACGAGGCGCGGGCGCTGATGGCCGAGTACTTCGAGCAGTTCGGTGGCGTGCGCGACTACCTGCGCGACATCGTCGCTCGGGCCCGGCAGGACGGCTACACCGAAACGATCATGGGCCGCCGCCGCTACCTGCCGGACCTGACCTCGGACAACCGGCAGCGCCGGGAGATGGCCGAGCGGATGGCGCTTAACGCGCCGATCCAGGGGTCGGCGGCCGACATCATCAAGGTCGCGATGCTGAACGTCGACCGCGCGATGCGCGCCGCCGGGCTGGCGTCGCGGATGCTGCTGCAGGTCCACGACGAGCTGATCTTCGAGGTGGCGCCGGGCGAGCTGGAGACGCTGCAGTCCCTCGTGCGCGAGCAGATGGGCGGCGCGTACGACCTGCGGGTGCCGCTGGAGGTCTCGATGGGCACCGGGCGCACCTGGCAGGAGGCCGGTCACTGACGGCTGGTCCCGCCGACGGCACCGGTCACCGAGGGCTCACCCCTGCGGCGGGGGCCGGTCACGGAGGGCTCACCCCGGTGACGGATTGCAAGATCCAGTGAGCGGGAAGGAAGAGTCCGCGCGAGACGGGCGGCCATGATCCGACGGCCGTTCCGCGCGGACTTCGACGGTGCCCGCGGCCGCACGGCTCGCCACGGGTACGAGCTGCTGGGGGGCACGTGCCGCATCTTCACCGACTCGCCGCCACCCTGATCGTCGCCGCGGTCGCCGTGGGCCTGCTGCTGCCCCCGGACGGGCACGGCCGCCGCGCCGGCACCACGCGCCGCGCGGGCGTCACCGCGGCCGTCTCCGCCGCCGGGAACGGCGCGGCGGGCGGCGGCGGGCCGTGGGACGGCGCGGCGGCGCCGGCACGTGGGGCGGGAGACGGGGCGGGACGCGGCCGGCGTGCCGTCGCGCCGCCGGGCCCGGCGCAGGCGGCCCCGGCGGTCCCGGCCTTCGACCGGGCGCGGGCGGCCGCGGTGGCCCGTGCCGCCGACGCGAACGAACTCGGTCAGGTCCCGATCCTGATGATCCACCGGGTGCTGGCCCGGCCGAAGGCGTCGCTGGACCGCACGCCGGCCCAGCTGTACGCCGAGTTCACCCGGCTGGCGCAGGAGGGGTACGTGCCGGTGACGGCCGCGGAGTTCGTCACGGGGACGATGAACGTTCCGGCGGGCCGGCATCCGGTCGTGCTGACCTTCGACGACGGGTCGCCGACGCATCTGGCGTTCGACGCGGCGGGCGTGCCGGAGCCGGACACCGCCGTCGGGGTGATCGAGAGGGTGGCCCGGGAGCACCCGGGGTTCCGTCCGGTCGCGACGTTCTTCGTGAACGCCGGTCCGTTCGCGCTGGGGGACCGGGCGGCGGCCGCGCTGCGCTGGCTGGTCCAGCACGGCTTCGAGGTCGCCAACCATACGGCCCACCATCGTGACCTGGCGGGGATGGATCACGGCGGGGTGGCCGAGGAGATCGGTGCCGACCAGAAGATGATCACGGCTGCGACGGCTATCCCGCCGGTGACGTTCGCGTTTCCTTTCGGCGCCCCGGCACGCCTGTCGTGGGCCGGCCACGGATCGGCCGGCGGAGCCCGGTGGGACTTCCGGGGGATGTTCCTCGCGGGATGGCGTCCGGCCGACTCGCCGTTCGAGAAGGACTATGATCCTCGGCAGATCCCGCGGATCCGCGACGACGGCCGGGTTCGCCAGGACGACTGCCGGCGATTCTGCTCGATCGCCTGGCTCGACTGGCTGGCCCGGCATCCGGACAAGCGCTACACATCCGATGGTGATCCGGCCACGGTGGCCTTCCCGCGGGCTAAGATGATCTACCTCGCGGAGAGCTTCGTGGCCCGCGCGTGCCCGTATTGATCAAGCGGGCGATTGACCGTACCGGCCTACGTCCCATATTCTGATCGCTGCGCTGTGGGCCTGCGCGCGCCTCGGACAGAGCAGGCTCGCGCTCGGTCACGTCGACATCGGTATGGTCACGCCGCCGGTTCATCGGCAGGGACGGATAACTGGCCCTCCGCGCAGCACAGGCAACTACGCATGTCCGTATCCGGAGCCATCCCACACATGACGAGCAGCACCGAGGCCACCTCGAGTACCCCGCAGGTAGCGGTCAATGACATCGGGTCCGAGGAAGCCTTCCTCGCGGCGATCGACGAGACCATCAAGTATTTCAACGACGGCGACATTGTCGAGGGCACTGTCGTCAAGGTCGATCGAGACGAGGTCTTGCTCGACATCGGCTACAAGACCGAGGGTGTCATCCCCTCGCGTGAGCTTTCGATCAAGCACGATGTCGACCCGAACGAGGTCGTCACGGTCGGAGACCACGTCGAGGCCCTCGTCCTCCAGAAGGAGGACAAGGAAGGTCGCCTGATCCTGTCCAAGAAGCGCGCGCAGTACGAGCGCGCCTGGGGCACGATCGAGAAGATCAAGGACGAGGACGGCATCGTCACCGGTACCGTCATCGAGGTCGTCAAGGGCGGCCTCATCCTCGACATCGGCCTGCGCGGCTTCCTGCCGGCATCGCTGGTGGAGATGCGCCGGGTCCGCGACCTCCAGCCGTACGTCGGCCGTGAGCTCGAAGCCAAGATCATCGAGCTGGACAAGAACCGCAACAACGTGGTCCTGTCCCGCCGTGCCTGGCTCGAGCAGACGCAGAGCGAGGTCCGCCAGACCTTCCTCAACACCCTCCAGAAGGGCCAGGTCCGCAAGGGCGTCGTTTCCAGCATCGTCAACTTCGGCGCGTTCGTCGACCTCGGCGGCGTCGACGGTCTGGTGCACGTGTCCGAGCTGTCCTGGAAGCACATCGACCACCCCTCCGAGGTCGTCGAGGTCGGCCAGGAGGTCACGGTCGAGGTCCTCGACGTCGACATGGAGCGCGAGCGGGTCTCGCTGTCGCTCAAGGCGACGCAGGAGGACCCCTGGCAGCAGTTCGCCCGCACCCACCAGATCGGCCAGGTCGTTCCGGGCCGGGTCACCAAGCTGGTGCCGTTCGGCGCGTTCGTGCGGGTCGAGGAGGGCATCGAGGGCCTGGTCCACATCTCCGAGCTGGCCGAGCGCCACGTGGAGATCCCGGAGCAGGTCGTCCAGGTCGGCGACGAGATCTTCGTCAAGATCATCGACATCGACCTCGACCGGCGCCGCATTAGCCTCTCGCTGAAGCAGGCCAACGAGACCGGCGGGACGTTCACCGACGAGGAGTTCGACCCGACGCTCTACGGCATGCCCGCCGAGTACGACGAGCAGGGGAACTACAAGTACCCCGAGGGCTTCGACTCGGACACCGGCGACTGGCTCGAGGGCTACGAGGAGCAGCGTGAGGCCTGGGAGCGGCAGTACGCCGAGGCCCGCTCCCGCTTCGACGCCCACAAGCGGCAGGTCGAGGAGGCCCGCCGGGCCGAGGCCGAGGCGGCCGGCCCGCAGTCGTACGCGACGGAGGAGTCGCAGGGCGGCGACACGGGCGGCGCGCTGGCCTCCGACGAGGCGCTCGCGGCGCTCCGCGAGAAGCTGTCCGGCGGCCAGGAGTAACACACAACCGAAAACCGGCGAGGAGTAGACAGACCACCGTTATGGTCGATTCTGACTCACGCGTCCGATCCGGGGGTCCCGTCGCTACGGCGGGACCCCCGGTCGTTCCCCAGGAACTTTCGCGGATCTCGCTGATCGCGGTCACCCTCGCGGTGCTCGCCGAGGTGCTGCGGGCGGGATTCCCCGCGTTCGGGCACTACACCGAGTCCGGTGGGGCGGTCACCGCCACGCTGGTGATCCTGGTGTCGTGCCTGTCCGGCTTTCTGGCGCCCGGTGTGCGCGCGGTCGCCGGGCCGCGCGGCCTGCCGGCCGTCGCGATCGGCGGCCTGCTGGCCGTCCGGCTCGCCATGCAGGCCGTCTCACCGGCGCTGTGGCTGGCGTTCGCCGGCGCCGTGTTCGGGATGCTCGCCGTCACGGCGCTGTACGAGGCGGCGCGCGGCCTGTCCGGCACCGGATTCGCGGTGGCGGCGACGGCCGGGCTCACCGGCGACACCGCGCTGCGGCTCGCGTTCGGCACCTGGGACCCGCCCGCGCGCGCGGGCGTCGCCGCCTGGATCGTCACGCTGCTGATCGTCGCGGGCGGCGTGGCGGCGCTGGTGCGCTGGCTGCGCAACCCGCCGGTCGAGGCGCCGGTGATCGGCTGGCGTGACGCGCTCGGCGCGGCGGCGCTGGGGCCGTTCCTGGCCCTGCAGATCCTCGTGCTGTCCAGTCCGGCGTTCACGTCCTCCAGCGGCGGGCTGCCGCTGGCCGTCGCCGGGGTGGTCGTCCTGGCGGGGCAGGCGCTGGCGATGGCGTTCCTGTCCTCGGGCCTGGCCGTCGCGGCCGTGCCCGGCGGGGTGTGCGTGTTCGGCGGCACGCTGCTCGGCGTGGGCGCGGGCGCGGTCACCGGCCGGTACGGCCTGACCGGCGCGGTCGCCATCGCCGTCGTGATCATCGGGCAGGTGCTGTCGGCGTGGCTGCTCGCGGTCGCCTCACGGGTGCCGCTGCGGCGCGGCGGCTACCGCGGCCGGCCCGCCGAGCGGGGCGGCCCGCCGCCGGACGTCAGCGTCCCCGACACCGGGGGCCGGGCGTGGCGCATCGACCTGGGCGCGGCCCTCGGCGCGCTCGGCGTCCTGGTCGTGATCCTGCCGTACCAACTGCACTACACCCACCCGCTGCCCCTGCCGAACAAGGTCCTGCCGGGCCTGGCGGGCATCGCGCTGGGCCTGCTGTCGGCGATCGCCGCGGCGCGCGGCGGCCCGCTCCCGGCGCGTTCGGCGGTCCGCGCGCTCGGCGCGGGCGCGGGCGCGCTGGTCCTCGCGGTCGTCCCGGTGATCTACGCGGTGACCGCGCCGTCGGTGACCCGCGCGGCGACGAGGCTGCCGGGCACGTTCCGGCTCGTCTCGTACGACATCCACGACGCCATCGGTGACGGGGGCCGGCTGGACCCGGAGGCGATCGCCCGCGCGATCGAGGCGCAGCGCGCCGACGTCGTGGCGCTGCAGGGGGTCGGGCGGGGCCGTCCGATGTCCGGCACCACGGACGTCGCGTCCTGGCTGGCCCGGCGGCTGAAGATGCGCCTCGTGTGGGGCGCGGCGGCCGACCACCAGGACGGCAACGCGGTGCTGACCCGGCTGCGCGTCAAGGCCACCGGCGCCGGGCGGCTGCCGGTCGGCGCCGGCCCGCAGGCGCCCGGGTACGTCTGGGCCCGGGTCGACGTCGGCGGTGGCAACACCGCCGACGTGTGGTCCGTACGGCTCCAGCAGGGCGCCGACCGCGCCCAGAGCCGGCTGACCGAGATCGGGAAGCTGCTGCAGGTGTGGAGCGGCGCGCCGCGTACGATCATCGCCGGGAACATGGGCGCGGGTCCGGGAACCCCGGAGCTGAGCCGCCTCATGGGCCAGAGCGGGTTGCGCGGCACGATGGAATCGCCTCCGCCGACCATGACGGGCGGCGTCCGCGCCGACTGGATCCTCGGCAGCGACGACCTCGGCTTCGACAACAGCGCGGTCGACTCGTCCCGGCGTGCCTCGGACCACTATCCGGTGGCCGCGACGGTCCGCGTGGTGGGCTGACCGTCCGTGGAGGAGGTCCGGATCGAACACGCCGACGTCTCCGACGCCGGGGAGATCCTCACCGTGCAGCGCGCCGCGTACGTCACCGAGGCGCAGCTGCACGGTGACCCGTTCCTGCCGCCGCTCGTCGAGTCCCTCGACCAGATCCGCGCAATGATCGCCGAGTCCCTGGTCCTGAAGGCCAGCGTGGGACCCCGGCTCGTCGGTTCGGTACGCGGCCGGTTCAACGAGCGCACCTGCCTGGTCGGCCGGCTCGTCGTCGCGCCCGACCTGCAGGGCCGGGGGATCGGCGAGGCGCTGATGCGGGCGCTGGAGGCGGAGGCGGCCGGCCGGGCCGACGCCTGCGTGCTGTTCACCGGGCATCTCAGCGAGACCGACCTGCGGATGTACCGCCGGCTCGGCTACGCCGAGACCAACCGGGAGCGGGTCGCCGACCACCTGACGCTCGTCCACATGCGCAAGCCCCTCGGGCCCGTCCGGGGCGGCTGACTGGTCCCCGCGCGGGGCGGGTGAGTACGCTCGCCGTCGTGCTGAGTGTGGGGTTGACCGGAGGGATCGGGTCGGGCAAGAGCGAGGTGTCCCGGCGGCTCGCGGAGCACGGCGCGGTGGTCGTCGACGCCGACGCCGTCGCCCGGGAGGTCGTCGAGCCGGGCACGCCGGGCCTGGCCGAGGTCGTCGCGGAGTTCGGCGAGGGGGTGCTGCTCCCCGACGGCTCGCTGGACCGGGAACGGCTCGGGTCGATCGTGTTCGCCGATGAGGAACGGCGGGCGCGCCTCAACGCGATCGTGCACCCGCGCGTCGGCGAGCGGATGCGCGAACTCGTCGAGCGGGCGCCGGGCGACGCGATCGTCGTCTATGACGTGCCGCTGATCGCCGAGAACGGCCTGGCGGGCATGTACGACCTCGTGGTCGTCGTCGACACGCCCGTCGAGGAGCAGGTGCGGCGCCTGACCGGGCGGCGCGGCATGACCGAGGCGGACGCGCGGGCCCGCATCGCGGCCCAGGCCACCCGGGAGCGGCGGCTGGAGATCGCCGACCGCGTCATCGACAACTCCGGCACGCTCGAACGGCTCGCCGGGCAGGTCGACGAGCTGTGGGCGGACCTGAAACGCCACGCCGACGCGGAGGACCGGCGATGACGCGGATCGCCCGGACGGGCGGCGGGCTCGCGGGTCGTACCGACGTGGAGGAGCGGGCGATGACGCGGATCGCCCGGACGGGCGGCCGGCCCGCGGGCCGTACCGGTGCGAGGAGTGGGCGATGATGCGGGTTACCTGGGCGACCGATCAGGGCAGCCCCGCTCGCCCGAACGAGGACTTCGTCGCGACCGCGCTCGGCGCTGCCGTGGTGCTGGACGGCATGAGCATCGACATGGATCTGGAGACCGGTTGCGTGCACGGCCGCCCCTGGTACGTGGGGCAGCTCGCGACCCGGCTGCTCGCCGGCCTCCTCGACCACGGACTGAGCCCGGCCGCCGCCCTCGCGCAGGCGATCACGGAGACGGCCGCCGCGCACGGCGGCCGCTGTGACCTGTCCCATCCCTGGACCCCGGCGACGACGGTCGTCGCGCTGCGCGTCCGGGACCAGGCCGCGGACTACCTGGTGCTGTCGGACTCCACGCTGCTGCTCGACCAGGGCGGGCGGGTCACCGCGCTCACCGCCGACGGCAGCGGATTCGCCGCCGCCGACCCGCGCGTGGCGGGGCGGGCGCTCACCGGGAGCGTGCCGCTCCCGGAGCTGCGCCGGGCGGCCCTGCTGACCGACGGCGCGACCCGGGCGGTCGACGCCTTCGGCCTGGCCGACTGGCCGCAGACCCTGGCCACGCTGGGCGAGCGAGGGCCCGCGGCGCTGATCGAACAGGTCCGGGAGGCCGAGCGATCCGACCCGGACGGCCGGCGCTGGCCCCGGCACAAGCGTCACGACGACGCGACCGTCGCCTACTGCGAGTTCCCCGCCCCCTGAGATCCTCGGCGACCGGCGCCGAGGATCCCGGTACCGTGGACGACGACGATCCACGGCGTTGACGGCGGCACGCCTATCCCTTGAGGACCGAGCGGAGCGTGTCGGGGCGGTTGGTGATGATCCCGTCCACCCCGTAGCCGATCATCCGGCGCATCGTCGCGCGGTCGTCGACCACGTACACGAAGACCTTCAGGTGACGCTTCTTGACGCTGCCGACGTAGCTCTTGCCGACCTTCGTGTACTTCGGGTTGACGTAGCGCGCGTACTTCGCGACCGCCGGGAGCTGTGCCGTGGTCGGCTTGCCGAGGACGCCCAGCGGCACGGACGGCAGCAGCGGGTGGAAGCTCTTCAGGTACGACCACTCGAAGCTCTGGACGATCAGCCGGCCCGGGCGCAGCCAGTACGGGTGGGCGCGCAGCGCCGTGGCGACCCGGCCGTTCATGCCGGGGTACAGGGACGGGTTCTTGAGCTCCAGGAGGAGCTTCAGACCCTGGCCCTGCATGGCGCTCAGCGTCTCGTCCAGGGTCGGCACCCGCTCGCCCTTGTACTTGGACGAGAACCACGACCCGGCGTCGAGCCGCTTGATCTGCTTGAGGGTGTAGTCGCGGATCCGCCATGGTGAGCCGTGCGGGTAGACCTTCTCCACGTTGGTGGTCCGCTTCAGCGTCTCGTCGTGCATGACGATGAGCTTGTGGTCCTTGGTCTGCTGGACGTCGAGCTCGAAGTAGTCGGCGTGCCTCGTCTTGGCCTGCCGGAAGGCCGCGAGGGTGTTCTCCGGCGCGTACGCGGACGCGCCCCGGTGGCCGACGTCCGCGACGGTCGAAGCGGCGGAGGCGGTTCCGGCGAGGGCGAGGGGGACGGCGGAGACGAGCGTGATGGCGGCGAGGCGTACGAGCATGGGGGTCCTTCACGGCCGGGGGCGGGGGCTCGGTCATGACGGTGCGCCGACAGGACTGCCGGTCGGGAAGCGGGGTGTAAGTCGGGCATGACGTTCATATTGACATCAGGTAACCCGGCCCGGAGGGCCTTCGGAGGCAGCGGTCGCCCGGCCACCCTGGAGGGAGGGCGGGCGACCCGATGAGGACCTCGAACGGTCGGCCGGCTACTCCGTGCGCAGAGCGGTCGCGGTGCGGGTGTGGGCGGCCCAGCCGGCCGGCGGGAACGCGCCCACCGCCGCGATGACCAGCCCGCCCAGGACGAGCGGTATCAGCACGGGCAGGTCGTACACCGCGATGTCCGCCGCCGGGAACCTGGTGCCCGCGGCATCACCCATGACCGGCAGCACGTGATCGTGCAGCGCGACGCCGACCGGGACCCCGAGTGCGCCGGCGAGCAGGCCGACTCCGGCGACCGATGTGATGACCATGGTGACCGTCTGCCTCGGTGACATACCCAGCGCCTTCAGCACCCCCAGGTCGTGGACGCGCTCCCGGGTGTCGAGCACGACGGTGTCGAGCACGCCCAGACCGGCCACGGCGAGCAGCATCAACGTGAGCATCGCGGCCAGGGTGTCCATGGCGACGACCGTGCCGCTCAGCCGCCCGGAATTGGTCGCCGCGGTGATGCCGAGCGGCCGCAGGGCCGCGTTGAGCGAGTCGAGATACGCCCGCGGATCGGTTCCCGGTTTGAGATCGATCGCGAACTCGACCGACTCCGGCAGGACGGGGGCGCGGAGGGCGGTGAGGGACGAGTCATCGGTCAGGATGACCATGCCCTCCTCCCGCAGGTCCAGCGCCTCGCCGACGATCCGCACCGGGGCGCTGCGGCCGCCCTCGGTCAGGGTGATGGTGTCTCCGATATGGGCCCCGGTCGTCCTGAGGAACCCCGAGGGGACCACCGCCTGGCCTCGGCCGTGGAACCACGACCCGGCGACCATCTGGTACGAACCCCAGGACGAGTCGCCCTCGTAAGCGATCACGGTCGTCCGGCCGGCCAGTCCGGCCACGCCGACCCGGGTCTGGCCGGTACTGAAGTAGCGCCTGGTGCCCGGTTGCGCACTGATCTTCGCGGCGATCGCCGCGGGTTTCACGGCCGGCTTCACGAGCGGGGTGGCCGGGTCCGTCCCGGGGGCCGGCGGGGCGAACGCGAAGGCCGAGACCACGACCGTACCCGGGGTCCGGCGGTTGAGGCCGTTCTGGATCGCGTTCAGGGACAGGGCGAGACCGACGCCGAAGGTGATGCCGATCGTGCCGAAGGCCACGGCCGCGGCCACCGTCGCCGACCGCGCGGGCCGGGCGAAGGGGGTGGCCAGGCCGAGGCTCACCGGCCGCGGCAATGGCAGCCGGCCCAGCAGGTACCGCACCGCGCGGCCGCGTCCGGAGCGGGGTGTGCGGCCGACGGCGATCGCCTCGACGGTCCGCAGCCGCCCGGCACGCAGCGCGGGCACCAGTGCGGTGACGGCGACCGCGGCGAGAACGACGGCGGGAACGGCGACGTCGATCCATGGGGCGACCGTCAACCCGCCGGTGCCGTACGCGCTCTTGGCCTGGCTCAGGACCGGGATCGACAGCAGGTTGCCGGAGATGACGCCCAGGACGGCGCCGACGGTCGCGGGGATCAGCGCCTGCGCGACGTAGGCGCGCACGACCTGGGCCGGGGTGAACCCCAGCGACTTCAGGACGCCGATGCGCCGGGTCGCGGCGCCGACCGCCCCGCTGACCACGACGCCGATGATCAGGATCGACATGACCAGGCCGAGGACCCCGAAGGTGATCACGAACGGGACGAACGTCGCCGAGGCGCGGCTCGCGGCCAGCCTGATCTTCAAGTAGGACGCCGCTCCGGTCATCGATCCCGGCGGCACGGCCGCGGTGATCGCGGCGCGATCGGCGGTGATCTGGGCGTCGGTCCCGGCGCCGGCGAAGCGGTAGAGCATCTGATGGGCCGGTACGGCACCGGGAGCGGTCAGCGCGGTGAGCTCCGCCGGCGACACCCACGCCTCCGCGCTAGCGCCCACCGACCTGGCCAGCCCGACGACGGTCAGCGACGGACCGCCGGGCAGATCGGGGAAATCCATACGGTCGCCGATGCCGAACGGCGCATTCTCGTCGCTCAGCACGACCTGCCCCGCCCCGGTGGCCCACCGACCGGTGGTGAGGTCGAGGTCGTCGACCGGTCCGCCCGGATCGGCACGGCCGACGATCGTCATCGGCGGCAGGTGGTCGCCCAGCGGCATGCCGGACTTGTTCCGGCCGACATGCGGACGCAGCGACAGGACCGGGAACGGCCCGGCGGCCGCCGTCACCCCGGAGACGTGCGCGGTGGCCGCGACCTGCCCGGCGGTGACCCTTGATCCGTCGTATTGCACGGTCAGGTGCGCGCCCTTCTGCTTCGCGAAGGCGTGGTCGAACGGGGCCTGCGACGTCACGAGGAGACCTGCGGCCAGCACCGACGCGGTGACCGCCATCATCGTGGTCAGCGTCATCACCACGGTCTGGACGCGGCGCCGTCCGACGCCGGCGCGTACGACCCTCCCCAGCGCGCTCATCGGGTGACCGTCTGGACGTCGCGCGAGATCCTGCCGTCCATCAGCTCGATCGTCCGTGTCGCGCTCGACGCCGCGAGCGCGGTGTCGTGGGTGACCAGCAGGATCGTCTGCCCGTTCCGGTTGAGGTCGACCAGCAGTTCCCTGACGTCGGCGGCGGAGGCGCTGTCCAGAGCGCCGGTCGGCTCGTCGGCCAGCAGGAGCGGGGGACGGTTCATCAGCGCCCTGGCGACCGCGACGCGCTGGCGCTCGCCGCCGGACAGGCGGCCGGGGAAGGCGCGGGCGTGCCGGGCGATGCCGAGCTGGTCGAGCAGTTCGGCGGCCCGGGCGCGGGCCCTGGCCCGCGGCACGCCGGCCAGCTGGGCCGGCAGGAGCACGTTGTCCTCGGCGGTCAGGTCGTCCAGCAGGTTGAAGAACTGGAAGACCATTCCGATCCGTTCCCGCCGGTACCTCGCCAGGGCGGCCTCGCCCAGCCGGTCGACGCGTAGGCCGTCCACGGTGACGGCGCCTTCGCTCGGCTTGTCCAATCCGGCGATCATGTTGAGCAGGGTCGATTTGCCGCTGCCCGACGGGCCGAGCACCGCCAGCGCCTCACCGGCGCGCACCTGGAGGTTCAGGCCGTCCAGGGCCGGCGGCCCTTCGTCGTATCTCTTGCGCACATCTCGGATCTCGATGATCGCTGTCAACGGGTCCTCCACGGATCGGGTCGGTGTCGACGCGACCCGACGCTAGGAGCGGTGCGCGGACCGGCGCGTCGGCAACCGTGGCGAACTCCGGTCCTCCGCCAGGGGGACGAGGGCGGCGCGTCATCCTTGCGATGTACGCCGGTACCCGCGTGCCGGTCGTCATCGGGGCGGATGTCGCGATTCCCGCCGATTGGGACACTTGGCCGGTGAGCAGAGCAGAGATCATCGGCCGCCGGGTTGGCGGTGTTGCCGCGCTGTGGCGTGTCACCGGTCCGCCGCCGGCCGTTTCCCGCTGGGCCTGGACGTCCGACGCGATCCTCGCTCTCGTCCTGACCCTGGGCACGCTGAGCGTCAGCCGGTACCCGAGCGCGTCAGATCCCGTCTCCGTGGTGAACGGCGGGCCCGTCCCGGTGACCCCGGGCGATGTCCCGGTTCCCCCGGATCCGCCGGCGCCGCCCCACGGCGTCGACGCCGGGAGTCTCCACGGCGGCACTTCGTTCTGGCACCTGATCCTGGCGGTCCTGACCGCGATGCCCCTGGTGGCGCGGCGCCGGTACCCGGTCGCGGCGTTCTGGGTCGTCCTCGGCGCGACACAGCTCTACCACCTGCACCCGGGCTACGACCCCTCATTCACCTTCGCCGCCTGCCTGATCGCCGCCTACAGTGCCGTGATGTACAGTCCGCACCGGTCGCTGGCGCTGGCCGGCGCGCTGGCCGGCGCGGTGCTGCTCGCAGCCGACCACGAGGGGGTCGTGCCTTCCATCAGGCCCGGCGTGGTCACGTTCCTCGTCCTGATCCCGGCGGGGCTCGCGGCCAACGCGATGCACACCTGGAAGCAGCGCGTACGGATCCTGGAGGAGGAGCGGGAGACGACGACACGGCGGGCGGTCGAGCGGGAGCGGTCGCGGATCGCGCAGGAACTGCACGACGTCGTCACCCACAATGTCAGCATGATGGTCGTTCAGGCCGGCGCCGCCCGGAAGGTGCTGAAGACGGCGCCCGAGCGGGCCGAGCAGGCCATGCTGGCCGTGGAGTCCGGCGGGCGGACCGCGATGACCGAGTTGCGCCACGTCATGGGCCTGCTCACCATGAACGGTGACGACCCGGACCAGGTGGGCGCGGAGGACCTCGCCCCGCCGCCCGGGCTTCACCAGGTCCCGGCGCTGGTCGAGCGGGCCCGGGAAGCGGGAGTGGAGGCCGAGCTGACCGTGACCGGCTCTCCGGTTCCGCTGCCCGCCGGGGTCGATCTCGCGGCCTACCGGGTGGTGCAGGAGGCGCTGACCAACACGGTCAAGCACGCGGCGGGCGCGCGGGTCGCGATCAGCGTCACGTACGGCCCTCGCGATCTGCGGATCGAGGTGACCGACACCGGCGGTACGCCCACGGCGTCGGCCCGCTCCGGCAGCGGCCGCGGGCTGATCGGACTGCGCGAACGACTCGCCGTCTACGGCGGCACGCTCGAGGCCGGTGGGCTTCCGGCCGGCGGCTATCGGCTGTGCGCGGTGCTGCCAGGGGGAGAGGAGTGAGCGATCCCCTCCGGGTCGTCATCGCCGACGATCAGGCGCTGGTCCGGACCGGGTTCGCGATGATCCTGGCCGCCGAGGGGATCGACGTCGTCGGGGAGGCCGCCGACGGCGCGAAGGCCGTCGACGAGGTCCGCAGGACCCGGCCCGACGTCGTGCTCATGGACATCCGGATGCCCGAGGTCGACGGTCTGGAGGCCACGCGGCGCATCCTGTCGGCCGGCCCGTACACGCCGCGCGTCATCATCCTGACGACCTTCGACCTCGACCGCTACGTCTACGCCGCGCTCAGCGCGGGTGCCAGCGGGTTCCTCCTCAAGGACGTCTCGCCCGAGCATCTGGTCGCGGCGGTGCGGCTGGTGCGCTCCGGCGACGCGCTGCTCGCCCCGAGCATCACCCGCCGTCTCATCGAGCGGTACGCCCGCCACGACGATCGGGGCGCGACCCTGCACCGCGACCTGTCGACGCTCACCCCCCGGGAGCTCGACGTGCTCCGGCTGCTGGCGCGCGGGCTCAGCAACGCCGAGCTCGCCGGCGTGCTGCACGTCAGCGACGCGACCGTGAAGACCCACGTGGCGCGGATCCTGTCCAAACTCGGCCTGCGCGACCGCGCCCAGGCGATCGTCGTCGCCTACGAGACAGGCGTCGTCGTCCCGGGCGGGGCCGGCGGGGCCGGCGGCGCGGAGGGCTGATCCCCCCGGCCGGTGTCTCACCGGCATCCGCCGCCCGATTCGAGCCCCTGCCCGATCCGAGCCCGTGCCCGTACGGGCTCGACCACGCGCGAGCCGGCGCTCGCTGGACCGGAATGTCGGTGGCGGGGCGTAGGTTGAACCTCATACCGGGGACTGTGGCCGTGAGGGGGCCCGCCCGGTTCAGAAGCCGCCGAGGCGGCCAGTGAGCGCATCATTCGGAGGAGCAGCGTGCGGCCTGTCACCGATCTTCAGCGGAAGGTGGCGCCCTTCGAGGTCGTCACCGAGATGACCCCGTCCGGCGACCAGCCGGCGGCGATCGCCGAGCTGGAGCGGCGCGTCAAGCGCGGCGACAAGGACTCGGTGCTCCTGGGAGCGACCGGCACCGGCAAGACCGCGACGGTCGCCTGGCTGATCGAGAAGGTCCAGCGCCCGACCCTGGTCATGCAGCCGAACAAGACGCTCGCCGCGCAGTTCGCCAACGAGCTGCGCGAGATGCTGCCGAACAACGCCGTCGAGTACTTCGTCTCCTACTACGACTACTACCAGCCTGAGGCGTACGTCCCGCAGACCGACACCTACATCGAGAAGGACTCCTCGATCAACGACGAGGTGGAGCGGCTGCGGCACTCGGCGACCAACTCGCTGCTGACCCGCCGCGACACGATCGTGGTCGCGTCGGTGTCCTGTATCTACGGCCTGGGAACCCCGCAGGAGTACGTCGACCGCATGGTCCGGCTCAAGGTCGGGGACGAGATCGAGCGGGACGAGCTGCTGCGCCGCCTCGTCGCGATGCAGTACGCCCGCAACGACCTGGCGTTCACCCGGGGCACGTTCCGCGTGCGCGGCGACACGATCGAGATCATTCCGCAGTACGAAGAGCTCGCCGTCCGCATCGAGATGTTCGGCGACGAGATCGAGAAGCTCGCCACGCTGCACCCGCTGACCGGTGAGGTGATCACCGAGGACGAGGAGCTGTACATCTTCCCGGCCTCCCACTACGTCGCCGGTCCGGAGCGCATGGAGCGCGCCATCAACGGCATCGAGACGGAGCTGGAGCAGCGGCTCGCCGAGATGGAGCGGCAGGGCAAGCTGCTGGAGGCCCAGCGGCTGCGGATGCGCACCACGTACGACATCGAGATGATGCGGCAGGTCGGCACCTGCTCCGGCATCGAGAACTACTCCCGGCACATCGACGGCCGTGGTCCCGGCACCCCGCCCAACACCCTCCTCGACTACTTCCCCGAGGACTTCCTCCTCGTCATCGACGAGTCGCACCAGACGACCCCGCAGATCGGCGCGATGTACGAAGGCGACATGTCGCGCAAGCGCACCCTCGTCGACCACGGGTTCCGGCTGCCGAGCGCGATGGACAACCGCCCGCTGAAGTGGGAGGAGTTCCTCGAGCGCATCGGGCAGACGGTGTACCTGTCGGCGACCCCCGGGCCGTACGAACTGGGCCGGGTGAAGGGCGACGTCGTCGAACAGGTGATCCGCCCGACCGGCCTGGTCGACCCCGAGGTCGTCATCAAGCCGACGAAGGGGCAGATCGACGACCTGGTCCACGAGATCCGGCAGCGCGCCGAGCGGGACGAGCGGGTGCTGGTCACCACGCTGACCAAGAAGATGGCCGAGGACCTCACCGACTACCTCCTGGAGCTCGGCATCCGGGTGCGCTACCTCCACAGCGAGGTCGACACGCTGCGCCGGGTCGAGCTGCTGCGCGAGCTGCGGCTGGGGGAGTTCGACGTCCTGGTCGGCATCAACCTGCTCCGCGAGGGTCTCGACCTGCCGGAGGTGTCGCTGGTCAGCATCCTCGACGCCGACAAGGAGGGCTTCCTGCGCTCAGAGACCTCGCTGATCCAGACGATCGGCCGGGCCGCGCGGAACGTCTCGGGCCAGGTGCACATGTACGCCGACAAGGTCACCCCGTCGATGGAGCGGGCCATCGACGAGACCAACCGGCGGCGCGCCAAGCAGATGGCCTACAACGAGGCGAACGGCATCGAGCCGACGGCCCTGCGCAAGAAGATCGCCGACATCCTCGACATGCTGACCCGGGAGGACGCCGACACCGAGGAGCTCATCGGCGGTGCCGGACGGCAGCAGAGCCGGGGTAAGGCGCCGGTGCCGGGCCTGTCCTCCAAGCAGCGCGCCGGCCGGCACGCGGCCGACCTCGTCGGCGAGCGGCCGCGCGAGGAGATGGAGGCCCTCATCGAGCAGATGACGCAGCAGATGCACCACGCGGCGGAGGAGCTGCAGTTCGAGATGGCGGCCCGGCTCCGCGACGAGATCAAGGAGCTCAAGCGCGAACTGCGCGACATGAAGGAGGCCGGCGTCCGGTAGTCGCGCCGGGACGCGGCCGCGTCCGGCGTCGCCCCGCTGTGCTCCCTCGTGTCCGGATCCCGGTCCGTCGTCGCCTTCCCGTGCTCGCTCATGGCCGCCCGCCCGTTCGTTGTCGACTGCTCTCCACGCACCAGATGTCGGTCGCGGGCGTTCTGTGACGCCGACGGCCGGTGGCGTACGTCACATGGCCGGGCTGTCACAGGGGCGGGGGCGCCGGCATCTCGTGGTCGTCAGGGCGCCGCGCGGACGATCCGCGCGGTACGCCGCCCCACGCGTGAGGGAAAAGTCATGGAACCTCGTTTCGACCTGATGGCCAACGAGCTCGGCAGCAAGATCGGCAAGCGGTTCTTCAACGTCGGCCTGGCGATCCAGCAGTCGTCGCTGCCCCGGGATCTCCAGGAGCTCGTGATGCTGCGCGCCAGCCAGATCAACGGCTGCGGCTGGTGCGTGGACATCCACACCAAGGAGGCCGCCGCCGCGGGGGAGACTCCGGTCCGCCTCAACCTGGTCGCCGCCTGGCGCGAGTCCAGCGTGTTCACCGAGGCCGAGCGGGCCGCGCTGGCACTCGCCGAGGAGGGCACCCGGCTTGCCGACGCCTGCGAGGGCGTGTCCGACCAGACGTGGGCTCAGGTGCGCAGGCACTACGACGACGACCAGACCGCCGCGCTGGTCTACCTGGTCGCCGTGATCAACGCGGCCAACCGGCTCGGCGTGATCACCCGCCGGCAGGGCGGTTCCTACGAGCCCGGGATGTTCGCAGGGAACTGATCGGTCAACGAGACCGGGCCCGCACCGATGAACGGTGCGGGCCCGGACAGGCACATCTAAGCCTTAGAGCGGGGTCACGTCCTCCGCCTGCGGGCCCTTCGGGCCCTGGGTCGTCTGGAAGCTCACGCGCTGGTTCTCCTCCAGGCTGCGGAAGCCGGAGGAAGTGATCGCCGAGTAGTGAACGAAAACGTCCGGGCCGCCGCCGTCAGGCGCGATGAATCCGAAACCCTTGTCGGCGTTGAACCACTTGACGGTACCTTCTGCCACTTTCCTTCTTCTCTCCTTCTTGGGGAGCCACACCAGACGCCGGTTGCGCCCGGGGCTGCGTTTACGGACCTTTGGCTTACGTCCGCGAAGACTATCCCGGAGAAGCGAAAACGCCCGCCGTCAATACTTCCGCGGGCGTTCAAGATCAAACTTAACACGTACGAGGAAACTACGACTGCAACACCTGGGATGCTATCCGCTCCCCGGAACCCCGGCAAGCGTGCCGGATCATCGCGGGTCTTCGGGTGGCGCGCCGCCCCCGGGAACGGAGGCCCGTCGCGGCCGGGCCCGAGGCTCGCCTCCGGCGTGGTGAGATGAGACCATGATCATGGGGCGGAGGTGGTGCATGGTCGCGCTCGCGGCACTGGGGAGGCGCATCCGCACACGCCGTGGCCTGCTGATCCTGGTCCCGGCGCTCGTCGCGGCGCTGATCGGGGCGCTGGTCGTTCCGCTCGCGGTGACCGGGCAGTGCCGGCTCTTCGGCTCCGGCTGCGGGATCCCGCGCATCCGGTTCGTCTCCCCGCCGACCCGGCTGACCGCCTTGCAGGCCGCCCTGCGCGGCGGCTACGTCGCCCTCGGAGACTCCTACTCCTCGGGAGAGGGGACCTGGGACCTCACCGCCGACCGCGGGTACGCCGGCGGCGGGTCCGAGGACTGCCACCGGTCCAGGGGCGCGTACTTCTCGGCGGTGGCACAGGGCTTCCGGTTCGCGCTCGGCGGAAATCTCTGGGCCTGCAGCGGCGCGCGGATCGATGACATCCTGTACGGCGGCCGGCACGGTGAGCCGGCCCAGGTCGATCGCCTGCGGCCCGAGACGAGCCTGGTGACTCTCACCATCGGTGGCAACGACCTCGGCTTCTCGCAGATCGTCACCCGGTGCGTCGTACGCCTGCCCTGGTCGTCGGCCTGCCGTGACCAGGACCCCGGCATCCGGGCCCGGATGACCGCCCTGCCCGCCCGGCTGGCCACGGTCTTCGACCAGATCGGGCGGCGGGCGCCGAAGGCGCGGATCGTCGTGCTGGGTTATCCCCGGCCGTTCCCGGTGCGGCCCGGCCACTCGGTGGACAACATCGGCGTCGCCGACCAGGCGTACCTCAACGGCGTCGTCCGTGACCTCGACGACGTCATCGCCGCCGCGGCCCGCCGCGCGGACGGGGGGCTGGCGGCTGCGGGCCGTCCGGGCACCGTGGAGTTCACCGACGGGTACGCCGCGTTCGACGGGCACGAGCTCGGGACGGCGCAGCCCTACCTGAACTCCCTGAAGGTCGACTTCGGGGCCTTGGCGGTCGAACCGCGCAGCTTCCACCCGAACGAGCTCGGCTATCGAGCGTTCGCCCAGCTCATCGACCGGCAGATCCAGGCCGGGCCGGCCCGCCCGGTGTATCAGTACCGCCGCTGACCGGCCGTTCCTCCCCGGCTCGCCGCCTACTGGCAGGCCGGAAGGCCAGGGGCGGGCCGGCCACCGGCGAGTTGGCCGCAGACGGCCTTGGGCGTCGCTCCGAGGTCACGGCCGGTCACCTTGACCAGAGTGAGCGCCCGGCGGCCGGAGCCGCCTCTGACGTGCTGGTCGTGGGTGAAGTCGATCAGACCGGTCGCGCCCTGGTAGCTGAGATTCGGCAACGTCAGCAGCACCGAGCCGGAGGTGACCGACGCGGAGCCCGGCGCGCGGGCCGCGCCGTGCGCGGCGAGGTCCAGCGTTCCGAAGGCGCGCTCCGCGGCCTGTGCCAACGCGGACGTCGAGTCGTACGACATGATCATCTGGCCGTCCGCCAGCAGCGCCGAACGCTGTTCGGGGCCGATTCCGAGCTCGTTCCGGGCGAGGACGAAGAACGGGTTGTCGGTGTCCCTGTTCCCCGCGACCAGGTTCGGCGGGTAGGTGAACGTCGTGTAGTAGACCGTCATCGACCGCGGCAACAGCACGTCGGTCCGGCCGGTGCCGAACCGCGACCGGGACACCTCGTCCCCGCCGAGCACCGTCAGCTCGCGATCGGCGCAGCCGCCGTCGCGCAGCGCGTTGATGAGGCCGCCGAGGTCTTCGGTGCGCCCGGCGAAGTACACCAGGGTGTAGGGGTCTCCCGCCGAGTTCCGGCAAGCCGCCCGTACCTTCGCGCCGATGTCGTCGATGCCGTCGTAGCGCAGCATCGTCGAGGACCGGCCGACCGCCAGCGCCCGCCGTGCGTCCTCGGCCAGCTCCGCGCCGTAGTCGTTGCCCTCCACTCCGGGGGAGCGGTAAACGATCAGCGTGCGGCCGGCGCGCTTGCCGCCCAGGGCCTTACGGGCGACCACGGCCTCGTCGTTGTCGGTGGCGGCCAGACCGTAGAACTGCGGGAGCGCGCGCAGCGTGTCGGAGGAGTTGACCGGGTTGACCACCGCGAGGCCGGCGGCGCTCAGCCTGCGGATGGCCTTCTGCGACTCGGCGGTGTTGCGGCCGAGACCGACCACCCCGACGACCGTGCGGTCCCGGCGCGCCATGGCGAGGATGCGGTCCGCCGCGATCTTGGAGAAGGCCATGTCCTGCCCGGCGTTCACCGCGAGCAGACGGATCTTCAGGGGATCGTCGCCGCCGCCGGCTTGGGCACGGTTGTTGCCGCGCTGCGCGAGGTACGCTCCAGCGAGCTGGCGGATGGTGCTCACCGTGCTGTTCTCCTGGCCGTTGGCCGCCGTCATCATCCCGACGTACAGGATCGTCACGTACGGCCGGTGGCCGGCCAGCACCCAGGCGTTCTCCGCCGCGATCCGGTTCTCCAGATCGGCGAGCGTGATCTGGTCCGCGGTATGGGCGGCGTCGGGCTTGGCGCTCCCGCCGCCCAGCGTCGTGCTGAGGGGGCCCTGTTCGAAGCGGACGCCTTCGGTGGCGATGCCGACGCACTCGCGGCTGCCCGCGGCGTCGCGGCGTAGCTGGGTGTCGGTGTTGGCGAAGAACAGGGCGTGGACGCTGCAGTGCGTCGAGGTCAGTTGGGCGTGCAGGTACGACCCGCCGACGGCGAGGGCGGCGAGGAGCGCCAGCAGCGATCGGCCCGACCACAGCCACGTCCAGCGGGGCCGGGTGCGGGGTTTCAGCGGCGGAGGAGTCGCGTCGGCGGGGTTGTCGGCGGTGATGGGCAGCCGCAGCAGCCACGGCGAGGTGACCTGGGTGCTGGGCCCCTGGGCGCCGGCCAGGGACTTGATCCAGTCCTCGTAGCGCTTCTTGAGAGTTTCGGAGCGCTTGCCGGAGGACAGGGAACCGGCGGCGGGAGCGGCACCGAGCAGGTCGTCGATGTCGGCGCGGTGGGCATGGTCGACGGAGGCGATGACGAGCAGGGGATGCAGTTCGCTGCGGCGGCTGCGCACGTCGCTCATGGCCACCAGCAGTTCGGCGCCGCCGTTCCGGCGGGTGATGTCCCGGAGGAACACCACGGACGGGACGGGGCGCTTGAACCCCCGGAGGGTGAAGGAGAGCTTGCGGTGCCGGGCGCGCAGGTCCTCCAGGAACGCGAACGTCTTCGTCTGCAGCCAGGACTTGGCCGCCTTCTCCCGTTTCCTTGCGCCGGCCGACCTGGCCGACTCGATCCCGAGGGCATCGTTGATCTGCTCGAGCTGGGAGTTCAGCCGCCCGCCGAATCCCCGGCTTCCCTGAACCGCGAAGAACGAGGAGGCGGCCAGCCAGCGGTAGCGCGTACCGAATCCGACACGGGACAGGATGGGCAGCCAGATCCTGCGGTTCGACAGGCCGGCGGCGAGTGCGACCGCCGCCAGCAGGACGCAGCAGACGGCAAGCAGGGTGCCGATGCGCGTCTTGTCCGCGACGCCCTGGGCGATGCCGCCGAAGATGGCGGCGACCAGCACGATGACGGTGGACCACCACACCGGCGCGGTCAGCGGCCGCCGGGTCCACGGCAGCAGCACGGCGGCGTCGGACCACTCCTCGGTAGGTGTCGTCGAGGCGGGCCGTTCCCGGTTCTTCTCGGCGGCGCTGCGGACCGCCTCTTCGCAGGACCGGACGAGGTCCGACCGGGGGAACCGGTAACGGCCGGCCGCGGGACCGTTTTCGGGCCACGCGCCGGGCTTGCTCAGCGAGTCGAGCAGGGTGATCCCCGGCGGCGTCCTGCCGGGGACCGCGCCGCCCTGATCTTCGCCGTCGGCGGCGCGCTCCGGGGCGTCCGGGGAGGACAGGACGAGGTGCGGGATGTCGGCCGCGGCCGCCGCCTGCGCCAGGGCGTCGACGTACGCGCCGGCGTCCACACCGGCGTCGGCCGACTCCAGCACCACCAACGGGAACGCCTGGCCGCCCAGCCGCCACGGATGCGCCCTGGTCCATTCGTCCAGCCGCTCCAGGAGCTCACGGCCGACCCCGGTGCTGAGGATCTCCTCGCCCATCGCTCTGGCGGGTTCCGTCACGCTCATGCCGCACCCCCGCGAAATCGGATCGCTCGGCGGTGGCAGACCGCCGTGAATGCAGCGTACGAGGCGGATGCGGGACCCCTCCCGACACTGCGGGATCAGTCCCAACCACAACCTGGGCGGGGGCAGCGCCGAAACAAAAGCCGGCGCCGGGCCGGACCGGCGGGGAGCGGCCGGAAACGGCGGCTCCCCGTGGTCGGTGACGAGGCTCAGTCGTTCGTGATGCGGTTCAGCCGTTCAAGGGCGTCGGCGAACTCCTCGATCATGTCGTAGACGACCTGGCGCGCGGGCTTGACGGTGTTCATCAGCCCGACGACCTGGCCGACGAAGTAGTTGGCGAGCTGCCGGGCGCCCTCGTTGCCGGCCTCGGCGGCCTTGCCGATCGGCGCCATCGCGCCTTCGGCGACGATCATCTGCAGCGGCATCGGCAGCGGGCCGGGACTGGCGGGGGAGTCCCACTCCTCGGTCCAGGCGGAGCGGAGCTGCCGGGCCGGCTTGCCCGTGCGCGACCGGGAGCGGACGGTGTCCCGGGACGTGGCGGCGAGCATCTTGGCCTTGACCGCGGGCAGGGTCTCGGCCTCCTCGGTCGTCAGCCAGACCGAGCCGCACCAGACGCCCGACGCGCCCAGCGCGAGCGCGGCGGCCATCTGACGCCCGGTCGCGATGCCGCCCGCGGCCAGGACGGGCAGCGGCGCGACCGCGTCGACGACCTCCGGGACGAGCACCATCGTGGAGATCTCGCCGGTGTGGCCGCCGGCCTCGCCGCCCTGCGCCACGATCAGGTCGGCCCCGGCCGCCACCTGGCGGCGGGCGTGCTCGACCGTGCCGACCAGCGCCGCCACCGGCACGCCGGCGGCGCGGGCCCGCTCGACCATGACCGGCGGGGGCGGGCCGAGCGCGCTGGCGATGAGCCGGATCGGATGGGCCAGCGCGACGTCGATCAGTTCGGTGGCGCCCTGCTGCGTCACCTGCCGTCCCACGCCGTCGACCCGCGGGTCGCCGAGGGCCTCCGGCGACGGCGCCGGAACGCCGTACTTCTCGAACAGCCCGCTCAGGAACCGCCAGTGCTCCGGCGGCACCGCGGACAGCAGCGAGCCGCGGCCGTCCGCCGCCTCCTTGGCGATCTTGCCGGGGACCAGGACGTCGACGCCGTACGGGCGGCCGCCGACGTGCTCGTCGATCCAGCGCAGCTCCTCCTCGAGACGGTCGGGGCTGTAGGCGACCGCGCCGAGCACGCCGAAGCCGCCCGCGTTGGTGACCGCCGCGACGACGTCGCGGCAGTGGCTGAACGCGAACAGCGGGAACTCGATCCCGAACCTGTCACAGACCTCGGTCTTCACGGTCCTCCTCGAACAGGGGGTGGCTCTCGCCCTCGTCCGGATGGACGAAGCGCGCACGCAACGGCAGCCCTTCGCGCGGGGAGGTCACCCCGTGCAGCCGCCCGTACATCCACGGTCCCTCGGCGAGCTCGACCAGCGCCAGCGGCGCGGGCTCCCCGCCGCGCGGGTGCGCGACCGCCCACGACACGAGGACCGCCCGGCCGCTCGCCTCCGCCCACTCGAGCTCCTCCGCGCCGCACTCGGGGCAGCCGCCGGCGTCCGGGGCGTACCAGTGGTCGCAGGGCGGGCAGTGGCGGATCACCAGCCGGTCCCGCGCCGCGCCGTCGAAGAACGGATCGGAGCGGCCGTCGCGCCGCACGACGCCGAACGTCTCCATGGTCAGGCGCCCTCCGTCGCGGGGGACGCCGTGGTCGTGATCCGCTCGTTCACGGTCGTCCTTTCGGGTGCGGGCCGACGATCAGGGTGGAGTGGTGGTCGAGGATGCCGCCGTTGCCGCTGACCAGGATGAGGTCGTTGCGCGGCGCCTGACGGTCGCCGCCGTCGCCGCGCGCCTGGATGACGGCCTCCGACAGGGGCGTCATTCCCCACAGGTAGTATGCCGACAGCTGCCCGCCGCCGGTGTTGGTCGGCAGCGCTCCGCCGGGGCCGAGGGCGCCGCTCGCGGCGAACGGGCCGCCCTCGCCCTTGGCGCAGAAGCCGTAGTCCTCCAGGGACACGAGGACCGTGTAGGTGTAGCAGTCGTACAGCTGGCACACGGTGATGTCGCCGGGGGTGACGCCGGCCATCTTCATCGCCGCCGGGCCGGAGATCGCGGCCCCGGTCGTCAGCCCGAACGCACTGCCGCGTTCGAGCCGGTGCCCGGGGTGCCCCTGCCCCCAGCCCCAGATGTGGACCGGGGGCCGCGCCAGGTCGCGGGCGCGCTCGGCGCCGGTGACGATGACCGCGACGCCGCCGTTGGAGACCAGGCAGCAGTCGAGGAGGCGCAGCGGCTCGACGACCCAGCGGGACTCCTGGTGGTCGCGCAGGGAGATCGGGTCGCGCAGCTGGGCGCGGGGGTTGCCGGCCGCCCAGGCGCGGGTGCTCACCGCGATCGCGCCGAGCTGCTCGCTGGTGGTGCCGTAGCGGAGCATGTGCCGCCGGGCGGCCAGCGCGTAGTAGACGTTGACGCTGCGGAACCCGAGGGCCGCGCGGAGCCCGTCCAGGCCGTGCCACTCGCGGGCGTCGCGGCCGTACGCGGCGCCCGCCGAACGTTCGGGCCGCAGTGGCGCGTCGGCGAACACGCAGGCGACGGCGCTCGCCGAACCGGCGGCGATCATCGACGCGGCGTGGGCCACCATGGCTCCGGCCGACGCGCCGAACGTGTTCATCGACGTGAGCAGCCGGAGGTCGCGCAGGCCGAGGGTACGGGCCAGTTCGATGCCGGGGGAGCCGGACATGCCGGGCGCGACGATCAGGCCGTCGAGGTCGGTGAGGGCGAGCCCGGCGTCGGCCGCCGCCGCGCGTACGGCCTGCGCCGCCAGGCGGCGCGGACTGCGGCCGTACACCTTGCCGAGCTCGGTCATGCCCAGCCCGGCGATCGCGGTCTCAGCCATGGCCCACCGTCGCCGCCTCACTCTCGTGCGCGTTCGCTCCCCACCGTACCGAATGGAGTTCGGTACGGGGAGTGCCCGCTCAGCGGATGAGGGCCGAGACGAGGGCGCCGGCCAGGGCGCGGCCCGCCTCGCCCGACGGGTCGAGCTCCGGGTCGTAGATGCCCACGTGCATGCCGGCCACGCGGGGGTCGGCGAGCAGGATCGCCAGGACCTCGGTGAACTCCGGGACGGACAGGCCGTCCGGGTTGGGGGAGTCGACCGCCGGCATGACGCTCCTGTCCAGCACGTCCGCGTCGATGTGGATCCAGTGCCCCTCGACGGGTGCCGCCGCCAGGTCCCGGCGCGCCGCCTCGGCGGCCGCCGAGGCGCCGTGCGCGCGGACGTACTCGATCGGGTAGCGGTGGATCGGCGACGTTCGGAAGCGCTCGATGTCGAACAGCTCGAGGTCCTCCGGTTCGTACTGCGCGCCGATGTGCACCGCGTGCTCCTCGGCGATGTACGGGCCGAGGCCCTCGATGCCGGTCAGCGCCGCCGGCCCGTGCCCGGTGATGAGCGCGAGCGCCGTGCCCCCGGCGGTGAAGCGGCCGTGCCGGCTCGCCGGGTCCAGGAGCGGGGAGTAGTCGTCGTGCCCGTCGAGGTACACGAACCCGTACGCGCCGCGCCGCCGCAGCGCCAGGGCGGGCCCCAGCGCGATGCCGCAGTCGCCGCCCAGCACGAGCGGGAACCGTCCCGCGTCGAGAAGGTCCCCGACGCGGTCCGCGAGCCGTACGGAGAACTCCGCGATCGCCGGGCCGTTGCGGTAGCCGGTGACGGGGTCGCCGTCGAACGAGTACGGCGGCGGCTCGACCCGGCCCGCGTCCGCCGCGCCGAGCCGGTCGACGAGGCCGTGGCCGCGCAGCGCGGCGGCGAGGCCGCGGACCCCGGGCTGGTGGCCCTCGCGCGGCGGCCGGAGCCCGAGGTTCGACGGAGCGTCCAGGACGGCGATCGATCGCTGCACGGAGGTCATGACACCACCTAAGTCGTTACGGTGGTCACATCCTGTCGGCGGGTGATCCGCGCCGTCAACGGGCGAAGCGGTCCGTGGCCTCGATGAGGTGGTGCAGGATGCCCGGCTCGCTGTAGGCGTGCCCCGCGTCGTCGACGAGGTGGAACTCGGCCTCCGGCCAGGCCCGGTGCAGGTCCCACGCGGTCGCCGCCGGAGTCGCGATGTCGTAGCGGCCCTGCACGATCACCGCCGGGATGTGCCGGATCTTGCCGACGTCCCGGATCAGCTGCCCGTCCTCGAGGAACCCGTCGTTGACGAAGTAGTGGTTCTCGATCCGGGAGAACGCCACCGCGTAGTCGGGGTCGCCCTGCTGCGCGATGATCTCCGGGTCGGGGCGCAGCGTGATCGTCGAGCCCTCCCAGACGCTCCACGCCCGCGCCGCCGGAACGCGCACGTCCGGGTCGGGGTCGTTCAGTCGCGCGGCGAACGCGGCGATCAGGTCGTCCCGCTCGTCCTCGGGGATCGGGGCGACGTACTGCTCCCACAGGTCGGGGAAGAGCAGCGAGGCGCCCTCCTGGTAGTACCAGTACAGCTCGAACGGCCGCAGCGTGAAGATCCCCCGCAGGACCAGCTCGGTCACCCGGTCCGGGTGCGTCTCGGCGTACGCCAGGGCCAGCGCGCTGCCCCAGGACCCGCCGAACACCAGCCACCGGTCGATGCCCAGGTGCTCGCGCAGCCGCTCCAGGTCCGCGACGAGGTTCCAGGTCGTGTTGTGCTCCAGCGAGACGGCCGGGTCGCTCGCGTGCGGTCGGCTGCGCCCGCAGTTGCGCTGGTCGAACAGCACGATGCGGTACGCCTCCGGGTCGAACTGCCGCCGGTGGCCGGGCGTGCAGCCGCCGCCGGGCCCGCCGTGCAGCATCACCGCGGGCTTGCCGTCGGGGTTGCCGCAGACCTCCCAGTAGATCTGATGATCGTCGTCGCCGACGTCGAGCAGGCCGGAGTCGTACGGCTCGATCGGCGGGTAGAGCGTCCTCATGCCGGAGATTCTCGCACCCGACACGCCGACGACCGCGCAGAGTGACGGCCGACGGCCTCACGGTGCGTCACCGCTGGTCACGGGGGTCGCATGAAACAGCGTAGATCTCGAAATCATCACGAGTTATGCGCCACACCTTGCGTGACATGGCAGACAGCTAGGTGAGACGCCCTTAGAGTTCCCTATGTGAGCGATCTCAACGGTTCGGGCGGTTCCTATGCCCCAGAGGGCGCCGGGTCGTCGTGGGCGCCCAGCAACGCCAACCCACCGGCGCGCCCCGGCGAGGCCGACCAACCGGCCGAGGTGGTCGACCGGCTGAGGCAGATGGCCGACATGCTCGCCGGCGCCCTCGCGCAGGGAGAGCAGAAGGTCGCCGAGGCCAAGCAGGACGCCGCGGCACAGATCGCCGCCGTACGCGCCGAGCACGAGTCGGCCAAGCAGGAGGCCGCGTCCGCCTGGCAGGAGGCGGAGCGGCTGCGCACCCAGATGGAGCAGGCCCAGGCCACCGCGCGCCAGATGCTGGCCGAGCGCGAGTCCGCCAAGCAGGACGCCGCCTCCGCGCTGCAGGAGGTCGAGCGCATCCGCGCCGCGCACGACCAGATGGAGCAGCGCGTCGAGCAGGCCGAGGCCGCCGTGCGCCAGATGATGGCCGAGCGGGAGTCCGCGCAGCAGGAGGCCGCGGCCGCGCGCCAGGAGACCGCCACTGCCAGGCAGGAGACCGTCGCCGCGCGGCAGGAGACGCAGGCCGAGCGGCAGCTCAAGGAGCAGGCCGAGGCCGCGGTCCGCCAGATGATGGTCGAGCGTGAGGCCGCCCAGCAGGAGACGCTCGCGGAGCGGCAGCTCAAGGAGCAGGCCGAGGCCGCGGTCCGCCAGATGATGGTCGAGCGTGAGGCCGCCCAGCAGGAGACCGCCGCCGCGCGGCAGGAGACCCTGGCGGAGCGGCAGCTCAAGGAGCAGGCCGAGGCCACCGCCCGCGGCCTCATGGCCGAGCGTGAGGCCGCCAAGCAGGACGCCGCCGCCGCCCTGCAGGAGGTCGACCGGATGCGCGCCCAGGTCGAGGAGATGGGGCAGCGCGTCGAGCAGGCCGAGACGTCCGCCCGGCAGGCGGTCTCCGAGCGCGACCAGGCCCAGCAGGAGGCGCAGACCGCCTGGCAGGAGGGCCTGCGGGCCCGCGCCCAGGCGGAACAGTCCGAGGCCGCGATGCGCCAGGCCCTGACCGAGCGTGACCAGGCGCAGCAGGAGACCGTCGCCGCCCGGCAGGAGACCGACCAGGCCCTCGCGCAGTCCCGGCAGGCCGAGCAGCGGGCCGAGCAGGCCGAGGCCGCGGTACGCCAGCTCATGGCCGAGCGGGAGGCCGCACAGCGGGAGGCCGGCTCGGCGTGGCAGGAGGTCGAGCGCCTGCGCGTCTCGACCGAGCAGGCCGAGGCCGCGATGCGGCAGGCGTTCACCGAGCGCGACCAGGCGCGGGCCGCCGCCGATCAGGCGCAGGCGGTCGCCGAGCAGGCCAGGGCGGCGGCCGAGCAGGCGGAGGCCACCACCCGGCAGGCGTTCTCCGAACGCGACCAGATGCGGGAGGACCGCGACGAGGCGCACCGCTCCGCCGGCGAGGCCCAGACCGCGCGCAAGGCCGTCGAGGGCGAGCGCGACCGGATCTCCCAGCACGCGGCCGACCTCTCGAAGACCCTGGAGTCCTCCCAGATCGAGATCGCGGGCCTGCGCGCGAAGGTCGCCGAGCTCGAGGCGGCGGCCCTGACCCTGCAGCAGACGGCGGCCGCGTCGGCCAAGGAGGCCGAGGACGCCCGCCGTCGCGCCCAGGAGCTCGACGTCGAGCGCCTCCGGGCGGTGGACCAGGCGACCAAGGCCGAGAGCAACCGGGACCTGGCCGAGCGCGGGCAGGCGCGGGCCCAGTCCGAGCTGGCCCAGGCCCAGCGCCGGGCCGAGGACGCCATCCGCGACCGCGACCAGGCCCTCGCGTCGGCGCGGCAGGCGACCGCCGACCGTGACCAGGCCCTCGCGTCCGTCCGGCAGGTGACCACCGAGCGCGACCAGGCCCTCGCGTCCGCCCGGCAGGCCACCGCCGACCGCGACGCTCTCGCCAAGAAGCTGCAGGAGCGCGAGGAGTGGGTCGACCAGCTCGCCGAGGCCGTCACCCAGCAGCGTGACGCCCTGGCCGCCCTCTCCACCGAGCGGGACCAGGCGCGTACCGCCGCCGACCAGGCCCGGAAGATCATCGACGAGCTCAGCGGCCAGATCCAGGGCGGTGGAGTGCCGAACACGACGGGGAGCTACGCGAACGGCTACCGCTGACGCCGCTCACCGCCGATCGGCGGGCGCCGCCAGGAGAGTCGCCTGTTATCCTGGTGGCCCGTGGACATTCGGTTGTTCGCCACGCCGGTGAACGCCGCGACAACGACCACGGGAGCGTCTTTCTTGCCTTCGGCAGTCATTGGTGGGCCCGTCCGGGCCACCAAGCATCTCTTCGTCACCGGCGGTGTCGCCTCGAGCCTCGGTAAGGGCCTGACGGCCTCCAGTCTCGGGCGGCTGCTGACCCTGCGGGGTCTGCGCGTCACCATGCAGAAGCTCGACCCCTACCTCAACGTCGACCCGGGAACGATGAACCCGTTCCAGCACGGGGAGGTCTTCGTCACCGACGACGGGGCCGAGACCGACCTCGACGTCGGCCACTACGAGCGGTTCCTCGACACGGAGCTGCACGGCTCGGCCAACGTCACCACCGGCCAGGTGTACTCCAACGTGATCGCCAAAGAGCGGCGCGGGGAGTACCTCGGCGACACCGTGCAGGTCATCCCGCACATCACCAACGAGATCAAGGACCGGATCCGCGGCATGGCCGGTCCCGACGTCGACGTGGTCATCACCGAGGTGGGCGGCACGGTCGGCGACATCGAGTCGCTGCCGTTCCTGGAGGCCGTGCGCCAGATCCGCCACGAGATCGGCCGGGACAACTGCTTTTTCCTGCACGTCTCGCTGCTGCCCTACATCGGCCCGTCCGGTGAGCTGAAGACCAAGCCGACGCAGCACTCGGTCGCCGCGCTGCGCAGCATCGGCATCCAGCCCGACGCGATCGTGTGCCGTTCGGACCGGCCGATCACCCAGGGCCTGAAGAACAAGATCAGCCTGATGTGCGACGTGGACGCCGACGCCGTGGTCTCGGCCGTGGACGCGCCCAGCATCTACGACATCCCGAAGGTCCTGCACAAGGAGGGCCTGGACGCCTACGTCGTGCGCCGGCTGGGCCTGCCGTTCCGCGACGTCGACTGGAAGCAGTGGGACGACCTGCTGCACCGTGTGCACCGGCCCGCCCACGAGGTCACGATCGCGCTGGTCGGCAAGTACATCGACCTGCCCGACGCGTACCTGTCGGTGACCGAGGCGCTGCGGCACGGCGGGTTCGCCAACGACACCCGCGTCAACATCCGCTGGGTGAAGAGCGACGACTGTGAGACGCCGCAGGGCGCGGAGCGTGAGCTGCGCGGCGTCGACGGCGTCCTGATCCCCGGTGGCTTCGGCGTGCGCGGCATCGAGGGCAAGGTCGCCGCCGCCCGCTGGGCGCGGGAGAACCGCGTCCCCACCCTGGGCATCTGCCTGGGCCTGCAGTGCATGGTCATCGAGGCGGCCCGGGCCCTGGCCGGCATCGAGGGCGCCAACAGCGCCGAGTTCGACGAGAAGGCCGCCGACCCGGTGATCGCCACGATGGCCGACCAGGTCGACGTGGTCGCGGGCGAGCGGGACATGGGCGGCACGATGCGGCTCGGCCTGTACCCGGCCGACCTCGCCGAGGGCTCCCTGGTCCGCGAGCTGTACGGCGCGGCAAAGGTCGAGGAGCGGCACCGGCACCGCTATGAGGTCAACAACGCCTACCGCGAGGAGCTGACGGCGGCCGGGCTCGTCTTCTCCGGCCTGTCCCCGGACTCGCGCCTCGTCGAGTACGTCGAGCTGCCCCGTGACCGTCACCCGTTCTACGTCGCGACCCAGGCGCACCCGGAGTTCCGGTCCCGGCCGACCCGCGCGCACCCGCTGTTCGCCGGCCTCGTCGCCGCCGCCCTGGGCGAGATGGGCGACCGGTGAGCGGCGGGGACGTGACCGGCGGGGGACCGGCGACCGGCGGTGACGTGCGCGGCGGGGATGGCGACGTCGTCGACGAGCCCTGCCGCTGGGAGACCGTGGGCAGCGAGCCGCGGTTCGACGGCGCGATCATCCAGGTGCGCACCGACCGGGTCCGGATGCCGAACGGCGACGACTCGGAGGTCGTCGGGCGCGACATCGTCGTGCACCCGGGGTCCGTCGGCGTGATCTGCCTGGACGACGAGGAGCGGGTCCTGCTGCTGCGGCAGTACCGCCACGCCGTCGGGTACCTCCTGTGGGAGCCGCCGGCCGGTCTGCGCGACGTCGAGGGCGAGCCGCTGTGGCGCACGGCGGAGCGCGAGCTGGCCGAGGAGGCGGGCTACCGCGCCCGGGAGTGGCACACCCTCCTGGACGCCTGCACGTCACCGGGCATGACGGACGAGCGGACGCGGGTCTTCCTCGCCCGCGGGCTCAGCGAGATCCCCGAAGGCGAGAACGACTTCGAGCGGGTGCACGAGGAGGCCGACATGCCGACCGTGTGGGTCCCGCTGGAGGAGGCGGTCGCCGCGGTCCGGCAGGGACGGATCCACAATTCCCTCGCGGTCATGGGTATCTTGTCGGTCTACGCCGCCCGGGCCACGGGCTTCCGCGACCTGCGCGCACCCGACGCCCCCGAGTGGTGACCCGCGTCCGCCACGACTCGTCCAGATGAGGTGCCGCGCTGATATCCGCCGCCGGTGAAGAGGTCGGACGATCGTTGCAGGCGCAGGTCCGGGCCTACCTCGACCATCTCGCGGTCGAGCGCGGCCTGGCCGCCAACACGTTGAGCTCCTACCGGCGTGACCTGCGCCGCTACGTCGACGCGCTGACCGCGCGCGGCCGTACGGCGATCGGCCAGGTCGGCGAGGACGACGTCGTGTCCTTCCTGGCGGGGTTGCGGGAGGGCGACGAGGCGCATCCGCCGCTCGCGGCCGGCTCCGCGGCCCGCGCGGTCGTCGCGGTGCGCGGCCTGCACCGGTTCGCGGTGCGGGAGGGCATGGCGGCGGCCGACCCGGCGCGGGACGTCAAACCGCCCGCGCCGCCGCGCCGGCTGCCCAAGGCGATCGGCATCGAGGAGGTCGAGCGGCTGCTCGCCGCCGCCGGGCCGCCGGACACGGCGCGGGGGATGCGCGACCGCGCCCTGCTCGAGCTGCTGTACGGGACCGGCGCCCGCATCTCCGAGGCCGTCGGCCTGGCCGTCGACGACGTCGACCTGGACGACGCCGTGGTCCTGCTGCGCGGCAAGGGCGGCAAGGACCGCGTCGTCCCGGTCGGCCGGTACGCGCGGGAGGCCCTTGAGGCCTACCTCGTACGGGCCCGGCCGGCGCTGGGCGGCCGGGGGCAGGGCGGCCCGGCCCTGTTCCTGAACGCCCGCGGCGGGCGGCTGTCGCGCCAGAGCGCCTGGTCGACGCTGCGGTCGGCGGCGGCGCGCGCCGGGCTGAAGGACGTCTCCCCGCACACACTGCGGCATTCTTTCGCGACCCACCTGCTCGACGGCGGCGCCGACGTTAGGGTGGTACAGGAGTTGCTGGGCCACGCGTCGGTGACGACGACCCAGGTGTACACCCTGGTCACCGTCGACCGGCTCCGCGAGGTCTACGCATCGGCGCATCCGCGCGCGCTGGCGTGAGCGGGCCGAGCCGGCGCCGTCCGACGGCGTCCCGCAGGTCCGTGAGACGGTGGTGTTCGCGGTGCGCCGCCTTGCCCGTCCTGATTGACAGGCCCTAGAGTCCCCATCTACGGCAAACCACAGCCGCCGGGGAGGTTCGAGGAGCTGGTGACTGAACCCAGCGAGCAGGAGAGAGCACGTTCGGAGTTGGCGCTCTCGACCGCCATCGCGACCGATCCGCGTGACGCGGCGCCACTCGGCCCTACGCAGCGTCCCATTCCGTCGTTTCCGGACCCGCCGCCGTTGCAGGAGCACGGGCCGGCCCGGATCGTCTCGGTCTGTAACCAGAAGGGCGGCGTCGGTAAGACGACGACCACGATCAACCTCGGCGCCTCGCTCGCGGAGCAGGGCCGCCGGGTGCTGCTCGTCGACTTCGACCCGCAAGGGGCGCTGTCGGTCGGCCTCGGCAAGGGCGACCCGCGTCAGCTCGACCTGACGATCTACAATCTGCTCATGGAGCGGGGCGTGGAGACCGACGAGGTCATCCTGCCGACCAGCGTCGAGGGCATGGACCTGCTGCCCAGCAACATCGACCTGTCGGGCGCGGAGGTCCAGCTGGTCCACGAGGTCGGCCGGGAGTACATCCTCGGCGGGCTGCTCAAGCCGGTCACCGACGAGTACGACTACATCATGATCGACTGTCAGCCGTCGCTCGGCCTGCTGACCGTGAACGCGCTCGCCGCCAGCCAGGGCGTCCTCGTGCCCCTGGAGTGCGAGTACTTCGCCATGCGCGGCGTCGCGCTGCTCATGGAGACGATCGAGAAGGTCAAGGCCCGGCTCAACCCGGAGCTGACCATCGACGGGTTCCTGGCCACCATGTACGACTCGCGTACCCTCCACACCCGCGAGGTGCTCGGCCGGATCGTCGAGGCTTTCGGGGACAAGGTCTTCCACACGGTCATCAACCGCACGGTCCGGTTCCCGGATGCGACGGTCGTCGGTGAGCCCATCACCCGGTTCGACCCGTCGTCCATGGGCGCGAACGCCTACCGGGAGCTGGCCAAGGAGGTGCTGCAGAGGTGGCAGCCCGCCGGGTGATCCCCGCGACGGCGCCGTAGGGGAGTCCGTGACCTCGACTACCGTGGACGAGGTGGGCGAACCGGCGGCAGAGGAGACAGCGGAGCAGGAGGGTGGCTTCCGGGTCCACCTGGACAACTTCGAGGGGCCGTTCGACCTGCTCCTCGGGCTGATCTCCAAGCACAAGCTCGACATCACCGAGGTGTCGCTGCACAAGGTCACCGACGAGTTCATCGCCCACATCCGGTCCCACGGCCGCGACTGGGACCTGGACCAGGCCAGCCACTTCCTGCTCGTCGCCGCCACCCTCCTGGACCTCAAGGCCGCCCGGCTCATCCCGTCGGGCGAGGTCGAGGACGAGGAGGACCTGGCGCTCCTCGAAGCCCGCGACCTGCTGTTCGCCCGGCTTCTGCAGTACCGCGCCTACAAGGAGATCGCGGCGCTGTTCGCCGGGCGGATCGCCGCCGAGTCGCGCCGGTTCCCGCGGATGGTGCCGATGGAGCCGAAGTTCGCCGGCCTGCTGCCCGAGGTGCTGCTCGGCCTCGGACCGGAGGCGTTCGCGAGCCTGGCCGCCCGTACCCTCGCGCCCAAGCGCCCGCCGACCGTGTCGATCGAGCACATGTACTCCCCGCAGGCCAGTGTGCGGGAGCAGGCGAGCATCGTCGTGGAGCGGTTGCGTAAGCTTGGGCACGCGACCTTTCAGGTCCTGACCGCCGACTGCGCGGGCACTTTCGAGGTCGTCGCCCGGTTCCTGGCCCTCCTGGAGCTCTACCGCGAGAAGGCCGTCGCCTTCGAGCAGGACGAGCCCCTCGGTGAGCTGCACGTCACCTGGACCGGGTCCGCCGAGGGTGACATCAAGGTCGGCGACGACTACACCGGCCGACCGACGGAGTCCGACGACGATGACTGACACATCACCCCACGAGGCCGAGACGCTCCCGGGTTCCCACGACGAGCTCCCCGGCGGACCGGGGCCGGAGCCGTCGCTGCGGGCGGGGCTGGAGGCGATCCTGCTCGTCGTCGACGAGCCGGTGCCGGAGGTCACGCTCGCGCAGATCGTCGAGCGGCCCCGGCATGAGGTCGCCGCGGCGCTGCGCGGGCTCGCCGCGGAATACACCGCCCAGGGGCGCGGGTTCGACCTGAGAGAGATCGCCGGTGGATGGCGCTTCTACACGCGTGACGTCTGCGCGCCGCTCGTCGAGCGGTTCGTCCGGGACGGCCAGCAGGCTCGCCTGACCCAGGCCGCCCTGGAGACGCTCGCCGTCGTGGCGTACCGCCAGCCGGTGAGCCGGGCACGGGTCTCGGCCATCCGCGGGGTCAACAGCGACGGCGTGATCCGCACGCTGACCCTGCGGGGCCTCATCGAGGAGGCGGGCCACGACGAGCACCAGGCGGTGCTCTACCGTACGACCGGTTACTTCCTCGAGCGGCTGGGACTGAACAGCCTGGAGGAGCTGCCCGATCTCGCCCCGTATCTACCTGACGACGTGGAAGGCATAGAGGAACTCCAGCAGTGAACCAGACCAATGAGGGCGTACGACTGCAGAAGGTGCTCGCCGACGCGGGCATCGCGAGCCGGCGCGCCTGTGAGGACCTGATCGCCGCCGGCCGTGTGACCGTGGACGGCGAGAAGGTGACGTGGTTCGGCGCCCGCGTCGATCCCGAGACCGCCGTGATCCACGTCGACGGCAAGCGGATCCCGACCCGCACCGAGCTGCGCTACTACGCCCTGAACAAGCCCAGGGGCGTCGTCAGCACGATGTCGGACCCGCGCGGCCGTAAGACCCTCGCCGCGTACGTCGGGGACGTTCCCGAGCGGCTCTACCACGTGGGGCGGCTCGACACCGACACCGAGGGACTGATCCTGCTGACCAACGACGGGGAGCTGGCCAACCGGCTGATGCACCCGCGGTACGGCGTCAGCAAGACCTACCTCGCCGAGGTGCACGGCCCGATCGACCGGGACCTGGGCCGCCGGCTGAAGAAGGGCGTCGAGCTCGCGGACGGGTTCGCCAAGGCGGACGCGTTCCGGATCTTCGACCAGGTCGGCAGGCGCGTCCTCGTCGAGGTGACGCTGCACGAGGGGCGCAAGCACATCGTCCGGCGGTTGCTGGCGGAGGTCGGCTACCCGGTCCAGCAGCTCGCCCGTACGGAGTTCGGCCCGATCAAGCTCGGCCGGCTGCAGTCCGGCACCATCCGGGCGCTGAGCACCAAGGAGATCGGCGAGCTGTACGCCGCCGTCGAGCTGTAGAGCGCACCGTACGCGGGCGGATATCGAGGAAGGTTTCATGGGACGAGCAGTACGAGCGGTCCGCGGTGCCACGCAGATCGAGGATGACGACCGGGACCAGATCCTGGAGGCGACGGGCGAGCTGGTCGCGGAGGTGATGAGCCGCAACGCCCTCACGACCGACGACGTGATCAGCGTCATCTTCACCGCGACCCCGGACCTGACCGCGGAGTTCCCGGCGCTGGCCGCGCGCAAGATGGGCTTCAACGAGGTCCCGCTGCTGTGCGCGACCGAGATCGACGTGCCGCACGCGCTGCCCCGGGTGATCCGGCTGATGGCCTGGGCCGAGACCGCCCGGCCGCGCTCGGAGATCCAGCACGTCTACCTGCGCGGGGCCGTCGCCCTGCGGCTCGACATCGTCCAGTAGCGCAGGTTCCCGTATGCCTTCCCGAGGGGGCGGAAGACCCGGCCGTACGCCCTTCCGCCCCTGATCGCCGGGCCTCGCGCGGGCGGTGGAATCGATACGCTGGTAACTCGCGTGGAGGTGAGACCAATCGGGGAGATCCGGCGGATCGTCGTCATCGGCACCGGACTGATCGGGACGTCCGTGGCCCTCGCGCTGCGGGAGCGGGGCGTCGAGGTGTCACTCGCCGACCGTGACCAGGCGTCCGTGCGCCTGGCGGCCGAGCTGGGGGCTGGGACGCCGCTGCGCGACGACGACGGACCGGCCGACGTGGCGGTGCTGGCGGTCCCGCCGGCGGCGGTCGCGGCCACCCTCCTGGACGCGCAGAAACGGGGCCTGGCCCGCGTCTACACCGACGTGGCCAGCGTCAAGACCCGGCCGCTGCGCGAGGCCGCCGAGCTGGGCTGCGATCTGGGCTGTTTCGTCGCCGGGCATCCGCTGGCCGGCAGTGAGCGGTCCGGGCCCGCCGCCGCGCGGGCCGATCTGTTCCTCGGCCGGCCGTGGGCGCTGTGCCCGACCGGCGACACCGACGCGGCCGCCGTCGAGACCGTCACCGCGCTGGCGCGGGCGTGCGGGGCGCAGACCGTGGTGGTGGACGCCGAGGAGCACGACCAGGCCGTCGCGCTGGTCTCGCACGCGCCGCACGTCGTCGCGGCCGCGGTGGCCGCGCGCCTGCGGGACGCGCCGAAGGTCGCGCTCGGCCTCGCCGGCCAGGGCGTACGCGACGTCACCCGCATCGCGGCCGGTGACCCGGACCTGTGGATCGGAATCCTCGGATCGAACGCCCTGCCGGTGGCGGAGGTGATCGAGGAGGTCGCCGCCGACCTGACGGCCGTGGCCGCCGCGCTGCGCGAGGACGCCGGGCCGGGCGTCACCGACCTCCTGGAGCGTGGCGGGGCGGGCCGCCGCCGCCTGCCCGGCAAGCACGGCGGGCGGCCGGGCGCGTACACCGTCGTGTCCGTCGTCATCCCCGACCGGCCCGGCGAGCTGGCCCTGCTGTTCCAGGCGGCGGGCGTCGCCGGGGTGAACATCGAGGACGTCACGATCGAGCACTCCCCGGGCCGCCCGGTCGGTGTGGTCGAGCTGAGCGTCGACCCCGCCGCGGCCGAGCGGCTCGCCGAGGAGCTGCGGGCCCGGGGCTGGTCCGTTCCCCGCTGAGCGGGCCCACGCGGCTGAGACGGGACTCAGCGGCCGGGCCGGGACCGACGCAGGAGCATCGTCACGCGCACGGCGCCGATGACGACCAGGCCGGTGATCGGGATGAACGCCACCTGGAACGCGGTGGGGCCGTAGCCGCCGCCGGTGGCGTCGAGCAGGACCCCGGCGGTCAGCAGGCCGGTGATGGTGGAGGAGAACCCGCCGAGGTTGACGATGCCGGAGACGACGCCGCCGCGCTCCGGCGGGTTCGAGTCCCGTGCGAGGTCGAAGGCGAGCATGGAGGCCGCGCTGCCGACCGCGTTGATCAGGACGAGGAGCAGGGCCAGCGGAGCGGGCAGGTGACCGCCCGGCCAGGTGATCGCGACGAGCCAGGCGACCGCGAGGGTGATGACGGCCGAGATGATCAACCGGCCGCGCAGGTCGGGACGGCGGCCGGCGAACCAGCCGAGGAGCGGGGCCGCCACCATGGGTGTCGCCGCGCCGAGCGTGAGGATGAGCCGGGCCGGGCCGGGCGCCATGCCCAGCCCCTTGACCAGGTACGGGTAGCCCCACAGGGTGGCCAGCACGGTGAACGACGACAGCGTGAAGTGCGTCCACAGGCCGGTACGGGTGCCGCGCGCGGCGAAGACCGCCCGGATGTCGTCGAGCGCGGAGCGCTTCTTCGCGTCGGCGGAGGTGCCCGCGACGGAGATGGAGCGTTCCATGGGAGCGCCAGGGTGGTTGCGCACGAACAGCCACACGACGACCGCCATCGCGCCGCTGATCACCGCGATGCCGACGAACGTCCTCGTCCAGCCGTACGCGTGCAGGCCGGCGGACAGCGGCACCGTGCCGACGACCTGACCGAGCGACCCGATCATCGCGGTCATCGCGGTGAGCAGCGCGAACCGCCGGCGGGGGAACCATGCGGCGATCAGGCGGATGAGGTTGAGGAACGTCATCGCGTCGCCCAGCCCGACCAGCACCCGGCCGGTGACGGCGAGCGGCATGGTGGTCGCGAACGCGAACACCGTCTCGCCGAGCGCCATGATGACGAGGGCCGCGCCGATCATCCGGCGTGGTCCGAGCCGGTCGGCCATCAGCCCGCCCGGGATCTGCATCACGAGGTACACGCCGAGCTGCAGGATCACGAACATCGACAGCGCGGTCGCACCGACCCCGAAGCGCTGCTGCGCGGCGAGCGAGGCGACGCCGAGGCTGGTCCGGTGGAAGAAGGCGATGAGGTACGCCAGCGCCGCGACGCCCCACACGGTCCAGGCGCGGCGTCCGCCGAGCGGGTGAGAGGGGGGCCGCGGTGCGGACGCTTCGGCGGGAACGGTCAGTACCGCGGATTTCAAGGGGGGCAGCCTTTCGGGGGTGGTGCTTCGATCGGTATGGCGGTCACGCGTACCCGCGCAGGACCGTCACCGCGACACGCAGGTGACGGTGGACCGCGGCGCGGACCCGCTCGCGGTCGCCGGTTCGCACGGCCTCGAGGATCTCGGCGTGGTCCTGAATCGCGGTCGCGGTGCGTTCCGGATCATCGGCCGTCAGCCGCGCCATGCGCAGTTGACGGTCGCGCAGCGCGTCGTAGAGCTGCAGAATGATCTCGTTGCCCGCCGCGGCGACCATTGTTCGGTGGAAACAACGGTCCGCGCGCGTGAATTCCCGGGCGTCCCCGGAGGCGGCGTGGGTGCGCATCGCCTCGAGCCACCGGGCCAGTTCGTCGATCTGCTCCGGGCCGAGCGCCGCCTTGTCCGCGGCGAACGTCTCCACGAGCTCCCGCGCCTCGAAGACGTCGGAGATCTCCTGGGACGAGACCGGCAGCACGAGCGCGCCGCGCTTGGGATAGAGCCGGACCAGGCCCTCGGCCTCGAGCCGGAGCAGCGCCTCGCGTACGGGAGTGCGGGAGACGCCGACCGCCGAGGCGATCTCACCCTCGCTGAGCAGCGCGCCGCCCGGGTAGGCGCGGTCGAGGATGGCCTGCTTGACGTGGTCGTAGGCCCGGGAGGTTGCCGATGTCATCTTGTATCTATGTTACATACAAGTCGTACGGGACCGCGGACGGCCACGGGGGGACCCGCAGACCGGTAGCCTCATTCGTTGGCCGGTCGGTTTCCACGAATAGGCAGATAAGGAAGCGAACGTGACGCTCGTCATCGCCATGGACGGTCCCTCCGGGTCGGGTAAGTCCAGCGTCTCCAAGGGCGTGGCACGCGCTCTCGGGCTGCGCTATCTCGACACGGGCGCGATGTACCGCGCCATGACCTGGTGGATGCTGCACGAGGGCGTCCCCGTCGATGACCCCGCCGCGATCGCGGCCCGGGCCGGCGAGCCCGACCTGAACTCCGGCACCGACCCGGCCGCGCCGACGATCACGGTCGACGGCGTCGACGTGTCCGGCCCGATCCGCGGCCAGGAGGTCACCGGCGCCGTCAGCGCCGTCGCGGCCGTGCCCGCCGTCCGCGAGCGCCTCGTCGCCCTGCAGCGGGAGATCATCGGCGCGGGCGGCATCGTCGTCGAGGGCCGCGACATCGGCACCGTCGTCGCGCCCGCCGCCCAGGTCAAGATCTACCTCACGGCGAGCGCCGAGGCGCGGGCCCAGCGCCGCAGCGCCGAGCTCAGCGGTGCCTCGATCACCGCGACGCAGGCAGACCTGGCCCGCCGTGACCGCCTCGACTCCACCCGCAAGGTCGACCCGCTCGCGCAGGCGGCCGACGCGATCGAGCTCGACACCACCAGCCTCGGCCTCGACGAGGTCATCGAGGAGGTTCTGCGCATCGCGCGCAAGAACCTCGCCGCCGCCGACGGCGATTCGGCATCACCGGCGCGCTCCCTGACGGGTGAGCCGCCCCAGAGGAGCGAGACGAGTGAGTGAATTCCAGCACGCGGAGGCGATCGACGTCGCCGTCGAGCACGACGTGGCGCCGCCGCCCGTCGTGGCCATCGTCGGACGGCCGAACGTCGGTAAGTCCACGCTGGTCAACCGCATTCTGGGCCGCCGTGAGGCGGTCGTCGAGGACGTCCCCGGCGTGACTCGGGACCGGGTGGCGTACGACGCCACCTGGAGCGGGCGGCGTTTCACCGTCGTCGACACGGGCGGCTGGGAGCCGAACGCCGAGGGCCTCGCGGCCGCCGTCGCCGACCAGGCGCGGCTCGCCGTGGACGCCGCGGACGCGGTCCTGTTCGTCGTCGACGCCACGGTCGGCTCCACCGACACCGACGAGGCCGTCGCCGACGTGCTGCGGCGCGCCAAGAAGCCGGTCGTCCTGGCCGCCAACAAGGTCGACGACGCCCGGGCCGAGGCGGACGCGACCGCCCTGTGGTCCCTGGGCCTCGGTGAGCCGCTGCCCGTCTCCGCCCTGCACGGGCGGGGGAGCGGTGACCTGCTCGACGCCGTCCTGGAGGCCCTGCCCGAGGAGGCGCCGCCGGAGGCGTACGGCGCCGCGGGCGGCCCGCGGCGCATCGCGCTGCTCGGCCGGCCGAACGTCGGCAAGTCCAGCCTGCTCAACAAGCTCGCCGGAGAGAACCGCGTCGTCGTCGACTCGGTCGCCGGCACCACCCGCGACCCGGTCGACGAGCTCATCGAGCTGGGCGGCGAGACCTGGCGGTTCATCGACACGGCCGGCATCCGCCGGCGGGTTCGCGAGTCCCAGGGCGCCGACTTCTACGCCACCCTGCGCACCCGGTCGGCGCTGGAGCGTTCCGAGGTCGCGGTCGTGCTCGTGGACGCCAGCGAGCCTCTCACCGAACAAGACCTGCGGATCATCTCCATGGTGATCGAGTCCGGCCGAGCCCTCGTCCTCGCGTACAACAAGTGGGACCTCGTGGACGAGGAGCGCCGCCACTTCCTCGACCGTGAGATCGACCGGCAGCTGCACCACGCCCGCTGGGCCCCGCGCGTCAACATCTCGGCTCGTACGGGCCGGCACGTGGAGAAGCTGGTCCCGGCCATCGAGACGGCGCTGGCGGGCTGGGGCGAGCGGGTGCCGACGGGCCGGCTCAACTCCTTCATCACCGATCTGGTCGCCGCCCGGCCGCATCCCGTACGCGGCGGCAAGCAGCCCAAGATCCTGTTCGCCACGCAGGCGAGCGTGCAGCCGCCGAAGTTCGTGCTGTTCACGTCCGGCTTCCTGGAGGCGGGCTACCGCCGCTTCGTCGAGCGGCGGCTGCGCGAGGACTTCGGCTTCGAGGGCACCCCGATCGAGATCAGCATGAAGATCCGGGAGAAGCGCCAGCGGAAGTGACCCCGGCCCGCCCGGACAGGTGACCGCCGCCCCGGCCAGGGCGGCGGTCGCGCCGACGGAGACGATGCCGGCCGTTTCGCCGGGCCGTTGCGCCCGGCCGAGCCGCCGGACCCGGCCCGGGCGCCGCGTGTCATCCCCGGGGCTTGCGCGCGCGCCCGCGCGCGCCGGCGGTCGAGCAGGGCCGCGACACGACCCCGCCGAGCCTGCGGGGCAGCCCGATCGTCGTGGGGACGAGACGCGACAGCGCCGCCAGGTCGAAGACCCGGCGTACGTTGCCCTGCTCCGGAATCGCCACGGAGAGCGGGACCCGCAGCGCGGTGCTGCGGCCGTGGGCGCGCACGATGATGTGGATGCCCGCCGAGTCGAGGACCCTCGTGCCGGTCAGGTCCAGGAGCATCTCCGTCACCCCGCTGTTGAGGAGCCGGAGCACGCGTTCCCGGATCGCCGCGGCGTTGACCACGTCGACCTCATGCGGGAAACGGACGACGGTCACTCCGGAGACCTGCTCCACCTCGAGATCGACCGCGGACAGATGTCGCATCGAGATTCCACCTCACGGCTGGCCGGTAACGGGGACGACCCAGCAACTGGCAAGGTGACCGCCAGTCAGGAGCGCTGTGTCGGGACTATGCATGTACCCGATATGAGCGGAAGAAACCCTCAATCGCCGCTGACCTGCGATTACGCCGGTAATAAGCCGAGCGGTAGCGGCCCGCGGACACGGACGGTGAGCACCTCCGCATCGCTGGTGACCGGCGGGCCCGCGCGGCCCGGTTCCGTGAGCGGACGCGTGAAGGGCTCGGTGAACGCCGCGCTCACGCGCCCTGAACGATGTGAGAGGAGCGTTCGGGGCGGCTGTGCCGGGGTTCGCCGAGCCCTGCGATGACTGAGCCGTCAGGACGAGCGCTGGTGGTCGACCGCCTCGGCCAGTTCGTCCTTGTTCATCGTGGAGCGGCCGTGAACGTCGAGTTCCTGGGCCTCCTCGTACAGCTCGTCCTTGGTCCGCTCCTCGGATCCGGAGGTCGAGCCGTTGCCGCCGCTGCCGGTGAGCTCCTCGCGGCGCCGCTCGGCGAAGGCCGTTCCGAGCTCCTTGAGGCGTTCGGCGGAGACCGCGTCGCGGAGGGCGGGGAGGATGTCGCTCTCCTCCTCCTCGACATGGTGCTTGACCGCGTCGACGAATTCCTTCAGCTTCGCCTCGAACTCCTTGCCCTTCGGGGACATCCCGCGGAGCTCCTCGAGCATCTCCTCGGCCTCGTGGTGCTCCTCGGTGCCGTGGTGGGCCTCGTCCCGCTCGCCGGCCTCCTTCGCCACCGCGGGGTAGACCCGCTCCTCTTCGGCGCGCGAGTGCGCGGTCAGCAGCGCCGCGACCTTCTCGAGCAGCTCAGGGCGTCGCGCGGTGTCCTGCTGGAGCTCGTCGAACAGCTTCTCCAGCGTGCGGTGGTCCTGCATGATGAGTTCGACGACGTCGGCCATGCGATCTTCCTTCTCGTGTCCGTGCCGGTGAGTGCCCTGTCCTTACCCGGAGAGCGGCGGTCAATCCTCATCGTCATCGCGCGGTGCCGCCGGGTGAGCGGTCCGGCGCCCCGCGGGCGCGCCCGGGAGCGTCCCATGCGTCCGCCCGCGCGCCGGCGGACGCATGAAACCGCTGTTCGGGTGGCACAGACCGGGCATGAACCTTTTGGGCATCTATCTCAACGACCATCTGGCCGGTGCCACCGCCGGCGTCGAGCTCGCCCGCCGTGCCGTCGGCGCGCACAAGGGGAGGAAGGGCGAGGAGACCTTCCGGCGGCTCGCCGAGGAGATCGCCGAGGACCGTGACGCGCTGCTGCGGATCATGCGCGCGCTCGGCGTACCGGTTCAGCAGTACAAGGTGTGCGCGGGCTGGATCGGCGAGAAGATCGGGCGGCTGAAGCCGAACGGGCACCTGACGAGCCGGTCGCCGCTCAGCGACCTGGTCGAGCTGGACGCGATGCGGCTCGGCATCGAGGGCAAGGCGTCGGGGTGGCGCTCGCTCCGGGCGGTCGCCGGCCACGACGACCGGCTGAGCGGCGAGGATCTCGACGAGCTCCTCGACCGCGCCCGCCGTCAGGCCGAGACCGTGGAAGAGCTGCGGACCGAGATCACCGGGGCGCTCTTCGCCGGGTGACGGCCGGCGGTCAGCTCGTCTCGATCGACCGCTGCTGGCCCGGATAGCCGGGACGCTGCTCCGGGAGGCCGACCCGCCGGTCCGGTTCGGTGGCGAGCAGGTCGACGGGCTCGGGGGGCGTGCCCTCGGCGGGGGTGCCGTCGTGTGCCGGAAGGGGCTCCTCATCGGCGCCCGGGGAGGCGTTGACGCCCTGTTCCTCGACGAGATCCTGGTCGGTGCTGTGCAGCTGGTGACGGGTCATTCCACCCCATTACCCCTGAAATCAGGGGACATCCCGGGCACCGGCCTTTCGGCAGGCGGAACCCGCGGCGACGAGAGGCACGGGCGCGCGTACGATCGGCGCACAGCCCCCGAGGCGGACCGGGCCGCACCAGGCCCCAGCACCGGAAGGACACACAGGATGGCGCAGGAAGTACGCGGAGTCATCGCCCGGGCCAAAGGCGCGCCGGTGGAGACGACGACGATTCTGGTGCCGGATCCCGGTCCCGGTGAGGCGGTCGTGAAGATCCAGGCCTGCGGGGTCTGCCACACGGACCTGCACTACCGCGAGGGCGGGATCAACGACGAGTTCCCGTTCCTGCTCGGGCACGAGGCGGCGGGCGTGGTGGAGTCGGTCGGTGAGGGCGTCACCGACGTCGCCCCCGGCGACTTCGTCATCCTCAACTGGCGCGCGGTATGCGGCCAGTGCCGGGCCTGCCTGCGCGGCCGTCCCTGGTACTGCTTCAACACGCACAACGCCGCCCAGAAGATGACCCTGGCCGACGGCACCGAGCTGTCGCCCGCCCTGGGCATCGGCGCGTTCGCCGAGAAGACCCTGGTCGCCTCGGGCCAGTGCACGAAGGTCGACCCGGCGGCCTCCCCGGCCGCCGCGGGGCTGCTCGGCTGCGGGGTGATGGCCGGCCTCGGCGCCGCGATCAACACCGGGGGAGTGGGGCGCGGCGACTCGGTCGCCGTGATCGGGTGCGGCGGCGTGGGCAACGCGGCCATCGCCGGCGCCCGGCTGGCCGGCGCGGCGAAGATCATCGCCGTCGACCTGGACGACCGGAAGCTGGACCAGGCCAAGAAGCTCGGCGCGACGCACACGGTCAACTCCGGCGGCACGGACGCCGTCGAGGCGATCCGCGACCTGACCGGTGGCTTCGGCGCGGACGTCGTCATCGAGGCCGTCGGCCGCCCCGAGACGTACCGGCAGGCGTTCTACGCGCGCGACCTGGCCGGCACGGTGGTCCTCGTCGGCGTCCCGACGCCGGAGATGCGCCTCGAACTGCCGCTGCTGGACGTGTTCGGGCGCGGCGGCGCGCTCAAGTCGTCCTGGTACGGCGACTGCCTGCCGTCCCGCGACTTCCCGATGCTGATCGACCTGTACCTCCAGGGGCGGCTCGACCTGGACGCGTTCGTCTCCGAGACGATTCCGCTGGACGACGTCGAGGGCGCGTTCGAGCGGATGGGGCGCGGCGACGTCCTGCGTTCGGTGGTGACGCTGTGACGACGGCGCGCCTCGATCACCTCGTCACGTCGGGCACCTTCTCCCTCGACGGCGGCACCTGGGACGTCGACAACAACGTCTGGATCATCGGCGACGACGCCGAGGCGCTGGTCATCGACGCGGCGCACGACGCCGACGCGATCGCCGCGGCGGTCGGCGACCGCCGCCTGGTCGGCATCGTCTGCACCCACGCCCACGACGACCACGTCGACGCGGCCCCGGCCCTGGCCGCCCGCACCGGAGCGCCGATCCTGCTGCACCCGGCCGACCGGCCGCTGTGGGACCTCACGCATCCCGGCCGCGCCCCCGACGCGGACCTGGCCGACGGGCGGACCGTCCGGGTCGCCGGCGTCGAGCTGACCGTCCTGCACACGCCGGGCCACAGCCCGGGCGCCGTCTGCCTGCACGCCCCTGCCCTGGGCGCGGTCTTCTCCGGCGACACGCTGTTCCAGGGCGGCCCGGGCGCGACGGGCCGGTCGTTCTCCGACTTCCCGACCATCATCGACTCGATCCGCGGTCGCCTGCTCACCCTGCCGCCGGAGACGGTCGTGCACACCGGCCACGGTGACGACACCACGGTCGGCGCGGAGGCGCCGCACCTGGAGGAGTGGATCGCCCGCGGTCACTGACCACGGGCGGCGGGACCCGTTCGGAGGGGCCGGACGTCAGGGCCGGCCGTCCGCGGCGAGGCGGTCGAGCCATTCGCCGAGCAGGTGCTGCTCGGCGTCGCTCAACGGCGTCTTCTGCCCGGGCAACCGGGCGCGCAGGGCCCGGGCGGCGGCGGCGAGCCCCGGCTCCCGTACGGCCGGCTCGTCGTAGGTGATGGTGGCGATCATCGTCTCGCGCATGGTGGTGAGCAGGGCGGGCTCGCGCCGGTCTTCGGGCAATGACAGCCAGGTGAGCACCGCGCCGCGCGTGGTCGCGTGCATGAGCGCGGCCGCGAGCGGCTCGTCGACGCGGAGGCGGCCCGCGGCGGCGACGCGGCGGATGCGTCCCATCAGGATCCGCATGCCGGCCTGGAAGGCGGCCGAGGTCGTGCCGCGTCCCGGGTCGCCGTACATCAGCGTGAACAGCTCCGGGTTGGCGAGCCCGAACTCGGCCGCGAGGTCCCAGCCCGCGCGGAGATCCTCGACGGGGTCCTCGGGAGCATTGTCCTGGTGCTTGGCCGCTAGGAACACGGCGTATCCGTGCCCGGCGACCGCTTCGAGCAGCCCGTCCTTGTCGCCGAAGAGGCGGTAGATCACCGGGGCCTGCATCCCGGCGGCGGCCGCGACCGCGCGGGTGGTCACCGCATCGCGCCCCTGGCGGGAGAGCAGGTCCGCCGCGGCCTCGACGATCCGCTGCCGGGTGAGCTCACGGGCGTCGCCCACCACCTCCTGCCCCGGGGTCGTCTCCGTGCCGGCGTTCGCGTCATCCTTCGCTCCCTCAGGCATGAATCAATGATACCGGCTACGTGTTGCCAACGATGTTATCACCGGTATAGTCAGCTGATGAACGCTGTTAACACAGGTGAAGGGAGGTCTGATGACGACCGAGTTGCGCATCGTGGCCCTGGAGGAGCACGTGGTCCCGCCGGTCCTGCTCGACGCCTGGGCGAGGGCGGGAGAGCCACGGATCGCTCCGCGCGGCTACGGCGACGACCCGCTCGCGCGGCGGCTGCGCGACGTTGGTGAGCTGCGGCTGGCCGAGTCTTCGACCGTCATCCCGGCCTGCAGGTGATCGCCGGGCACTGGGGCGAGGTCGTCCTGTTCCACCTCGACCACGCCGGCTACCTGGGGGAGATGGCGAAGCTGGAGCGGCCCCTGATCGACTACTTCCGCCAGAACTTCTGGGTCGCGGGCAGCGGGACGGTGAGCGAGCGGTACCTGCGGTGGACGGCGGAGGTCGTCGGGACCGACCGCATGCTCTACTCGACCGACTACCCCTACACCTTCGGGACGCGGCCCGGCGGCTTCCCCTTCGTCGACACCAGCGGCGGGGCCGCCCGGTCGTTCCTCGAGAACGCGCCGTTCACCGCCGAGGAGAAGGCTGCCATCGGATCGGGCAACTGGGAGCGGCTGACCAACGCTTTTTGAGCCGTTCTGCGCAAGCGGAGCGGGCGCGCCGATTTCGCTCGTTCGGGCCGCCGGAAATCGCGATTCAAACGTAGTGTCGATCCCCCGGCTCTAAAGTGATCTTGGAGCAAGGGGGCTGGAACCATGGCCGATCGAACGGATGAGCCCGTCCTCGCCGCCGATACGCCAGATGATCAGGGGTTGTTCAGCGACTATCGGCAGATGGGCGTGCCGACGATGCGAATGGCGCGCATCACGGTCGTCCTCACCTTGACCAGTCTGTCGATCATCGCGCTGATCAACCTGCTGGAGGACCGGCCGAACGCGGCGGCGCTGCGCGTCTGCTCCGCCTCGATGCTCGTGATCGTCGCACTGCAGCTGTTCCACACCTACCCGCGGCCCGACCACAGGTCCCCGAAGATCTGGGCCTGCACGCTCTGCGTGCAGGCCCTCCTCACCTTCATCCCGTTCTGGTACTACGGCGTCGAATGGGGGGACGTGGCCGGCTTTCTCGGCGGCTCCGTTCTCCTGCTCGTGCGCGGTGTCCCGGGCTGGACGGCCTACACGTTCATCGTGCTGAGCGTCTTCTTCGCCCGTCCCATGTTCCACATGCCGTTCCGGGAGACCGTCTATCTGACGGCGTTGACGGCCGTGATGGGCCAGATCAGCTGGGCCCAGGCGCGGCTGTCCGACCTGCTCATGAGAGTTCACGAGGCCCGGGGCGACATCGCCCGCTTCGCCGTGGCGCGTGAGCGGCGCCGCTTCGCGCGCGACCTGCACGACCTCCTTGGGTACAGCCTGTCGGCGATCAGCCTGAAGAGCGAGGTCGTCCATCAGCTGATGGCGCAGCACCCGGATCTGGCGCGGCAGGAACTCGACATGATCGTGAAGCTTTCACGTCAGGCGCTGTCCGATGTCCGTAGCGTCGCGAACGGATATCGGCAGCTGTCACTGGAGTCGGAGGTGGCGTCCGCGAAACTGGTGCTGGCCACGGCCGGCATTCAGACCTGCGTCGACATCACCCCCGGCGTGCTCGACGCGAAGCTGAACACCGTGCTGGCGATCGTCCTCCGTGAGGGCGTCACCAATGTGCTCCGGCACAGCCGGGCTCGTCGCTGCGATATCACGATGTCCGCCGGGAACGACGTGATCCGGCTGGTGATCAGCAACGATGGGCCGGCCGGCATATTCGGCCGCCGATCCGGCCGTTACGGCCAGGGACTGGACAACCTCGCCGGCCGCCTCGCCGTCGTGGGGGGAAGCCTCAGTGCGGGGGTGTCGAATGACGGCCGATTCCGGCTCACCGCGGTCGTCCCACGGCCGTAACCGGGATAAGGGGCGGGGAACGGCGTCGTTCGCGCTCTGCCGAATGCCGGAAGCCTCTCTGGACTTTGCCGGGACACCCCTTTAAGGTCTGGCTGAAACAGGGGGATCGGTTCGCTTTTCCCTGGGGGGACCATGGTCAGGGTTCTGCTTGCCGAAGATGTGCGAATACTGCGCGACGCTCTCGTGACGTTACTCGATCTGGCCGAGGGCATCGACGTGGTCGCGGCCGTCGAGTCCGGCCCCGCGGTCCTGCCGCGAGCGGCGGAGACGGCGCCGGACGTCGCGGTCATCGACATCGACCTGCCCGGTAAGGACGGGCTCACCGTGGCCGCCGAGCTCCACGATCGTGTCCCGGCGTGCCGGACGCTCATCCTCACCGGTCTCGGCCGGCCCGGCTATCTCCGTCGTGCGCTGGACGCGGGCATCACGGGATTCATGCTGAAGGACGCCTCCGCGGCCGAACTCGCGGATGCGATCCGCAAGGTCGCCGAGGGGCATCGGATGATCGATCCCCAGTTGGCCCTGGCCGCGCTGGAGTTCGCCGACAACCCGCTCACGACTCAGGAGAGCAGGGTCCTCGGGCTGATCGCGGACGGTGCGAATCTGCCGGAGATCGGTGACCGGCTGTCGTTGTCGCAGGGAACCGTGCGCAACTACCTGGCGTCGGCGGTCAGCAAGCTGGGCGCGCGCAACCGGGTGGACGCCGTCCGCATCGCCGTGAACGCCGGATGGCTCTGAGCGCCCGCTCGCCCGCTCGCCCGCTCGCCCGTGAGTCCCACGCCGGCGCGTCGTGCGGCCGGCCCCGGGTCCGGCCCCCGGGTCCGGGCGCCGGACTTCACCGATCGCCGGACCGGGACCGATCACGGGAGGACGGTGCTCAGGAGACGGCCCGCTCCGGCTGGTGTTCGTACACGTAGTCGACGATGTCCTGGATCGTCGTCATCGCGGCGGCGTCCTCGTCGGGGATCCGGAATCCGAAGTCGTCCTCGGCGGCCACGAGGACCTCGACGGTGTCGAGGGAGTCGATCTCCAGGTCCTCCTTGAGGGTCTTACCGGGTGCGATCGCGTCGCGCGGCACGCCGACGGTCTTCGTGAGGATCTGCGCGACCGCCTCGAAGATCTGCTGCTGGTTCAGCGACATGAGGTTCGACCTTTCTTCAGCTGACGAGGGTGAACAGGCTGATGGCCAGGACCGCCAGCGTGCCGAGACCGGCCGCTGCGGTCGTCGTCCGGCGGTTGACGAGGTCGCCCATGAGCCGGCGGTCGCGGGTGAACACGATCAGCGGCAGGAGGGCGAACGGGATCCCGAAGCTCAGGATCACCTGGGTGAGGATCAGCGCCTCCCCGGGATCGACGCCGGAGGCGAGGGTGGCGAGCGCGGGGACGAGGACGACGAGTCTGCGCACCGCGAGCGGGGTGCGGCGGCCGAGGAAGCCTTCCATGATGACGGCGCCGGCGTGGGTTCCGACCGATGAGGACACCAGGCCGGAGGCCAGCAGGGCGAGCGCGAAGAGCGTCGCCAGGACCGGACCGGCCGCGTGCCGCAGTCCGGCGTGCGCCTGCACGATGTCCTCGATGGGGGCGCCCCGCAGGTATTCGGCCGCGGCGACGAGCAGGGCGACGTTCGCGGCGGTGGCGACCGTCATGGCGACGCCCACGTCCCACCGCGTGGCGCGCAGCAGGCGGTGCCGCCGGTCGGACGCCAGGACGGTGCCGAATCTGCGGGTGACCAGCGCCGAGTGGAGATAGACGGCGTGGGGCATGATCGTCGCCCCCACGATCCCGGCGACCAGGACCTCGCTGCCGTGGTCGGTGATCCGGGGGATCATGCCCGCGGTGATCGCCGCCGGGTCCGGCCCGCCGGCGATGGTGGGCCAGCAGAACCCGGCCACGGCGCAGGTGAACAGTGCCCCGACGACGAGTTCGTAGCCGCGCTGGCCCCGGGAGGTCTGGACCTGGAGCACCAGCAGGGACGCCCCGCTGACGATGATGCCGCCGGCGAGCAGGGGCAGGCCGAACAGGATGCGCAGCGCGATCGCGCCGCCGATCACCTCCGCCACGTCGGTCGCGGCGGCGACGCACTCGGCCTGGATCCACAGCAGCCGGGCGGCGCGCCGGCCGAACCGTTCCCGGCAGAGCTGCGGGAGGGTCCGGCCGGTCGCCAGGCCCACCTTCGCCGACAGGTACTGCACGATCACGGCGAAGGAGCTGGCGGAGACGACGGCCCAGACCAGCAGATGCCCGTAGCGCGAGCCGGCGGCGACGTTGGTGGCGACGTTCCCCGGGTCGATGTACGCGACGGCGGCGATGACGGCCGGTCCGAGTGCCGTGACCAGCCGGGCGCGCGGCCGTGCCGCGGTGGGGGACGGCCGGGGGATGGTCCGCTCGCCGGTCACCGGGGTCTCGATGAGGTTCGGTGCCGCACCCTGTCACCTCCTTTCCCTCGGACCGCAGTGTTACATCACAACGTTGTTGTGATCCAGTCTTGACGCCGTATTGGTCGATATCTAGGGTCCGAGTGGTAGGCCGGGCCCGAGAGGCTCGCGACGCCGCTCGTGGCGAGGAGAAGACGTGCCGAATCTCGATCCGTTCAAGTTCGTTCGCTGGATGAACGCGCGAAAGCTCACGCCGGGACGGCTCGCCGAACTGGCCGGGGTCGACCAGGCGTTCCTGGAGTCGACGCTGCACGCGTCAGGCCCGGTGGAGATCGACGACGAGCGGCTCGGACGGCTCGCCACGGGCCTGGCGGTCGAGACCGGCCGGCTCATCGCCGCCGCCGGTGCGGGTCGCGCCGTGCTGGTCCGCTCCGCCGAGGAGATGTACCGGACGCGGCGCCCCATCCAGCGCGACGGGATCCACTTCTACGACTACTACTCGATGGCCGGGCCGGAGGGCCGCGTCGCGCCGGTGATCCTGGACATCCTCTGCCCGGCGGACCGGCTGCCCGCCCTCAACAACGGTCACCTCGAGCCCGCGATCACCGTCAACCTCGGGCCGGGGGACATCCACGGTCGCTGGGGAGAGGAGCTGTCCGATGACACGTGGCGCGTGCTGGCGGCCAACACCGGCGCGGACCGGTGGATCACCGGTGACTCCTATGTGGAGCCGTCCTACTGCCCGCACAGCTACGCGCTGGCCGGCGACGTCCCCGCGCGGATCGTCTCCTACACCGCCGATTCCAACCTCGCGGCCCTGATCGAGGAGAACAACACCTGGCCGGAGCCCGCCTTCGAGCGCTGGTCGCAGTTCATTGAGAAGGGCGGGCTGGCACCGGAGGAACTGCTCCGGCTGGCGCTCGCCCGGCGCGGGTACACCGATGAGACCGCGGCCGCCAGGCTCGGCGTCGACCCGGGCTCGCTCCCCGCGTCGCTCGACACGCTCCGCGCGCTGGGCGCCGAGCTGGGCATCGACTACCGGCTGCTCCTGCCGGCGGTGCGGCGCCACGACGCCGTGGGCAAGACCTGCCGGACCGTCGAGGAGTCGCGGGAGTCCATCCGGCCGTTCGGGCCGTACGAGGTCGCGTCGATGGCCGGCGCCCCGCACCTGCCGGACCTGTCCGGCCTCTTCGTCAAGGTCGCCGCGGACGACGGCGACGTGCCGATGCGGCACGACGACAACGAGACGCATTACCTGGTCACCGACGGGGAACCGCACCTCGACTGGGTGGACGAGCGGGGGGAGCCCGCCACGGCGAGGCTGTCCGCGGACGGGTCCGCCTGGGTGGCCCCGTTCGTGGCCCACCGGTGGCGCGGCACCGGCGCGGTGCTGAAGTTCAACTCCGGCGGCCACGTCGGCTACCTGGACCTGTTCGAGCTGACCAACACCTACGAGCCCGCCGCGACGCTGCGCCGCGGCCACCGGGACCTGTCCGGCTGGGGCTACCAGCGCTGACCGGCGCCGGCGTCATTCGAGCGACGAGTGAAAGGGGGAGCGGACGTGCGGGTCCTCTATACCGATCCGGCGTGGGCGATCGCCGGCCGGGACCGCCCCGATCCGGCACTGGCCTGGGTCGAGCGCGAGGTGTTCGGCCCTGAGGTGGAGCTGGACCTGGGGCTGTACGACGACGGCTACGTCACCTCCGGGGACGCCTTCCTGGCGTACGCCGAGGGGGCGGACGCCCTGGTCGTCTACCGGTGCCAGGTGACGCCCGAGCTGCTCGCCGTGGTCAAGCCGTCCTGCCGGGTGATCGCGAGAAGCGGCGTCGGGCTGGACAACTTGAACATCCCCTCCCTGGTCGAGTGGGGCGTGTACGGCTTCCACGTGCCGGACTACTGCGGGGACGAGGTGACGACCCACACGGCGGCCCTGCTCCTCGCGCTCGAACGTGGCGTCTGCGTGCAGGACCGTCTGGTCAAGTCGCGGCAGTGGGGAATCCACGCCGGTGGTGTTCCGCGACGGGTCGCGGAGCGGAGCGTCGGGATCGTCGGATTCGGCCGGATCGGGCGGGCTTCGGCGCGCAAGCTGCAGCCCTTCTACGACCGGGTGCACGCCTACGATCCGTACGTCGCGGCCGACGTGATGGCCGGCCACGGCGTACGGCACGCCGGGTCGCTGCACGACCTGCTCGCCACCGTCGACGCCGTCGTCCTGCACGCGGAGCTGACCGACGAGACGGATCACCTGATCGACGAGCGCGCGCTCGCCGCCGTCAAGCCGGGATGTCTCCTCGTCAACACCGCCCGGGGCCGGCTGGTCGACCCGGGCGCGGTCCGGGGCGCGCTGGACGATGGGCGGCTCGCCGGATTCGCCTCGGACGTCTTCTCTCCCGAGGATCCCAACCGCTCGGCGGTCACGCGTGAACTCCTCACCCGCGACAACGTGATCGTCTCGTCTCACCGCGCCTTCCTGTCCGAGGAGTCGGAACTGAGTCTGCGGCGTCGCGTGGCGGCCGGCGTCCGCACCGTCCTGGTCGAGGACGTCCCGCCGATCGACGGCCGCGTCGCCTGATGGAGGAGAAATGGACGAAAGCCTTGCTGTGACCTCGCCCGGGCACGGACTACGGTCCCTGCTCACCGGCGCGGAGCCCTGCCAGATCATGGGCGTCTACAACGGTCTGAGCGCCCGCATCGCCACGGCGGCGGGATTCCCCGCGCTGTGGGCCTCGGGCCTGTGCATGTCCACCGCTCTGGGCGTGCGCGACAGCGACGAGGCGACCTGGTCGGAGCTGCTCGCCGTCGTCGAGACGATGACCGCGAACACTCCCGCCCCGGTCCTCGTGGACGCGGACACCGGGTACGGCAACTTCAACACCGCCAGGCGATTCTCCATCAAGGCCGAACGCGTCGGCGTGGCGGGGATCTGCATCGAGGACAAGATCTTCCCGAAGATGAACTCCTTCGTGGGCGACGATCACCGCCTGGCGCCGGTCGGGGAGTTCTGCGGCAAGATCGCCGCCTGCAAGGACGCGCAGAACGACGACGGCTTCGTGGTCGTCGCACGGGTCGAGGCGCTGATCGCCGGCCGGTCCGTGGCCGAGGCGCTGGACCGGGCCGATCGCTACCGGGAGGCCGGGGCGGACGCCATCTTCATCCACTCGCGGCAGTCGACGGTGGAGCAGATCGCGGACTTCGCCCGCCAGTGGGGCGGCCGGGCGCCCCTCGTCATCGCGCCGACCACGTACTACGCCACGTCGCTGGAGGAGTTCGGCCGGCTCGGGATCAACGGGGTGATCTGGGCCAACCAGACCCTGCGCGCCGAGGTGGCCGCGGTGCGCGACGCGTGCTCCCGGATCCTGCAGAGCGGCGGGGTGGCGGCCATCGAGGCCGAGATCACGCCGCTCAAGGAGATCTTCGCCCTCATGCGGTACGAGGAACTGGAGGCCGAGGAACTGCGCTACGCCGACGTCGGCGCGCATCTCGCGGCGCGACCGGTGCCCGCCTCGGCCGGTGACGCCCTGTGAGGGCGGACGTCGGAGTGATCCACGGGCGGTTCCAGCCGCTCCACAACGGTCACCTCGAGTACCTCCTCGCGGGTGCGAATCGCTGCGAGCGGCTGGTCGTCGGCATCACGAACCCGGATCCGGCCCTGACCGCGTACGAGGAGACCGACCCGGCGCGCGGCCTGCCGGACGCCAATCCCTGGACCTACTACGAGCGGTACCTCATGGTCGAGGCCGCGCTCACCGGAGCCGGCGTGCCGTACGAACGGCTGGCCATCGTGCCCTTCCCGCACGGTCACCCGGACCGGCTGCGGTACTACGCGCCGGCCGACGCGACGTACTTCCTGACGGTCTACGACGCCTGGGGAGAGGAGAAGGTCCGCCGCTTCACCGAACTGGGCCTGCGGACCGAGGTGATGTGGCGGCGTACCGACAAGCCGGTCAGCGGGACACGCGTCCGCGAGGCGATCAGGTCCGGCGGCGACTGGGCGTCGCTCGTGCCGGCTCCGGTGGCCGAGGTCATCAAGGCGTGCGGCCATGACCGCTAGGCGGATCTTCATGGTCGCCCTGTGCGGCGGAGGCGACCGGCCGATCGCCGCGCTCGGCGGGCGCACGCCGTTCGAGGCCGCGCCCACACCGAACCTCGACGCCATGACGGCCGAGGGGGTCTCCGGGCTCATCACCGTGATCCGGCCGGACATCCCCCCGGAGTCGGACTCCGGGGCGATGGCGCTGCTCGGCTACGACCCGCTCCGGCACTACACCGGGCGCGGGCCTCTCGAAGGCCTGGGCATGGGCTTCTGGGAGCCGGACGGCTGGTCCACGGCGTTCCGCATCAACTTCGCCTCGTGGAACCCCGAGAACGGCCGGCTCGACCGCCGTACGTCCCGGGACCTGCGCGACGACGAACTCGCCACCCTGGTCGAGGAGGTCGCGGACGGCGTGCGGCTGGATCCGGAGGTGCGGATGCGCATCACCGGCTTCGGCCGGCACCGGGGCATCATGAGCCTGACCAGCAGGACGCTGCGGCTGTCCGGCCGGGTGAGCAACACCGACCCCGGGTTCCGGGGAGTGGCGGGCTTCGGCGTCCCGGTCGCGGACCCGGCGTCCACCCCGCTGCCCTGCGAACCGCTGGAGGACACGGAGGAGGCGGCCCGGACCGCCCGTCTCGTCAACGAGTTCGTGGCGCAGAGCGCCGAGATCCTGCAGCGCAGCGACGTCAACCGCCGCCGGCGCCGGGCGGGGCGGCTGCCCGCGAACCTGATCCTGGTCCGGGACGGCGGCGACTCGCTGCCGAGCATGGCGGCGTTCCGGGAGCGCACCGGCCGCAGCCTGTCGATGTACGGCCAGGTGCCGGCGGAGCGGGGTCTCGCGGGGCTCATCGGCGCGTCCTTCACGGTCGCCAAGGCGGCCACCGGCCAGCCCGACCCGGACTTCTTCGCCGAACTGCTGCCCGCGCTCCTCGACGACCCCGCCGACGTGATCTTCGTGCACCTCAAGGGCCCGGACGAGCCCGGTCACGACGGCCGCCCGGCGGACAAGGTGCGGGCCGTCACGGACATCGACGCGGCCTTCGTCGGGCCGCTGCGCGACGCCGTCGGCGCCGACGACGTGGTGGTGGTGACCTGCGACCACGCGACGCCGTGCGAGCTCGGCATCCACGCGCCCGACCGGGTGCCGCTCGTGGTGGCGGGCGGCGGCGTGAAACCGGACGGGGTCGGCGAGTTCGGCGAGCGGTCCTGCGCCGCGGGCGGCCTGCCGCTGGACCGGGCCGCGGACCTGCTGCCCTGGCTGATCGACGCGTCAGGGGGGCGGTGAGCGTGCGCGTCACCCAGGTCGCCCTGCGGGGCATCCTCGACTCACGGGCCCGCCGTACGGTCGAGGCCGAGCTCACGGTCGACTGCCGGCACACGGGGCGCGGCTCGGCCGCCCGGGCGATCGCGCCGGGCCGGCGGGAACGCCGGCGCGGCGCCGAGCGGCGGCTCGGCCGGCTCACCGAGACCGAGCAGGCGCTGATCCCGCTCCTGTGCGGCCGCGACTTCGACGGCCAGCGTGACTTCGACGAATCCCTGACCGGGATCGACGACCGGCTGGACCTCGGCGCCGACCTGACGCTGTCGCTGTCGCTGGCCTGGGCGCGGGCGTGCGGCTCGCGCTGGTCCCGGCCGCTGCACCAGATCGTCGCGGACCTGGCGGGGACGACGCCCGCCCTGCCGCGCCCGCTGGTCAACGTCTTCTCCGGCGGCATCCACCTGCCGGGGCCGCCGGACACCTTCCAGCAGATAATGATCATCCCTGACCGCGGGACGCCGGCCGCCGACATCGAACTCGCGTGCGCGGTCTACGACCGGCTCGCGGAGGCGGTCGGCGGCGAGGCCGGGCTGTCGGCGTCAAGCGGCCTCGTGACCCGTGGCCGTACGACCGCATGGCAGCTGGAACAGGCGCGAACCGCCTGCGACGCGGTCGCCCCGGACATCGCGCTCGGGGTGGACGTCGCCGCCGAGCACCTCGCCGGCGACGGCGGCTACCGCTTCGAGGGAGCCGTCCTGTCCGCCGGTGAACTGGGCGACAGACTGCTCGGCCTCGCCGCCGACTTCGGGATCGGCTACATCGAGGACCCGTTCGACCCCGCCGACGAGGCCGCCTGGCAAGGGTTCCGGCCGCCCACCGCCCTCGTCGTCGGCGACGACCTGTTCGCCACCACCCCCGGCCGCGTACGCCCGGGTCTCGCCGGCGGCATCCTCCTCAAACCCACCCAGGCCGGAACGCTGACCGGAACCGTCGAGGCGGCCCGGGCCGCCCGCGCGGCGGGTCTGCAACTCGCCGTCTCGCATCGTTCGGGCGAGACGGAGGACACCGCGATGTGCGACCTCGCGGTCGGCGTCGGCGCCCAACTGATCAAGGTGGGCGGTCCGCGCCGCGGCGACCGGCTCGCCAAGTACAACCAGCTGCTCCGGCTCGCGGAGTCGGTGGACGCGGACCGTCACGCCTCATTCGCCTGAGCATTCGCCTGAATCGAGCCCGCAGGAGGGACACCATGACCAAGGCCGCCCGATTCCGCCAGATGATGAACGCGCCGGAGATCCTCGTCGTGCCCAGCGCGTACGACGCCCTCAGCGCCAAGGTGATCCAGCAGACCGGCTTCAGCGCCCTGCACATGACCGGCTCCGGCACCTCCGCGAGCCTGCTGGGCTACCCCGACCTCGGCTTCACCACGACGTCGGAGATGGCCACCCACGCCAAGAACCTGGTCCTCGCCGTCGACGTGCCGGTGATCATGGACGCGGACGCCGGATACGGCAACGCCATGTCGACCTGGCGGGCGATCCGGGAGTTCGAACGGGCCGGCATCGTGGGCTGTCACCTGGAGGACCAGATGGTCCCCAAGCGCTGCGGCCATCTGGAGGGCAAGCGCCTGATCAGCACGGACGAGATGGTCGGCAAGATCGAGGCGGCGGTGGACGCCCGTGAGGACCCGGACTTCGTCATCATCGCCCGCACCGACGCCCGCGAGGCGCTCGGCATGGACGAGGCGATCCGGCGGGCCAACGCGTACGTCGCCGCGGGCGCGGACTGCATCTTCGTCGAGGCGCCGCTGTCGCGCGACGAGCTGAAACGCGTCCGTGACGAGGTCGACGCGCCGCTGCTGGCCAACATGGTCGAGGGCGGGAAGACACCGTGGCTCACGACCACGGAGCTCGAGGAGCTCGGCTACAACCTGGTGATCTACCCCCTCTCCGGATGGATGGCCGCCGCGTCGGTCCTGCGCAAGCTGTTCGCCGAACTGCGGGACACCGGCACCACGCAGGGCTTCTGGGACCGCCTCGACCTGCGGATGACGTTCGCGGAGCTGTTCGAGGTCTTCGAGTACGGCCGGCTGTCGGAGCTGGAGAAGCGTTTCGTCCGGGACGAGGGCTGACCCGGAATGTTCCTCGACGGGGAGCTCAGGCCGGCGGCCGAGACGCTGGCGGTGACGGATCCGTTCACCGGCGAGGTGGTCGGCCGGGTGCCGTCCGACGGGGCCGCGGAGGTGGGGGAGGCGGTCGCGTCCGTGGCCGCCGCCCGGCGTCCGCTGCCGGCCCGGCGGCGGGCGCGCATCCTCGCCGCCGCGGCCTCCGCGCTGCTGGCCCGGGCGGAGGAGTTCGCCGAGCTGATCACCTCCGAGTCCGGGGTCTGCCGCCGGGAGACCGGCCGGGAGGTGGAGCGGGCGGCGGCCAACCTGCGGGTCGCCGCCGAGGAGGCCGAGCGGATCCGCGGGGAGAGCATCCCGGTGCCGGGCCACGACCGTCTCGCCGTGGTCGTCCCGGAGCCGGTGGGCGTGGTGGCGGGCATAACGCCCTTCAACCGCCCGCTCAACCAGGTCGTGGTGAAGGCGGCGCCGGCCATCGCGGCGGGATGCGGGTTCGTGCTGAAACCCTCCGAGAAGACCCCGCTGACCGCGCTGGCCTTCGCCGCGTTGCTCATCGAGGCCGGACTGCCGGCGGACCTGCTCGCCGTCGTCACCGGGCCGCCGGCCGTCGTCGGGCCCGCGCTCGCGGGCCATCCGGCGGTCGACATGGTCACCTTCACGGGCGGTGTCACGGCGGGACGCGCGGTCGCCGCCGCGGCCGCCGGCCGGAGACTGCTGCTGGAGCTCGGCGGCAACGATCCGCTCATCGTCCTGCGCGACGCCGACCTCGCCCGGGCGGCCGACCTCGCGGCGACCGGTGCGTTCGCCACCGCCGGGCAGTCCTGCCGCGGCGTGAAACGGATCATCGTCGCGGAGGAGGTGGCGGACGCCTTCGTCCCGCTCCTGGTCAAGGCCGCGGCGGGCAGGCGCCACGGCGACCCCCGCGATCCGCGGACCGACCTCGGCCCGCTGATCAGCGTCGCGGCCGCCCGCCGCGTCGAGGAGCGGATCGAGGGCGCGGTCGCGGCGGGAGCCGAACTGCGCCACGGCGGCCACCGCGACGGCGCGCTCATGGAACCGACGGTGCTGGACCGGGTGCCGCCCGACGCCGAACTCGTCACCGAGGAGACGTTCGGCCCCGTCGCGCCCGTGATCCGGGTGGCGGGCCCCGATGAGGCCGTCGACGTGGCGAACGGCACCGCGTACGGGCTGCAGGCCGGCGTCGTCACCGACAGCGCGCCGGACTTCCTGCGGATCGCGGACCGGCTGCGCGTCGGCGCCGTCAACCTCGACGCCGGTCCGCAGTTCGACTCGCCGCACATCCCGTTCGGCGGGGTGAAGTCCAGCGGGGTGGGCCGGGAGGGGATCCGGTACGCGATCGCCGAGATGACCGTAGCCAAGACGATCACCATGCCCTACGGGGGCTGAGGAGAGAACGAGCGATGGACCTTTTTCAGAAGCTCACGAAGGGGGCGAGTACCCCGCTGGCCGAGCTGTCCCACGCGGCGCACGGCATCGCGGCGTACCCCCGGCTGACCGGCCCCATCGGCCGCCGGATGGCGTGGCAGGGCAAGGAGATGCTGGTCTGGAGCATCAACAACTACCTCGGTCTGGCCGACCATCCCGAGGTGCGGGCGGCCGACGCGGAGTTCGCCGACCGCTACGGCCTCGCCACGCCGATGGGCGCGCGCATGATGTCCGGCGAGACCGATGAGCTGGAGGCGCTGGAGAGCGAACTGGCCGCGTACGCGCGCAAGCCCGCGGCGTTGTTCTTCAACTTCGGCTACCAGGGGATGTTCTCCCTCATCGACGCCCTGGTCGACCGGCACGACTGGATCGTCTACGACGGGGAGTCGCACGCCTGCATCATCGACGGCGTCCGGCTGCACCGCGGCCCGAAGAAGGCGTTCCCGCACAACGACATCGGCCGGCTGGAGTCGATCCTCGCGAGGATCGAACGGGAGCGGCACCCCGACGACGCGGTGCTCGTCATCTCCGAGGGCGTGTTCGGGATGTCGGGGGCCCAGGGGCGGCTGCGGGACATCGTCGCCCTGAAGGAGAGGTACGACTTCCGGCTCCTCGTCGACGACGCCCACGGGTTCGGGGTGCTGGGGCCCGACGGCGGCGGCACGGGCGAGGAGCAGGGCGTCCAGGACGGCATCGACCTGTACTTCGGGACCTTCGCCAAGGCGGGCGCCAGCATCGGCGCGTTCGTCGCCGGCGACGCGGACGTGCTGTGGCGCCTGCGGTACACGATGCGTTCGCAGATCTTCGCCAAGGGGCTGCCCTGGCCGATCGTGGCGGGCAACCGGGTCCGGCTCAGGCTGATGCGAACCCGCCCCGAGCTGCGGCAGAAGTGCTTCGCGGTGTCGGACGCGCTGAAGAAGGCGCTGATCGCGGCCGACCTGAACATCGGGCCGTCGGCGGCACCGGTCACGCCGGTGTTCTTCGACTCCTCCGGCCTCGACCTCATCAAGGGCGTGGAGTACCTGCGGGTGCTCCGGGAGAAGTACGGCGTCTTCTGCTCGGGCGTCATCTATCCGGTCGTACCGGCGGGCGTCGCCCAGTTGCGGCTGATCCCGACGGCGGCGCACGAGGTCGAGGACGTCGAGCCGACGGTTCAGGCGCTCCTGGGCGCGGCCGAGGAGGTGATCGGGCGCACGTTCGAGCCGGCGTCCGTCACGTCATGATGGCCGGGGCCGCCCTCACGTCGCTGGGCAGCATGTCGGCGCTGGAGATCCTCGAACGCGGACGGGCGCTCGCCGACCGGCCCCTGCGGACGATCGCGCCCGAGCGTATGGAGCGGGAACGCGAGATCTTCCGGCGGCGCACGCGCCGTTCCGCGGAACTGCACGCGAAGGCCGGCGGGCTGCTCGCCGGCGGCAACGAGCACGTCGATCCGCTCTCCTCGCCGTACCCGCTGTTCCTCGACCACGGTGACGGCAGCGAGGTCGTCGACGTCGACGGCAACACCTACGTCGACTGCATCCTGGCCGGCGGCGCCATCCTCCTCGGCCACAACGACCGGGAACTGACCGCGGCCATCCGTGACCTGCTCGCCACCCGCACCGGCTTCCACGGGCACCTGGACGAGTACGAGGTGCTGGCGGCCGACCGCATCTGCCGGACCTTCCCGGCCGCCGAATCCGTGCGCTTCACCGCCTCGGGCGCCGAGGCGAACCTGGCGGCGGCCCGGATCGCGCGGGCGTACACCGGGCGGAAGAAGATCGTGAAGTTCCGCGGCCACTATCACGGCTGGGGCGACCAGTTCATGGTCGACCTGGAGGTGCCGGGCTCCGGAGCGTTCATGGCGGGCGGCGTGCCGGAGGAGCACTACGCCGACACGGTGCTGGTGCACCCGCACCGCATCGACGAGCTCGCCGACGTGCTCGCGGCGGGCGACGTGGCGGCGGTGATCAGTGAGCCGCTGGGCGGGGAGTCCGGGCTGGTGCCGTTCCCCGACGACTTCCACCGGCAGGCGAGCATGCTCGCGCGGGAGCACGGCGCGCTGTACGTCTTCGACGAGGTCGTGAGCGGAACCCGGGCCGGGGTCGGGGGAGCGCAGGCGCGGCTGGGCGTCACCCCGGACCTGTTCACCCTCGGCAAGGGGCTGATGAACGGCTACCCCGGCTGCGGGGCGGTGGCCGGACGCGCGGAGATCATGAACACCGCGGTGATCGGCCTGCCGTCGGGCGGCCCGTTCGCCTACCTGGGCGGCACGATGTCGGGCAACACCCTGTCGATGGCGGCCTGCCTCCACACCCTCGGCGCGATCACCCGGCCGGGCGCGCTCTCCGCCGCGATCGGGGTCGCCTCCGACCTGGTCACCCGCCTGAACGAGCTGTTCGACGCCTCGGACACCGGGTTCTTCGCCTACCACTTCGGCACGATCGTCAAGATCGAGATGACGGCTCCGCACGTGCTCGACGCCGGCCGACCCGAGAACGTCGAGCCCATCATCCAGCGCCGGGCGGTCCTGGCCGACTACATGGTGCCCGTCTCGAACGGCGGCGTGCTGTCCCGGATGGGACGCGACATGGTCTCGCTCGCCCACAGCGCCACCGACAACGAGAAGGTGGTGAACGCGTATGCCAGGCTCATCGAGTTCCTCGGGTGACCGCCGGATCCTGGTGACCGGCGCCTCCAGCGGGATCGGCCGCGCGGTGGCCCGGCGGTTCGCCCGGGAGGGCTGGACGGTCCTCGGCACCTCCCGGCACCCCGAGACGCTGCGCGACCCCCTGCCCGGCGTCACCTACCTGCGGCTCGACCAGTCGGACCTGGCGAGCATCCACGAGTGCGCCAAGGCGGCCGAGGACGTCGACGTCCTGGTGAACAACGCCGGGGAGAGCCAGGGCGGCCCGATCGAGCACCTCGACCCGGCCGCGATCGAACGCCTCTTCCAGGTCGACGTGTTCGGCCCGCTGGAGCTCACCCGCCGTCTGCTGCCGCGCATGCGCGACCGCGGCCACGGCCACGTCGTCTTCGTCGGCTCGCTGATGGCCGACTTCCCGGTGCCGTTCCAGGGCGGGTACGCCGCGGCCAAGACCGCCCTGCGCGCCTTCGCCACGGCGCTGCGCGCGGAGGTCGCGCCCTTCGGCGTCCGCGTCTCGGTGCTGCAGCCGGGCTACTACCGCTCGGAGATCAACGATCGGCGGGAGTGGCACACCGCCCCGGACTCGCCGTACGAGGAACGCCTCGGACGGGTGATGGACGCGGTGGGCGCGGCGCACGCGGCCGCGGGCGACCCGGCGGAGGTCGCCGCGCGCGTGGCGCGGCTCGTGGCCTCCGGCCAGCCCCCGGCCGTCAGCTGCGTCGGGAGTCATGGCTCGGTCCTGCGGTTCGTCCGGCGGTTCGTGCCGGACCGCACCGCGGAACGCATGGTGGCCCACCGCTATGGGCTGGCAACGAAAAGGAGCGTTCGAATTGACCGTCACTGAACAGCCGGCCGCCGAGACGACCTCGACGACCGGGCCGGTGATCGACACCGACGTGCACGAGATGATCGGGGACATCAACTTCCTCGACTTCGTCGACGAACCCTGGAAGGGGCGGCTCCATCCGGACAACTGGATGGGGATCTCCATTCCCTACTCCTGGCCCACCACCGGAGGGCTGGCCCGGCCGGACGCCATTCCGGACAATGGCGAGCGCGCCGGCTCGGACTACAACCTGATGCGCGAGCAGCACCTCGACGCCTTCGACATCAGGTTCGCCATCCTCACCGGCCTGCTCTATCCGAGCGAGTTCAAGGTCCAGCCCGACTTCGCGGCGGGGATCGCCAAGGCGTACAACGACTGGGTCGCGCACGAGTGGCTGGCGAAGGATCCACGGTTCCTGGGATCGGTGCACATCGCCGCGCAAGAGCCCGAGGTGGCGGCCGCGGAGATCGACCGGATCGGCTCACACCCGCAGATGGTGCAGGTGATGCTCCCGGTGATCTCCCATGACACGTTCGGCCGCAAGTACTACCACCCCATCTACGAGGCCGCGGTGCGCAACGACCTCGCGGTCGCCTTCCACCAGGGCGCGACCATCGAGACGGCCGTGGGCCTGCCGCCCTTCTACATCGAATGGCACACCGGCATCTCGCAGGCGTGGCAGTCGCAGCTGATCAGCCTGGTGATCGGCGGCGTGTTCGAGAAGTTCCCCGACCTGAGGGTCGCGATGGTGGAGTCGAGCTGGACCTGGCTGCCCCACCTGATGTGGCGTTTCGACCACAATTTCCGCAGCCTCCGCCGTGAGGTGCCGTGGGTCAAGCGCCTGCCGAGTGAGTACATCCGGGACCAGGTGAAGTTCACGACCCAGCCGATGGAGATCGTGGAGAACCCGGACCACCTCTATCAGATGTTCGAGATGGTGGGGAACGACGAATTCCTGATGTTCTCCTCCGACTATCCGCACTGGGACTTCGACTCGCCGACACGGTCGTTGCCGCCGAGCTTCCCCGCCGACCTGCGGCGAAAGATCCTGTTCGACAACGCGGTGAAGTTCTACAAGCTGCAGGACCGGCTGTGACGGGGCGGCGCCGCCTCGTCGTCTGCCGGGCCGAGGAACTGCGGCCCGGCGGCACAAAGCTCCTGACGCCCGGCGGCAGGCGGCGGATCCTCGTCGCGCGGCTGTCCGACGACGAGTACACCGCCGTGACCGACTACTGCCCGCACCAGGGCGGGCCGCTGTCCGGCGGATCGATGGAGCGCATGTGGGTCGGCGACGACTACTACGAGCATCGCCAGGCGGAGGACCGATGGGTCCTGATCTGCCCGTACCACAACTTCGAGACCGATGCCCGGACCGGCTGTCCGGTGCTGCGGATCAATCGTTCCCGCGCCGCCACGTATCCCGTCGCGGTCGAGGACGGCGACGTCGTCGTCTACGTCTGAGGAGCAGCACATGATGGTCAGCGATCGCGTCGTCGTCACCGGCCTCGGCCCGGTCACCCCCATCGGGGTCGGCGCGGCGGACTTCCACGCCGCCCAGCTCAGCGGCGTGAGCGGCGTACGGCGGATCTCGCTGTTCGACGCGTCGCGGCTCGACGTGGACATCGCCGGCGAGGTGGACCTGCCCCCGGAACTGGCGCCCACGCCGCGGCAACTGCGCGCCGAGGACCGGTGCACGCACCTGGCCCTCGCCGCGGCGCGGCTGGCCGTTCAGGACAGCGGGCTGGACCTCACCGCCGAGGACCCCGACCGGGTGGGGGTCGCCCTGGGCACCGCCATCGGAGGTATCGACACCTGGGAGGAGAACGTCCGCATCAACGTGGAGCGGGGGCCGGGGCACATCCGGGCGCGGTTCATCCCGATGGCCATGGTGAACAGCGCCGCCGCGCGGCTGTCGATCGAGTTCGGGGCGCGCGGCCCCTCCCTGGCGCCGGTCGCCGCGTGCGCGTCCGGGGCGGAGGCCCTGGTGGCGGGCGCGCAGATGATCGAGTCCGGCGAGGCGGACGTCGTGATCGCCGGTGGCTCCGAGGCGCCCGTCGTCGAGACCATCGTCGGGGGGTTCACCCAGATGCGCGCGCTGTCCACACGGACGGAGGTCCCGGAACGCGCCAGCCGCCCGTTCGCCGCCGGCCGGGACGGCTTCGTCATCGCCGAGGGCGCCGCGGTGCTGATCCTGGAGTCGGCGGCGCACGCGGCCGCCCGGCAGGCACGCGTGTACGCCGAGTTCGCCGGGTTCGGCCGCGCCTCCGACGCGTTCCACGTCACGATGCCGCACAAGGAGGGCGCGGGAGCGCGGCGGGCCGTCGGGGCCGCGTTGCGCTCCGCGGGTCTCGCGCCGGAGGACGTCGCGTACGTCAACGCGCACGGCACCGGAACGCCCTTCAACGACCTGGCGGAGACGATGGCCCTGCGCGCCGCGCTCGGCACCGCCGCGGAGCGCGTCGCGGTCTCGGCGACCAAGTCGATGACCGGCCACGGGCTCGGCGCGGCCGGGGCGATCGAGGCGGTGGCCACCGTCCAGGCCATCGTGAACGGCGTGGTCCCGCCGACCGTGAACCTGGAGGAGCCCGACCCCGAGCTGGGCCTGGACCTCGTGCCCCTCAAACCGCGCGACATGGAGGTCCGCGCCGCCCTGTCGAACTCGTTCGCGTTCGGCGGCCACAACGTCGTGCTCGCCTTCCGGGCCTGGTGAGCGGGCCGATGCACGCGATCCTCGATCCGCCGACGCTGATCAGGACGTTCGGTGTGATCGGCGTCTTCCTCATCGTCTTCGCGGAGACCGGGCTGATGGCCGGGTTCTTCCTCCCCGGCGACTCGCTCCTGGTCGTCGCCGGGGTGGCGGCGTCGCCCGCCGCGACGCGGGCGTTCCACGGCCGGCTGTCGTTCACCGTGCTGCTGATCGGTACGCCGCTGTTCGCGATCCTCGGCGCCCAGACGGGGCATCTGATCGGGTCGGTGCTGGGGGAGCGGCTGCTGCGCCGGCCCGACTCGCGGTGGTTCCGGCGCTCACGCGTCGAGGCCGCCCGGCGGTACTTCGTCCGGTTGCGGCCGGGTCGCGCGGTGCTGCTCGCCCGGTTCATTCCCGTGGTCCGCACCTTCATCAACCCGGTGGCGGGCGTCCTGGAGATGCCCTCGATGAGGTTCCTGTGGTGGAACGTCATCGGCGGGGTCCTGTGGACGGACGGTCTTCTGGTGCTCGCCTACCTACTCGGCGACTCGCTCGCCGACAAGCTCGGGATCGTCTCCGTGGTCGTCATCGCCGTCGCGCTGTCACCTCTCTTCGCGGAGGCGGCGCGCGCCCGGCTCCGCCGCCGGCGGTCCCGCAAAGGAGGGTCGACCAGAGTTGATGATGCCAAGGACTACGCCGTAGTGACTGAGCATAATGGCGATTGATCCAGTGTCCCGACGGAAGCGATGCGACGGCAGGCATGAGCAACGAGATGGCAGTGAGTGAACTCCACGCCCGGAAGGCCGGGAACGCGCAGGTGCTCGGCGTCTGCGCCCTGGCGGCGATGGTCGCGTTCCTCGACGTCACCGTGGTCAACGTCGCCTTCCCCAGCATCGAGAAGACGTTCTCCGGCGCCCACGACTGGACCGTGTCCTGGGTGATGAGCAGCTACAACATCACCTTCTCGGCGCTGCTCGTACCGTCCGGCAAGTTCGCGGACCTCTTCGGCCACCGCCGCACCTTCCTGGTCGGCATGGCGCTGTTCACGGTGGCGTCGGCCGGCTGCGCCGCCTCCATCGACGTGTGGATGCTGATCGCCTTCCGGGCGCTGCAGGCGGTCGGCTCCGTCGCCGTCATCCCGGCGGGCGCCGCGCTGCTGCTCGACGAGTACCCGCCGGAGCGCCGGATGGAGGTGACGGGCATGCTCGGCGCCGCCTCGGCCGTCGCCGCGGCCTTCGGCCCGACGGTCGGCGCCGCCCTCATCGACGTCAGCGACTGGCGCGCGGCCTTCCTCGTCAACCTGCCCCTGGGCGTCATCACGGTGCTGTGGGGCATGCGCGTCCTGCGGGCCCGCTCCGGCGCGGGCGGCGACGCGGCACCCGACTGGAGCGGTGGGGTCGTCCTCATCGCCGGGCTCGCGGCGATCGTCTTCGGCCTGGTCCAGAGCGACACCTGGGGATGGGGGAACGGCGGCGTGATCGGCGGGATCGCCGTCGGAGCGGTCCTCGTCGTCGTCGCCGTGATCCGTTCGAGGCGTCATCCCGCCCCGGCGATCGAGCTGTCGCTCCTGCGGATCCGGGCCGTCTCGGTGGCCAATCTCGCGCTGGTCGTCTTCACCACGGCGATGTACGCGAAGATCCTCGTCGATGTCCTGTACATGACCGACGTGTGGCACTGGAACATCGTCTACATCGGCCTCGCACTCGCTCCCGGGCCCTTCGTCACGGCCGTGTGCGCACCCCTCACCACCCGGATCGCCGGCCGGTACGGACCGCGGACCCCCGCGACGGTGGGCGCGGTGGTCTACGGGATCGGATGTGCCTGGTTCGCGCTCCGGCCCGGTCTCACCCCGTCGTACTTCGCCGACTGGCTCCCCGGGTCCATCCTCACGGGCATCGGTAACGGCCTGGCCTTCCCGGTGCTCAGCGGCGCCGCGGTCGCCTCCCTGCCGCCCGGCAGGTTCGGCAGCGGGACCGCGCTGAACGCGGCGGCGCGCCAGCTCGGCGCCGTCCTGGGCGTCGCTCTCCTCACCGTCGTCGTCGGCGCGGGCACGATCGCCCGCCACTCCCTCCAGGACGGATTCTGGTTCACCGCGATTGTGAGCCTGGCCGCCGCCCCGATCGCCGCGGCGCTCGGGCGGCAGACGCCGCTCACGGTGGACGCGCCGCCCGAGGTACGGCCGAGCGAGCGGTGAGCGGCGCGGCCAGGGGCATGCGCTTCCGCGCGCTGGGCCCCCTCGAGATCGCGGAAGGCGGCGAGGACCGCACACCGTCCGCGCCGAAGCTGCGGTCCCTGCTCGCCCTGCTCCTGCTGCAGCGCGGCCAGGTCGTCCCGACCACCACGATCGTCGACGAGCTGTGGGGGGAGGCGCCGCCCCGCCGCGCGCTGCCGACGATCCAGACCTACGTCTCCACGCTCCGCAAGACGCTCGGCCCGGACCTGCTGCACACCCGGCAGGGCGGCTATCTCCTCACCGCGGACGGGGCCGACTGCGACCTCCGGGAGTTCGACCGGCTCGCCGGTGAGGGCCGCCGGTACCTCGACCAGGGTGACGCGGCCGCCGCGTCCCGTGCGCTCTCCGAGGCGCTTCTGCTGTGGCGGGGCGAGCCGTTCGCGAACGTGCCCGCGGGAGAGATCCTCGCCGCGCACGCGACCCGGCTCCAGGAGGAGCGGCTCGAGGTCGTCCGCCTGCGCCTGGCCGCCGACCTCAGCCTCGGCCGGCACCATCGGCTGGTCAGCGAGCTGAAGGAGCTGCTGTGCGCGCATCCACTGCACGAGGGCTTCCAGGGGCAGCTGATGACCGCGCTGCACCGCTGCGGGCGGCGGCTCGAGGCGCTGGAGATCTTCCAGAGGTTCCGCGAGACGCTGGTGGCCGAACTGGGCCTGGAGCCGTCCGCGGAGCTCCAGGCACTCCAACGGCGACTGCTCGCCGCCGACGAGGAGGAGACCTCCGCCCCGCCCCCGGCGCACCTGCCGCCCGACATCGCGGACTTCACCGGGCGCCGCGAACAGACGAGCGCGATCGAGCGGTGGCTCACCGCCCCGTCCGCCACGGCCACCCGCCTGGTGTCGATCCTCGGGATGGTCGGCATCGGCAAGACGACGCTCGCCGTCCACGCCGCCCACCGGCTGAAGTCCCGGTTCCCGGACGGGCAGCTGCTCGCCGACCTGCGCGGCAGCGGCCCGGACCCGGCCGATCCGGGGGAGGTCCTGGCCCGCCTGCTGCAGTCGCTCGGGACGCCCGCCGACCGGATCCCCCGGGACCTCGTCGAGCGGCGGGACCTCTTCCGCACGCGTACGGCCTCCAGCGCGCTGCTGCTGATCCTGGACGACGCCGCCGGGCCCGCGCAGGTCACCCCGCTGCTGCCGGGCGGCGACCGGTGCGGTGTCATCGTGACCAGCCGCGCGTCCTGGGTGGCCGCGGGCAGGACGCTGCTGCTGGAGCCGCCGCCGGCCGCGGAGTGCGTCGAACTGCTGAAGGGCATCGCCGGACGCGACCGCGTGGCGGCCGAGCCCGCGGCGGCACGTGACATCGCCCGCGCCTGCGGCGGCCTGCCCCTGGCGATCCGCGTCGCGGGCACCAGGCTCGCGTACAACCCGCGGCTCCCGTTGCGCAGGCTCGCCGAGAGGCTCGAGGATCCGCGGCAGTGCCTGGACGAGCTGCGCGTCGGCGACATCGACCTGCGCAGGGACCTCGCGGCCGTCTACCGTGACCTGCCGCCCGAGGACGAGGCCGTGCTGCGCGCGGCCGGCCGGATGCCGGCCGGCCGGTTCACGGCCGGCAGCCTCGCCGCCGTGCTGGGCGCCGACCGGCGGCACGTCGAGCTGAGCCTGGCCCGGCTCACCGAGTGTCACCTGCTGAGCTCCGGCTGGAACGAGGCGTTCCAGGGGCCGACGTACGCGCTGCCCGAACTGCTCAGGGTGCACGCGTGCCGGCCCGCGGATCCCGGACCGGCCGGCGCCCCGGCGCCGGCCGGCCGGCGCCTGGGCCGCCCCGCCCCCCGGTCACCGTGGGCGCCGACGCCCGTTCCGGCCAGGCCCCGCCCTCCTTAGGGCCGGTCAGGGCCTCGCCCTCCCGCGGGTGCTCCGCCGGTGCGTCGTGGTGCCGGCCCGTTCCCGGATGGCGTCCATGAGCGCGGCGTGCCGCAGCATGGGATCGGCGTCCGGGATCGTCCCGGTGAGGACGTGCCGGGCGAAGTGGTGCAGGCTCTCGGTGAACTGCGGAGCGGCCGGGAGCACGTGCTGTTCGGTCCGGTCGCCGTGCCGGATCTCGATCACCGGCTGCCAGGTGTCCGGTGGTGTGAAGGCGCGGTGCAGGCTGATGCGGCCGTCCTCGCCCCACAGCGCGTACATGTTGCGGTAGGACATGCCGAACCCGAACGACAGCTCCGCGGTCACGCCGTCCGCGCGGGCGAGCAGCGCCGCGCCGCCGACGTCCACCCCGTACGACGCGTCGTGCCGCAGGGCCGCGCCCCGTACGTCGAGATGGGGCCCCAGGAAGAGCTGCGCGGCCCGTACGGGATAGACCCCCACGTCGAGGAGGGCGCCGCCGCCCAGCTCGGACCGGAGCCGGATGTCCTCGCCGGCGCGCCGCGGTATCCCCATTGACGCGGTGAACGCGCGGAGCTCGCCGATCCGGCCGTCGTCGACCATCTTCTGGACGGCCGTGTGCTGCGGATGGTGGAGGAACATGAGGTTCTCCTGGACCACCAGGCCCCGCGCCCGGCCGGCGGCGAGGAGCCGGACCGTCGCGGCGTGCGAGGTCGTGAGGGGCTTCTCGACCAGCACATGCTTACCCGCCTCGACCGCCCGCGTCGCCCACTCCGCGTGCAGCGCGGCGGGCAACGGTACGTAGACGGCGTCGATGTCGGCGCGGTCGAGCAGGGCCCGGTAGCACGTGAGGGGCTCCCCGCCGAAGCGTTCGGCGAACCGCCCGGCCTTGGCCGGGTCACGGCTGGCGTGGGCGGCGACGGTGAGGAGGGGGGAGGCCGCCATGGCCGGCAGCGTGCGGCGCCAGGCGATGTCGGCGCAGCCGAGCACCCCGACCCGGATCATGACAGCCCCAGCAGGTCGACGAGGGCCAGCAGGGTCCGGGCCTGGACGGTGACGTCACCCGGCCGCCGGACCAGGGCGCCGAGCTGCGCCGGCGTCAGCCACCGGTAGCCCGGCGGCGGATCGATGGGGTCGGTCTCCACGATGAGGTATCTGCTCCGGCTCTGGTAGAGCCGGCCGCCCTCTTCGGACTGGACGCCGTCGTACAGGATCCGCTCGGGCGGCGCGTCCAGGACGAGGTCGGCGAAGGGCGGCCGGTCGCCGGAGCGGAACTGCACCGTGGGGCCGATCTGCACCGTGTTGGCGAAGCCGGCCTCGACGCGCGCGTGGACGAGCAGGCGGAGCACGCCGCCGGCCCGATGGGCCAGGAACGCGATCACGCCGAGGCCGGGCGTCGCCAGGAGCGGCTGCGTCCACCGGGTCACCTCGCGGGCGCCGGCCCGGACGTCGACGGCGATCACCCTGAAGTACCGGCCGTCGGCGCGGCGGACCTCCGTCGGTTTCCAGTGCCAGTCGCGTACGTCGGCCAGCGGCGTCCGTTCGGCGCGCAGACTCCGCCGGGCTCGTTCCCCGGCGAGCCAGCCGTGGATCTCCGCGACACCGTCCTCGCCGTGCCGGGCCGGTGAGAGGCACGACAGGACGGAGCGGGTGTCCATGTTGACCAGGTCGTCCACGCGGAGCAGCTCCCCGAGGGCGCGCAGGGGGATCCAGCGGAAGTCCGGATGCGCGGGCACGTCGCCGGTCACCCGGACGACCATGTTGCGGTTGTGCTTGCCGAGGAACCACGTGCCGTGCTCGGAGTGCGCGACGTCCACGAGCACGTCGCGCGGCGAGGCGCCGGTGAAGTATTCCAGATGGCGGACGTGCCGCCCGCGATGAGCACGGGTGTAATTGCTCCGGGTCGCCTGCACGGTCGGCGACAACTGGAGCGTGCCGGCGTTTCCCGGCTCCATCTTCGCCTGCAGCAGGCAGTGCGGCTCGCCGCCGAAGTCCTTCACCAGCAGGCCCAGGACGCCGACCTCCGGCTGGTCGATGATCGGCTGCTCCCAGGACCGGCCCTCGGCGGTCACCCGGAGGCCGGTGACGGTGAAGAAGCGCCCGTCCGCGTGACGGAGGTCCCCGGTTCCGGGCTCGAACCCCCATCCCTCGAGCGCCGAGAACGGAATGCGCCGGACCTCGTATGAACCTTCGGCGAGACGTTCGTCCAGCCAGGATCGTACCGACGCGGCCAAAGTGCCGGGCGCGGCCGGAGTCGACAGTCGCACGGTGATATCTCCTTCGACGCATGGGACGGATCGATATCTCCTATCGCGCGCCGATCAAGGGCCGCTCAAAACGGTCCCCTTGAGATCTCCTTGAGTCGCCGATGCGAGTCTTCGCCGGACACCGATTCGAGGATCTGGAGAGGCGATGGCGAGTGCGGCCAAGGCGCGTATTCTTGAAGAGGTCCGGAAATACGACAGGGAATGCGCGCCCTCCGGGGAGTTCATTCCGGGGGTGACGCCCGTCCTGCCGTCCGGCGCGGTCCTCACCGAGGACGACCGGGTCGCGGTGACCGAGGCCGCCCTGGACCTGCGGATCGCCGCGGGCACGCACTCGCGGGCCTTCGAGCGGGAGTTCGCCCGGACGATCGGCGTGCGCAAGGCGCACCTCACGAACTCCGGCTCCTCGGCGAACCTGCTCGCGCTGAGCGCGCTGACCGCCGAGGAGCTCGGCGAGGCGCGGCTGCGCCCGGGCGACGAGGTGATCACGGCGGCGGCGGGCTTCCCGACGACGGTCAACCCCATCGTGCAGAACGGGCTCGTCCCGGTGTTCGTCGACGTGCGGCCCGGCACGTACAACACGACACCCGAGCTGATCGAGGAGGCGATCGGGCCGCGTACCCGCGCCGTGATGATCGCCCACGCGCTCGGCAACCCGTTCCAGGCGGAGGAGGTCGCGCGGATCGCCGCCGACCACGACCTGTTCCTCATCGAGGACAACTGCGACGCGGTCGGTTCGACCTACCGCGGCCGGAACACCGGGACGTTCGGCGACCTGTCGACGGTGAGCTTCTACCCGGCGCACCACATCACGATGGGGGAGGGCGGGTGCGTGCTCACCGACAACGTGCTGCTGGCGCGGGTCGTGGAGTCGTTCCGCGACTGGGGTCGCGACTGCTGGTGCGAGCCGGGGGAGAGCGACACCTGCCGGAAGAGGTTCGGCTACCAGAGCGGCGACCTGCCCTACGGGTACGACCACAAGTACACGTTCTCGCACGTCGGGTACAACCTGAAGTCCACGGACCTGCAGGCCGCCCTGGGACGCAGCCAGCTCACGCGGCTCGCCGAGTTCGGCGACGCGCGCCGGCGGAACTGGCGGCGGCTGCGCGGCCTCCTGGAGGACGTGCCCCACCTGCTGCTGCCCTCGGCGACGCCGGGCAGCGACCCGAGCTGGTTCGGATTCGCCCTGACGATCGAGGAGGACGCGCCGTTCCGGCGCGCCGAACTGGTCCGTTTCCTCGAGGCCCGCAACATCGGCACCCGGCTGCTGTTCGCCGGGAACCTGACGCGCCATCCCGCGTACCGCGGACGGCGTTTCCGGGTGTCCGGGACGCTCGACGGCAGCGACATCATCACGGAGCGGACCTTCTGGGTGGGCGTCTACCCGGGGATCACGACGGAGATGACCGACTACGTCGCCGCGTCGATCCGGGAGTTCGTCGAGGCGGTGGGCCGATGAAGACCGCTCTGCGCGACCTGGCGCTGTTCGGCGGCCCGGTGGTCTTCGCCGAGCCGCTGCACGTCGGACGCCCCAACATCCCCGATCGGGACGGCCTGATGAAGCGCGTCGCCGAGGCCCTCGACCGGGGCCGGCTGACCAACTTCGGGCCGCTGGTCCGCGAGTTCGAGGCGCGGGTCGCCGAGGTCGCCGGGACCCGGCACTGCGTCGCGGTGTGCAACGCCACGGTGGGGCTGCAGGTGCTGATCTGCGCCGCCGGGCTGCGCGGCGAGGTCATCGTGCCGTCCTTCACCTACGTCGCGACCCCGCACGCGCTGTGGTGGGAGGGCGTCACGCCGATCTTCTGCGACATCGACCCGGAGACCGGCAACCTGGACCCCGCCCAGGTCGCCAGGCTGATCACCGACCGTACGACCGGGATCCTCGGCGTCCACGTGTGGGGGCGTCCGTGCGCGGTGGACGAGCTGCGGGCCCTCGCCGACGAGCACGATCTGCAGCTGCTGTACGACTCCGCCCACGCCATCGGGTGCGGCAAGGCCGGCCGTCCGGTGGGGTCGTTCGGGCGCGCGGAGGTGTTCAGCTTCCACGCGACGAAGTTCGTCAACGCCTTCGAGGGCGGCGCCATCGTCACCGACGACGACGCCCTCGCCGCGCGCGTGCGCTCGGTCCACTACTTCGGCTTCGACGACGGCGGCGACGTCGTGTCGGTCGGCACGAACGCCAAGATGAACGAGATCTCCGCGGCGATGGGACTCACCTCGCTGGATCACCTGCCCGGGCTCCTCGCCCGCAACCGCGCCAACCACGAGCGGTACGTGCGAGGCCTGGCCGGCGTGCCGGGCGTCCGCGTACGGGAACCCGCGCCGGACGAGGTCAGCAACCACCAGTTCGTGACCGTGGACGTCGACGCGGGAACCGCCGGATTCGACCGCGACGCCCTGGCGGCGGTGCTGCGGGCGGAGAACGTCCTCGTCCGCACGCACTTCGACCCCTGCTGCCATCGCCGTGCCCCTTACCGGGACCGGCCCGAGGTCCATTCGCCGTTGCCGCTGCCCCATTCCGAGGCGCTTTCCTCGCGCGTCATGCAACTGCCGACGGGAATGTCCATCGAAGACCATCACATCGACCAGATATGCGAGATCGTCCGGCTCTGCTCGACCCTGGGGCCGGCCGTTTCGGTTAAGGGATCCTTGAGAGATCTCTGAGACGTTCCGGAAATGCTCTCCGGCAGCTGGAGAGCGCATCCGATCTGTGCTGGAGGTACGGAGTATGCGGGTACTTTTCACCACCTGGGCGTGGGGGTCGCACTATTTTCCGATGGTCCCGCTGGCCCAGGCGCTCAACGCCGCGGGCCACGAGGTCCGCGTGGCCAGCAACCCCGAGCACATGGACATCATCCGCGGCACCGGGATCAACGCGGTCGCCACGGGTGACGACGTCGACCTGCACGAACTGCTCCTCGACGCGATGGAACTGCACGACGAGTCCCGGGCCGACTGGCACACCATGGGCGTCGAGAAGGCCGCGAACACCGTCCGCGTGTTCGCCAAGGTCGCCCACGAGGTGCTCGACGACCTCATCGCGTACGCCGAGGCGTGGCGGCCCGACCTGATCGTCTATGACCAGATGAGCTTCGCCGGGCCGATCCTCGCGCTGCGCACCGGCATCCCCTCGGCGCGGCACCTGTGGGGACCGGACTACCCGGGTCACATCCGCCAGGAGATCGGGCCGGCGGTCGGCGTGGCCGCGGTGGAGCTGTTCCAGCGGTACGGCATCGAGGACGCGACCGGTGTCTGGGGCACCGTCACCCTGGACCCCTGCCCGCCGAGCATGCAGGTCGACGCCCCGTACGCGTACCACCAGATGCGCTACGTCCCGTACAACGGCACCGCGGTCGAACCGGCCTGGCTGCTGGAGCCGCCGGGCCGTCCCCGGGTCTGCATCACCTGCGGTACGACCAACCCGGCCATGGGCGAGCACCTGTTCCGGGTGACGGAGCAGATCGAGGCGTTCGCCGCGCTCGACGTCGACCTCGTCGTCGCCGTCTCCGCCCAGGACCGGCATCTCCTCGGCGAGGTGCCGCCGCACGTGCGCGTGGTGGAGAACCTGCCGCTGCACATCCTGCTGCCGACCGTCGACCTGCTGGTCTCCCACGGCGGCACCGGCACGATGATGGCCGGCGTCTTCCACGGCGTACCGCAGCTCATCATCCCCTACCTCCCCGATCACCTGTTCGACGGCGAGCAGCTCGCCAAGACCGGGGCCGGCGAGGTCCTGCTGCTGGAGAAGGCCGAGGTCGAGACCATCCGCAAGCACGGTGCCCGGCTCCTCGCGGACGAGGACACCCGGCTGGCCGCGCGGCGCCTGGCGGAGGAGAACATGGCGCTCCCCTCGCCGGCCGACACCGTGCACTTCCTGGAAGACCTGGTCGCCGCCGAGAAGGAGTGAGCCATGAGCCAGACCACCACCGATGCCGTCATCGAGGGCGTCTTCGACGCCGACTACATGCGGAACCCGCATCGCATCCTGGCCCGGCTGCGCGCCGCGGGGCCCGTCCACCGCGTGATCACCCCCAACGGGCTGCGGGTGTGGCTGGTCACGCGGCACGCCGACGTCCGAGCCGTGCTGAGCGATCCCCGGATGAGCAAGGACATGCTCTCGGCGGACGACGTCATCCAGAACTCGCTGCTGCACCCGGAACGCAGCCGGGAGTTCGACAAGGACCTCATCAAGTACATGCTGAACACCGATCCGCCGGACCACACGCGGCTGCGCAAGCTGGTGAGCAAGGCGTTCACGCTGCGCCGCATCGAGCAGATGCGGCCGAGGATCGAGCAGATCACCGATGAGCTGATCGCCGCCATGCCCCGGGAGGGCGTCGTCGACCTGATCGACGCGCTGGCCTTCCCGATGCCGATCACGGTCATCTGCGAGATGCTGGGCATTCCCACCGACGGCCGCGACGACATCCGGAGGTGGACGAACGAGATCATCACCACCACGAACCCGGAGCGGGTGCTGCCGGCCTGTGAGGCGATGATCGAGTACCTCGGCGGCCTGATCGAGGAGCGGCGCCGGCGGCCGACCACCGACATGCTGACCGCGCTGATCCAGGCGAGGGACGACGAGGACCGGCTCGATGAGGTCGAGCTGATCTCGATGATCTTCCTGTTGCTGGTCGCCGGCCACGAGACCACGGTCAACCTCCTCGGTAACGGGACCCTGGCCCTGCTCCGCAACCCCGATCAGCTCGACCTGCTCCGGTCGGACCTGTCGCTGCTCCACGGGGCCATGGAGGAGATGGTCCGGTACGACGGATCGTTCGGCACCGCCACGTACCGGTACACGAAGGAGCCCGTCGACGTGGGCGGCGTGGTGATACCGGGCCGGCAGATGGTGCTCATCTCCCTGCTCGCGGCCAACCGCGACCCGGACCAGTTCCCCGACCCGGACCGGTTCGACATCAGGCGGGACACGCACGGCCATGTCGGCTTCGGCCACGGCGTCCACTACTGCATCGGCGTCGCGCTGGCGCGGTTGGAGGGCGAGATCGCCTTCTCCCGCCTGCTCCGCGGCTTCCCCCGCCTCCGCCTCGCCGTGCCGCCGGAGGAACTGAGCTGGCGCGACAGCATCCTGATCCACGGACTGACGAGCCTTCCCGTCCGTCTCGCCTGACGAAGGAGCCTGATGAAGGCATTGATCCTGGCCGGCGGTACGGGGACGCGCCTGCGCCCGTTCACGCACGCGATGCCCAAGCAGCTGATGCCGGTGGCCGGCCGGCCCGTGCTGTCGTACTGCCTGGAATGCGTCCGCGAGATCGGCGTCGACGAGGTCGGCATCGTCGTCGGCGGGCAGGCCGACCAGATCCGCGCGGCGATCGGCGACGGTTCGCGCGCCGGAGTCCGGGTCACCTACATCGAACAGCCGTCGCCGCTCGGCCTCGCGCACTGCGTGCGGGTCGCCGCGGGGTTCCTCGGCGACGAGGACTTCGTGATGTACCTCGGCGACAACATCCTCTTCGACGGTCTCGCGCCCGCCGCGGAGCTGTTCCGCGCGCGGCGGCCGAGCGCGGCCGTCCTCGTCGGCAAGGTCGACGACCCGCGCGACTACGGTGTGGCGGAGCTGAACGGCGACGGGAGGGTGACCGCACTGACGGAGAAGCCCGAGTCGCCGCGGAGCGACCTCGCGCTGATCGGCGTCTACTTCTTCACCCCGGCGATCCACGACGCGGTGCGGCGGGTCCGGCCGAGCCGCCGCGGCGAACTGGAGATCACCGATGCCATCGGGCTCCTCGTCGCGGAGGGCCACGACGTGCTCGGGGAGGAGTACTCGGGCTACTGGAAGGACACCGGGAAGATCGACGATCTGCTGGACTGCAACCGCTTCGTCCTCGACGGGCTGCGCGCCGGCGCCCGGGGCCGGGCGGACGCCGCCAGCACGCTCACCGGGGAGGTGATCGTCGCCGAGGACGCGACGGTCATCGGGTCCGAGCTGACCGGGCCGGTCATCGTCGGGCCGGGCAGCGTCGTACGCGACAGCCGGATCGGCCCGCACACGTCGATCGGCGCGGGATGCGTGATCACGTCCGCCGGGATCCGCGGCTCGATCGTGCTCGACCACGCCACCGTCACCGGGGTCACCGGCATCGAGGACTCGCTGATCGGCCGGGGCGCCGAGGTCACCGCGGGAAGGCGGCGCCATCGCCTCCTCATCGGAGACGACACGCGTATCGAGGTCGCGGCATGAGGATCTTCGTCACCGGCGGCGCGGGATTCATCGGGTCCCACTACGTGCGCACCGTGCTGGACGGCGGTTACCCGGGCACCGCCGGCGCCCGCGTGACCGTGCTGGACAAGCTCACCTACGCCGGCGACCGGGCGAACCTGCCGGCCGCGCACCCGCGGCTGGACTTCGTCGAGGGGGACGTCTGCTCGGCGGACCTCCTCCGCGACCTGCTCCCGGGCCATGACGCCGTCGTGCACTTCGCGGCGGAGTCGCACGTCGACCGCTCCATCGCGGCGGCCGGCGACTTCGTGGTCACCAACGTCCTCGGCACCCAGACGCTGCTGGACGCGTGCCGCGCGGCCGGGGTGGGACCCATCGTGCAGGTCTCGACGGACGAGGTCTACGGGTCGATCCCCACCGGCTCGTGGACGGAGGATGAGCCGCTGCGCCCCAACTCGCCGTACGCCGCGTCGAAGGCGGCCGCCGACCTCCTCGCCCGTTCCCACGTCCGCACGCACGGCCTGGACGTGCGGATCACCCGGTCCTGCAACACGTACGGGCCGCGGCAGCACACCGAGAAGCTCATCCCCGGCTTCGTCACCCGGCTGCTCGCCGGCCGGCCCGTACCGCTGTACGGCGAGGGCCACAACGTACGGGAGTGGCTGCACGTCGCCGACCACTGCCGGGCCGTGCACCTCGTCCTCACGCGCGGCAGGGCGGGGGAGATCTACCACGTCGGCGGCGGCGAGCCGCTCAGCAACCGCGAGCTCACCGGACGGCTGCTGGAGCTGTGCGGCGCGGACTGGAGCATGGTCCAGCGCGTCGCCGACCGTAAGGGACACGACCTGCGTTACGCGCTCGACGACTCGAAGATCCGGCGCGAGCTCGGGTACGCCCCGGCCGTTCCGTTCGACCGCGGGCTGGCGGAGGTGGTCGACTGGTACCGTGCCCGGCCCGAACGCCGGGCGATGCCCCCCGCCGAGGCGGGCGTGCGGTGACGCGTCCCGCCGTGACGAGGCTGCGGCTCGACGATCCGAAGGCAGCGCCGTTGACGGTCCTGTCGGGCGGCGGGGCGTCGCGTCTGGCCGGTGAGATCGTCACGGACCGCGGGGCCCGCCGGGTCCTCGTCGTCGCGTCGGAGAGCGGGTTCGTCCGCACCGGCCTGCGGGAGGTGCTCTCCGGCGACGGCGTCCGCCTCTTCTCGGGGTTCTCACCCAATCCCCGGCTGGAGCAGGCACTGCGCGGCTGCGCGGTCCGGGACGACTGGGACCCGCAGGCCATCGTCGCGGTCGGCGGCGGCAGCGCCCTGGACACCGCCAAACTCATCCGTGCGCTGCCCGCAGACCCGGCCGCGGCGCGGGCGGTCGTCGACGGCCGCTCCGGCCCGCCCGGGCGCCCCCGCGTTCCGCTGGTCGCGATCCCCACCACCGCGGGCACCGGCAGCGAGGTCACCCGGTTCGCGACCGTCTTCGTGGACGGGGAGAAGAGATCCCTCGACCACGGCGGCGTCCGCCCCGACGTCGCGCTGGTCGACCCGGACCTGCTGCGCGGCTGCCCGCCGGAGGTGGCCTACCCGTGTGCGTTCGACGCCTACTGCCACGCCGTCGAGTCGTTCTGGAGCCGCCGTTCGACGCCGGCCTCCCGGGAGGCGGCGCGTACGGCGCTGCGGCTGATGACCCCCATCCTCCTCACCGCGGACTTCACCGCCCTCCGGCCGGCCGACCGCGCCGGCCTGGCGACGGCCGCGTGCGCCGCCGGGCGGGCGATCGACGTGACGCGGACGACGGCCGCGCACGCGTTCGCCTACCGGCTGACGATCCGCCACGGCGTGCCGCACGGCCTCGCCTGCCTGCTGAACCTCCGCTGGGTGCTGGAGTACAACGCACGCCGGGCGGGCACCGCCTGCCAGGACGCCCGCGGCGCCGCGTACCTGCGCGACCGGCTCGCCGAGCTGGACGGCCTGATCGGGGCGGCGACACCCGCCGCGCTGCTGGCCCGGGCCGGTCTGCCGGACCGTCTCGGCGCGTACGGCGTGACCGCCCGCGCGGACGTGGAGGCCCTCGCCACGGCGGGACTCGGGCACAACCGCTCCGCCGGGAACCCGGTGGCCCTCACCCTCCCCGGCGTCCTGGACGAACTGATGGCGATCAGGTGATGCCGCCGGTCCCGGGACGGTACGGCGGGCCGTACACCGTCCGCTCCGGCCGAGGGCGATCAGGTGATGCCGCCGGCCTCGGGACGGCACGCCGGGTCGTTCACCGCCTGCTCCGGCCGCCGCCCGTCGAGGACCTGCCGGACCTGCTCCGCCGCCGCGAGCGACATCCGCCGCCGTACGTCGTCGACGGCCGACCCCAGGTGCGGCGTGAAGAGCGTGCGCGGATGAGCCGACAGCCTCGGCGGCACGGTACGGGGCCGCCCCGCCTGCAGCAGGTCCTCCATGGCGAACACGTCGGCCGCGTACCCGGCCAGGGTGCCGGCGTCCAGGGCGTCGGCGATCGCCTCCTCGTCCACGACCGAGCCGCGGGACACGTTGACGACGTACCCTCCCGGCCGCATCCGCCGCAGCTCACCCGCGCCGATGAGGCCACGCGTCGCGGGCGTGAGGGGGAGCAGCGGGATCACCACGTCGCTCGTCGCCAGCAGGTCGGGCAGCCCGACGCCGCCCGCCTCGGGCCGCACGTCGTTGTGGACGACGTGCGCGTCGAACGCCGCCAGCCGGCGGGCGACCGCGCGGCCGACGCGGCCCATGCCGACGATGCCGACGGTCGCGCCGGCCAGACCGGACCCGTACAACCGCGGACGCCAGCCCGCGAAGGTTCCGGAGCGCACGAACCGGTCGCCTTCCCCGATCCTGCGCATGACGCCGATGGTGAGCCCGACCGTCAGCTCGGCCGTCGGCACGGTCAGCAGGTCCGGCAGGACCGTCACCCACACGCCGCGTCGTGTGCAGGCCGCCACGTCCAGGTTGTCGTGGCCCTTCAGCGTCCCGCTCACGATCCGCAGCCGGGGACATCCGTCGAGAAGCTCCGCGTCGACGCGGTCGGCCATGCATACGATCAGCCCGTCGGCGTCGGCGGCCAGCTCCGCGATCCGGTCACGGGGCCACACGCCCTCGGCCCGGGTCGGGATGCGCGGATCGCAGAACCCGGCGAGACGGCGTGCGACCTCATCGTGCACCCAGTGCGTCACGACCACACGGGGTCTCATGACCACGGACCCCCGACACGGAAGGCGACCTCGACATGACCGGACCGGTGACCGTGACCTTCGCCGGGTGCGGGGACGCGTTCGGCAGCGGCGGACGGTTCCAGGCGTGCGTCCACGTCCGCGCCCGCGCCGACGACGCGCCCGTCCTGCTGGACTGCGGCGCCACCTCGCTGACCGCGCTGAAGCGGTTCGGGCTGCCGCCCGGCGAGATCGGCGCGGTGATCGTCTCGCACCTGCATGGAGATCATTTCGGTGGGCTTCCCTTCCTCATCCTGGACGGGCAGTTCTCCCGCCGCCGGGAGCCGCTCCTGATCGCCGGCCCGCCGGGCACCGGACGGCGGCTCACCGAGGCGATGGAGGTGCTGTTCCCGGGATCCTCCACGGCGCGGCGGGCCTTCCCGGTCGAGGTGACGGAACTGCCGCCCGGCACGACGGCGACGGTCGCCGGGACCGAGGTCACCACGTGGGCGGCCGACCATCCGAGCGGCGCTCCCGCCCTGATCCTCCGCGTCACGGTCGGCGGCCGCGCGGTGGCGTACACGGGCGACACCGCCTGGACCGACGCGATCGTCGAGGCCGCCCGGGACACGGACCTGCTCATCGCAGAGGCCTACTACCGCGACAAGGCGATTCCGTACCATCTGCGCCTCGCCGACCTCGTCGCCCACCGCCGATCGATCGGCGCCGGCCGGGTGATCCTCACCCACATGTCCGCCGACGTCCTCGACGACCTGCCGGTCGCCGGCTTCGAGATCGCCGCGGACGGGCTCGTGGTGAACCTTGAATGACGAGTGAACCTCAGCGTATTCGTCCAGCACATCGCTGTTATCGTTCATCCAGTGAAGGCGGTGGAAGGCAAAGATGAAGAAAGATGACCAGGCCGCACGGCGTAAGCGGCCGGCCGGTTCCGGCGATCGATCCGGGGCGACGCGCGATCGCATGATCACGGCGGCCATGGAGCTGTTCGCCGAGCGCGGATACCGCAACACCACGGTCGCCGACATCGAGAGCCGCGCCGGCCTGGCCCCCCGCTCGGGTGCCCTGTACCAGCACTTCGCGAGTAAGGAAGAGGTCCTGCGCGCGGGCGTGCGCAAGCAGATCGAGGACCTGGAGCGGGTCGTCTCGGTGATGGACCTTCTCCCGCTCGCCGACTTCCGGTCCGAGCTCATCATGCTGGGCCGGTGGAATCTTCAGGAGCTGACCAACCGGGAGCCGCTGCTGCGGCTCGTACGCCAGGAGGGCGACGTGGTGCCCGGGCTGGTGGACGACGTCCGGGAGGCCGTCCACGACCGGCCGCACCGGGAGATCGCCCGGTGGATCGCGCAGGTGACCGCCTCCGACGGCCTGGAGGGGGTCGACGCCGAGTCACTCGCACTGATCATCTCCGGCTCGATGGGGTATTACCGCATGCTCGAGTCGATCTATGGGCAGAAGCCGCTCGGGCTCGACGACGACCGGTTCCTCGACACATGGGTCGAGGTCTGCCTGGCTATCTCGGAGCATTTCGCGAAGAAGGCCGCGGAGAGCGGCGCCGAGGAGGAGAAGGGCCGCTGAACCCTTCCCCCTCGTCGCGCCCGTGCGCCGTTCTCGTCCCCATCCCCGTCCCCGTCCCCGTCCCCGTCCCCGTCCCTGTTTCCGTGCCCGGCCCGGCGTCTCACTCACCGGGTCTGCGCGACGCGCGCCGTCCTGACGAAGTCGCGGAACCGGCTCGCCACGTCCGCGGGGTGCACGGTCGGCCTGCCCAGCTTCGCCAGCGAGCCGGGGGTGATCCGCAGGTGGATCAGGGAGGGGCCGGTGGCGTACAGGGAGTCCTTGAGGCCGGCCTCGAAGGCGCCGAGGTCCACGCACTCGTAGACCCGCGCGTAGCCGCACGCCGCCGCCACGGCCGGCAGGTCGGTCGTGGCCGACAGGCTCCGCTGCCCCCCGGTGGAGTCGTGAACGCCGTTGTCGAGGACGACGTGGACCAGGTTGTCGGGCGCCTGCGCGCCGACGGTGGCCAGTGACCCCAGCCGCATGAGCAGCGCGCCGTCACCGTCCACGACGACGACGGGACGCGGGGAGTGCAGCGCCACGCCCAACCCGACCATGGCGGCCGAGCCCATCGCCCCGACCACGTAGAAGTTCTGCGGACGGTCGGCGATGGTGAACAGTTCGCGGCTCGTCTTCCCGGTCGTCGACACCACGGCGGCCTCGTCCGGGATGATCTCGAGGAGCCGCTGGAGGGCCTCCACGCGGCGTACCGTCGCCCCTGGGAGAGGCCGGTGCGCGCGGTGGATCCGCGCTTCGGGCAGAACGCCCGGTTCGGGTTCGCTCAGCGGTTCGGCGGCGACGACGCCGTGGTCGACGACCAGGGCGTGCGACCGATCGTCGTTCAGGTCCTCGAAGGAACGATCCAAGACCTCCTTGAGCCGCCCCTGATCAGCGGGCAGCCGCGAGGAGTCGACGCGGAGGAGGGCCAGGAGAGGTTCGGTCACCATGCCCATCAGCTCGTGCTGCGGCTCGTCCGGCCGCCCGGGCCGTCCCCGCCACGTGATCATGAGGAGCGCCGGAATCCGGCAGGGATGCAGGAGCGAGGTGAGCGGGTTCACGATATTGCCCAGCCCGGAATTCTGGCTGATCACGCAGCCCAGCCCTCCGCCGAGCCATGCGCCGGCGGCCAGCGCCACCGCCTCGCCCTCCTGCGTGACCGGTAGGTAGCCGACATTCGGATCGCTGATCGCCCTGTTGATGATCGGCGTGAGGAAGGAGCAGGGCACGCCGCTCACCTGGCTCACCCCACGACCGGTCAACTCCGTCATCAGCAATCCCGCGTCGATCACGCGCCGCCTCCATCCTCGGAACCTTCTCCGGACGATCTCCCTGTCCTGTTCTCTTGCCGAGGTCAAGAATCGTCGTGAACGGCGAAACCCTGTAGTGCGGGAGTCATGAGATCGGTGTGCGATCCGCAGGTGTTGAACATGCGATCTGCACATGCGCTGATCAAGGCCCCGTGGGTCCGATCCGGACGGTCGCCCTGAGGCTTCGACGTCGCGTTCCCGCTACTTGACCTCCGCGCCGGGCCGTGATCGGCCGGTGGCGAGCGGTGGTGGTCGGTCGGTGGGGGCGGTCGGCCCGCGGACGCGCCGCGATTCGTGCGTCAGCTCAGATGCCGGGTGAAGAAACCCACGGCGTCGTCCGCTTCGAACGACGGCACGTCCCCGTGATCGCCGGGATTGGCGTGCAGCGTCTTCTCCGCCGAGGCCAGGGCGTCGAACAGGGCCAGGCTCTCGTCTCGTCGCACCAGCCGGTCGTCCCACTGGACCAGGAACCGCACCGGCACGGTGATCCGGGCGGCGTCCTCGGCCAGCCCGTGCACACCGAGCAGGCCGAGCACCGCGGCCCGGATCCGGGGTTCCGCCGCGATGAGCGGGATGCCGAGCCCGCAGCCCATCGACATGCCGCAGTAGCCCACCGGGCCGGTCCCGACCTGGTCGAGGCGCTGGACGGCGGTCAGGACCGCCCGCCAGTCCGCGACGGCCTGACCGGCCAGGTGACCGTGCATGCCGGCGACCAGCGCACCCGGACTCCGGCCGGCGGCCATGCCGGCCCGCAGCTCGGCCGCGATCCGGCCGAACTCCTCCGACTTGGGCCGGTCGCCGTGGTTCGGCGCGTCGATCGCGACGACCGCGAAACCCGCGGCGGCGAAGCGACGCGCGTGGGCCACGGTCGCGGGGGCCGTCTTGCGCTGCCCGCCACCGTGCCCCAGCAGGATCAGCGGACGAGTACCGGAGGCGTCTTCCGGCGTCCACAGCACGCCGGGGACCTCGTCGAGGGTGAAGAACCGTTCGGTGACGCCGTCCGACGACGTCCGGGAGATGAAGCGCATCAGCGTTTCAGGCCTTTCGGAATGCCTTGCGCGGGCGCTCCCTAGGCCATGCGGAGGAGGGAGCCCCGACCTGTCACAGCGTTGATCGGTCTCACCTCCTCGAATGCGCAGTGGTGCACGGCGACGCCGAAGGTACCACGAAGATCGTCACTCGCGCCTTCGGCCGCTCAGCCCTCCGGAGGCGCGGGCGCCGTCATGATCCGGCGCCAGACCTCGATGGACGTCTCGGCGGCCCGCGCCAGCTGATCGTCGGGGGCTCGGGAGGCCTGGTAGAAGGCCCGCTCGGTCATCCAGCACAGGGCACGGGCCAGGGCCGCGGCGTCCTGCGGGCCGTCCCCGTCGGGCACGCCCGCACGGGCGAGCACGCCCCGCATCGTCGCGGCGAACAGCTCCACGGTCTCGTCCCACGCGGCACCGATGCCGGAGTGCGCGGCGCCGTACTCGACGGCGGCGCGCATCACCGTGCCGTGATCGCGCCACATCTTCTCGACGCTCCTGACCGCCCGCTCCATGGCACCGACCGGCGAGGACGCCAGGTCGTCCGCGGTGATCGACGCCTCCTGCCGGATCTCGGACATCGTGCGGCGGACCAGCGCCTCGAGCACCTCGTGCTTGGAACCGAAGTAGAAGTACATCGAGCCGCGGGAGATGCCGGCCCCCCGGGCGATCGCGTCGACCGTCATCCGCTCCAGGCCGGTCTGCTCGAGGAGGACCTCCGCCGCGTCGAGGAGCGCCTGCTCCCGGCGGTCTCCTTTGCTCGGAGCGCCAGCTCGCCTGCCCATCGTTCTCCTCCTCCGACCACCGAAGAGGCTACCGTATTCTGCACAGTGCGGAAAAAAATCAGCAGTGTGTAGAGTAAGGGTCATGGACAAGACTTTCCTGATCACCGGGGTGAGCAGCGGCCTGGGCCGCGCCTTCGCCGCCGGCGCCCTCCGGGCGGGTCACACCGTCGTCGGGACGGTGCGCAAGCAGGCCGACGCGGAGGATTTCGCGGCCCTGAGCCCCGAACACGCCCACGCGCGCCTCCTCGACGTCACCGACGAGGCCGCGGTCCGCTCCGTCGTGGCGGACGTGGAGGACTCCGTCGGCCCCATCGACGTCCTCATCGCCAACGCCGGCTACGGCGTCGAGGGGACCTTCGAGGAGACCCCGCTGAGCGAGCTCCGCGCCCAGTTCGAGGTCAACGTGTTCGGCGCCGCAGCGACCGTACGGGCCGTCCTGCCGTACATGCGCGAGCGCCGACGCGGGCACGTCCTCGCCGTGACCTCGATGGGCGGCCTGGCCGCCTTCCCCGGCGTCTCGGCGTACTGCGGCAGCAAGTACGCGCTCGAAGGCATCCTCGAGGCGGTCGGCAAGGAGGTCGCGGGGTTCGGCATCCATGTCACCGCCATCGAGCCCGGGTCCTTCCGCACCGACTGGGCCGGGCGCTCGATGGTCCGCGTGCCGCGTGGCATCTCCGACTACGACGAGCTCTTCGAGCCGATCCGCGCGGCCCGGCAGGCGGCGAGCGGAAACCAGCTCGGCGACCCCGAGAAGGCGGCGGCGGCCGTCCTGCGCATCCTCGACGAGCCCGACCCGCCCGCCCACCTGGTGCTCGGCTCCGACGCGTTGCGTCTCGTCCGCGCGGCGCGAGCGGAGCTGGACAAGGACCTGGACACCTGGGAGGAGCTGTCCCGCTCGACCGACTTCCCCGACGGCCACCAGATCGCCTGACGCCTCTGCCGGGCGGGCGACCCGGCCCCGGCGGTACCGGCTGCGGTCGCCCGGACCGACCTGCCGCGGCCGACACGCGCGGCGCCCGGCCGGGACGAGGCGGTGGCCGAGAGAAAAAGTGAGATTCACCGATGAGTTCCGGTCACCTGGGCCGTTACAGGACCGTCCACTCGGAGAGCAGCACCAGGGAGGCCCCCATGGCCGTGTACTCGCACATGACGATGTCGCTGGACGGATACATCGCCGACCCGGACGACGGGATCGGTGAGCTGTTCGGCTGGTACGGCGCCGGCGACGTCACCGTGCCCGGCGCCGACGAGCACACGGCCTTCCAGGTCGACGCCGACAGCGCGGAGCTGCTGCGCGGCGTCCTCGCCGGCACCGGTGCGCTCGTCTGCGGCCGCCGGCTGTTCGACCTGACCAACGGCTGGAACGACGACCATCCGATCGGCGCGCCGGTCGTCGTCGTGACCCACAACGTGCCGCAGGACGCGGCGACGCGGCCGCGTACGACGTTCGCCGGCGACGTCGCGGAGGGCATCGCCCGCGCCAAGGAGATCGCCGGGGACGAGGACGTCTGCGTCGCGAGCGCGGACATCGCCCGGCAGGCCCTCGACCTGGGCCTGGTGGACGAGGTCGTCGTCAGCCTCGTCCCCGTTCTGCTCGGCGCGGGCATCCCCTACTTCGCCGGCCTCACCGGCGCCCCGCACCGCTTCGACGACCCGGTGGTCATCCAGGGCAGGGGCGCCACCCACCTGCGCTACCGCGTACGCCGCTGATCGCGGCTCCGCAGGCTTACGCCGAGGTCCTTCGTCGCGCCGACGACAAGGATCCTCGGCACCGCCTGCGATGGCTCATCCGGTGGGGGAGAGCAGGTCGTTCAGCGCCGTGATGACGGTCTCCGCGGTAGAGGGGACGGCCAGCGAACGCATTCCGATGGACGGCCGCCTGCGATAGTCATCGGATTCGAGCTTCGCCGGCAGGTGGCGCCAGCCGCGGATCGTCCGGAGGTCGTGCGCCAGCTTGCTCAGGACCTCCGTGGAGGCACCGCGGCTCTGCATCCACTCGAAGTTGATGGAGAGCGCCGACATACTGACCCCGGTATAGATGCTCCACACCGGGGCATCGTCGGTGCCGATGCTGAACCAGGCCGTGACGGACGGCTGCGCGCCCGTCCCGAACCGGTACTCCTGAAACGCGGGATGTTTCTCGGCGTGCCGGTAGACGCTCAGGAGGGTCCTCGCCACGTCCGGCGGGCAGTGATTCTCGATGCTTTCGAGCAGGTCCGTCTCGTCCCACCGGTGACGTTGGCGAACGAACGTCTCGTCGGCCCGCGCCGACGGCGCCTCGGTCAGGGACAAGTTCTCGGGCGGGGACACCTGCGCGTCCTCGGCTCCTGAGGTCCCCTCGGCGTCCCGCCGATGGCCCGGTTTCTGGAGACGCACCTCGGCTGTAGGGCCGGCGTCGTCCTCGGGCCCGCTGTCGTAGTCCGGCGCGACGGTGGGTTGTCCCACGGCCTCCTGGATGGCGGCCGCCATCGCCTGCAGCCAGTTGATGGTCGCCAGGGTCTCGTCCGCCGTGATCGCCGCGCGCATGGTCGGGGAGGTCGGGTCCCGGTCGGCCGTGTGGGCGATGGCGTTGCGGCGCTTGGCGATCCTGTCGAGCCGTTGCCGCACGATGTCGGGCGTGATGGGCTCATCGTCCGACCGCGCCGCATCCATGATCTCCGCCACGCGTACCCACAATTTGACGGTGCTGACGTGGGCGAAGCCTTCTTTGATCTTGTCGGGGGCCTGGAAGGTCCGGAATTCGAAGGTCTGCTCGAAGAAAGCGCGGAAAGCCGCGTCGATCGGCTCCTGCTCGTAGTGAACCCTTTCGAAAAGCTCGACGGGCATCTTGAGTTTGTTGAAGTTCGGCGGCCGGGTGATCGAGGGATTCTGGGCGAGGGTGACCGCGCGGTCGATGATCTCGCGGGTTATCCAGTGGTCGAGGGCCGCCACCGCCTGCACCCAGGCGGCGCGGTACAGGTCGTCTACGTCGAACGCGCCGACGCGCAGCTGGCCCAGCCGCCTCCCGCCGCCGACGAGCTGCCGGGCGTATTCGAGGTTGCGGGTGAACTCCTGGAATGCCTCGGTGGGGGGTTCGGCGGGCAACGCGTCGTCCTTGTCGTCGAGTCGGTTCGGGGGATCGCCAAGGTTACGCCGGGAGGCGATCCACCGTTTCCGTTCCCCCGAGTGAGTCGATGTGTCACCAGAAAAGGGAGGATACGGATGGCCGGATTCGGACGGTAACAACCTGTAACGCGACGCGACGCAATAACCTGAACAGGCGGAAGGTGGACGATCATTCACGACGGGTGGCGATGGAACCTCTCAAACCGGCCGATCCTCCTGTGCTCGGCGACATCGAACTGCACGGGGTGCTCGGTGAAGGGGGCATGGGCAAGGTCTACTTCGGGGTGACGCCCGACGGGCTGCGGGTCGCCGTCAAGGTGATCCACCCGCACCTCGCCGACCGTACGGACGTCCGCGCCCGCTTCGACCGGGAGATCGCGGCGCTCCGCATGGTGCAGGGCCCGCGGGTGGCCGTGCTGGTGGATGCCGCCGGCCCGGAGGCCGAGCAGCCGTGGCTGGCGATGGAGTACGTCCGCGGCCAGAACCTGCGCGACCACGTCGAGGCCGACGGGCCCCTGACCGCCGACATGGGCGCCGCGCTCGGCGAGCTCCTGGCCGAGGCGCTGACCGAGATCCACGCGGCCGGGCTGCTGCACCGTGATCTCAAACCGGCGAACATCCTGCTCGGCCGCGACGGACCCAAGGTCATCGACTTCGGCCTGGTGGCCCTGACGGAGTCGGTGAGCGACCTGACCGGCACCGCCACCCCGCTCGGCACCCCGATCTGCATGCCCCCGGAGCAGGCGGAATCCGCGCGGGACGTGACGCGCGCCGCCGACGTGTACGGGCTGGGCGCGACCCTGCTGTTCGCGCTCACCGGCCACTATCCGTACGAGCCGGGGCCGGCGATCCCGCTGCTGCGGGCGATCACGGACCTGGACACGCCGCCGGACCTGTCCGGCCTGCCTGTCGACCTGGCGCCTCTGATCACGGCGATGCTCGCCCACGACCCGGCGGCCCGGCCGACGACGACCGAGGTGGCGAAGGCGCTGCGGTCGCGCATCGCGTCCTCGATCACGGCCGCCCGCGTCCACCTGGTGAGCCTCACGTACGTCGAGCAGGCCGGAGATCCGCCGGTCGACGTCGCGCCGCCACCGCCGCCGGCCCGGCCGCGCCGGGACGGGCACCCGCTGCCCACCCTGGTCGTCGCCCGGCTGGCGGACCGGCTGCGGTCCGGTTACGACCGTGGCGGAGTGCTGTGACGGCCGTGGCAGACTGACTGACCTGTGAACGAGGGAGCCCCCACAGTGCCCAGCGGCGAAGAGACGCCCTTCGCGCCCGGTGCGCGGATCATCGTCCGCGACGCCGAGTGGATGGTGCGCACCTGCACGCGCGCCGACCATCCCGACGACGGCTACAAGATCCAGGCGGTGGGCGTCTCGGAGTTCGTCCGCGACGAGGACGCGATCTTCTTCACCGGCATCGAGCCGCCGGTGCCGCTGCGGCCGGAGGACACCGACCTCGTCGCCGACGACACCCCGGCGTTCGCCAGGAGCCGGCTGTACCTGGAGTCGGTGCTGCGCCGCACGCCGCTGCCGCAGTCCGAGCGCGGTCTCGCGCTGCCCGACCGGTTCCTGCTGGACCCGCTGACGTACCAGCAGCGCCCCGCCGAACTGGCGTTGCAGGGCCTGCGCCCCCGCATTCTGCTCGCCGACGTCGTGGGCCTGGGCAAGACCCTGGAGATCGGCCTGATCCTCGCGGAGCTGATCCGGCGCGGCCGGGGCGAGCGCATCCTCGTCGTCACCCCGCAGCAGGTGCTGGAGCAGTTCCAGCACGAGCTGTGGACGCGGTTCGCGATCCCGCTGGTCCGCCTCGACTCGGTCGGCATCGAGCGCATCCAGCGCGACATCCCGGCGGGCCGCAACCCGTTCTTGTACTACAAGCGCGTCATCATCTCGGTGGACACGCTGAAGAACCGCGGCAAGTACGGCCAGCATCTGGAGAGCCTCCACTGGGACGCGGTCGTCATCGACGAGTCCCACAACCTCATCGGCGAGGCCACCCTCCGCAGCAAGCTGGCCCGGCTGCTCGCCGCGCACACCGACGCGCTGCTGCTGGCCAGCGCGACCCCGCACAACGGCGACGCCGAGTCGTTCGCCCAGCTCATCGCCCTGCTCGACCCGGCCGCCATCGCCGACCCGAAGCGCTACTCGGCCAAGGAGATCGAGCACCTCTACCTGCGCCGTACGAAGGTCAGCCCGGAGGTGCGCGACCAGATCGGCGGCAAGTGGCCCGAGCGCGCCCCGTCCGTGCCGATCCGCTGCCCCGCCACCGGCAAGGAAGAGCTGATCTTCAAGGAGCTCACCGAGGTCTGGCTGGGCGAGAACGCCCCGGCCGTCGGCAGGGACCGCCGCCTGTTCCCGTACACGCTGCTCAAGGCGTTCCTGTCCTCGCACGTCGCGCTCGGCACGACCGTGCGCAAGCGGCTGAAGAACGCCGAGGATCCGGCCGAGCGCGCCGCCCTGGAGACCCTCGACTCGCTCACCATCGGCATGGAGGCCGAGGACTCGGCCAAGCGGACGGCGCTGATCGACCAGCTCCGCGAGATCGGCGTCGGCCCGCGCTCCCACACCCGCGTCGTCGTCTTCTCCGAGAGCGTGCCGACCCTCGAATGGCTCCGTGACACGGTGCCGGGGGAGCTGGACCTCAAGCCCGAGCAAGTCGAGCTGATGCACGGCGGCTGCTCCGATCAGCAGCAGCAGGACATCGTCGAGCGCTTCTCCCTCGCCGACAGCAAGGTCCGGCTGCTGTTCACCGGCGACGTCGCGTCCGAGGGCGTGAACCTGCACCGCCAGTGCCACCACCTCATCCACTACGACCTGCCGTGGAGCCTGATCCGGATCGAGCAGCGCAACGGCCGCATCGACCGGTACGGCCAGGAGCACCGGCCGCAGTTCCGGGCGCTGATCCTCACCTCACAGACGCCGGGCGCCAAGGACGACACCACGGTCGCGGAGAAGCTGCTGAGGCGCGAGGAGGAGGCGCACCGCAGCCTCGGCACCGCCGAGGCGGTCACCGGCGAGTACACCGCCAAGCGCGAGGAGGACCGCCTCATCCAGGACCTCCTCGCGGGCCGTACCGTCGAGGAGTCCCTGGACGCGTCCCCGGCCGACTTCCTCGGCGACCTGCTCGGCGGCGTGGGGGAGCAGGCGGGCCGTGCCGACCCGCCGCGCGCCCGCGTGCCGCGGCTGTTCGACTCCACGGAGGCGTTCGTACGGGAGGCGCTGCGCACCGTCTGCCCGCAGCTGCACGTCGACGACGACGGCGAGCTCCTGGCGTTCGAGCCGCCGCCGGACCTCGTGCACCGGCTGTCCGCGCTCCCGGCGTCGTACCTTCGCACGCACCGGATCACCGAGCGGATGAAGGTGACGTTCGACCGGCGGCTGGCGCAGCGCAAGCTCGACGAGGCCCGCCGCACCAAGACGCTGTGGCCGGACATCGCCTACCTGTCCGACCTGCACCCGATGGTGGAGTGGCTGGTCGACAAGGTGCAGGTGCAGCTCCTGCGCCAGCAGGCCCCGGTGCTGACCGCGAAGGTCGGCGAGCCGGCGTTCCTCGTGCAGGGCATGTACTCCAACGCGCTCGGTCAGCCGACCGTCGTCGAGTGGATGGCCGTCACCGGCCTGCCGGACGCCCCGGTCATCGGTGATCTGACCGACGTACTCGCCGCCGCCGGCGTCGGCCCCGGCATGATCAACACATCGCGCACGCCCGACCTCGCCGCCCTCAAGAAGCTCGTGGTCCCGGCCGTCGAGGCCGCCCGCGAGCACCTGGAGAAACGGCGCGGCGAGTACGACGCGCAGGTGGCCGAGAGCCTGCGCCCCGGCCGGTCCCGGCTCCAGGAGTGGGAGCAGACCAGCCTGGAGGTCATCCCCGACGACTGGCGCGGCGCGAAGAAACGCCAGGACGTCCTCGCCACCGCCGACGAGCAGCGCCGCCTGTTCGACCGCATGCAGACCACCGGAGAACCCCTCCTGCGGATCCTCGCCGTACTGGACCCCGAATCATGAGCTACGACTCGATCGTCAACCGCCGCGACTACTTCTCCGCGCACTACCTCGCCGAACAGCTCCCCAAGGACCTGAAGAAGACGGTCCTGCCCCGCTGGGACGAACGCGAGAACGCCGGCGGGCGCACCCCCCGTACGGGCCTGCGGGGTCTGAAGCGCGACTACTTCAAGGGCCGGCCGTTCTTCGCCGAGTTCGCCGAGCGGAGCCTGTCCGGCGGGCCGCGCCGCCTCGACGACGCCGAGGAGTGGCGCAAGTCGCTGCACGAACTGCACGGCGACGTGCTGCGGGCGCTCGGGTACGACGCGGAGCCCCAGGAGCTGACCGTCGAGCGTGCGGACAAGAGGTACGACGTCGCCGTCGCGTACGCCGCGCCCACGGTCGTCGCGATCGAGTGCGGCTGGGCCACCGACGTCGACGCCGCCCTCGACCCCGAGCAGGCCGGAATGCTGCTCACCCCACTCCAGCTCGACAACCGGGAGCAGATCACCACCGGCGCGAAGCTGGCGACGTGGCTGTTCGACGGCGACGAGCCGCCCCGCTACGTCCTCATCCTCGCCGGCGGCGTCGTCATCCTCGCCGACCGGATGACCTGGGGCGACGGCCGCTACCTCGGCGTCAGCCTCGACGTCGCGCTCGGCCGCGCCGACGGCAAGGAGCTGGAGACGATCGGCGCGCTGTTCGGCGCGGACTCGCTGCTGCCGCCCGAGGAGGGCGGCACCGAGCCGCTGGCCGAGCTGGTCGCCGACTCCCGCCGGCACGCCGTCGGCGTGTCCAAGGACCTGCGCGACGGTCTCAAGGAGTCCGTCGAGATCATCGCCAACGAGGTGCTCGACCGCCTCCGCGAGCAGGGCGTCCGCCCCGACCAGATCATGGAGCCGGGCGCGCTCGCCAAGGAGCTGGGCCGCGAGGCGCTGCGCTACCTGTACCGCATCCTGTTCCTGCTGTACGCCGAGGCCCGCCCCGAGCTGGGCGTGCTCCCCTCCGACGACGACGCGTACGTCAGGGGGTACGGCATGGCCCGCCTCGGCGACCTCGTCGTCCGCGACCTGGTCAGCGAGGAGTCCCGGCGCGGCTTCCACCTGTACGACTCTCTCGACCTGCTGTTCCGCATGGTCAACGAGGGCCACCGGCCGCGCCGCGGCGAGGCCGTCGGTACGTCCGAGGGCGAGGGCCTGCGCTTCGAACCGCTGAAGGCCGACCTGTTCGAGCCGTCCCGTACGCGCCTGATCGGCCGGAGCGAGATCGTCCTGCCCGGGTACGACGAGGACGACCCGGCCGCGCCCCGCGTCGACACCCGCCTGCGCAACGCCGCGCTGTACAAGGTGCTGCGGCTGCTCATGCTCGCCAAGGGCCGCCGCAACCAGCGCGGCGGCTTCATCTCGTACGCCCAGCTCGGCATCAACCAGCTCGGCGCGGTGTACGAGGGCCTGATGTCCTACACCGGCTTCATCGCCGACGAGGAGCTGTACGAGGTCGCCAAGGGCGGCGACCCGAAGGACGGCTCCTGGATGATCCCGGCGTCCAAGGTCGACGATTATGAGGACGCCGTCTTCGTCCGCGACGCGAACGGCGAGCGCGTGCGCTACAAGCCGGGCGCGTTCGTCTGGCGCCTGGCCGGCCGCGACCGGCAGACCAGCGCCTCCTACTACACGCCCGAGTCCCTGACCCAGGTCACCGTCGAGCTGGCCCTGAAGCACCGCCTCGACCAGGACGGCACCACCACGACGGCCCGGGAGATCCTGGGCTGGACGATCTGCGAGCCCGCCCTGGGCTCCGGCGCGTTCCTCAACGAGGCCATCAACCAGGTCGCCGCCGAGTACCTCAAACGCCGCCAGGCCGAGCTCGGCGAACGCCTCGACCCGGACCGGTACGACGAGGAGCTGCAGAAGGTCAAGGCGTACATCGCCCTGCACAACTCGTACGGCGTGGACCTCAACGAGACGGCCGTCGAGCTGGCCGAGGTGTCACTCTGGCTGAACGTTATGTACCCGGGCCTGCAGGCCCCATGGTTCGGCCTGCACCTGCGCCGCGGCAACTCCCTCATCGGCGCCGGCCGCAGGCTGTACGCGCCGGATAAGCTGGCCAAGGGCGCGTGGCTGACCAGCGCCCCGGACGACCACCCGTTCCGCGACGGCCCCATCCCGGACGGACACATCCACCACTTCCTCCTCCCCGCCCAGGGCTGGGGCGCGGTCGCGGGGGAGAAGGAGGCCAAGGCCCTCGCCCCCGAGCAGGCCAAACGCCTCGCCGACTGGCGCAAGGGCATCCGCAAGGCCCCGTCCCCGAAGCGCAAGCAGGGCCAAAAATTCTCCCAGGTCCAACGCCTCCAGGCCCTGTCCCGCCGAGCGGAGTACCTGTGGAGCCTGGTCATCAAGCGGCTGCAGATCTCCGAGCGTGAGATCAGCCGCCGCATCGACGTCTGGGGCGCCGACGACCTGCCGCAGCCGCAGGAGGCGATCGAACGGGACGAGGTCCTGGCGTCGCTGCTGCTAGAGGGCACACCGTACTGGCGGCTCAAGACCCTGATGGACGCCTGGTGCGCCCTGTGGTTCTGGCCCCTCAACGCCGTCGGCCTCCTCGACGGCACGGACGACGTGTACGAGCGCCTGCGCAAGACGGCGTCGCTCGACTCTGCCGTCCCGATGGAAGGGACGATCGAGGTCCCCGACCCGAACCCGACCGGCTTCCCGCGCACGTGGGAGGCCGACTCCCTGTTCGGCGAGTCATCGGAACAGTTGCCGCTGGCCTCGGCGAAGCCCCAGCCGAAACGACCGCGCAAGCCGGCGCCCCGGCCAGAGCCCCGCGCGGTGATCCCGCTCGCCGACCTCGACGACTGGCTCGACTTCGCCGAAGCCCTCCTCGGCGTCACCGACATCCCGGAAGATTCCCTCGGCGCTCATTACGCCACCCTGGCCGAGCTCGACGATCACGAGGAAGAGCTGCCCGCCTGGATGGGCATGGACACGCCACTCCAACTGGACAATCGCTTCCCCTGGCTGGGAGCCGTTGAGGATATCGTCGACCAGCAAGGTTTCTTTCACTGGGAACTTCAGTTCGCCCAAATCTTCGCTAAGGGCGGCTTCGATCTTCAAGTCGGCAATCCGCCCTGGGTGCGTCCGCGGTGGCTCGAAGGGCCTGTCCTCGCAGAGCTAGATCCTTGGTTTGAGCTGGTTACCAAGCCCACGAATGACCAATGGATTGAAAATAAGAGAAAGACTCTCAATTCGCGAGAGAACGAGAAATTCTTCTTGTCTACGCTTCAGGAGAATGTTGGGCTCGCATCTTTCTTTGGGTCACCTGCGACATATGCTCAACTGGTAGGGACGCAGCCTAATCTATATAGAGCTTTCATGGTTCGAGTATGGCGAAATCTCGGCAACTGCGGGATAGCGGGTCTTATTCATCCGGACTCACACTTCTCTGGAGCGCATGAGGGTAGGTTGCGTGCGGCCACGTATCAACATCTCCGAATGCATGCACACTTCCATAATAGGCGCCTCCTTTTTGCGGATATCGATTGGAACGTCGAATATGGGGTACAGATCTATGGCGTTAAGAAGGAGATAGGATTCACGCACGTTAGTTGGCTGTATGGAACAGAGCCTCTGGTTGGATCTCTTGATCATGACGGTAGCGGAGAGCGGCCAGGAATCAAGCAGAACGGATCTTGGGACCTCAGGCCCCATCGTGATCGGCTGATATGGGTAGACGGAGATGTCCTCGCGGGATGGCAGCGCTTGGTCAATGACACTGGACCAGTTGTAGAGACCAAGCTCCTATACCCGGTCACCACCGCCGAGCGATCGGCGATCTCGGCGCTTGCCCGCGTCGAACGTCGCCTCGGCGAGCTAAGTCCTCAGATAAGCCCCGGCTTCCACGAGGGGAACGCCAAGAAAGCTGGACTGATTCAATGGAGGATAGGTCACCCCAGCGACTGGCGAGAGGTTATCCTCCGTGGTCCGCAATTCTCTATTCTGACGCCTTTTGCCAAACAGCCACCTAACATGGGGCGTAATGATCGCCCTGTCGATCTCGGAACGTTGGCATCAGATGCGGTTCCCGCCACTGACTACCAGCGCGCCACTGATCTTGATCAATATGAGCGATCACAGGATCGCTGGGTTGACCACACGCGGCTGTCTGAGCTACTAGCTTCTCTGGAATCTGTAGAAAAGGCTCGACAGGCACTAGCCGCCGCGCGAGGCGTCGATGCCGGAAGCATTCCCGAGGACCTGCTGATAGCCGATCTTCGTGGTCGCGCGTCTAAGCGATATACAGAGTTCTGGCGGGTCGCCTGGCGGGAAATGATCCCTAACAGCACAGAGCGAAGCCTATTCCCTGTCTTGATTCCGCCGGGCCCTGCGCATATTGACTTTGTTAGATCGATGGCCCTGCCTACCAATCGCGAAACTGCACTTCTTGCAGGGTTTTGGGCGGGCTTGCCGATCGACTATTTGTTGCGTGTAACTGGTCGAGGACACCTGCACATTAACGATGCGCGTACCTTGCCGGCGCCGGACCCGAATCATCCGTTGGCCGAGGAGTTGTTGCTGAGAGCGCTGCGCTTGAACTGTCTAACTGAAGTGTACTCCGAGATATGGCAGGAATTGTACCGAGAGGAGTGGCGTTCCAAGAAATGGGCCTGTGACTGGCCGTTCATCCGGCCGCTCGGCGCTGTCGCATCGACCTGGGAGAGAGCAACTGCACTCCGCTCAGAGTTCGAGAGAAGAGCCGCTTCGATAGAATTGGATGCTCTGGTTGCGGTGATGTTGGGCATCACCGCTGATGAACTCTTGGCGGTCTATCGAGCCCGATTCCCGCACGCGGTCACCTATGAAAGCGCGATGTGGTTTGATGTAAATGGACAAAAGATCGCCGAGAACTTCAATGCCTATGGTAATAGGCAATCAAAGGGTGATTATGAACGACTGCTCGGATATCTAGAACAGGAGGATGCTGAGCGGCCGCCGGAGGGCTACGAGCCTCCCTTTTACCGAGCGGATAGAGAACGCGAATATCGAAAGGCGCACGCATTCTTTTCCTCAAGTCTGCGGCAGGCTGAGGAAGCCGGATGGTCGCCGTCCTGAGGCAGAGCGTCAGGCCCGTGTAACTAGCTCGACATGGGCTCTGATGCAGGAGAACCAGTCCAGTTAGCCCACAGCGGATCGTCGCCGTACTACTCGGCAGATCCTTGAGAAAGCTTGACGCTGGCTACCTCGATGCACTGGTTGCCGACTGTGTCTGACCGGCTACTCTTCCGCCAGTCCAGCTGGATGATCATCTCTGCGTCCCTACCTCAGTGATCGTTCTCTTGATGAGCTTAACCGAGGCGGCCTCATCGAGGGAGACCTTGGTCATCTGTCGGAAGTCCGCATGGAATCCAGAGACCTCCTCTGCGTCGTGGAAGTATTTCTCGCCGACACGGTTTTCGCATAGTGCGACGTCAGGGTCGACGGACTCCGCAAAGGTCAGGATGACGAATGGGTTGCCGACGGCGGGGTAGAGACCCGCATCGTACGGCAGCACCCGGAGACTGACGTTGTCGAGGGCGGCGGCCTCGATCAGGTGCTCCAGTTGAGCCTGCATGACCCGCTCCTCTCCCGCTTGCCGGTACAGGACGGCCTCATCGATCAGGGCGTGGAGTTCGAGCGGATTCTCGGCATCGTATAGGCGTTCCTGCCGCTTCATGCGCACGGTGACTCGCCGCTCAATCTCGTCGGGGCTGATGGCGAGGCTCGATGACTGGACGACCGCGCGGGCATAGTCGGGCGTCTGAAGAAGACCGGGGACCATGCTGGGCTGATAGTTGCGAATGAGCGATGCTTCGGCTTCGAGTTGGACGTACGGGCCGGGGAGGACGTCGCGGTAGGAGGACCACCAGCCGCCGCGTTTGCGGGCGTTGCGGCCGAGGTCGATGAGGCGGTCGCGGGTCTCCGCGTCGACCTTGTACAGGGTCAGGAGCTGGCGCAGGTCGCTCATGCCGATCGAGCTCTGCGCGTTCTCGATCCGGACGATCTTGTAGGCGGAGGCGTCCAGGTACTCCGCGACCTGCTCTTGGGAGAGGCCGGTCTGCAGGCGGAGGGCTCGCAGTTCGCCAGCGAGACGACGTCGGAGGACGAGTGATGCGCTCATTGTGGTCCCTTCGCTTGTGAGATCACGGTTCTTGGTCTAGCGTGCGATCGAACACATGCTGTCACGGCTCAACTACGGAGCGGGGGCAAATGGCTGAATGTCATGGCTCGGGCAGGCACGCCCGAGCGGATCTTCCACTCGGTGATCCGAATCGCCACCTCGAAGCGCTCGCCGAGCGGCTGCGGGGCGAAGGGTGGTACGCCCGCGTCATCGTCTCGGCGGGGCAGGCGGGTTTAGTGCGGGTGGTCAACCCGTACGCGCCGCCGCTCAACGACGACATCCGCCTCGGCGCCGACGTGGCGGGGCTGTGGTGGTTCCGCTGGTCGTTCGGCGACCGGATCGCGCACGTCGACAACGTCGACATCGCCGCCGCCCGCATCATTCAGGTTCTCGGCTGCCCCGGCCGCTGACACGCATTCGCCGTGACCGGCCGGGCCCGCCCGGCACCCGGCCGGTCACGGCATCACCCCCAGGAGGGTCACGCCATGTACGCCGAGAACGACCCCCGCACCACGTACGAGCAGCGGCAGTGGTTCTGCCGGCTGGACGAGGACCCCGCGGCCGTCATCACCGCCCGCGCCCTGGTCGGCACCGTGCTGGCCGGCTGGGACGCCGACCTGGTCGAAGATGCCGTCCTGGTGACCAGCGAGCTGGTCACCAACGCCATCGCCCATGGGGACGCCCCGGTCACCCTGACCGTCACCGTACGAAAAGAGCCCGAGCCGACCGTCATTCTGGAGATCGCCGACGCCTCACCCGAACTGCCGGTCCAGGACCTGCCCGGCGAGGTCGGTCACTTCGGCCTGTGGATCGCCGAAGAACTCGCCCGCCTCACCATCCACCCCACCACGACCGGCAAGACCGTACGAGCCGAGTTCGTCCTCTTCGATCAACCGGCCGGGTCAGCCTCCGGGGTGATCGGATGACGGACGCTTCTTCGGTCTCTCGATCGGAGTAACGTCCTGTGGCTGCGTCGCCTCCCGTCGTTCCGTTCTCCGAGCTGTCGAAGAACCTCTGGCGAGTGGCCCAGGCCGTCGAGTGTGCTCAGCGGGTTCGTGTCACGCGACTCGGTGGTGAGGACCTGTACCTCACCACCGAGCGTCACGACCGGCAGCGGCAGGGGACCGCCGACGTGACCACTCGCCTGCTCGGCGCGCTGACCGGCAGCGACGAAGGATTTCGCGCCGTCCTGGTCGCTGTCCCGCAGGTGTTCCCATGGGCGCAGCATCTCTCGGCCGACGAGGTATGTGAGTTCGTCGCTGATCTCGTGGATGCCCTTCGCGACACGGCCGGCCTGGACGTACATGCCGACCTGTATCGCGTCATCGTGGAATGGCGCGCCACGGCACGAATCCTGGCCGACCCGGATCTGGACGCTCGGCCGACGATGACCCTCTCGGGGGAAGATCACGGAGACGTCCCTGTGCCGTGATCCAGGACGGCGGCACCTGTTGAGTGGGCAATGACCGGCAGATGTCGGCTGCCCGTACGTCCGCGCCGGGGCTCAACGTTACGAGCCGCCATACCGCGGCCGTCAGCGTCGTCTGCGCGCTGATCGGCTTCGATTCGTTGGCCCCGTTCATCGGAACGACCTCCTCTCGCCCCTGCAGTCGGAACGCGCGCGCAAACTATGGCCTTGTCGCAATGGCCGGATGCGGCACAGTCATTGAAGTATTCTTTCGAATTGGTGATGATGGCAGGGAACCCCAACGGAGGATGCCGTGGCCAATCCTCATCCCGGCGGCAGCGACGGACCACCCGGCAGGCATCGCGATGGGCCAGTCTTCGCGCAGTTCTCTGGCCTTCGACGTGGCGAGGTCAACAATCGCGATCGGACTAGCTGAACCCAGAGCACCAATCAACGGGCTCTGGGTGAGCTCGTCCTAACGAGCGCGGAGGCGATCCAACGGTGCCAGCGATTGAGACCGGCGTGCTCTATTGTGACGACAATCTACCTCGCGTGGCGACCTTCCCTGCTGAATCAGTAGACCTGATCTATCTAGATCCTCCGTTCTTTAGTGACCGTGTATATGAGGTGATCTGGGGTGACGAAGCCGAGGTCCGATCCTTCGAGGATCGCTGGGAAGGAGGAATCCACGTCTATGTTGGTTGGCTCCGCGACCGTCTCATGGAGCTCTGGCGCACCCTGAAACCTACGGGAACTCTCTTCCTGCACTGCGACCCACACGCAAGCCATTACCTCAAGGTGATGCTCGATGAACTCGCTGGGTCATCCTGCTTCCGCAATGAGATCATTTGGAAGCGGACTGCGGCAAAAAGCGTTGTCTACGAGCCGATTCCCGTCGAATCATGACGTCATCCTCGTGTATGCAAAAAGTGACAAGTCGACTTGGAACAAGGAGTCCTCATTCATCCCCTATAATCCGGATGACCTCGATGAAAAGACCAAGCAGAAGTACTCTCTCGTGGATGAGGGTGGGCGGCGTTATCAGTTGACCAGCCTCATTAATCCGAATGCGGATCGTCCCAATCTCACTTATGAGTTCCTCGGTGTAACCCGGGTCTGGCGATGGACCAGAGATAGAATGGAGCAAGCGTACCGAGACGGCGTCGTTGTCCAGACCGCCCCTGGTCGTGTCCCTAGGCTCAAGCGCTATCTCGATGAGCAGAGGGGGAAGCCGCTCGGGGATGTCTGGACGGACATCCCTCCTCTCAACAGCCGTGCCGCCGAGCGGCTCGGATATCCTACGCAGAAGCCGGAATCGCTTCTTGAGCGAATCATCTCGATAAGCTCGAATCGCGGGGATACTGTGCTCGATCCTTTCTGTGGATGTGGCACAACCGTCACCGTCGCACAGAAACTCGGTCGTCGCTGGATCGGTATCGATATCAGTCCGACCGCCGTTAACATCATGGCTCGCCGCCTGAAGCGAATCGCTGGCACGAAGTCGCCGAAGCTCGTTGGACTCCCCTCCACGGTAGAGAGTCTCCGTCAGTTGAAGCCGTTCGAGTTTCAGAACTGGGTGATTCAGCAATTCTATGGAGTGAATTCTCCGCGCAAGACCGGAGACATGGGAATCGACGGGTACACCTTCCTTACTCACGATCCCATCCAAGTGAAGCAATCGGATCGCGTCGGGCGCGATGTCGTGGATAAATTCGAGACGGCGGTGAAGCGTGATAGATCAACGACCGGATGGATCGTCGCCTTCAGCTTCACCAAGGGGGCCCGTGAGGAGGCTGCTCGAGCCCGATGGCACGAGAACCTCGACATCAAGCTCGTCACCGTCGCCGACCTCTTGAAACCCAAGACCGAACGTCGAGGCCCTATGTGGCCGGAACCTGCATCCGTCACAGAGCTGCCGCTAAGCGGGCCGAGCGAAACGCGCGAAATCACTGCGGAAGAGCTGATCGCAAGCGCGCGTACGGCAGGTTAGCTACTTCCCGGCAAGTACTACCTCGGCGGATACGCTAGTTTCAGGCGCCGTAGTCCGTACGACGGGTTGACGGCCATGATATATGGTCCTTCTGCCTTCAATGCCGCATCAATGATGCGTGCTTCGTTTGCCAGGAACCAGTCGGCCATGGTCCGCCCTACGATGTTCGCGTTCGACAAGCCGAACACCTTGGCGCTTGACATATAGACTACCTGCGCTTCGAGCGGGTTATGGGCGATGGCGACATCCTTGCAGAGCAAGATGTCGCCGATCAGAGTCGCCTCTTCGATCCAGCGGGTGTCTTCGATGTACTTTGACTCGCTCTTCCCATATCGCTCATCCATCGTCTCGAGGACCCAGCCGGCTTCTCGTAGCGCTTGCGGGACAATTCGGGAACCTAACCCTCGATCGAGAAAGAAGCGCAGCCCGGATTCGGTCGCTTCGCTCGCCATGCTAAGCCGCCCTTTGGAGCGCTTCGATCTGGCCGAGCGTGAGGTCGTAGTCGTACGCCACGTCCTCGGCAGGTTCTCTGGCCTTGAGCCTGTTCACAATGTCCGCGACGCGAACTCCACGCTCGGCCACAGTCGGCTGGCCGCCGTTCAACCAAGGATCGACGATGACATCTACGTCCGGGTACTGAGGAAGGTGGATGGTGCGGGTCCAGCCGCGGTCATAGCTGACGCGCGTCAGATAGTCGCGTACCACCGGCCGGAACACCTGCTGGCCTTCGCGACGGATGACGACGAGATCCTCGACCGTGTCCTGGTCGGCGGGGTCCGGCGACTGCTTGGCGAAGTCCCAGAGCACCTCAGCGCCATCGGTTTGGAGCCGCTCGCTGGCGAGCGCCTGCTCGAGGCCGATGTGCTCCTGAAGCCAGAGGACCGCCGGACGAATCCTCTGCATCGGAACACCGGCCTTGGTGAACGCGGAGACGATGTACGCCTCGGCAAGCCCCACGAAGGGAACGCTCACACCGTGGGGGCGAGGCGGTTCTAGGGTGGTGATGATCGGCGCGGAGACGACCTGGGAACCATCCATCCGCTTGTAGGCGTACCCCATCGACCAATTTCTGAAGGTCTGGGCCGGCACATCGATGATGTGGGCGGCCTCCGCCTTGTGATAGATGGGCAGGCAGTAGTGCGGATCAGCGATGACGTCGCTTGAGCCGTCCACCTCGGTCGCCTCCTTTCCGCTCTGGAGTGGGGATGTGCGCTGGGACGCCGGTTGGTCGTTCCACGTCTTTCTATCGTGTCCTCACAGCGCAGCGCGGGAGTTCGACCTCGATGGCGACGTGTCCGGTCCCGGCCAAGACTCCTCGATCCACCGTCACCGTGTGCTTCGTCCACGGCGGCGAGGTTCCGGCGGAGCGCGATAGCCGACCAGACTGAGGTGCCCTCCACCTACTGGACGGGGGCCGCGTTCCCGGGTTCGCCCGTATACCCGCCGATACCGGGACGATCCGCCTTCGGCCGTCCGCACGACGAGCACTCGACACACTGGCTGTCGGGCGCCGCCGAATGTCGCTGGTCAGGCACTTAGTGACGACGAGTTTCAGCCTTATGTAAATGACCATATGCGGACATTAGATGGATAGTCCGGCATGCGGCGAGGAAGATCCGTAGCGATGAGTCCCTCCACAGGGACCACGCGACGAACGGGGCACGGAACTGATGAGATCGGCCAAACTATTAGCGTTCTCCTCCATCGTCACGACGACGCTCATTGCCACGGCCGCACCGTCGGCCCTTGGTGCCACCACGGCGAGTGCCCGGTCCGGCGACGTGGCGCCGCCGAACTGCAAGAAGTATTCGGTGCGGGAGACGTACTCCATCGACGCCGCAGGCCGGCGAAGCGCCGCCCAGAGCGACTCCGGGAAGGTCCGCGTCTTCGGCGGTGGCGCCAATGGCATGAAAGTGGTGGTGCCGCCGGCCGGATTCGACCCGCACGCCGCCACCGACTCACAGCTCCGGCTCTACGGATTCCCGCCGCGACCGGCGAGCGGTCCGGCGCGCGAACGGTGGAACCGGCTCTACCCCCACCGCCACATCGACTACGTCACGCCCGAGATGTGCAGCAACACCGGAGTGACCGCTGGACCTCCCCCGACGTCCCGCGCGGGCGGCACCGCTCTGGCGTCGGCGCCGCTGACCAGCCCACGCTGGTCGGGAGGCCTGGCGATCCGGGCGACCGGGAGCCCCGCGTTCACCTCGGCCTTCGTCCAGTGGAACGAACCGACCTTCGTCGCGGCATGTCCCACTGCGTCGTCGTACAACATCTGGTCGGGGCTGGGCGGCTGGAATTCGAACCCGTCGAAGTGGGGACTCCTGCAGGTAGGCGTGGACAACCTCGGCGGCACCGGGCCGAACGATGACTACGTGTGGTGGGAGGCGCTGAACCAGAGCAAGTCCCAGACCCTCAACGAGCAGGTCGTGACCAACATGAAAGTGTCCGCCGGGAACAAGGTCCAGGCGATGACCTACTACGATCCGATCGGTCACACCATCGCGTTCCAGGTCTACAACCTGAGCACCAACAAGCTGGTCACGCTCGGCCCGTGGAGCATCATCAAGGACCAGAACGGCATCCCTGTCGGCACCGCCGACGACTATTACGACGGAACATATGCCGAGACCATCGCCGAACGATCGCAGGTCAACGGCAAGAACGTGAATTTGCGGCAACCCTCGTCGAAGTACAGCCAATTCCTGGACGCCGAGATCGCCAACGACCAGGACGGGGACGTCGTCCCCGGTTACCAGTATCCCAACTGGAACCAGGTCAACATGACCGACGATGCCGGTGGGAACTTCCTGTCGGTGCCGGCGAACTTCCCGACGAGCGGCTCCAGCTCCACCGCGTGGAAGAACACCTGGAAGGCCTGCTCGTGAGCTGACGCCGCGCCTCAGCCGCCGGTGACGTCGACGTGGAGGACACGGCACAGCCCCCATGGCACCGCCGAATCCCCGGGAGGCGAAGGCGTCGCCGCCCAGTTGGGCGGTGAGCAGAACGAAGTCCGTACGAGCAGGACTGCCGCGCCGGGCGCCATGGCACGAAATCGTTCATGGCGCCCGTCAGGCGTACGGGAGACGACGGCGACGACCGCGGGGGCACTGCTCTGCGGCAACGGCAGCGCACCCAGACCAGGAGCACGAGGGATGTCCGCGGTGATGGTGCCGCCCGGCTTGAGCGTCGTGGACCCCAGATCCTGGTACTGGCCCGCGCAGCTACCGAGCTGGCGGGTCCAGGAGCCGATCTTGAGGGTCAGCACGGGCGGCGCGCATGTCGACGCTCCCCGCCCGGCACCGTCCTCGCACCCAGTCACAGAACTCAGCAGGACAACGGCGGTTAACAGCCGCGCGGCCACGCTGGGTACCCAGGACATGCACTCACCCACCGTTTCGTCGGCTCCCGCGGCCCAGCGTACGCGCCGCCGCGCGGGGCCAGCCACTCGATCTCCTCCATTGGTCACGATATAGCCGTGGTCCTCCAGGAGGGCAAGCGCCTTGGCAACGCCATCGACGGTCTCGAACCGGTGGTGCAGCGCCCGCTGAGCCGGGATACCGTCGGGTCGGAGGGAATCGACCCGAACAGCTCCGGTGCAGCGCGAAGGATGGCGATGTCGGCCAGGCAGTCCCCGCCCAACGCGAGCATCACCGCCAGATCACACATGATCTTGCCCGGGTCATGCACCGCCCGGGACGGCCGCCACCGCTCCAGCGCCTGTGACAGGCCCTGATCCAGCCCGGTGACCCGCAACGTCTCCATCAGCAGCAGGCCCCGGCCTGACCGACGATTCCCTTACCGTCCGAAGACACCGTGATCTTGGGGCGGCGACCGGTAGGCTGCACCTGAAAAGTGCCATTCAGCATGGGTGGACAGGACTCTCGACAAGCCCGATCCTCCCAGCTCAGAGGCACTTTTCTCATGTAAACGATCAGATCGTCCAGAGCTCGCGTGAAAGCGCGAGGTTAGCTCTACTACAGCTCCGCTTCCGGGAAGAACTGTGCCCTCGCCTACGACTCCGGCAGTACGTACTGCGCGGGCCCGGTCTACGTCTCGGCCGCCGGCCAGTGCATCGACCTCAAGGCTCAGATCGATACCCAGAGCAAGACCGACAACGGCTACGCGTGTACAACAAGGTGCACTGCGGCTGAGCCGGAGCGCCCACGAGGTACCGCGAGCCCTCGTGGCCGTCCTGCCTCCTGGCGGTCCCCACCGGGGGATTCCACTCCGTCACCTTCCCCTGTCAACATCGCGACGCCGGAAGAACGCCCGATAAAGCACTGTGGCGCCGACACCGAGCGCCATCCACGACAGGCGTTCCTTCGCCGTCGCCACAACGGTGATCGGCGATGCAGGACGGACCTGCCGAGTGAGCAGCGGAGGCTGGACCCGTTCGTACTCCTCGTCGAGGATCTCGTGGAAGCGCCGTTCCCGGCGGTTGGCCGACGTTGAGAGCCGTGCCTCGCGGGCGCCCTTCCAATAGTTCCGTCCGACCTGGCCTTGGAACATCTCGTTCGCGATGGCACGCAGGCGGGCTTCCGGAAGTGCTCTCGTCTCGTAGGACAGCGACCATTCAGCGATGATCATATTCGTGTAGAGCAGTTGCTTGCGGGTCTTGGGGTCGTCCGGTTCTGGCATCGGTCCCCAGCACTCGTCGAGGTCAGGATCCTCCATCGCCATCTTGAGGAGATCGCCGACCGCTTGGCGCCGGGTCTCCTCACGGGCGAGCTTCGTCTCACGCGCCTGATAGCTCAAGGTCAGGACGATGCCGACCAACGCCAGCACCGACACGATGGCTGACGCCGCGCCGTAGGTCTGGCCGATAAAGCTGAATCGTTCCCACCTGTCGGTCGGACCGCGGAAGACTCCGAGCGCGATCGGGGAGATGCCGATGAGCGCCACGGCCGTCGCGGCGATCAGCAGAAGGACGGCGGTGGTGAGCGTGCTTCTGATGCTCCGGTTACGGGTTCGCCGGCTCATACCTCTTCAGGGGGTCCGGCCCTCACGGGGCCGATGGCAGGAGCGTCATGATCTCACGAGTGAAATACCGCGAGAACGGCTCCGCCAACTCCCATAGTTCCGCGAGTTCCGTGGTGGCCTGACGCATCACGTCAGGGTCGTCGATTCGCCTGGCCCCGCAAGGCCGCCACTCCTCGTCGTACCGGACGTGGTAGAGCGCGTGTTCGTCGACCACGACCTCAGGAAGGACGCCGTCGCGCTCAAGGGTTTCGATGTCTCCGGCGTCGAGGACGCGGATCGCGGTTCCCTCCTCGGCCAAGATCTTGAACCACTGCATCTCCCAGAGGAGATATCGCGACACCGGCCGCTCGACGATGCGCAGGCGGCGAAGCTCACTGCCCTGTCGTGCGTAGCTCTCCACCTCGGCCCGCGCGTCGGCCCGCTCGCTCTCGAACACGGCGTGCACCCGCGGCCAGTCGTCCGCGACGAACGCCTGCCAGCTGGGGTCGTCATCGGGCTCGTGGAAGTACTGCGAACGCTCGAGCTTCCAGATGGGTCCGGTCAGGCGCTCGGTCTCCGCACGCCGTACGGCATGGTAGGTAGCGACATCGAGTGTCTTCCCTGGGATCCGATGTATGCGGTCAAGCATCCGGGATGTCCGGCTTCGCGGCACGCAGCATGTTCCCAGGGATGACGACCAGCCGTTCATCGACTCCGATCCGGACGTCGGAAGGCAGCCGGTCGGCGAACACGGTCGTCATGTCGCGCCCGACGATCGCGATGTCGCCGTTGTCGAGTTCCCAGATGTCCGGGCAGTCGTTCGTGGTGCGGCTGTTCCCTAATTCGGCTGCTGTTTTACCGAGGCGACGGCTGAACCGGGCTCCGTGATCGGCTTCCCAGGGGCGAGACACGGCGCGCTCCTTATCTGCTCCGACGGCTCTGTCAGGACTTTCGCACGTCAAGGATGGTCACACAAGCGTCGTCGAGGTTTCGGTCTCCTGCCTGCCCAATATGAGAGGCCGAGGAGACTTCGCCGGTAAAGGCACCGTCACCTGAGCCGAGGCCACATCAAGGGTGGCCGAGACCGAACATCGTAGATGTCGCCGACTGATCGCCCGCTCTGCCCTTACCCGGGCGCCGGGAAGATCGGTCACTTCGGCCGGTGGGCCGTCGAAGATGCGACCGCGTCACCATCTGCCCCGATCGTCCGATGGAATGATGATCGCTATGGTGGCCCGGAAAGTCCGGTGCCGCTTACGGGTGATCGTATGCGTATGGGGGTGTGGTGGAGTCGCTCGCGCCGGAAGACCCCGCGCGAGTCGGTCCGTACGCGTTGGTCGGTCGCCTGGGCGCCGGCGGGATGGGACGGGTCTATCTCGGCCGCGAAAGGGAACGGTGGCGATTCGCCGCCGGCAGGCGCCTCGCCGGCCGCTGGCCACCCACGACGCCGTTTACGTGGGCGGTCGGGAATCAACGCCGCTCTACGCGCTCGACGCCGGGACCGGCCGAATCCGCTGGAAGGCCGCGTTCGGGCAGAACACCCTGGCCTGGAGATTCGACGGCGGCAAGGATCTCCGGGGTGCGTGGGGCCCGTTCGGTGGCGTCGTCTACCTGACCAGCTCCTACGACATGACCTACGCGGTGCACGCCGAGACCGGGCGCCTGCTGTGGAGCTGCCACGCCGGCATGTCGCAGCGGGTCGGCATCACCGGCGACGGCACCGTTGCCCTCCACTGCTACTCGTACTCCGGCAATAACACCGTGTACGGCCTGCGCGTCTGATCCGGCCGCTTCCGCCCGGCGGCGGCCGTCGCTTGCGGTTGGCAGCCGTCTCACTGCGCAGCCGAGTACTTGGCGCCGCATCATGGGCCCGCGACCATCGCGAGGCCGACCGGCACTGCGCCGATGCTGGACCTCGGCCGGCGTCATCGAACCCCTATGCAGCCGCTTGGGAAGGCGACCTGCTGGGTGACTGCGGAGCGTGCGTTGACGGATGCGGTCCGGATGCGATTGAATAAGAGCAATCGCCCCACTCGCCTAGGCTGGTGGGTCAGGCCCCATCCTTCGGATGGGGCCTTGTCATGTCACCACATCAGTGGCCCCTGCACGAGGCCCTGGCCATCCTTGATCAGGTCGGGAAACTGGCAGGCGCGCAGCGTGCTCGGGCGAATCTGCCGGAAGAACGTTGGCGTCGCTTGCCTGAGCGCTCCGCTGCGTCGATGGGGAGGATGTGGACTCGCAATCCCGACGACGAGCCGCAGTTCATGGCAAACGAGACGAATCGGCTCTGCCAAGTCGGCGTCGTTAGTGATGACCAGGGCGGCGTCGAAGTCGCCGCGGAACGCATCCGCGACGAGATAAGTCGCGAGGTTAACGTCGGATCCCTTCTCTTCCGTCTTGATCACCTCCACGGTGCGCGGTCCCTGCACGGGCGGGACGGCCAGAGGCATTCGTACGGTCGTCTGCTGGAAGCGCCCCAGGTGGATCTCGAGATGAGGGATCGTCCTGAGGGCCCGGAGATAGATCTGCTGCCTGTTGTGCCGTTGAGGATCGTCGGTACGCCTGCCGATCTGGGCGGTGAAGTAGCGGATCCGGTGAATGTGCTCATGCTGCGGCAGCAGGCGGCGGGAGAGGGCGTCGAGGTCCAGCCACTTGTGCCGCGCGCCCTTGAGGCAGCCGTAGTACAGGTTGAAGCCGTCGACGTAGACATTCGCTCGCACACGGTAATGATAGCGTCACAAAAAGTTAGCCTTGGCTAGATCTAAGGCGCGGCTCCGTGGTGAGAGAGCCGACGGTCGTCGGACCGCAAGACCGCGGAGCACTTTCCGATCAGGGGGAAGCCGCGTAACCTCTCGGGCTGCGGGGTAATGCGATCTCTTGGGTGATTGCGGAGAGTGCTTTGACGGGTGCGGTGCGGATGCGGTCTGGTGTCGATCGACCAGGGGTTCGGGCCGGGCGGTGCTGGTTCCCGTACGGCCGTGACCTGGCCGGGGCGGGCGCGCGGTGAGGCCTACCCTTGCCGCCGAGGAGGTCCGGCGGAACCTCACGCAGTACCTCACCACGACGTTCGCGCTCGCCGACGAGGACGTACGCGACGGGCTGGCGCGCTTCCTCGACCATCCCGAGCTGGGCATCTTCCGCGGGCCGTACCTCCGGATCCGCACGCCGTTCCGGAAGGCGGCGGACGGGTGGCAGCGGCACCTGGAGTGGACGAAGCCGGACTTCGACCCGCACGCGCACCAGGCGAAGGCGTTCGAGCGGCTCAGCACCTTGCACGGCGAGGCGCGGCCGACGCTGATCACCACCGGGACGGGCTCCGGGAAGACCGAGTCGTTCCTGCTGCCGATCCTCGACCACTGCCGCCGGGAGGGACGGCGGGGCCGGACCGGGGTCAAGGCGATCCTGCTCTACCCGATGAACGCGCTCGCCACCGACCAGGCGCACCGGCTCAACGAGCTGCTGGAGCTGCCCGGCCTGCAGGGGGTCACCGCCGGCCTGTACATCGGGGACACGCCGGAGACCGGGTACCCGCGGGTGCTCACCCGGCGCGGCGAAATCCGGCGCGCCCGGCCCGACATCCTGCTGACCAACTACAAGATGCTCGACCTGCTGCTGCAGCGCGCCGACGACCTGCCGCTGTGGGAGGACGCCGAGCCGGCGTACGTCGTGGTCGACGAGTTCCACACCTACGACGGAGCGCAGGGCACGGACGTCGCGATGCTGTTGCGGCGGCTCGCGGCGGCCACCGGGCGCAGCGAGCCCGGCCGGCCGCTCGGGCGGATCTGCCCGGTCGCCACCAGCGCGACGCTGGGGGAGGGCGACGGGACGAAGATCCGCGAGGTCGCGGAGGCGGTGTTCGGCACGCCGTTCGACGCGGACTCCGTCATCACCGAGGACCGCGCGAGCACCGACGACTTCATCGACGACATCGACTACTCCCTCCCGCTGCCCGACCCGCAGGAGCTCGCGGTCATCCCCGATCCGCACGGCGACGACGAGGCCATGGGGCGGATCATGGAGGCCGTCACCGGGCGGGCGGACCTGTCCGCCACCGAGCTCGGCGCGGTCCTGCGCCGCCACATCCTCACCAGCGCCGTCCTCGACGTGCTCGGCGGCGAGCCGAGCACGCTCGGGCAGATCCTCGAACAGCTGCCCCGGCGCGGCGCGTACAACTGGGGCACCGCGATCCGGCTGCAGCCCCGGCAGGCCGCCGCCGCGCTCGCGCGGTACGTCGCGCTCCTGTCGATCGCCCGTAAACCCGACGACGCGGACGAGCCGCTGCTGCACATCCAGACGCACCTGTGGGTTCGGTCGGTGTCGCGGCTGCTGCGCGCGGTCGGCCGCAAACCCGGCTTCGCCTGGTACGGCGAGGCGCCGCCGCCGCTGGAGGCCGAGTCCACCGTCCTCGGCGCGGGCCGCGAACTGCTCCCCGCCGTCTACTGCCGCCACTGCGGCCGGTCCGGGTGGGCCGCGATCTCCCCGGAGAAGGACCCGCACGACCTCGTCACCGAGCCGGCGAAGATCTACCGCGCCGGTGTGACGTCCGACAAGAAGCTCGTACGGCCGCTGATCACTGCCACGCCGAACGAGGTCCAGGCCCAGGCGGAGGGGCGCGAGGGGCCCGCCGTCCTCGTGCTGCGGGCCGACGGGCGGCACGTGCGGCCGCTCGACCCCGGCGACCCACGGCGGGCGGAGCAGAGCGACTTCCGCGACGTCTTCGTCCTCGCCGACCTCGCCCACACCAAGGAGGCGAACCGCGCGGCCGAACGCGACCAGTGCCCCGCCTGCGGCATGGAACAGGGCACCCGCTTCCTCGGCGCCGGACTGGCCGCGCTCGCGTCCGTCGCCATCACCGAACTGTTCAGCGGCGGTCAGCTCGACGCCGAGAACCGCAAGACCCTGCTGTTCAACGACTCGGTGCAGGACGCCGCGCACCGGGCCGGGTTCGTGGCGAACCGGTCGTACGGCTTCTCGCTGCGGCTGCTCCTCGCCATGGCGCTCGAACCCGGCCTGCCCAGGCCGCTCAACGAGCTGATCTCCGACGTCGTCAAGGAGGCGTGCGAACCGCAGTACCTCCCGTCGGTCGTCCCACCGGACCTGCACGACCGCGAGGACGTCGACGCGCTGCTCGCGGGGGAGAGCAGCGGCTCGGACAAGACCTGGGACCTCATCGGCGAACGCCTCGCCTTCGCCACCGTCATGGAGTTCGGTCTGCGGTCCCGCCTCGGCCGCACCCTCGAACTCACCCGTACGGCCGCCGCCGAGGTCATCCTCGACGAACCGGAACGGATCGCCGCGCTCGCCCGCGACCTGCACCTGCGCGGCCCGGCGCGGCTCACCGGCCTGCCCGAGCCCGAGACGTACGCCGTGTTCATCCGCGGGCTGCTGGAGCGGCTGCGGATGCGCGGCGCGGTCAAGCACGCCTGGCTCGAACCCTGGATCGCGCAGGCCGGAACCCGCCGCTACGGCACCATCTGGGGCAAGCGACCCGACGGCATGCCCGCCTTCCCGCGCGGCCTGGCCGCGCCGCGCTTCCTGCTCGACCGGCGCAAGGACCGCAGCGAGTTCGACACCATCCCCGGCCGGCACAACTGGTACCAGGACTGGACCCGCCGCTGCCTCGGCCTCGGCCCCGACGACGCCGCGCACTACCTCGGCCGCGTCTTCGACCTGCTCGCCGACGAGGCCGTCATCGCCCGGCGCACCGCCGCCGACGGCGCCACCGTCGTGTACGGGCTGCGGCCCGGCCACATCCAGGTGCGCCTCCTCGACGAGGACCGGGTCGCCGAGTCCGGCGTCGGCTGCGACGTCTGCCACTGGGAGCAGACCGTCCACCCCCGCTCCATGCGCGAGTGGCTCGACGCGCCCTGCCCGCGGTACCGCTGCCCCGGGCGGCTGCGCGTCCGCGACGTCCACGAGTACGCCGACGACTACTACCGGCGGCTCTACCTGCGCGGTACGCCGTTCCGCGTGGTGACGGCCGAGCACACCGGCGCGCTGACCCGTCCCCAGCGGGAGAAGGTCGAACGGGCGTTCCGCGACGGCACCCGCTACAGCGACCCGAACGTCCTGTCCGCGACGCCCACGCTGGAGCTGGGCATCGACATCGGCGACCTGTCCGCCGTCATCCTCGGGTCGCTGCCGAAGGGACCCGCCAACTACGTGCAGCGCGCCGGCCGGGCCGGGCGCCGCACCGGCAACGCGTTCGTGCTCACCCTCGTCGGCCGGCGGCCCCGCGACCGGTACTACCTCGCCGACCCGCTGCAGATGATCGACGGGCAGATCGCGCCGCCCGGCTGCTACCTGTCGGCCATCGCGATCCTGCGCCGGCAGTACACCGCCCACCTCCTCGACCTGGCCGCCCGCGACCGGCTGCCCGGCGTGCTGCCACTGCCCCGCCTCGCGTCGCCGCTGTTCGGCGAGTCCGGCTGGCTGGCGGGCCTCGCCGAGGTCGCGGTCCAGCACGGCGAGACGCTGGCGGACGGGTCCCTGGCCCTGTTCGGCGACGCGGTCGGCGCGGACGCGGCGGCGCGGCTACGCGAGTTCGCGACCGGCGGACTGACCGACGCCGTACGGACCGCCGCCCGGCAGTGGGACGACCGCCTCGACGACCTGCGCGCCCGCCTCGCAGTGATCGACGCGGCGATCGACGCGATGGTGGAATCCGACCCGCAGCAGCGCGCCCGCCGCCGGGAACTGCGCGCCGAACGCCGCGCCGTACAGAACCGCATCGGCGAGCTCGGCCGCAGTGACGCGCACGGCGCGCTCGTCGACCTCGGCCTGTTGCCGAACTACTCCCTCATCGACACGCGCACCGCCCTAGAGGCCACCCTCACCTGGGAGGAGGAGGGCGAGGACGAGAAGCGATACCACGGTGAGGTCCGCGAGTACGAGCGGTCCGCGGCCCTCGCCCTGACCGAGTTCGCGCCCGGCAACCACTTCTACGTGCGCGGCTACCAGCACGAGATCTCCGGCCTGGACATCGGCTCGGAGAACCGGCCCGCCTGGGGACAGTGGCGCGTCTGCCAGGAGTGCGGGTACATCCGGACCACCTCGGCGGTCGAGAACACCACCCCCTGCCCGCGCTGCCACAACGAGAAGATCGGCGACAGCAGCGCCCTGCACAACGTGCTCGTCCCGACCCGTGTCACCGCCCACGACCTGCGCGAGGACGCGAAGATCCGCGACGACCAGGACGAACGGCAGCGCGGCTACTACGAGCAGGCCGTCGCCGTGGACATCCCCGCCGAGGAGATCGCCACCGGGTCCTGGCGGCACGCCCGGCGCACCTTCGGCGTCGACTTCGCCCGGCGCGCCGTCGTCCGCACCTTCAACCTCGGCGCCGCCCGCATGGACCGACCCGCCGGGGACCCCTTCGCCGGCGAACTGAAGCGCATCAACCCCGTCCACGTCTGCACCACCTGCGGCGGCGCGACCGCGTCCGGGCCACCGCAGACCGCCGGGCACCTCGACGGCACCACAGGCTCCGGCTACGACTCCACGCCCGGCCACCACCGGCCCTGGTGCCCGCAGCGGCGCGGCGCGGACGTCCGGCACGTCCCGCTCATCCTCGCCCACGAACTGCACACCGAGGCGCTGCGCATCCTCGTCCCGGCGGCGACGACCATGCTCGCCGAACGCACCGTCACCTTCCAGGCGGCGCTCATGGCCGGCGTCGCCAAGGTCTACGGCGGCGACCCCGACCACCTGCGCGTCGTCATCGCCACGATGCCCGACCCGCCGACCGGCCACCGCCGGCGCTACGTCGTCCTGCACGACTCACTGCCGGGCGGCACCGGCTACCTGCACCGCATGGCGTCCGAACACGGCTTCCGGCAGGTCCTCGAAACGGCGCTCGACGTCGTGGCGAACTGCCCCTGCGCCGAGGAGGAGGGCAAGGCCGCCTGCCATCGGTGCCTGCTCTCCCACGTGGGCGGCGACGACTTCGACCTGGCCGATCGCAGCCTGGCCGTCGAGATGCTGCACGAACTCCTCGACGGCTGGGACGTCGCACCCGTCGGCAGTACCGACGACATCTCCCTGTGGGACCAGGTCGAGAGCGAGCTCGAGGCGCGCTTCCTCGCCCTGCTGAAGGCGTGGGCCGCCGCGGGCGACGACCGGACGCTCGGCCTCGGCGGCCGGATGAACGACCGGCGCACCGCCGACCTGCGCCTCACCGCCGCCGACGGGTCGATCGTGCACTGGCGGGTCATCCTGCAGAACACCATCCGGGAGACCCGCCCCGACGTCGTCTTCAAACGGCTCGACGCCGCGCCCCTGGAGATCGCCGTCTACCTCGACGGCTACGAGTACCACGCCGCGCCGGCGGTGAACCGCCTCGCCGACGACGCGGACAAGCGCGCCCGGCTGCGCGCCCACGGCCGGTACGTCTTCCAGTTCACCTGGGACGACATCCGGGAATGGGAGACCGGCGAGCCGCCGCGGACCCCGGCCTGGCGGCCGTACCAGGGCAACGCGCAGCGCGCAGCCCAGGGCGTCTACCTCCAGCTCGGCGGCGACCCGGCCGAGCTCCCCGCCCTGATCTGGACCAACCCGGTCCACACCCTGCTCGCCTTCCTCGCCGACCCGGACCGGCGGCTCTGGCAGCGGCGCGCGGTCGCCGCCGTCGCCGGAATGCTCCGCCACCCCGGCCTCGAGCACACCAGGTCCGGCCCCGACGGCGTCGGCGAACGCGTCCTGGCCGCCCTCCGCGGCGACCCGCTCCCGGCGCAGGTGCCCGGCGACCTCCTGATCGGACGGGGCCGTGACGAGGCCGGCTGCCCGGTCACCCTCGTCGTACGCGAGTCCGACCGGACCTGGTCGGCGTTCGCCGTGATCGACGACCGGGCCGCCACGATCGAGACCGGCGAGGCCGCCCACCGGCTGCGCTGGCGGGCCTGGCTCTACTGGGGCAACCTGCTGCAGTTCCTCACGGACGGCGGCGGCGACGGCGGACAGCTCGCCCACACCGCGCTTCCCGGATTCGACCCGTCCGCGCTCGCCGTGACCGGCGGCGCCGGTCTCCTCAGCTCGCTCAGCCTGCTGCCGCTCGACGATGAGGAGCCGCCCGGGGACGGATCGTCGGCCGGGGGGACGGGCGTCACCACCGGCCCCGGCTCCGGATCAGGCTCCGGGGGAGGGACCGGGGGAGGGGTCGCCACCGAATCCGGTGCCGGTGAGGAGCAGGCGCCCGACGCCGCGTGGGCCCAGGTCCTGGACCTGCTCGATCCGGACGAACCTGGGCTGGCCGAGCTCGTCAGCGGCCTGATCACGGCCGGCGTCGCCGCCCCCGAGGTCGGCTACGAGCTGGGCGAGCACGCCTGGCAGGCCGAGCTGGCCTGGCCCGCCGCGCGGATCGGCGTCATCCTGGCCGGCGACGACCAGGAGACGACCGACTGCTTCGCGGCCTACGCGGCGGCGGGATGGGACGTACGGACCGCGACGGACTGGACGGCCGAAGAACTGAACCGTCTCACCGGAGAGGAATCATGACCGAGCGGGAGCAGGCGACGCTGCGGGTACTCCACAAGGCCGACAAGGAGATCCAGAAGCTCCCTCGGGTCATTAAGGGCGCGATCTACGAGTTCCACGGCAAGTTCAAGAAGAACCCGAACGCGCCGGGTCTGCAGTTCAAACAGCTCCAGGGCGACTCGCGGCTGTACTCCGCGCGGGTGACCCAGGACTACCGTGCCCTGCTGCTGCACGCCGGCGGCCAGGACTACATCCTCGTGGCCGTCCGGCACCGCAAGGACGTCTACGAAAACCTCGACCGCTACGCGTACCAGATCAACCCCGTGACCGGCGGCATCGAGTTCGTCGACCTCACCACAGTCGAGAACAGCGTCTCCGGCCGCGAGGAGGAGGCCCGCCCCGCCAGGCCGGAACCACTTTTCGCCCGGTACACCGACGAGCAGCTGCGCGAGCTCGGCGTCGCCGAGCCGCTCCTGCCGCTCATCGCGAAGATCACCACGGAGGAGGAGCTGCTCGGCCTGGTCGAGTACGCCCCGGCGCTCACCGAAGAGGTCCTCCTCGGCCTATACGAGGGCAAGAGCTTCGAGGAGGTCCTCGACCAGGTCACGACCCCCGAGAAGGCGGACGAACCGGTCGACGCCCAGGACTACGCGACCGCCCTCACCCGACCCGCGACGCGCGTCACCAGCGAGGACACCGAGCTGCAGGCCGTCCTCGACGGCGACTTCGCCGGCTGGAAGGTGTTCCTGCACCCCGTCCAGCGCAAGCTCGTCGAACGCCGCTACAGCGGCCCCGCCCGCGTCAGCGGGGGCCCGGGAACCGGCAAGACCATCGTCGCCCTGCACCGGGTCAAGCACCTCGTCGAACGCCTCGGACCCGGCCACGACAGGCCCGTCCTGCTGACGACCTTCAACAAGAACCTCGCAGGCGACCTGCGTAAACGCCTCCTCGAACTCGGCGGCAAGGAGATCGCCGACCGCGTGGACATCATCAACATCGACAAGCTGGCCACCCAGATCGTCACCGAAGCCGAACCCGGCGGGAAACGCCGCTGGCTGGAAGACGCCAAGGCCGTCCAAGAGTGGCGCGACCTGCTCACGGAACTCGGCGAGAGCACCTGGGACGCCGAATTCCTGCACGCCGAGTGGAGCCACGTCATCCTCGGCCAAGCGGTCAACTCACGCACGGAGTACTTCCGCGCACGACGGGCCGGCCGAGGGCGCAACCTCGGCCGGGCACAGCGCGCGGAGATCTGGCAGCTCGTCGAGAAGTTCGTCATGCGCCTCGACGAGAAGAACCTCTGGACCTACCGGCAGGTCGCCGAACGCGCCGCCCGGATCCAGATCGAGGGCGCCGCGAAGGTCGAGCAATACGAGGCCGACCGCGCCGAACACGGTGAGGTCATCCACCGCGCCGACCAGTCCGGAGCGTGGCTGCGGCACCGCTACCGGCACGTCGTCGTCGACGAGGCCCAGGACCTGAACGCCGCGCACTGGAAGATGCTGCGCGCCATGGTCCCGCCCGGGCCCGATGACATCTTCCTCGTCGGCGACACCCACCAGCGGATCTACGACAACTACGTGTCGCTCGGCAGTCTCGGCATCAACATCCGGGGCCGCTCGTCGAGACTGACGCTCAGCTACCGGACCACCCACGAGATCCTCGGCTCCGCGCTGGCACTGCTGGGCGAGGAGTCCTGGGACGACCTCGACGACGGCACCGACGAGCTGACGGGCTACCGGTCCGTCCTCCGCGGCCCCCGGCCCTCCTTCCTGTCCGCGCCCACCTGGGAGGCCGAGCAGGACGCCATCGCCGCCCGCGTCAGCGACCTCATCGACGGCCCCAGTCCGTCGATCGCCATCTGCGTTCCCGACCGGAGCCAGGTCGCCGACGTCGAACGCCGCCTCGCCCGCGCCGGCATCCCGGCGGCGGCGATCGGTCCCGACGGCCCGAAGCTCGACGACGTCGTGCACATCGGCACGATGCACCGCTTCAAGGGCCTGGAGTACCAGCACATGGTCATCGCCAGTGTCTCCGAGGGGTCCGTGCCAAGGGCGTACGTCGCGCACTACCGGTCCAGCGACCCGCAGCGGTACCGCCGTGAGCTGCAGCGCGCCCGGTCCCTGCTGTTCGTCGCCGCCACCCGCGCCCGTGACTCGCTCACGATCTCCTGGCACGGCCGCCCCAGCCCCTTCCTGCCCGACCTCCCCTGACCACCCCGCTCGATCAGCTTCCGACGAGGGCGAGCGGGCGGATGGGCGCGCCGGTCGCGCCGCGGACGTTCAACGGCGCGCCGACGAAGAGGAACTCGCGCACGCCGCGCGCGGCGATGGCCTCGAGCGCCATCACCTCGATCAGGTTGATGCCGTGCTCGGCGAGCAGCAGCCGGTGCACCGGCAGGCGGGCGAGCCCGCCGCCCGGGGGGATGTGCTCCAGCGCGATGGTGTCCGCGCCGACCGCGGCGACCCCCTGGTCCGCGAGCCAGGCCGCGGCCCCGGCATCGAGGCCGGGTACGCCGCGCTCGTCCCCGAGGTAGGCCGGCGGGTCGTCCCACAGCTGCGCCCATCCGGTGCGTACCAGCACGACGTCGCCCCGCTTCGGCACGACCCCGGCGGCGCGCAGGTCCTCCACGCTCACGGGCTCTCCCGGGGGGAGGCGGTCCAGTCCGCGTACGGCGGGGACGTCGACGAGCACGCCGCGGCGGACCAGCGGCGGCACCTGGTCGATGCCGTGGCTGCGGTACCGGCCGTCGTCGAGGGCGTCGGCGACCGCCACGCCTCCGTGCAGGCGGCCGTCGACGGCGACATGGCACAGCGCGTCCATGTGCGTTCCGACGTGCCCGCCGAGGACGAGCATCTCGTGCGAGCCGGTCATCCCGTCCGGGCGCTCGACGTCGCCGTGCCGCTGGCGCAGCGCGAACTGGAAGCCGGGATGCGTCGGGGACACCGGCATCCCGGTCTCCAGCGGCTGTGCCAGGTCGATCGCCTCGATGCCGTCATCGAGCAGGTCAAGCAGCTTCACGCGCAACGCCCTCCGTTTCGCCGCCGTGGTCCCGGGCCGCGGTGAGGCTCATCCCGCGGGTCTCGGGCAGGGTGAGGACGGTCACCGCGGACACCACCAGCAGGAGCACCACATAGCCGGTGAACGCGGCCCGGCCGGCGGTCTCTCCGATCCACGTCTGCAGGTACGGCGCCGTTCCGCCGAAGGCGGCGACGGCGATCGAGTACGGTACCGCGAGCCCGACCGTGCGGATGTGGGTCGGGAACATCTCCGCGTACGCGGCGGGCAGGATCGACACGCCGGCGCCGATGAACACCATCGCGACCGCCATGGCCACCCCCAGCCGCCAGGCGCTGTCATCGATCATCGCCTGCAGGGGGAAGAGCGACACGGCCGTGCCGAGCGTGCTGACCAGCAGCACCGGCCGGCGACCGACACGATCGGACAGCGCCCCCCACGCGGGGAGCACGCCGATGAGCACGAGGCTGGACAGGACTCCGGCGAGCAGGGCCGAGTTCGCGTTCACGTGCATCGCGCTGATGGCGTACGCCGGGGCGGCGATCACCCAGGCGTAGTAGACGACCGTGAGCCCGACGCTCATGCCGACGACCTGGATCGCCTGCCGGCGGTGACGCAGCACCTCCGGCCAGAGCCGGGGGCGCTCCTGCCGCTCGGCCGTGAACGTGGCGCTCTCGGCGAGCGACCGGCGGATCCAGAGCGTCCCGGCGCCGAGGACCCCGCCGAGGATGAACGGGATGCGCCAGCCGTACGACGCCATGGCCGATTTCGACAGCAGCTCCGACAGCAGGAGACCGAGCAGGACGCCGACGGTGTTCCCGCCGACGCTGGCGATGTAGATGACGCTGGACCAGAGGCCCCGGTGCCGTCGCGGCGCGTACTCCGCGAGGTACGTCTGGGCCGACGGCAGCTCACCTCCGGTGGCCAGTCCCTGCACGATGCGGGCGAGCACGAGGATCGCGGAGGCGGCCGCGCCGAGCGTCGCGTACGTCGGACAGAGCCCGATGACCAGGCTGCCGGCGGCCATCCCCGCGACGGTCGCCAGCATCATCGGCTTACGCCCGACGCGGTCGGCGAATCGTCCGACGATCAGGCCGCCGACCGGCCGCGCCGCGAACCCGACCGCGAAGACCGCAAGGCTCGACAGGACGGCGGAGATTTCATCGCGGGAGTCGAAGAATTGTGTCGAGAAGAACGGCACGAAGATCGCGTAGATCCCCCAGTCGTACCATTCGAGGGCATGTCCGAGGGCCGTGCCGACCAAGGCCCGGCGCGGGGGCCGCGCGGAGAGACGATCGTTCATTACTGGACCTCCCCAGGTGTTTCCGGAAGGCCGGACGGCCGTACGGCCGTCCGCCGCAACGCCAACTCGGCGTACAGGGCCGCGCCCAGGGGGAGCACGGCGTCGTCGAAGACCGCGTGGCCGCTGTGGTTGTAGGCGGCGTCGCGGGGGTCCGCGCCGGCCGGTAGTGCACCCAGTGCCACGAAACTGCCCGGGACCTCGGCGAGCACCCGGGAGAAGTCCTCGGCGCCGGTGAACGGCCGCGGAAGCGGCTCGTGCAGGTCGGCGCCGAAGACGTCGCGGATCGTCCGCTCAGCGAACGCCGTCTCGGCCGCGTCATTGACCGTGGCCGGGCGTTCTCGGACGAAGCGCGCGTCGACGCGGACGCCATGGGCGTCGGCGATCCCCTGGAGCAGGCGCAGAGCCTCCTCACCCACCCTGTCGGCGACCGAATCGCCGAACGTGCGGATCGTCGCCTCGAACGTCGCCGTGGCGGGGATCACGTTGCGCCGCGTGCCGGCGTGCACCATGCCGACCGTCAGGACGACGGGGTCGAACGCGTCGAACCGCCGGGTCACCATCGTCTGCAGAGCCGAGATCATCTCCGCGGTGGCGGGGACCGGGTCGCGGGCCAGGTGCGGTGCCGACGCGTGACCACCCGCACCGTGCACGGTGACCAGCAGCGCGGAGGACGCCGCCAGCATGGGGCCCGGGCGAGTGAACAGACGCTGCGGCAGGGTGGAGAAGACATGCAGCCCGTACGCGGCGTCGGCTCTTCGCCCCGACGCGTCGAGTACGCCTTCCTCGATCATCGTCCTGGCCCCCTCCCAGCCCTCCTCTCCCGGCTGGAACATCAGGACGACGTCGCCGCGCAGCCGGTCCCGCCGCGTCGCGAGCAGGCGCGCGGCGCCCGCGAGCATGGCGGTGTGCAGGTCGTGACCGCAGGCGTGCATCGCGCCTTCGACCCGCGAACGGAAGGGCAGGCCGGTCTCCTCCGACACGGGCACGGCGTCCATGTCCGCCCGCAGCAACACGGTGGTCCGTTCTCCCGCCGCAATCGGCGCGTGCCCGCGCAGCACCGCGGTCACGGACGTCGCATTCTTCCCCGGCGTGATCTCCAACGGCAGATCGTCCAGGGCCTCGAGCACCGCCGCCTGAGTCCGGGGAAGGTCCAGGCCGAGCTCCGGGTGAGCGTGGAGCCGGTGCCGGAGATTCGTCAGCTCGCCGAGCAGCGCCTGCGCCTCGCGAAGGATCTTCATCGCCACCTCCCGTCTGTTCCGAACAGAATCGGCGATGGACCCCCGAAGGAGCGATAATCGACCGAATCAAGCACAGACAGCCCGATTCGGAGGCGATTCGTGCAACTCGACGAGCGAGACCTGCAATTGCTGCACGCCCTGCAGATCGCTCCACGGGTCACGTGGACGGACGCGGCACGCATACTCCGCGCCGGCCGTTCCTCCCTGGTCGCCCGCTGGACCCGGCTGCGATCGGCCGGCCTGGCGTGGGTGAGCGCGCAGCCGGGCGCCGGGTACCGCGAGGTGACCCTGTCCCTCGTCGAGGTCGACTGCCTCCCGGGCGCCCGGCCCGACGTGCTGCGCGCCGTGTGCCGGGACCCGCGGGTCGTCACCGTCGAGGAGTCGACCCGCGGCCGGGATCTCCTCCTCACGGTCATCACCCACGACCTGCCGGAGCTGACCACGTTCCTGCTCGATGACCTGGAGTCGTTGCGCGGCGTCGCCCGCCAGCGCAGCCACGTCGCGACGCGCGTCCACCGCCACGGCAGCCACTGGCGCCTCGACGCCCTCGAACCGGCCCAGGAGGCGGCGTTCCAGCGGATCGCCGACGAGGCTCCGAAGGGACCGAGCGGCACGGTCCCGGCGGCCCTGACGCCGCTGATCCAGGCACTCGCCCGGGACGGCCGGGCGAGCGCCGCCGACCTCGCCCGTACGCTCGGCCAGAATCCCGCGACCACGCGCCGCCAGCTCCACCGGGTGCTGCGTTCGGGGTTGCTGTCCTTCCGCTGCGAGCTGGCGGCGGAGGTGTCGGGCTGGTCGGTGAGCAGCACCTGGACGGCCAGGGCGGAGGCCGCCGATCAGGGGCGCGCCGTCACCGCCCTGGCGAGCCTGCCCGAACTGCGGATGTGCATCTCCACCACCGGCGAGACGAATCTCGCGATGACGATCTGGACCCGGTCCGTCGGCGACATCCAGCGCATCGAGCTGCTGCTCGGAGCACGTCTGCCCTTCCTGCGAGTCCGCGACAACGCCATCAACCTGCGCACCCCGAAACGCATGGGCTGGATGCTGGACGCGCGGGGCCGCTCGACCGGCAAGGTCATCGTCCCCTCCGCCCTCCTCCCGCGATGAGCCCGGCGTCACCCGGCCTCGGGCCGTTCGAACTCCCCCCGCGCTTCGCGTTCTCGTAGGGCAGCGGCGGAGATCGTTCAGGCGCTTCGCGTGCGAACGGGCCCACGCGCCGACCTGCGCGGACGGTGCGCCGAACAAACCATCAAAACGCCGAACGAAAGATCAACGCCGAACGCTGTTCCGGCCGCCCGCACCGGTCGAACCTGTGGGTGTCCAGCCCTCGGGCGGAGCGGCGTCCCCTCTTGAGAAGAGCCTCTCCGGCCCGGGGCAGAATCTCCCGATGAGGAGGAGCCACCCTCATGTACGGACCCTCCCCCGGCGCGTCGCGCCGGCTCGGCAGCCGGCTCACGTTGATCCTCGCGTTCCTGGTCGCCGTCGCCTCGGCGGTGGTGCCCACCGCCCGCGGCACGACCACACCGACCACCGCCGATCCGCTCTTCGGCATCAACATGTCGTTCTTCGGCGCCGATGACGCGTTCGTCACCCAGGCGGCCACGCGTGAGCTGTTCCGCTCCTGGGGCGTGCCGATCGTCCGGGTGCCGCTGCGCGATCGCTTCAAGCCGGACGGCCCGCCGGTCACCGACGACCAGTGGATGTCCGCCATGCGCGCCGTACGGGACATCGGCGCGACACCGATGCTCATCATCCGCGCGCCCGGCTCCGGCCGGACCGCCGACGACGTCAAGAAGACCGACCTGCACCTGCTCGACCTGATCCACCAGGTCTTCGGCGACGGCACCGCCTACCTGGAGTTCGGCAACGAGCCCGACGGCCCGGACGCCGGCGTGCCGGTCGCCGACTACACGGCGGCCTGGAACACGGTGGTGCCGGCCCTGAAGAGCCGCTACCCGAAGGCCGCGTACCGCTACGTCGGGCCGGCCTCCTGGCGGGTCGACCACGACTACGTGAAGTACATCGGCGCCTTCGTCGCCGGCGCGACACCCGAGCCCGACTATCTGTCCTGGCACGAGTACGTCTGCGACACGGTCGGCGACTCCGACTGGAAGCAGACCTGTGAGACCCATCTCGCCAACTGGCAGACGCACGTCACGGACGTCGAGATGACCGTCCAGGGGAAGATCGGCAGGCAACTGCCGTACTTCATCTCCGAGTGGAACGCCGACTCCGGCGACAAGGGCTCCGTCTACACCGAGGCGAACGCCGGATACCTCGCGTCGTGGACGACCAAGGCGATCGAGCGGCTGCGCGGCCTCCGTCCCGCCCCGGCCGGAGCGATGGTCTACACCGCCACCGACCACGAGCAGTTCGGGCTGGTCACCGGCGCCGACCGGCTCACCACCCAGGGCCGGGCCTTCCGCCAGGCGATGACGGGCTCGTCCACGGTCACGCGGCCGAAGGCCGAGCCGCCGTCGGAGCCCGCTTCGCCGGTACCGCCGCCCACGACGCCGGCGTCCGGGACGAGGTCCGGCACGGACGCGCCGCCGGAGGACGGCTCCCAGGTCGACTCGCCCCCGACGCCGACCGGGAGCCCGTCGCCCACCGGAGGCTCGTCGCCCGAGGAGGGCTCCTCCCACGTCGACTCGCCCCCGGCCACGCCGTCCAGCGAGAGCCCGTCACCGGCTGAGAATCCGCCGTCCGGCGGCCCCGGCGCGTCCCAGGACACCGGCAACCAGGACACCGGGAACCAGTACTACGTCGCGTCCGACGGCGACGACGCCAAGGGGGACGGCACGAGCGCCCACCCGTGGGCCACGATCCAGCATGCCGCGGACCAGGCGACGGTGGGGAACGCCGGTGCCACCGTGCACGTCGCCGACGGCACCTACGCCGAGTCCATCAGCACCACGAAGGGCGGGCACGAGGGCGCGTACCTGACCTTCGAGGCCGAGCACCCGGGCAAGGCGGTCATCGCACCGAAGACCTCCGCGTTCCCCTTCGAGAGCAAGGGCGACTACGTGCGCGTCATCGGGTTCGACATCAGCGGCACGGGAGGCGCGTGGAGCGGCATCCTCATCTGGGGCCACCACAACGTCATCCAGGGGAACCACGTGCACGACGTGCTGACGCACCTCGCGTCGAGCGACTGTGACGGCAGTCCCGGCGGGCAGGCCATCGGCGACGACGCGGCGGCCTCCGACAACGCCTTCATCGGCAACCGCGTCGACCACATCGGTCCCTATCCGACCGCCTGTGAGTACGTCCACGGCATCTACCCGTCCGGCGGTGCGGACGTCATCGCGAACAACATCGTGTCGCAGACCTCGGGCAGCGGCATCCGCTTCAACCACAACGCGAAGGGCGCCACGATCGCGAACAACCTGTCGTTCGCCAACGCGAACCACGGGATCTACATCACGGGCGGCGACTCGACCGCGGACGGCTTCGTGATCACGAACAACATCGTGCGTGACAACGCGATGTACGGCATCAACGTGCGCGGTGACGCGAACGGCCCGCACAACGAGTACCGGAACAACCTCTTCTTCGACAACCACAAGGGCAGGTACGGGCTCGACAACAGCGAGGAGTTCACGCCGCCGAACAGTTCGGGAACGCTCGACGCCGATCCCCGGCTCGTGCGGTACGCGGCGGACGGCACGGGTGACTACCACCTGACCGCGGACAGCCCGTGCGTCGACGCCGGTACGACGACGGGCGCGCCCGCCGGCGACCTCGACGGCGGCAGACGCCCCGCCGGTAAGGGCATCGACATTGGGCCGTACGAGCTGGCCCGCTGACGTCGTCCCGCGTCCTCCGTGCCGCCGCCACGTGCGCCGGCGGCGCAGAGGACGCGGTCACCCGCGAGCCCGGATCAGCCGGACTGGGTCAGCCAGCCGGTCGCGGTCCAGGCCAGACGGTCTTTGCGTTTGCCGGTGAGCCGGATGTACGCGAGCTGGTCGTTCGCGCCATTGGTCAGGCAGAAGGCGGCCCCGACCTTAAGGCTGGGGTAGCTGACGGAGCCGGCTATCGGATTCCGGTCGACGGCGTCCTTGCACGCGGCTGCGTCCGCCGGACCGGTGATCGGGGCCATCTCGACAGTGTCGTAGAGCCGGAGTTCCCCGTCCGTGACCGTGAAGTATTGGAGATCCGCCACGCCCGTCTCGGCGGCGTCCGTGGTGACCTTGGGTCCCTTGTCGGTGAAGGTCACTCCGGAGATCCCACCGTGGCCGGGCAGGGAGAACGAGACGTCCTTGTACTCCGGAACGAACGCGCCGCCGTACGGGGTCGGGGACGAGGACGGCGACGCGGCCTGCCCTCCGGCGGCCGGCGCCGGGGTGGCGTCGGCCTGCGCGGCCGGCCGGCGCCCGTTCTTCGTCTCGTCCCCGGAATGCGCCTTCGGCAGGGTGACCAGCGCGACCACGCCCACGGCGAAGACCGCGATCCCGACGGCCGCGGCGATGAGCACCGGCTGACGCGAGATGACGCCTCTCCCGGATGCGCCGGGGTCCGGGTCCAAGGCCGTCGATGCGGACGGGCCGGAGCCGGACCCGGGGGCGTACGGTGCGGTAGCCGTCCGGGTCCGGGGGTCCGCGGGCGGCGGCGTGGCGGGTGAGGGTGCGGCGTGCGGCGGCGTCGCCGGGCGATAGCCCGCCAAGGTGGTGGCGATCGCGGAGGGCAGCCAGGTCCCCGCCTGGAGCTGCTCGTCCGGCACGAACGCGCGGGCCTGTTCGATGACCTCGGAGGTGCTCGGGCGGCGGCCCGGTTCCTTGTCCAGGCACCGGGCCAGCAGGGGACGCAGGTCGGGCGGGCAGCCGTGGAGTTCCGGCTCCTCGTGAACGATCCGGTACGCGAGGGCGGCCGCGTTGCCGTCGCCGAACGCGCTCTGTCCGCCGGCGGCGTAGTAGGCGGTGAGCGCGAGAGCGAACACGTCGGCGGCCGGGGTCACCTCACGCCCCGCGACCTGCTCGGGAGCCATGAAGGCGGGCGTACCGATCATCAGGCCGGAACGGGTGAGGGTGCTCGCGTCCGCGGCGCGCGCGATACCGAAGTCGATGACGCGCGGGCCGTCCTCGGCGAGCAGCACGTTGCCGGGCTTGAAATCCCGGTGCACCAGGCCGGCGGCGTGCACACTGGCCAGTGCCTCGGCGCATCCGGCGAGCAATCGTGCGACGACCGGTTGGGGCAGCCCGCCGTGCCGCAGGACCGCCTCCTGCAGCGTCGGCCCGGCGACGTAGGCGGTGGCGAGCCAGGGGCGCGGCGCGTCCGGGTCGGCGTCCAGGACCGGAGCGGTCCACGGGCCGTGCACCTGCTGCGCGACCTCGACCTCACGCCGGAACCGGCGGCGGAACTCGGGGTCGTCGGCCAGTTCGGCCCGGACCACCTTGACCGCGACGGCTCGGCCCCCAGGACTGAACGAGAGGTAGACCTGCCCCATCCCACCGCCACCGAGGCGGGCGTGCAGCACGTACCCGGCGACGGTGCGCGGATCATCATTGTCGAGGGGCGTGAATCTGGGCAAGACGTCCACCCTGCTGAGCCTTTCCGTCCGGAAGCGCCTGACAGGATCTTCGTACCGCGCGCATTGTCCAATCGCCGGTTCCCTGGACAATCGAGCCGCGAGATTGTCCAGAAGCGGCCGGGGAAGGCCCCGTGAACAGCGGTTCGCCCACCGCCGTTGCGTCAGGCGTCGTACTCGAGCTTGAACTCGGCGATCACGAGGTCAAGGGGCCGGTCGGCGTCGTGGGCGACCCGGAGGGCGAGCGGCACGTCCGGGGACACGAAGATCGCCCATGCCTTGGCGAAGCACTGCATCCCGGGCGAGGGCGGCCTGTGCTCCGTGCAGGTCGTGTCCGGCGTCCCGAGCGGGTCACGGACGAACTGGTCGCGGAACTCCGTCGCCGCGCCGCCCGCCGCGGTCTCCCACTGGATCATCGCGTACAGGCGGCCCCACGCGTCGTGCGCCGGCCGGATCAGCCCGCTCGCGGGGTCGGAGGGGAAGGGGTGGTCGGTGCCGTTCCGTGTCTGGGGGTGCATGTTGTCGGCGTCGTACGACTCGGCCGCTCCGTACGGGAAGCGGACGACGTGGTACGCGCCGCCGGCCGGGACGGACTGCGGGCCGCCGTCACGGTCGGCGTCGAACTTCAGCGAGCACACCCGCACCGCCACGGCCCCTCCAGCACGTCCCGGGGATCTTCCGGAGTCGGCATGATCGCGGGGGAGCGCCCGCCGGGTCAACCGGTGCGGGGCGTTCGATGGCGTCTCAGGCCACGATCGGCGCGGACAGGTTCGCCTTGACGTTCCGGCTGAGGCTGTCCGCGATGATCTCCGCGCTGTCCGCGGCGATTCCGTCCAGCGCGATCTCGGCGATCAATCCCGGGTCAGACTTGGTGGCCGTGATGCCCGCGGTCATGTCGGTCTCCATGTAGCCGACGTGCAGTCCCGCGACGAGGATCCCCTTGGGGCGCAGCTCCTGGCGCACAGCGTCGGTCATCGCCCACTCGGCGGCCTTGGCCGCCGAGTACGCGCCGGAGGCCGGGATGTGCAACCAGGAGAGCACGGACAGGATGTTCAGGATGGTGCCGCCGCCGTTGGCCTCGATGACCGGGGCGAACGCCCGGATCGTGGACAGTGTGCCGAAGTAGTGCGTCTCCATCTCCCGCCTCGCGTCCTCGACGTCGCCGCCGAGCAGGGACGCCTTGGTCGAGATTCCGGCGTTGTTGATCAGTAGGGTCGCGTCCGTCGCCGCGGCGGCCGCGTCTCGTACCGACGCCGGATCGGTGATGTCCAGCCGCAGCGGCACGGCGCCGGGCACGTCCACCGTCTCGGGGCGCCGGGCGGCGGCGTAGACCTTGGCCCCGCGCTCGACGAGCCGGGTGACCAGCTCCCGGCCGAAGCCCCGATTACCTCCGGTCACGACCGCGACCGAACCCTCGATGTTCATGATCTCTCCTTCCACGCCGAACTGCGATGAAGTGAATATGACCGGTCGTCTTAGATCTGTCAAGCGGCGCCCACCTGGGTTGACACAGAGGAGACGACCGGCCATATTGAGGCCGGAGGTGGTCGGCATGGGTAGGCGAGGCGTACGCGAGGAGATCGTCGAGGCGGCTCTCGAGCAGTTCCACGCCCAGGGCTACAACGCGGCGGGCGTGAAGGTGATCACCGATGCGGCGGGCGTGCCGAAGGGGTCGTTCTACAACCACTTCGACAGCAAGGAGGCGCTCGCCGTCGTCGCGCTCGAGCGGTACGGCGCCCGGCGTCACCTCCAGGAGCTGGTCGCGGGGGACGGCGAACCGCTGGCCCGGCTGCGGGCGCACTTCGAGTCGCTCCGCGACGCCGTCGTGGGAGCGCAGTTCACGCGCGGCTGCCTCGTCGGCAACTTCGGAGCCGAGATCGCCGACCACAGCCCGGTCATCCGCGAGGCCGTCCGCGAGGGCCTCGCGCAGTGGACGGACGCCGTTGCGGGCGCGCTCACCGAGGCCCGCGACGGCGGCGCCCTCCGCGCCGGCCTGGACCCGCGCGCCACGGCCGGCTTCCTCGTCAACGCGTGGGAGGGATCCCTCATCAGGGCCCGCGCGGATCGCTCGGCGGAGGCGTTCGACTCCTTCTTCACCCTCGTCTTCGACGCGCTCCTCCCGGTCGCCGACCCGCAGCCGGCCTGACCGGCGACGGTGCGCGGATCATCAACGTCGCGGGGGAGCGCCCGCCGGGTCGACCGGCGCGGGCTCCCCCGGTCAGGCGTCACCCGTGGGTCCGCCCGGACCCGTTCGTGCACATTTGATCGGCCTTGATTGTTCGGACGCTCCGGCCGGTGACGAACAAAGTCCCAGGTCCTACACCTGAGGGTGACCGCTCCCCCCGACAAGGAGGACCTGCCGTGAGACACCCCTCAGCCCGGATCGCCCGACCTCACGCGAACCCGTGGCGCGCCATCCTGACGCTCGCCCTCGTCATCGCGGCCACCATCGCGACGTCCACCGTCGCCGTCTGGACGACACCGGCCCACGCCGACCCGACCTCGCCCGGCGGCGACACCGGCAGCGCGCAGACGACCGTGGAAGGCACCGCCGACGGCACCGACGCCGCGGACGCCGACCCTTCACCCGGATACAAGAACTTCATCCAGAGAGGCTGGGACACCTACACCGCGATGACGCCACCGGAGAAGGCGGTGTGCGATGAGAACAAGGCCCAGTGCATCGTGGCCGGCCGGCCCTACTCGTTCGCGTACAACAACGCCGCCCAGGTGGCGGGGGTCACCGAGCAGAAGCAGGACGACAAGGCCGACGCGGCCCGGCACTGCGTATGGCAGCTGGGCCTGACGACCTGGTTCGGCGCGGACTACGCGAAGAAATGGGGGGACGCACACGAGCAGAACTCCGATGAGCCCCGCACGCATGCCATGGACCTGCACAACAACATCGTCGCCCGGTCCATGGCGGGCGACCCCACCCTGGTCGGCCTGGCCGATCTCTACAAGAAGACGAAGGCCCTCGACTCCTACGATCGGACCAATGACCGGATCCTCCAACTGTGCCGTGACGCGATCGCCCAGGCGGTCCAGGTCACGTACACGCCCGCGTCCAGTCCCGACCTCGCCCACCAGGTGACCCCCGACCCGGCCGACACGTTCGTGTACTTCACCGCCAACCCCTGACGGACGGCGGTCCGCGTACGGAACATCGCGGCCTTCGCGCCCCGCACCACGCACGTGGTGCGGGGCCTTCGTCCCGTGATCCGCGCGCTGCCCCGCCCGGCCGCTCAGCGTTCGACGAGGGTGAGGGCGAAGGAGTAACGGCCGGCGCGGTAGACGTGGCTGCCGTACTCCACCGGGCGGCCCTTGTCGTCGTACGCGAGCCGGGTCATGGTCAGCAGCGGGACGCCCCGGCGTTCGCCGAGCAGCCGTGCCTCGGCGGCGGTGGCGGCCCGCGCTCCGATCGTCTGGTGGGCGATGCGCAGGTTGACCCCGGTGGCGCGCAGCATCTCGTACAGGCCGCGGGCGGCCAGGTCCTCGGCGGTCAGGGCGACGAGGCCGGCCGGGAGGTAGTTCGTCAGCAGGGCGAGCGGTTCCTCGCCGGTCAGCCGGAGCCGCCGCAGGCGTACCACCTCCGTGCCGGGCGGCACGTCGAGCTCCCGGGCCACCGTCTCGCCGGCGGGCAGCGTGCCGAGCTCCAGCACCCGGGTGGCGGGACTGCGGCCGGCGGCGAGCAGGTCGTCGTACAGGCTGGTCAGCTCGATCGAGCGCCGCACCTGCGCCTGCACGACCTGGGTGCCGACGCCGCGCCTGCGGACCAGGAGGCCCTTGTCGACGAGGTGCTGGATCGCCTGCCGGATCGTCGGCCGGGACAGGCCGTAGCCGTCGGCGAGCCGGATCTCGTTCTCCAGGCGGCTCCCGGGCGGAAGCCGGCCGTCGTGGATGGCCTCCTCGAGCTGCCGCGCCACCTGGAAGTACAACGGGACGGGGCTGGCACGGTCCACCCGCACCACCGGGCGGTGGACGGCCGCTCTGCCCATGCCGCACCTCCGGGCGTTCCTCCCGAGGCCCGCTCGCCGGCGTCGTCGAGCGGTCGCTCCTCCTCCACGCTAATACGTCTTGATGTCAGGACAAACCCTTGACAGGCGGTCATCCCCTGCGGAGGCTGGGAACGCCGGTGAACGAACCGTGACACCGGTGACACGCCGGCGTGCCGGAGGTGATCCGTTCCGTGAGTCCGCACGATCTGATCACGATGGGCCGCGTCAGCGTGGACGTCTACCCCCTGCAGGTGGGCGTCCGGCTGGAGGACGTCGAGACGTTCGGCAAGTACCTCGGCGGCAGCCCCACCAACGTGGCGGTCGCGGCGGCGCGGCACGGCCACCGCACCGCGGTGATCACCCGGACCGGGGAGGACCCGTTCGGCCGGTACGTCCATACGGCGCTGCGGGAGTACGGCGTGGACGACCGGTTCGTCACGGCCGTCCCCGGCCTGCCCACCCCGCTGGCGTTCTGCGAGATCTTCCCGCCGGACGACTTCCCGCTGTACTTCTACCGGTATCCCAAGGCCCCGGACCTGCAGATCGAGGCCGGCGAACTGGACCTGCCGGCGATCCGCGCGGCCCGGATCTTCTGGGCGACGGTCACCGGCCTGTGCGACGAGCCGAGCCGTACGGCGACCCTCGCCGCGCTGGCCGCCCGGTCCCGGCGGCGGGACACCGTGCTCGATCTGGACTACCGGCCGATGTTCTGGCCGTCGCCGGAGGAGGCGGGCGGAGCGGTCCGGCGGGCCCTGGAGCACGTCACCGTCGCGGTCGGCAACGCCGAGGAGTGCGCGGTCGCCGTGGGGGAGCGGGAGCCGTACGCCGCGGCCGAGGCGCTGCTGGACCGGGGCGTCCGGCTGGCGATCGTCAAGCGCGGGCCGAAGGGCGTGCTGGCGGCGGCCCGTTCCGCGGCCGGCGGCATGGACGTCGTCGAGGTCCCGCCGGTCGAGGTGGAGGTCGTCAACGGGCTCGGGGCCGGGGACGCGTTCGGTGGGGCGCTCTGCCACGGCCTGCTCGCCGGCTGGGACGTCGAGCGGACCGTGCGCTTCGCGAACGCCGCGGGCGCGATCGTGGCCTCCCGTCTCGCCTGCTCGCCCGCGATGCCGGCCACCGGCGAGGTCGAGGAGCTCGTGGAGGCGACCGGTGATCACTGAGGTCTTCGCCGAACGGATCGCGGCGCTCACCGAGATCCGAGCCTCCCGGCCGTCGGCGGTCGCCGACGCGGCGGCGCGGCGCGTCCGGCGCGGGACGCTCCTCGGCCCGAACGGCCGCCTCATGATCGTGGCCGCCGACCATCCGGCGCGCGGGTCGCTCGGCGCGGGCGACCGGACCATGGCCATGGCGGACCGCCGGGACCTGCTCGAACGCCTCTGCCTCGCGCTCAGCCGCCCCGGTGTCGACGGCGTGCTCGCCGCCCCCGACGTCGTCGAGGACCTACTGCTGCTCGGCGCGCTCGACGAGAAGGTCGTGCTCGGCTCGATGAACCGCGGCGGCCTCGCCGGGTCGGCGTTCGAGATCGACGACCGGTTCACCGCGTACGACGCGCGCGCCATCGCCGACCGGCGCCTCGACGGCGGCAAGATGCTGCTCCGGATCGACGAGGCCGACCCCGCGACCGCCCGCGCGCTGGAGTCCTGCGCGGAGGCCGTCTCGGGACTGGCCGCCGGCGGGCTGATGGCGCTGGTCGAGCCGTTCATGTCCCAGCGGGTCGGCGGCCGGGTGCGCAACGTCCTCACACCCGAGGCCATGACCAGAGCCATCGCGATCGCCTCGGGGCTCGGGACGACCTCCGCGTACACCTGGCTGAAGGTGCCGGTCGTCGAGGACATGGAGCGCGTGCTGGCCGCCTCCACGCTGCCCGCCCTGCTGCTCGGCGGCGAGGTGCCCGACGACCCCCGCGCCGCGCCCGCCCGCTGGGAGCGCGCCCTGCGGCTGCCGACCGTGAAGGGCCTGGTCGCCGGCCGCACCCTGCTGTACCCGGCCGGCGACGACGTCGCCGGCGCCGTCGACGCCGCCGTGGAGGTCCTGGGTTGACGCACTACGTGCCCGCGGGCACCACCGGCACCCCGCCGTACGCCCTGGAGATCACCCCGGAGACCGCCGGCTGGACGTACTCCGCGCTGCGCGTCCTCGAACTCGACGGCGCGCACACCTTCGCGACCGGTTCGTACGAGACGCTCGTGCTGCCGTTGTCCGGGTCGTGCCGTGTCGCCTGTGACGGCGAGACGTTCGAGCTGGAGGGACGGCGGGACGTCTTCTCCCGCGTCACCGACTTCGCCTACGTGCCGCGCGACGCCGTGGTGACGGTGACGGGGCGCGGCCGGTTCGCGCTGCCCGCCGCGCGGTGCGAGAACCGCCTTCCCGCGCGGTACGGCCCGGCCAGGGACGTGCCGGTCGAGCTGCGCGGGGCGGGCCGGGCGTCGCGGCAGGTGAACAACTTTTGCACGCCGGAGGCGTTCTCGGCCGACAGACTGATCGCCTGCGAGGTGCTCACGCCCGGCGGCAACTGGTCGTCCTACCCGCCGCACAAGCACGACGAGGACCGCCCCGGCGAGAGCGTGCTGGAGGAGATCTACTACTTCGAGGTGGGTGGCGGGCCCACCGCGATGGCGTACCAGCGGGTGTACGGGACCGCCGACCGGCCGATCGACGTGCTCGAAGAGGTGCGCACGGGCGACGCCGTGCTGATCCCGCACGGCTGGCACGGCCCGTCGATGGCGGTGCCGGGCTACGACCTGTACTACCTGAACGTGATGGCCGGTCCCTCGCCGGAGCGCGCGTGGCGGATCTGCGACGACCCCGCCCACGCCTGGGTGCGCGGCACGTGGCGGGACGAGGAGATCGATCCCCGGCTTCCCCTCACCTCGACGACCGAGGAGGAGAGATGAGGCTCACCGTAGGACAGGCGGTCGTCCGGTTCCTGGCGGCGCAGTGGTCGGAGCGGGACGGGCGGGAGCAGCGGTTCTTCGCCGGCTGTTTCGGGATCTTCGGGCACGGCAACGTCGCGGGCGTCGGGCAGGCCCTGCTGGAGGCGCACCGTACGGGCGCGGCCGTCCTGCCGTACCACATGGCCCGCAACGAGCAGGCGATGGTGCACGCCGCCGTCGGCTACGCCCGCATGCGCGACCGGCTCGCGGCGTTCGCGTGCACGTCCTCGATCGGGCCCGGCGCGACCAACATGGTGACCGGCGCGGCGCTCGCCACCATCAACCGGATCCCGGTGCTGCTGCTGCCCGGCGACGTGTTCGCCACCCGGGTCGCCGACCCGGTGCTGCAGCAGCTGGAGGACCCCCGGTCCGGTGACGTGTCGGTCAACGACGCGTTCCGGCCGGTGTCGCGGTACTGGGACCGCATCGAGCGTCCCGAACGGCTCCCGTCTGCGCTGCTCGCCGCGATGCGGGTGCTCACCGACCCCGCCGAGACCGGCGCGGTCACCCTCGCGCTGCCGCAGGACGTGCAAGCGGAGGCCTGCGACTGGCCGGAGGAGCTGTTCGCGCGGCGGGTGTGGCATGTGCCCCGGCCGGTGCCCGAGCCCGCGCAGCTCGAACGCGCGGTCGCGCTGCTGCACGGGGCCGAGCGGCCGCTGGTCGTCGCGGGCGGTGGCGTGACCTACTCCGACGCCGCCGGTGACCTGCTCGCCTTCGCCGACGCGACGGGCATTCCGGTCGCCGAGACCCAGGCGGGCAAGGGCTCGCTGCCGTGGGACCATCCCTTCGCGGTCGGCGGCGTCGGCGCCACCGGCACGGCCGCCGCGAACGCCCTCGCCCGCGAGGCCGACGTGGTCCTCGGCGTCGGCACCCGCTACAGCGACTTCACCACCGCGTCCCGTACCGTCTTCGCCCACCCCGGCGTTCGTTTCATCAACCTGAACGTCGCGTCGTTCGACGCGGCGAAGCACTCCGCCGTCCCGCTGGTCGCCGACGCGCGGGCGGGGCTGCGGGCGCTCACCGAGGCCCTGGCGGGTCACCGCGTCGACGCCGCGTACGCCGATCGCGCGCGGCGGCTCGCCGAGGACTGGCGGCGGGTCGTCGACCGGGCCTACCACCTCGGGCACGGCCCGCTGCCGGCGCAGACCGAGATCCTCGGCGCGGTCAACGAGGCAGCCGGCCCGCGCGACGTCGTCGTGAACGCCGCCGGCAGCATGCCCGGCGACCTGCACAAACTGTGGCGGGCGCGAGACCCGCGGCAGTACCACGTCGAGTACGGCTACTCCTGCATGGGATACGAGATCGCCGGCGGCCTGGGGATCAAGATGGCCGACCCCGAGCGAGAGGTGTTCGTCCTCGTCGGCGACGGGTCGTACCTCATGATGGCCCAGGAGATCGTCACGGCGGTCGCCGAGGGGATCAAGCTGACGATCGTGCTCGTCCAGAACCACGGCTTCGCCTCGATCGGCGCGCTGTCGGAGTCGCTGGGCTCGCAGCGGTTCGGCACGAGCTACCGCTACCGGAACCCCGAGACCGGCCTGTTCGACGGCGACCTCCTGCCCGTCGACCTCGCGGCGAACGCCGCGAGCCTCGGCGCCGACGTGCTGCGCACGACGACCATCGAGGAGTTCCGCGCCGCGCTCGACCGCGCCCGGGAGTCGAAGGTCACGACCGTCGTCCACGTCGAGACCGACCCGCTCGCGCCCGCGCCCTCCTCGGACGCCTGGTGGGACGTCCCGGTGGCGGAGGTCTCCGCGCTCGACAGCACCCGCAAGGCACGGGCCGAGTACGAGGCCGCCAAGGCTGCGCAACGCCCCCACCTCGGCCCGACACAGTGAGGACGGAGAGACGCGATGCTTCGAACAGGTAGGCGGGCCGGCACCATTCTGGCCGCCCTGGCCCTCACCGTGACGGCGTGCAGCGGTCACGGCGGGAAGAAGGCCCAGGAGTCGGCCGCGGACACGGGCGCGGGCAAGGCGAACACCCCCCGGATGAAGATCGCCATGGTCACGCACCAGGCGCCCGGCGACACCTTCTGGGACATCGTCCGCAAGGGGGCCGAGGCCGCCGCCGCCAAGGACAACGTGCAGCTCGTCTACTCCAACGACCCGGACGGCGACAAGCAGGCCACTCTGGTGCAGAACGCCATCGACAGCAAGGTCGACGGCATCGCGGTCACCCTCTCCCACCCCGACGCGATGGCCGGCACCGTCAAGAAGGCCACCGGCGGGGGCATCCCGGTCGTCGTCCTCAACGCCGGCGTGGACGACTGGCAGAAGGTCGGCGCGCTGGAGTTCTTCGGCTCCGACGAGAGCCTCGCGGGGGAGAGCGCCGGGACGCGGCTGGGCACCGAAGGCGCCAAGCACGTCCTGTGCGTCCTGCACGAGCAGGGCTCGGTCTCGCTGGAGGCGCGCTGCGGCGGCCTGGCCAGGACGTTCTCCGGCAAGACGGACAAGGTGTACGTCACGGGGACCAACATGCCGTCGGTGCGGTCGACCATCGCGGCCAAGCTCAAGCAGGACAAGAGCATCGACCGGGTCGTCGCGCTCGGCGCGCCGTTCGCGCTGACCGCGCTGCAGTCGGTCAAGGACGCGGGCAGCGCGGCCAAGGTCGCGGCGTTCGACATGAACCCGGCCATGGTCAAGGCGGTCCAGGACGGCACGGTCGAGTGGGCCGTCGACCAGCAGCCGTACCTCCAGGGCTACCTCGCCGTCGACTCGCTGTGGCTGTACCGGACGAACGGCAACGTCCTCGGCGGCGGCAAGACGACGCCGACCGGCCCGTACTTCGTCGACAAGGGCAACGTGGCGGCGGTCGCCAAGTACGCCGCGCGCGGCACCCGGTAGCGATGGCCCCGGAGATCTCGATGAGCCAGGCCGCGGACACCGCCGCGCCGTCCCCGCCGGACGAGCGGCTCGCCCGGCGGTCGCCGCTCGCCCGGCTGCTGGCGCGCCCCGAGACCGGCTCGCTGGCCGGCGCGGTCGTCATCTACGTGTTCTTCTTCGCCGTCGCCCCACCGTTCCGCGGTCTCGACGCCCTCGCGACGATCCTGTACGCCAGCTCGACGATCGGCATCCCGGCGGTGGCGGTCGCGCTGCTGATGATCGGCGGGGAGTTCGACCTGTCGGCGGGCGTGGCCGTGACGAGCTCGGCGCTGGTCGCGTCGATGCTGAGCTTCCAGCTCACGCTCAACCTGTGGGTGGGGATCGCGGTCGGCCTCCTGCTGGCACTGGGTGTCGGCGCGCTGAACGGCTATCTCGTCATGAAGACCGGCATCCCGAGCTTCCTCGTGACGCTCGCGACGTTCCTCATGCTGCAGGGCCTGAACCTGGCCATCACCAAGGTGATCACCGGCAACGTCGCCAGCCCGGACATCGCGGACATGGACGGCTTCGGGGCGGCGCGGAAGGTCTTCGCCGCCGAGTGGAACCTCGGCGGCCTGTCCCTGCGGATCAGCGTGGTGTGGTGGCTGCTGTTCACCGCGATCGCGACCTGGGTACTGCTGCGGACGCGCGTCGGGAACTGGATCTTCGCGGTCGGGGGAGCGCAGTCGAGCGCGCGGGCCGTCGGCGTCCCGGTCCGGCGCGTGAAGATCGGCCTGTTCATGACGGTCGGGTTCCTGGCCTGGTTCACCGGCATGAACCTGCTGTTCTCCTTCACCACCGTCCAGTCCGGCGAGGGCGTCGGCAACGAGTTCCTGTACATCATCGCGGCGGTCATCGGCGGCTGCCTGCTCACCGGCGGGTACGGCTCGGCCATCGGCGCCGCCACCGGGGCGTTCATCTTCGGGATGACCACTCAGGGCATCGTGTACGCGGGCTGGAACGCCGACTGGTTCAAGTTCTTCCTCGGCGCGATGCTGCTCGGCGCCACCCTCCTCAACCTCTGGGTCCGCCGGCGAACGGAGGCCGCCCGATGAGCGACACGATGACCACGGGGACTCCGCTCGTACGGCTCACCGACTGCGAGAAGCGGTACGGCACGATCATCGCGCTGACCGGGGTGTCGCTGGAGGTGCACCCGGGCGAGGTGACCTGCGTGCTCGGCGACAACGGCGCCGGCAAGTCCACCCTCATCAAGATCATTTCCGGTATGCACCAGGCCGACGCCGGAACGTACGAGGTCGCGGGCGAGCCCGTGCGCTTCACGTCCCCGCGCGAGGCCCTCGAACACGGCATCGCGACGGTGTACCAGGACCTCGCCGTCGTCCCGCTCATGCCGGTCTGGCGCAACTTCTTCCTCGGCTCGGAGGTCCGCAAGGGCGCCGGCCCGCTCAGCCGGCTCGACATCCGGTTCATGCGCGACACCACGCGCACGGAACTGCGCAACATGGGCATCGACCTGCGCGACGTCGACCAGCCGATCGGCACCCTGTCCGGCGGTGAACGCCAGTGCGTCGCCATCGCCCGCGCCGTCTACTTCGGCGCCAAGGTGCTCATCCTCGACGAGCCCACCGCCGCGCTCGGCGTCAAGCAGGCCGGCGTCGTCCTCCGCTACATCATGCGGGCCCGGGCGCGCGGCCTCGGCGTCGTGTTCATCACCCACAACCCGCACCACGCGTACCCGGTCGGCGACCGGTTCCTGCTGCTCAACCGGGGACGCCCGCTCGGCGCCTACACCAAGGACGAGATCACGCGGGAGCGGCTCACCACCCTGATGGCCGGCGGCGAGGAGCTCGAGCAGCTCAGCCACGAACTCGAAGGGGCGGCCGCCGCCGACGCCGATCTCGGCCGCGTCGCGGAGGAGCTCGAGCAGGACGTCGCCGAGCTGTCGGGCCGGACCGCGCCGCCCGAGCAGGGCGCCTGAGCCCGAGGGAGGAACCGTGCCGGAACGAGTACTCGGCGTCGGGGTCATCGGCGCCGGGTGGATGGGGCACGTGCACGCCCGCGCGTACGCCCGGCTGCCCCACCACTATCCGGAGCTGGGACTCCGGGCGCGCCTGGTCGCCGTGGCCGACACGGTCCCGGCCCGGGCCGAGGACTTCGCCGCGCGGTACGCCCCGGATCGGATCCACGCCGACTGGGCGGCGCTGCTGAAGGATCCCGGGATCGACGCGGTCAGCGTGACCGCGCCGAACGCCTACCACCGCGACATGGCGGTGGCGGCGGCGCGGGCGGGCAAGCACCAGTGGATCGAGAAGCCGGTGGGCCTGACCGCCGGCGACGCCCGCGCGGCGGCCGAGGCCGCCGCCCGGGCGGGCGTCCAGGCGACCGTCGGGTTCAACTACCGCAACTTCCCCGCCGTCGCCCGCGCCCGCCGCCTCATCGCCGAAGGCGCCATCGGGACGCCGGCCCACGCCCGCGTCACCTTCCTCACCGACTACGCCGCGCACCCCTCCGGCGCGCTCACCTGGCGGTTCCTGCGGGCACAGGGTGGCTCGGGCGTCCTCGGAGACCTCGCGTCCCACGGCGTCGACCTCCTGCGGTTCCTCCTCGGCGACGTCGAACGGCTCGTCGCCGACACGGCCGTGTTCGTGCCCCACCGGCCCCTCACGGCGCCCGGCGGCAGCCACTACACGGTCGTGGACGCCCCGGGCGGGCCGACCGGCGCCGTGGAGAACGAGGACTACGTCTGCGCGCTGCTGCGGACACGCGGCGGGGTCCGGGTCACCCTGGAGGCGGGGCGCACCGAGGCGGGCGCGCAGAACGCCTACGGCTTCGTCGTGCAGGGCGGCGAGGGGATGGTCGGCTGGGACTTCCGGCGCGCCGGAGAGCTGACGGTCTCCGCGGGCGGGGACTACCGGAACCAGCCCGCGGAGAGGGTGTTCCCGGGGCCCGGGGACGGCGAGTACGCGCGGTTCCAGCCGGGAGCCGGGATCGTGATGAGCTACGACGACACCAAGGTGATCGAGGCCGCCGCCTTCCTGAGAAGCATCGACGAGGGAGCGCCGTACGGGCCGACCCTGGAGGACGCCGTACGCGCCGCCGAAGCCCTGGAGGCGATGGCACGGTCCGCCGCCGACGGCACCTGGGTCCGCCTCTGAACCGGTTTGTGATCTTCCTCCGTGATTCACCGTGGAATCCGGTACCGGCTCGGTAAAGTCGCTGCCACGTCCGGCCCGCGTACCGGCGCGTCACCCCCCACCTGACGAGGAACCGATGTCCCTCAGCCGCCGTGCCGTACTGGCCGCCGCGGTCACCACCGCGCTCGCCGGCTGCACCCGCTCGGCCACCGGCGCCGCCGGCGGCCCCGCGACCCCGGGCACCGCCGGGAACCCCACGACTCCCGGCTCACCCGGATCCACGCCGAAGGGCGGCGCGCCGCGACCTGTGGGGCGCACCACCGGGGCGACGCCGCCCGCGGTGACCCGCGCGCAGATCGTGGCGCGCTACCGCCACGCCAAGCCCCGGCACTGGAGCCTGGAGACGCCCGGGATCGTCCGCGCGCTGCCCACCACCGAGCGCGTGATCGCGCTGACCTTCGACGCCTGCGGCGGACCCGGCGGTGACGGCTACGACCGGCGCCTCATCGACTTCCTCCGGCGGCGGGAGGTGCCGGCGACGCTCTTCCTGAACTCCCGCTGGATCGACGCCAACCGGGCGGTCTTCCGCGAACTGGCCCGCGAGCCGCTGTTCGAGATCGCCAATCATGGCACCCGCCACCGCCCGCTCTCGGTCAACGGGCGGTCCGCGTACGGCATCGCGGGCACGCGCGACGCCGGCGAGGTCTACGACGAGGTCGCCGGGAACCGCGCGAAGCTCACCCGGTCCCTGGGCGCCCCGCCGCGCTTCTTCCGCCCGGGAACGGCGTACTCCGACGAGATCGCGGTCCGCATCGCCGCCGACCTGGGCGAACGCGTCGTCGGCTTCACCGTCAACGGCGACGGCGGCGCGACCCTCGGCCCCGGCGAGGTCCGCCGCACCGTCGCGAAGGCCCGGCCCGGCTCCATCGTCATCTGCCATATGAACCACCCCGAGGGCGGTACGGCCGAGGGGATCATCGGCGCCGTCCCGCACCTCCTGGCCTCGGGGCACCGTTTCGTCCGCCTCTCCGACCAGGTGCACTGACCTCGGGAAGGCCGGCGTGATCGTCCGGCGTTTCCTCCGATGCGCGAAGAGGTCGCCGTCTGCGCTAGAGTTGTTCCGCTCGCTCGCGGCGGGCACCGGGACGTGGCCTAGCTTGGTAAGGCGTCTGACTGGGGGTCAGAAGATCGTGGGTTCAAATCCCGCCGTCCCGACCAGGTGATGTCGCAGGACATCGCAAGCCCTCCGGACCTACGGGTTCGGGGGGTTTTCGCTTTCCGGCCCGGCCGTTGAGGGGAGGGCGGCGGCGATGCAGTCCAGGACGCGCTCCAGGCCGTACCGGAACTGTTCGTCGCGGCTCAGGTGCGGCCGGCGCGCCTCCATCACGATCTTGGTGAAGATGGGGTACTCCCCGCTCTCCAGCAGCTGCCGGACGCGCGGGGAGCTCCGCGCCATCCACTCCGACTCGCTGAGCCCGCTGCGGCGGAGCTCCTCGGCCGCGCTGACCTCCTCGCGGACGGTGCCCTCGACGTAGCCGGTCAGGATGGCCATGAGGCCGAGGTTCTCGTCGATGGGGACGTGAGCGTCGAGGGTGCCCATCACCCGTTCGATCAGGCGCAGCTGGTTGGGGCCGAGGCCGGGGAGTGACCGGTGCACGGTGGCGATCCACGGGTGCCGCAGCCACATGGCCCGGACCTCGTTCGCATAGCGCGTCAGGTCCGCGCGCCAGTCGCCCGAGGGCATGCCCTCGACGTCGATCTCGCCCATCAGCCGGTCGGCCACGAGCGCGATGAGGTCGTCGCGGCTCGGGACGTACCGGTAGAGGGACATCGCGCCGGCGCCGATCTCGGCGGCGATGCGCCGCATGGTGGCGGCCTCCAGCCCCTCGGTGTCGGCGATCCGGATGGCGGCCTCGGTGATCTGCGCGCGACTGTAGGCCGGCTTCGGCCCGCGGGCCGGGCGCTCGGGCCGCATCCAGATGCTCACGTACTCGGCGTCGCTCACGGTCCTCCCCTCACTTGCGTACATCGTACCCAGTGACCTAGCCTCGTCGGCATAACCGCGTACGACGTACCCAGTGGAGGGATCGTGACGGATCCGATCGTGTTCGCCGAAGGGCTGCGCAAGTCCTTCGGCGACGTTCAGGCGCTGCGCGGCCTGGACCTGAGCATCCCGAGGGGAAGGGTCTGCGGCGTGCTCGGGCCGAACGGCGCGGGGAAGACGACCGCGGTGCGCATCCTGGCGACCCTGTCCGACCCCGACGCCGGGCACGCCCGCGTCGCCGGGTACGACGTCGTCCGCCAGGCCGGGGAGGTGCGGGCCCGGATCGGGCTCGCGGGCCAGCACGCCGCCGTGGACGAGAAGCTCACCGGCCGTGGCAACCTGCGCATGTTCGGGCGCCTCTCCCACCTGTCCCGGCGCGCGGCGCACCGCCGGGCCGACGAACTGCTCGAACGCTTCGGCCTGACGGACGCCGCCGATCGCCAGGTCGCCGGCTACTCCGGCGGCATGCGGCGCCGCCTCGACCTGATCACCAGCCTCATCCTGCGCCCCGAGGTGCTCTTCCTGGACGAGCCGACGACCGGCCTCGACCCGCGCAGCCGCGGCGAGATCTGGGACAGCGTCCGCGAACTGGTCGCGGACGGCACCACCGTGCTGCTCACCACGCAGTACCTGGACGAGGCCGACCGGCTCGCCGACGACATCGCCGTCATCGACCAGGGGCGGGTGATCGCCACAGGCACTCCCGACGAGCTGAAGGCCACGATCGGGGACCGCCTCGACGTCGTCGTCGAGGACCCCGCCGCGCTGCGTCCGGCCGCCACCGTGCTGACCACCCTGGCCGGGACCGCCCCCGCCACGATGGACGCCGACCGGCTCAGCGTCGTCCTGCCCGGCGGTCTCCGCCTCGCCGACGTCGTGCGCGAGCTCGACCGTTCGGGGGTCGCCGCGGCCGACGTGCGACTGCGCCGCCCCACCCTCGACGAGGTGTTCCTGCGCCTCACCGACCGGAAGGAGCCCGTCCGATGACCGCCCTCACCCCGCCGGCGGACCACCGCCTGCGCTGGACCCTCATCGACGGGCTGACCCTGGTCGGCCGCGAGCTGGGACGGCTGCGGCAGAACCCGGGAGAACTCATCGCCGCGCTGATCTTCCCGGCCGTCATGGTCGTGCTGTTCGGGTACGTGTTCGGCAGCGCGATCCAGGTGCCGGGCGGCGGGAACTACCGCGAGTACCTCATGCCCGGGCTGTTCGCGATGGTGACCTTCTCGGCGGTGATGGGAGTCATGGTGCGGGTCGCCACCGACGCCTCCCGGGGCGTGATGGACCGGTTCCGCTCCATGCCGATGGCGCGGTCGGCGGTGCCGTTCGGGCAGACCGGCGCCGACTCCCTGACCGGTCTGCTGTCGCTGGCCATCATGGTGGGGGCGGGCCTGCTGGTGGGCTGGCGGCCCCATCGCGGCCTGGTCCCCACGGCCGAGGCGTTCCTGCTGATAACGCTGCTGCGGTACGCGTTGAGCTGGGCGGGCGTCTACGTGGGCCTGGTGGTGAAGAACGACCAGATCGCCGATCAGATGGTGCCGCTGTTCTTTCCGGTCACGATGCTGTCCAACGCGTTCGTCCCGACGGGCGGGATGCCAGGGTGGCTGCGGTTCCTGGCCGACTGGAACCCGGTGAGCGCGCTCACCGCCGCCTCGCGGGACCTGTTCGGCAACCCCGGTGCTCCGTCCGGGCACCTGACCTGGCCGCTCGCGCATCCGGCGGCCACGGTCCTGCTCTGGTCGGCCGCGCTGCTGGTGGTCTTCGTCCCCCTGTCGGTCCGCACCTACAGGCGCAGGGGCCGGTGAACAGGCGCCGCCGGCCCGCCCTGGGCCGGCGGCGCCCTGTCCACCCTCAGTCGTCGCGGAGGCGGGCGAGGCGGGTGCGGATGCCCGCGAAGTGGGCGATCATCGCCGCCTCGACGGCGTCCCGGTCCTCGGCGATGACCGCGGCGTAGATGTCGCGGTGCTTGCGGGCGACGTACTCCGGGGTCTCGTCCGGGGCGCCGAGCTCGTTCCTGAGCTGGTGGAAGACCTGCCAGAAGGCGCCGAGGAGCCGGCCGACCAGCGGATTGCCCAGCGGCCGGTAGAGCGAGTCGTGGAAGAGCCGGTCGGTCTCCGGGGAGACCACGCCGACGAGCGCCTCGGCCTCCATCCGCTCCAGTGCCTCGCGGGCGGGGGAGAGCAGGTCGGCGAGGCCGGCGCCGCCGTGCCGGTCGATCAGGCGGGCGGCCAGGCCGTTCTCCAGGAGTTCGCGGATCTCGATCAGGTGGGCGAGGTGGCTCTGCTCGTCCTGTGGCCCGATCCGGCTGTGGAAGGCGAGTTCGTCGACCAGCCCGTTCAGGGACATCTGGCCGACGAACGTGCCAAAGCCGTGGCGGATGTCGACGATGCCGACGGCCTGCAGGGCTTTTAGGGCTTCGCGTACCGAGTTGCGCCCGATGTCCAGTTCTTGCATAAGCTCGGTCTCTGTCGGCATCGGATCTCCGGCGGTCAGCCCGCGCCGGACGATCAGCTCTTTGACCGCCTCCTGCACCTCGAGCGATCGGCTGAGCCGGCGGCTACGGGCGGGAGCCGGCCCACCGGGCTCGGCGAGGGGGCGATCGTCACGCAACGACACGGACATCTCCTGGTCATGCTCTTGACGCGAAACGTAACGGACTTCTAGTCTCCGACGCTATCAGAGATAGGACGTGGGACGTCCCACCTCCACCCCCATCTCGTGCCTGCCTGACAGCCCACACCGGGAGACACCGTGAGCGCTCCGCGATCCCCCTTCAGCCGCCGCGACTTCCTGCGCTACAGCGGGATAATGAGCGCCGCGGCCGCCCTCTCCAGCACGATCTCCGCCTGCGGCGGCCCCGCCTCGACCGGCTCGGCCGGCTCCGGCGGGAACAAGGACCTCGTCACCGTGGTCATCGGCTACGGCAACGACCAGAGCTGGGACCCGACCATGAGCGCGTCGGCGTTCGCGATGGCCGGCAACAACCACATCTACGAGGGGCTGGTCGACACCGACCCGATCACCCGCGCGCCGTACCCCGCGCTGGCCACGGCCCTGCCGTCGGACCCCTCGGCGACCACGTGGCGGTTCACGCTGCGGCAGGGCGCCAAGTGGCACGACGGGCAGCCGGTCACCGTGGACGATGTGCTGTTCACCTTCGACCGCGTGCAGGACTCCTCCACGCTGGTGTCCTCCTTCTTCACCACCTGGCTGAAGGAGGTCCGCAAGGTCGACGCGACCACGGTCGAGCTCGTCTTCAAGTTCTCCTTCCCGGACGCGCTGCAGCGGCTGACCATCGCCAAGATCATGCCCAAGCACGTCTTCGGGCAGCCGGGCGGCTGGGACGCGGCCAAGAACGGCAAGGCGGTCGGCTCCGGCCCGTACAAGATGACCGCGCACCACCCGAAGTCCAACACCACCTTCGAGGCGTTCGCCGACTACAACGGCCCCCGCAAGCCGGCGATCAAGAAGATGAACTGGCTGTCGATCGTGGACGCCTCGGCCCGGGTCGCGAAGATCTCCGGCGGCGGCGCGGAGGCGCAGATCGCCGACAACGTGCCGTACGCCAACATCGACCAGCTCCGCAAGCAGGGGCTGACCGTCGAGGGCGGCAAGGGCATGAACCACATGTTCCTGATGTTCAACACCGGCCAGAAGCCGTTCGACGACGTGCGGGTGCGCCAGGCGCTGCTGTACGCCATCGACACCAAGAAGATGATCGACGTGGCGCTGAAGGGCCACGGCACACCGGCCAGCAGCTTCCTCAACAAGGAGAACCCGGCGTACGCGCCGGCCAAGACGGTCTACGGCTACGACCCGGACAAGGCCAAGTCGCTGCTGGCCGCCGCGGGCGTGAAGAACCTGTCGGTCAACCTGATGGCGGTCAACGTGAGCTGGATCGCCGACTGCCTGCCGACGATCGCCAACTCCTGGAACGCCATCGGCGTCAAGACCTCGCTCGAGCCGCAGGACACCAGCGCGCTGTTCACCAAGATGGACCAGTCGCAGAGCTACCAGGTCGTCGCGGCCGCCTCGAACCCCAACCAGTTCGGCCTCGACGCCGACCTGATCCTGCGTTACAACTACACGTCCGGCGGCACCTGGATGAAGTACACCAAGTGGGACAAGAGCTCGGACGCCAAGGCCCTCTTCGCGCTGATGGACCGGGCGACCCGGGAGCCGGACAAGACCAAGAAGCTCGAGCTGCTGCACCAGTACCTCGACGTCATCGCCGAGCAGGCCGTGCTCTACCCGGTCCTGCACACCGAGCTGATGACCGCCTGGAACCCCAAGAAGCTCACCGGCGTCCGGCCGCAGGCGTACCCCGGCGTCAACCTGCTGCAGGCCAAGCGCCTCTGAGCGCCCGCCTCCGTACCCCGATCCGATCCCTCAGGAGGCACCCGTGGCAGCGATCGCCAGAATGCTGGTGCGCCGCGTCCTCATCCTGATCCCCCTGTTGCTGGGCGTGGTCCTGTTCGTCTTCATCATCATGCGGTTCTCCGACAACAAGCCGGAGTACGCCTACTTCCAGGGCGCCAACCCGACCGCCGAGCAGATTCATCAGTTCCAGGTGGAGAACGGCCTGCTCGACCCGCTGCCCGTGCGTTACGTACGGTTCGTCGGCCAGCTGCTGCACGGCGACATGGGAACGAGCGCGCTCACCAAGGCGCCGGTGCGCAGCTCCGTCGCCACCGCCCTGCCGCTGACGCTCCAGCTGACGCTGTTCGGCGTCGTCATCGCGATCGTGCTGGCCGTGCTGTTCGGCGTCGTCGCCGCGATCTTCCGGGACCGGTGGCCGGACCAGGTCATCCGCCTCGTCTCGCTGGTCGGGGTGGCCTCGCCGGCGTTCTGGCTGGCGCTGCTGATGACCCAGTACCTGGCGGTCGACCGCGGCTGGTTCCCGACCGGCGGGTACATCAACCCGGCCGACTCGGTGAGCGGCTGGCTGCGGTCGCTGACGCTGCCGGCGTTCGCCCTGTCGCTGCCCATCGCGGCGTACCTCACCCGGATCATCCGCACGTCGATGGTCGAGGAACTCGACAAGGACTACGTGCGCACCGCCATCGGCAGCGGCCTGCCGCCCGTCGTCGTGGTCGGGCGCAACGTCCTGCGGAACGCGCTGATCAACCCGCTGACCGTGCTCGGCCTGCGGGTCGGCTACCTGCTCGGCGGCGCGGTCGTGATCGAGACGATCTTCGCGTTGCCCGGCATGGGCCAGCTCATGATCACCGCGGTGCGCAACGGCGACCCGGCGGTCGTCCAGGGCGTCGTGATCACCATCGCGGTCGGCTTCGTCGTGGTCAACCTCCTCATCGACGTCCTGTACCTGCTGGTCAACCCCCGACTGAGGAGCGCCGCCTGATGCGCAGTGGACTGGCGGACCGACTGTCCCGCGCGGGCATCGGCTTCCGGCGCCTCGGCCCGGCGTCCTGGATCTCCCTGGGCGTCGTGGTCGTCATCATCCTCGCCGCCGTGCTCGCCCCGGTGCTGGCGCCGCACTCGCCGTACGTCCAGGAGGCCGGCGGCGGCGGTCCCAGCACGTCGCACTGGATGGGCCTGGACAGCGCCAACCGCGACATCTTCGCGCGCCTGCTGTACGGCGCGCGCTGGTCACTGGTGATCGGACTGGGCGCGACCGCCATCGCGCTCGTCGCCGGTGCCGTGATCGGCGCGGTCGCCGCGACCTCCCGGCGGTCCGTCGACGAGGCGATCATGCGCACGCTCGACGTGATCATGGCCTTCCCCGGCATCGCGCTCGCCGCCGTGCTCGTCGCGGTCTTCGGCGGGAGCATCCCGGTATTGGTCCTGGCCATCGCCTTCCTCTACATGCCCTCGGTGGTCCGCGTCGTCCGGGCCAACGTCCTGGCCCAGTACGGCGAGGACTACGTCGCGGCCGAACGGGTCATCGGCGCCCGCGCCCCGCACATCCTGATCCGGCACGTGGCCGTCAACTGCGCCGCCCCGATCCTGGTGTTCTGCACGGTGATGGTGGCCGACGCGATCGTGTTCGAGGCGTCCCTGTCGTTCGTCGGCGCGGGCGTGCGCCCCCCGGACCCCTCCTGGGGCAGCGTCATCGCCGACGGCCGGAACATGGTGCTCACCGGCGGCTGGTGGGCGACCGTCTTCCCCGGCCTGCTGATCCTCATTACGGTGCTCGCCCTCAACATCCTCGCCGAGGGCGTCTCCGACGCCTGGGCCGCGCCCGCCACGCGCCCGGCCGAGACGACCGGGGCCGGCACCACGCGGCGGGCGGCGCCCGGCCCCGTCACCGAGCTCACCGAGCTCACGGGGCTGGCCGAGGCCGCCCGGCGCCTCGCCGAACGCGCCCGGCCGCTCCCGGACGGCGAGCCCGTCCTGCGGGTGAGGGACCTGCGGGTCGGCTTCGACGACCGCCACGACGGCGTCGACATCGTCGACGGGATCTCCTTCGACGTACGGCCGGGGGAGGTGCTCGGCCTGGTCGGCGAGTCAGGCTGCGGCAAGTCCCTGACCGCGCTGACGATCATGGGGCTGCAGCCGCGCGGCGCGCGGGTGCGCGGTGAGATCGGCTTCGACGGCCGCGACCTGCTGGCGATGCCCGCGCGGGACCGGCGGCGGCTGCTCGGCCACGACATGGCGATGATCTACCAGGACGCGCTGTCGTCGCTGAACCCGGCGATGACCGTACGGGCACAGCTCAAGCAGGTCGTCCGGCGCGGCGGCCGGCGCTCCCCGGCGGAGCTGCTGGAGCTCGTCGGCCTGGACCCCGCCCGCACGCTCTCGTCGTATCCGCACGAGCTGTCCGGCGGGCAGCGCCAGCGCGTGCTCATCGCGATGGCGCTCTCCCGCGACCCCAAGCTGATCATCGCGGACGAGCCGACGACGGCGCTGGACGTCACCGTCCAGGCGCAGGTGATCGAGCTGCTGCTGCGGCTCCGCGAGGAACTGGACTTCGCGCTCATCCTCGTCTCCCACGACCTCGCGCTGGTCGCCGACGTCGCCGACCGGGTGGTCGTCATGTACGGCGGGCAGATCGTCGAGAAGGGCGCGACCCCGGACGTCGTCGGGAACCCCGCGCACCACTACGCGCGCGGCCTGCTGGGCTCGGTGCTGTCGCTGGAGTCCGGCGCGGAGCACCTCACCCAGATCCCCGGCGTCGTGCCCTCACCCGCGGACTTCCCGGCCGGCTGCCGGTTCGCCGACCGGTGTCCCGCCGCGACCGAGGTCTGCCACACCGAGACGCCACGCCTGGAGGGACGGGACCGCCTGCACGCGGTGGCCTGCCACCACCCGGCGGCCGACGTCTCGGCCTCCCTGTCCGCCGCCGGCGCGGCCGCCGCGCCTGCCGACCCGCCGGAGGGCTCATGAGCACCCAGGGAATCGTCGAGCTGACCGACGTCCACGTCGTCCACAAGGCACGCTCCGGCGGCCTGTTCACCCGCGACCGCGTGTACGCGCTGACCGGCGCGGACCTGACCGTCCACCCCGGTGAGACGATCGGCGTCGTCGGCGAGTCCGGGTGCGGCAAGTCGACCCTCGCCCGGGTGCTGGTCGGCCTGCAGCGGCCGGCCGCCGGCACCGTCGCCTTCGAAGGACGCGACGTCTGGTCGATGTCCGGCGCCGCCCGCCGCGAGGCCATCGGGTCGAGCATCGGCATGGTCTTCCAGGACCCGTCCACGGCCCTGAACCGCCGCCTGCCGGTCCGCCGGATCCTGCGCGACCCGCTCGACGTGCAGCGCGCCGGCACCCCGGCCGAGCGGGAGGAACGCGTCCGCGAGCTCATCGACCTGGTCGGCCTGCCCGCGAGCGCGGCGGACCGGCTGCCCGCCCAGCTGTCCGGCGGGCAGCGGCAGCGGGTCGCGATCGCCCGCGCCCTCGCGCTGCGACCGCGGCTGCTGGTCGCCGACGAGCCGACCAGCGCGCTCGACGTCTCGGTCCGTGCGCAGATCCTCAACCTGCTGCAGGACCTGAAGGAGCGGTTCGGCCTCGCGATGGTCTTCGTGTCCCACGACATCCAGACCGTGCGGCGGATGAGCGACCGGGTCGTGACGATGTACCTCGGCCGGATCGTCGAGCAGGCGCCGGCCGGGGCCGTGCCGGGCGCGGCCCGCCACCCGTACACGCGGGCCCTGTTCTCCGCCACGCCGGGGCTGCTGTCCCCGATCGACCCGATCCCGCTGACCGGCCCGGTCCCGTCGGCGACCCGGCCGCCGTCCGGCTGCCCCTTCCGCACCCGGTGCTGGAAGGCCGACGAGACCTGCGCCGCCGAGATGCCCGCCCCGGAGGAGAACGCCGGTGGCTTCTTCCGCTGCCACCATCCGGTCCTCGCCGGCGCCACCGACCGCGAACTCATCACCCAGACACAGGAGAACTCATGACGAACGCCGCACCGTCGTCCGGCGTCATCCCGCCCGTCTGCACCCCGCTGACCCCGGAGCGCGAGGTGGACACCGCCTCGCTGACCCGGCTGGTCGACCACCTCCTGGAAGGCGGCGTGCACGGGCTGTTCGTCCTCGGGTCGTCCTCGGAGGTGGCGTTCCTGCCCGACCGGCACCGCCGGACCGTGCTGGACATCGTGCTCGGCCACGTCGCGGGGCAGGTGCCGGTGCTGGCGGGTGTGATCGACATGACCGCGCCC
>NZ_JAMXMX010000039.1 GCF_024055725.1 Actinoallomurus spadix | reverse complement strand
TCCGGGGAAACGGACCGGGAGCAATCCCGGCACCGCGCCCCGGGCCTACTCAGCGATGGGGGCTCGTCGTCCCCGCACACTCAGGGACATAACGCACCATCTGGGGCAGAGCGGCACCACCAGGGGGCACCTTGTTCCCGTCAGCGGCTACTGAGAGAAGAATCCTCTCGCCTGAGTAGACACCCCTGGAAAACAAGCCGCCACTCCCGGCGCCCGCCAGAACCTTAGCTCGGCGCCGCCGCCGGAGCCTTCGTCGTGGACTGAGGGCGGCCCACCTCAGCCGCGCAATCCCCAGTCATCCAGGCCTGAATAGATTAGTGCGGTGCGGTATCGGGGGACGGCGAAATGCTCGGCCTCACCGGTGTAAAGCGCCACGAGGGAGTCTCCGCCCCGCCACCAGGTGTCGGCCGATCCGGCGACCTCAGGGACCGCGTCGCCAGGGCGACCGATTCCACCCAGCCCTCCACCCTCGCATGAAGGGGCACCCATCGGTCGCCGTGGATCCCCAACTCCCCGTGTGGGCTGATCAAGAAGCTGTAGGGCAGCGCGGTTCGCTGCGGTCCTGCCTCGAACCACCAGCCATCGCCCGGTCCCTTCTCCGGCATGTCCGGGTGCAGGAATCTGTGACCACCGTCGTAGCAGGGCGCCGGGGGGAGGACCAGCCCGCCCCACCGGGTCGAGTAGGCCGCCATCCGGTCGATCTCTGCGGCAGGAACTCCCAGTGCGAGCCAATGTTCCCTGGACTGCTCAACGTACGGCAACTCGACGCGGAGGCCGTGCGCATGGACGAATGACCGAGCTCTACGCGTCAGCCCGTCGGAAATGTCGACGAGGTAGGAATTCACCCTGCGGACGCTATACCAGCCGTCAAAACGCAGGGCGGGCTGCGAACTTCCGGTTTCGGCATCTCTCGGTGGCGAGCCGCTCGGTTCCGCCTCCGCCAGATGACCCAGGTGAAGGTGAAAGCGAAGGAGCGGGATCCGGGACCGGTTATCAGGGCGGTCTTGCGGGGGTTTGACCGGTCGGGTCCTGCAATGAATACTGTCGCTGCGCCGGCTGTACGCGAAGCGATCGAGGTGGCGGTGGGCAGACGAGAGGCGCCGGTTCCGGAAGGACCTCTTCAGGAATTCGCGCTGGGTCTTCGCGAATTGCGGGCGCGGGCGCCCGGAGCTCCAACATATCGTGTGCTGGCGCGCCGAGCGCATTACGCTCCGTCGGTTCTGTCGGTCGCCGCGGCCGGATATCGCCTGCCGACGTGGGACGTCACCGCCGCCTTCGTGACGGCGTGCGATGGGGATCTCGACGAGTGGCGCGAGCGCTGGACGGCCCTGCACGCCGCGTTGCAGACCGCGCATCCCGAGATGATCACCGATGCCGGTCCGCCCGCGAGCGATCCGGAGACCCCGCGGGACGAGACGGAGGATCCCCGGGCCTCATCGGGGGATTCTCCGCCGACGTCGGCGGGGGATACGGGGACACAGCCGGAGGAGTTGCCGGCGTCGGTGCTGCCGCTGGGGCCTTCGGACCCGGCGAAGGTCGGGCCGTTCCGGCTGCTGGGCCGGCTGGGCGGCGGCGCGATGGGCCAGGTGTACCTGGGTGAGTCCAAGACCGGCCGCCCGGTCACGGTGAAGGTCGTACGGCCCCATCTGGCCGAGGACCCGCATTTCCGGCGCCGGTTCGTGGCGGAGGTCGCCGCCGTGCGGCGGGTGGACAGTCCGTACACCCCGGCGGTCATCGACGCCGCCCCCGACGCGGACCCGCCGTGGATGGCGACCGCGTACATTCCGGGGCCCTCGCTCGGCGAGGTCGTCCGCTTCGAGGGGCCGCTGCCGCCGGCGACGGTGCTGAGGCTGGCGGCGGGCATCGCCGAGGCGCTGGAGCAGATTCACGCCGCCGGGATCCTCCACCGGGATCTCAAGCCGGCGAACGTCCTCATCGAGCCCACCGGCCCCAAGGTCATCGACTTCGGTGTGGCGCAGGCCGACGACGGCACGCGGATGACCCAGACCGGCGCGCACGTGGGCACGATCCCGTTCATGGCCCCGGAGCAGGCCGACGGCCGCCCGGTCACGGCCGCCTCCGACATCTTCGCCCTCGGCTCCGTGCTCGCCTACGCCGCCACCGGAGTGCTGCCCTTCGGCGATGGTACGAACGGTGAGGTGCTGTACCGCATCATCCACACCGACCCTGATCCTGCCGCTCTCGACTGTCACGACGAACGGTTGCGCGGTCTGATCACCCGGTGCCTGGACAAGGATCCCGCGCGCCGTCCGACGCCGGAGCAGATCATCGATACCTGCTCGGGGCAGCGGCTCCGGATGAACTGGCTGCCGGACTCCGTCGACGCCTGGGCCAGGCGTTCCGTCGAGGACATCGGCGCGCTGCTCGGGAGGGCGGCCGGTCGGCGCGCCAGGTCCGTACGGCTCCGGCTGGGTGCCGCCCTGGTCGTCGTCGTGGTCGCGACCGCCGGCGTCACGGCGGCCCTCACCCGCGGGTCCGGGGCGAGCGACCGGAAGGGCGGCGGGCGGCCTTCGCCGGTGGCGTCACCCCGGGCCTGGACGGCGAGTTCAGGCCCGTCCTGCGCCACGGCGGGTGCGGTCGGGATGGACACCAGCGGCTCGTGGACGGCGCTGGCCGGGACCGCGACCGGCTCCTGCGGGAACGCGCTGACCCACCGGACGAGCGACAACGCCGCCGGGGCCAACTGGGTCTTCCACCCCGGGGCCGGCCGGACCTGTGCGTTCCGGATCGACCTCCCGAACTCCACCGCCGTCGACGCGAACGCCGTCACCTACCAGGCGTGGGACACGCTCCCCGGCAAGCACACCGACGAGCACCGGATCGGCGGCAACGTCCGGGCGGACCAGCTCGCCAGTCGCGGCAAGGCGATAACCCTCACGTTCGGGCCGACCAAGAGCGGCCTGATCGACCTGCAGCTGTACGACAACTATGACGACCATCGGACGGAGGTCGCCGGCACGGTGACGGCGACCTGCCGCTGACCCACGCGGCCCGGATAACGCACGGACCTGCGGTTTTGTTCGATTGATCGGGGTTTGATCGGCGGCTTCTCCGCCCCCTGGGGAGAACGCGGGCGAAGGCTCAGGATCGGGTCGACGGCCCGGCCGCCTCACTCGCGGCCGTGCCGGCCCATGCCGGCCCTCCGCGCGGAAGAAGACCCCGATGACGCACGCCCTCGTCTGCCCACGATGCGCCCGGCTCGACCAGGTGCAGAACGCCCAGAGCATCTACGCCGCGCAGAGCGGTGTCACTCACTCCACCGGTGTCGCGGTCGGCGGAGGCATCGGAGCCGGGCCGATGGCCATGGCGGTGACCTCCCATGGGACGCAGACGAGCCATCTGGCGATGCGGCTGGCCCCTCCCCCGCCTCCTCGCCGCCGGTCGGCGTGGAACTGCGGGGTGATCCTGCTCTTGACCGTTCTCCTCGGGATGAGTGCGATCGCCGCGTCCATGGCCTCGGCGAGCACCCGGCCGGGGCAGCCGGACGACCACGTGCGCTACCTGGTGACCTCGGTGGTCTCCGCCGCGCTGGCGGTGGTCGTGTACGCGGTGGCCTTCGTTCAGGGGCGCAGGCTCAAGCGGGGGTACGCGGCGTACGCCGCCGTGTGGCCGGCGATGATGCACACCTGGCAGAACGCCATGGTCTGCCTTCGCTGTCACGGTGCCTTCTTCCCGCCCGGTGTCCTGCACGCCTCGCTCGGGCCCAGCCGGCTCATTCCCCTCGACGCGTTCCACGCCGCCGTCGGCGACATCGGCGCGCGGATGGCGCTCGGCGAACTCGCCGCTCCGGAGCGGAGCATCACGTCCGCGCCGGAGACGGCGGATTAGCCCGGCGGGGGCATACCCGGCGCCGTCCCGATCCCCGCTGCTGACGGTTCGCATCTTTGCGATTACTCTCCGTGCATAGAGCGGGTATGGCGAGGGTACAGACGAGTTGACCATCAGGCCGCTGACCTGGAAGGACGCGCATGCGTCGACTGACCGCCGCCCTCGGGACCACCATGGCCTTCGGGCTCTTCGCCGTCTCCGCCCACGCCGACACCGGGGCCTCGTCCCCGGGCCGGCACGAGATCGCCTCGCTCGCGAGCATCACGCCGGAGCCGTACAAGGCCCAGCTCGCGCCGTCGGGGATGGCCCATCTGACGACGGGGCTCAACCTCCAGCCCACCGCGTCGGGCGCCTGGACGAACTCGAGTCTGCAGGTCACGCTGCCCACGGCCGGCATCTACGCGCTCGACCTGGACGTACGCGGACGGCTGAGCGGCGCGCCCCCGGTCAACGCGTACATCGTCGCCCGGCTCTTCGATGTCACCTCCGGCAGCGTCCTGCCGGACAGCCAGCGTCTCGTCACCCAGATCATCGACGGCAACCGGCACGCGGCCCCGTACGGCGTGAACACCACCGCGCCGATCAGTGAGCGCGTACGGGTCGGCGGGCCGACGACGATCCGGCTGCAGGCGGCCCGGTTCAACGCCGCCGGGGCGACGTCCGCCGCCGACATCCTCTCGGACGCGGCCGGCCGTACGTCGTTCCGATTCGAGCGCCTCTTCCCCTGATCCGGTGGGAGGCTCCGACGGAGGGGTTCCGCCGCGCGCGGTGCCCCTCCCGCCACCGGGACGGTGCGACATTCGAGACAAGAACCGCATCACGGGCGGAGGTGGAATGCCAGGTCGGACGTCTGCGGGACCCGATGCGGCAGCGGGCCCGGGCGGCTGTCCGGAATCAGAGACGTGGTCGGGCCGGGGCGCGTACGGTCCTCTCTTGAGGAGAGCGAGCCAACGATCGAGGAGCGTCCTTGGACAAGGTTCAGCGACTGCGCGACGTCTCCGACGCCGACGTCGCCGCGTGGCACGAGGTCGTCGTGGCGTCGGTCGCGCACGATCTCCCCGGTGAGCCGGCGCCGACGCTCGACCAGGTACACGGCCACCTGGCCACGCCGGGGGCAGGCAGCCGCCACCTGCTGTGGATCGCGAGGGCGGAGGGCGTCGTGACCGGCGTCGCGCGGCTCCGGCTGTTCGAGGGGGCGGGGCGGCGTCACCTCGGGGAGTTCACCCTGCACGTTCATCCCGGGCACCGCCGCCGGGGCGTCGGGACGACCCTGCTGCGGACGGTCGCGCGGGCGGCGCGGGACGAGCAGCGCCGCACCCTCGTGGTGGAGGCGTCCTCGCAGACGTCCGGCGCGTCCTTCCTCGAGGCGAACGGCTTCACCTGCGCCCTTTCCCTCAGCCTGCTGCTGCTCGACGTCGCGGCGGCCCGTGGCGTCGAGGAGATCGTCGGGACCGAGCATCCGGGGTACCGCCTCACCCGCTGGCTCGGCGTGGTCCCGGACGCCCTGGCGGAGACGTTCGCCGAGGCCAAGAGCTCCATGGGCGACATGCCGACCGGCAAGATGGACTTCGGCACGACCACCTGGGACACCGACCGCGTACGGGACATGGCCGAGGTCGTCGAGAAACGCGGCGACACGCTCCTGACGGTGGCCGCGCTGCACGACGACGCGGTCGCGGGCTTCACGGAGCTGGTCATCCCGGTCGGTGACGGCACGCGGGCGATCCAGTACGACACCGCCGTCGTGTCCCCTCACCGCGGGCGGGGGCTCGGGCTGTGGGTCAAGGCGGCGATGCTCGACTGGCTGCGCGCCGAGTGGCCCGCCGTACGAGAGATCGAGACCGACAACGCCGAGGACAACACCCACATGCTCGCGGTCAACGAACGCCTGGGGTTCCGGCCGCTGCGGCAGACCCGGCAGTACCAGTGCGACCCGAGGATGATCCACTAGGCGCCGTTGGCGGCCTCCTGGTCACGGCGGGTCTACAGTGACGGAGAGTCGAGGAGGCACAGTTGCTGTACTGGTTCATGTACCGGGTGGTCCGCCCGCTGCTCCGGATCGTGTTCCGGCCGGTGGTCGTGGGGCTGGAGAACGTCCCTGAGGATGGCGCGGTCATCCTCGCCAGCAACCACCTGTCGTTCGTGGACAGCGTGCTGATCCCCCTCGTCGTGCCCCGCCGGGTCACGTTCATCGCCAAGGCGGAGTACTTCGAGGGCAAGGGCGCCGCGCGGGTGCTCGGCGCGTTCCTGGACGCGATGGGCCACATCCCCGTGCCGCGTACGGAGCAGCGCGCCGCCGTGGCCGCGCTGGACATCGCGCTCGGCGTCCTGAACGACGGCAATGCCTTCGCGATCTACCCGGAGGGCACGCGGTCCGAGGACGGCCGGCTGTACCGCGGCCACACGGGCGTGGGCTGGCTGGCGCTGAACGCCAAGGTCAGCGTGGTTCCGGTGGCGGTCAAGGGCACCGAGAAGATCATGCCGGTCGGGTCGAAGATCCCGATTCCGCGGCTGCACCGGCCCGGGGTGAAGTTCGGCAAGCCGATCGACTACACGGCGTTCGCGGACCTGCCGCCCGCCAAGGGCCGCCGCGCGATGGTGGACGAGATCATGAAGGAGATCCGGACGCTGTCGCGCCAGGAGTACGCCGGCGTGTACAACGAGCGGTCCAAGCAGACGCAGGCCTGACCGCCGCGCCTCCCTGGCCGACCGCCGGGTCTGCGCGCCGCCGGAGAGCCGCCGGGCCGCGCCGCCCCCGAGCGGCCTACAGCGGGTGCTCGAACCACACGACCTTGCCGGTCGGGGTGCGCTGGGTGCCCCAGTGCTCGGCGAGCGCGCTGACGAGCTGCAGGCCCCGGCCGTTCTCGTCGGTGGTCTCGGCCCGGCGCAGGTGCGGCAGGTCGTAGCCGTCGTCGCGGACCTCGCACAGCAGGGCGTTGGCGCGGATCAGGCGGAGCCCGAGGTCGCCCGCGCCGTGCACGATGGCGTTGGTGACCAGCTCGCTGACCAGGAGCTCGACGGTGGGCACGAGGGCGTGCAGGCCCCAGGTCTCCAGGGCCTGGCGGGCGAGGCGGCGGGTCTCGCGGACCACCGCCGGCTCCGCCGTGAGGCTCCAGGCGAAGACGTCCTCCTTCGGGATGCCCTCGAGGCGTACGGCCAGCAGGGCGATGTCGTCGTCGTGCCGGCCCGTCGTGCTGAACCTCTCGATGAGGGTCTCGCAGACGTCCTCCAGCGGCCGGGGCGGGCCGGACAGGAACTCCCGCAGCGCCGTGAGCCCGACGTCGAGGGGCCGGCCACGGCGTTCGACCAGGCCGTCGGTGCACAGGACGAACTGGCTGCCGTCCTCGACGTCGAAGCTCACCGTCTCGAACGCGACGCCGCCCACGCCGATCGGGGCGCCGGGCGGCACCTCGAGCAGCCAGGACTCCCCGGACGGCGTGACGAGCACGGGAGGCAGGTGCCCGGCGTTGGCGATCTCGCAGCGCCGGGCCACCGGGTCGTACACGGCGTAGACGCAGGTCGCGAGGCACTCGTCGCCGAGCCGCCGGGCGAGGTCATCGAGCTGGCGGAGCAGTTGGTCGGGCGGCAGGTCCTGCGGGGCGAGGGTGCGTACGGCGGTGCGGAGCTGGCCCATGATCGCGGCGGAGGTCAGGCCGTGGCCCATGACGTCGCCGACCACGAGGGCGAGCCTGCTGCCGGGCAGCGGGATCGCGTCGAACCAGTCGCCGCCGACGCGTACGGCCTCGTCGGCGGGGACGTAGCGGTAGCAGATCTGCGCGCCGGCGACGTCGGGCGGGGCGCCGGGCAGCATGCTGTGCTGCAGCTGCGCCGCGACGCGCGCCTCGCGGCGGTACAGGCGGCCGTTGTCGACGCACACCGCCGCCCGGCGGCCCAGCTCCTCCGCCACGGCGACCTCGGGCTCGCCGAACGGCGGCCGGTCGCGCCGACGCAGCAGGACGATCGTGCCTAAGATCTTGCCGCGCGCGATGAGCGGCGTGATCAGCAGCGCCCGGCCGCGCAGCAGGGGCCGCAGGTCACGGCCGCCGACGCGGGAGGAGATGCGGCGGCTGACGCGTTCGCCGACGCGGGCGACGTTGATGCTCCGCCCCGTGCTCAAGTCGTCGGCGAGCGGAGTACGGGACGGCATCCGGATCACCTCGCCGAGGGGGACGAGGTCGTCCCAGTGGCCGTCCTCCTCGTCGTAGCGCATGGCGACGCGTACGACGCTGGGCGAGGCGTCGGCCTCCACCGGGGGCAGTTCCTGGTCGGAGACGATCGACTCGAGCAGCTGAACGCCCGCGAAGTCGGCGAACGACGGGACGAGCGCGTCGCACAGGGCTCCGGCGGTCTGCACCGGGTCGAGCGTGTCGGCGAGGCGGGCGCCGACGTGGTTGAGGAAGTCCAGGCGTCCCTGGGCTGCTCGGTGTTCCAGCGCCTCGGCGGACGGCGGATCGTACGGCGCCGCAGCCGTTTCCGGTGGCGCGGTCTCCGGCGGAGCGGCGTTCCTCTCGGGGGCCTCCGGCGGGGCGGAGCCCGTCGAGACGGCCGGTCGCGGGAGGGTCTCCGGCCGGAGGCGGCCGACCCGCGGCGCGGTGTCACGTTGACCGGCGAACGGCAGGCGCACGGTGACGCTGACGTTCACGGCCGGATGGCCGCGGGCGAGGACCTGGTCGGTGATCTGCCCGTGGTCGAGGTCCGGCGGCAGCACCTCCACGAGGCGGCGCCTGAGCAGCGCGGCGTCGACGGTGGACGACTGGACGAGCGTGGGCTCGACGCGGAGGATCCGGACGCCGCTCGTGGCGGTGAGCGGGGTCGGCGGCGGGGGCGCGATGAGGACGTCGCCCAGCGCGAGGCCGTGGCCGTGCTCCTTGATGCGCTGGGCGTCGGCGGCCACGGCCAGCCCGCGGGCGTCGCCCGGCCCGGCCAGCGGATAGACCCACCAGGCGATCTCCCGCACGGCGCCGTCGTCGAGGCGCGCGACCAGGCACACCCCGGTCCAGACGTGGCGCGGTTGCCGGTCGCCGAAGTCGAACGCGGACCGGTTCTCCTGCGGCAGGTTCAGCAGTGTGCGCAGCGGACGGCCGGCCACCGCGTCGTACGGGGCGCCGAAGACGTCCTCGGCGGCGGGGGTCCAGCGCAGGACCCGGCCGGACCCGTCGAGGAGGACGACGGCCATCTGGGTGATCCCGAGCAGGTGGCGGTCCAGCAACCGGGGCGGCACCCCGGCGGCCGAGAGGCGCGCGGCGGGGCGTTGCCGAGTGACCACGGATGATCCCCCTCTCCAGCGAGGATGCAGGCGCACGGCCCCCCGACCCGCGATGCGCTCGACGTTACAACCGCCCACGCGAATGCGCTGCGTTTCGAGGCGATTACGTCGCTCGGCGAGGCCGCCGGCACGTCCGGTGACCACATGAGGCCGTCCGGCTTCGGGCACGTCCCTTTACCCTCCCTTGACCTCGGGGGAGCATTGCGCCACCCCGCATGGGATCTCTGAGCACCCGGAGTCGCCGTGAAAGCCGTGTTGATCTCCGTCCTCGCCGCCTCGGCCCTCGTGGCCGGCCCGCAGTCCGTGCCCGCGGGCGCGTCGCCGCCGCGACCCGGCCCCGTCGCCGACCGCGTCGACCTGTACACCGGCGACATCACCCTCGACCAGGCCCGGGCGCTGCGCGGCGCGGGCCTGGACGCCGAGGACGTCCACGCCGGGAAGATCACCGGTGGCAAGGTCCACGTCGACGTGCTGATGGGCGGCCGGCAGGCGCGGCGTCTGCACGCCCAGGGCCTCGATCTGCGGCTGCAGGTCGTGAACGGCAAGACCGCCGCCCAGCGCGCCACTCCCCTGGCCGCGAAGGGGGACGGTGTGTTCCGGCCCTACAGCGGCCCCGGCAACCTCCGCGAGGAGCTGCTGAACGCCGCGGCGGCGCACCCGGACATCGCGCAGGCCGTCGACATCGGCACTACCGTGCAGGGCAAACCGATCACCGCGATCAAGGTGACGAAGAACGCCCGCTCGCTCCGGCCGGGCCGCCGCCCGGCGGTCGTGTACCAGGGCACCCAGCACGCGCGTGAGTGGATCGCGACGGAGACCGTACGCCGCTTGCTGCACCATTACCTGGACGGTTACGGGAAGAACGCGCAGGTGACGAAGGCCGTCGACACCGACGAGCTGTGGTTCATCCCGGTCGTGAACGTCGACGGGTACGACTACACCTTCACGCCGGGCAACCGGTTCTGGCGCAAGAACCTGCGGGACAACGACGGCGACGGCAAGATCACCTCGAACGACGGCGTCGACCCGAACCGCAACTTCCCCTACAAGTGGGGCTACGACAACGAGGGCTCGTCGGCCACTCCGGCCGACGAGACGTACCGCGGCTCCGGTCCGGCGTCCGAGCCGGAGACGAAGGCGCAGGTCGCCCTCTATCGGAAGATCCGCCCGAAGTTCATGCTGAACTGGCACTCGGCCGCGCAGTTGCTGTTGCACGGCGTCGGCTGGCAGTCCCTCACCCGCAGCCCGGACGACGTGATCCACGAGGCGATCCTCGGGGACGTCGACCACCCGGCGGTGCCCGGCTACACGCCCGAGCTCGGCGCGCAGCTCTACACCACGAACGGTGAGACCGACGGGTACGCCGAGTCCGTGCTCGGCACGCTGACCTACACTCCGGAGCAGAGCACCTGCCTCACGGCCGTGAACAGCGACCCGAACGACGAGTGGACGACCGCCGACTGCGGCGGGAGCACGGCGCAGGTCTTCGGGTTCCCCGACAGCGAGGAGCTGATCCGGGCGGAGTTCGAGAAGAACCTCCCCCTCGCCCTCGACCTCGCCGCCTCCGCCCACGACCCGGCCCACCCGGTCTCCCCCGTCGGCCGTACGGTGCCGGACTTCGCCGTCGACACGTTCCCGGTGGCGTACGGCGCCGACCAGACCGTCGCGTCGGTGATCCGCCGGTCGCTGCCGGGCAAGAGGCTGCGCTACCGGATCAACGGCGGCCCCGCGCGTACAGCCGCCGTGCGCGAGTGGCGGGGCGGTGAGCGGTACGGCCGCGACAGCAGGACCTACTTCGCCGAGTACCGCGGCACGATCCACGGCCTGCGGCCCGGCGACAAGGTGCAGGCCTGGTTCATCGCCGGCGGGAAGGTCAGCGAGCCGTTCACGTTCGCGGTCCGCGACCGGAAGGGCGCCACGGTGCTCGTCCTCGCCGACGAGGACTACACGGGCGTCAACCCCACCTACCCGCCGGGCACGACCGCACCGAAGTACGCGCAGGCGTACGTCGACGCGCTGAAGGCCAACAAGCTCAAGGCCGCGGTGTGGGACATCGACGCCGACGGCGCGCCGCACGACCTCGGCGTGCTGAGCCACTTCAAGGGCGTCGTCTGGTACCTCGGCGACAACCGGCTCACGCAGGACGCCGCCGATGAGTACGTCCCGGTCGGGAGCCAGCGGTTCCCCGACTCGCAGATCGCCGACCGCGAGGTGCGGACGACCCTGTGGATGCGCGACTACCTCAACGAGGGCGGCAAGCTGCTGCACACCGGCGAGACCACCGGCTACTTCGGCCCGCTCGCCGGGGCGAACGGCGGCGGCATCTACTACGGCCTCAAGGGGCATCCCGAGAAGCCGTGCGTCGTCACCACCGCCCTGCGCGACGACTGCGAGCTGCTGGCCGACGACTTCGTGCAGTACTACCTCGGCGGCTACTCCCGCGCGACCCGGGAGAACCCGGCCGGTCTCCGCGGCACCGGCACCCCGCTCACCGGGCTGACCGCCGGCCTCGGCGGCACCGCCAACCCGCTCAACGAAGCCGGGAACTTCGACGTGACCAGCGACAACCTGCCGGTCGCGCAGTTCCCGCAGTTCAAGAGCTGGGCGGCCGGGGAGTACACCGGCACGGGCGGCCCGTTCGACCCGGTCGAGGGCGCCTGGTACGCCGCCGGGGCGCACGCCGACAGCTCGTACATGCGCCTGACCCGCACCATCGATCTGAGCGGCGTCACGGCCGCCGAGCGGCCCAAGCTCGAGGCCCGGCTCTCCTACGACACGGAGGAGGGTTACGACAACGTGATCGTCGAGGCGCACACCGCCGGCGCGGACGACTGGACGACGCTGCCGGACCTCGGCGGCCGGACCGACACCGGGGTGCCGGCGGAGTGCGAGGCCGGGTTCCTGCTCGACCTGCACCCCTGGCTGAAGCACTACCTGACGCCCGGCGACCCGTGCACGGCGACGGGCACCAGCGGCTCGTGGAACCGCTTCACCGGCAACTCCGGCGGCTGGCAGCCGGTCTCGTTCGACCTGTCGGCGTACGCGGGCAAGAAGGTCGAGATCTCGATCGGTTACGTGACGGATCCGGCCACCGGCGGCATCGGGGCGTTCGTCGACGACACCAAGGTCACGACCACCGCCGGAACCCTCGACACCGAAGGCTTCGAGAACGGCCTCGGTCCCTGGTCCACCCCCGGCGCCCCGGCGGGCAGCCCGCCCAACGCCAAGGACTTCCGCAGGGCCCAGGGCTTCGGTGTCGCGGCCGTCGCCACCCCCGACACCCTGATGTTCGGGTTCGGGCTGGAGCAGGTGCCGTCCACGGCCGAGCGCGACGCGATCATCGGTAAGGCGATGAAGCACCTGCTCGGCTGATCCGCCGTCGACGAGCCCACCGCCCCAGGGCGTGGCCACGCGGCCCCAGGTCGCGCGGCCACGCCCTGTGGTTTTACGCACGCCGCGCACGATGCACGTTGTGTCCGCCAGAAAAGGGGTAATCACCCATTCGTCCAGCCGAGAGACCGGCCACCGGCACCGACGCTCGACGAAGGAGGCCCGACCGTGGACACGGAGTGTGACGAAGCTCATTTCGCGGCGTGTCGAAGTTGCGTTAGACTGACGACTCCGGTAGGCGCCCGCGTGAGAGGCGCCGAGCCTCCTCGCCGGTCCGACCGACACAGCAGTCGGTGGCGCATCGGCGATCCGGCCCGCCACGCCCCAGGCGGGCATTCATAGCCGACAAGCTGCACGGAGAGCCTCCGTGTCCGGCGCCTCGTACCGGCCCCGCACCGAAGCGGGGAGCTCCCCCCGACCAGAGACGGTGATCCGTCCGGGTCAGTACCCCTATGGAGCAGCAAATGACGACTGTGGCGAGCGATGCACGCCGCCAGGACGTCGAGCGATATGAGCGCGACGTCACGCCGCTCATCGACCCGTTGTACGCCAGCGCGGTGCGGATGACGCGCAACCCGGCCGACGCCGAGGACCTGGTCCAGGAGACCCTCGCCAAGGCGTACGTGAACTTCCACCAGTTCAAAGAGGGCACGAACCTCAAGGCGTGGATGCACCGCATCCTCACCAACAACTTCATCAACACCTACCGCAAGAAGCAGCGCGAGCCGCAGCGCGCCGCGACCGAGGAGATCGAGGACTGGCAGCTCGCCCGCGCCGAGTCGCACACCTCCACCGGCCTGCGCTCGGCCGAGCACGAGGCCCTCGACCGCCTGCCCGACTCCGACGTGATCAAGGCGCTGCGCGACCTGCCCGTCGAGTTCCGCACGGCGGTCTACCTCGCCGACGTCGAGGGATACCCCTACAAGGAGATCGCCGAGATGATGGGCACCCCCATCGGCACGGTGATGTCCCGGCTGCACCGCGGCCGCCGTCAGCTCCGCGAGCAGCTCAAGGAGTACGCGCCGCGCGTCGCCGTCGTCCGCGCCGCCTGAGCGGACCGCCGGAGCGGGCCACCCTGAGCCGGCCACCCTGAACCGGCCACCCTGAGCGGGCCGCCCTGAGCGGTCGGCACCGGCCACCGGGCCGCCGACGGCCCGGTGCGCGCAGACGGCGCGCCGGACCGGTCGCTCAGAATCCGCCCTGCAGGTGCCGGGTCAGCTGCTCGTACCGCTGCCAGCCCTCCTGCTGCCGGCCGTCCCCCAGCACGTACCACACCGCCGGCGACCGGGCGTCCCCGATCTGCTGCGCCGGGATGCCCGGCACCTCCGAGACCATCCCTCCCACGGCCATGCCGATCGGCGCGGGCGGCCCCAGCCAGCGTGGAACGGTCGTCAGATCCGCGCGGCCGTTCCCCAGCTGGGCGAACAGCGAGATCAGGTGCCGTCCGGCGGCGATCCCGCCGAGGAGGCCGGGCAGCGCGGCGGCCGGCACGTCGCGGGGATCGGCGTACCCGACGACGATCGTCACCGCCTCCTCGACCGCATCCCCCGTCTTCGACACGAGCATCGTGCCGACGGCCGGTGTCGCGCCCGTGCCGACGATCGTCAGCCAGGTCGCCTCGGCACCACGTGACCAGAACAGCTCACTGAGCCTCTCCCGCCGCCACACGTCGGTGGCGGGCTCCGCCGTTCCCCAGCCGCCGGGCGGACCGCCGGTCAGCGCGGTGCAGATGTCCTCGGTGGCGGCGCCGATCGCGGTGTCCGAGGTGTACCGCACCCGGAACGTCACCGTCAGCTGCGCGCCGATGGGCTCCGACGGGGGCGTCGTGTAGGCGGGAGCGTACGTCCGCGCCTGCGGATCGGTGACGAAGGCCGCGCCGTCCCACACGAGCGGCACCCCGGACAGGCCGTCGTAGTAGCCGCCGTCCGCGCGGACCACCCAGTGGCTGTTCGGGCTGGTGAGCACCAGCCGCAACGGCACCGTGATCCGGGAGTCCGGGCCGGTGACGATCTGCAGTCCCCGCCGCGTCTCGCTGCAGAGCCGCAGCCCGTCGGACAGCCAGCGCGTGAACGCCACGACCGGGCGATCCTGAAGGACCACCATCGCGTTCGGGGTCAGCGCGTCCGCCGCCGGGCCGCTCACGTGCCCGCCTCCGCCGGGAGAGTGACCAGAGGCACTGCGCTCACGGGCCCTCCTTCGTCGGAGGAGCGGCGTCCTCCGGCCATACTGTGCCGCCCTGCCAGTGCACGAGGTCTGCCGCGAACCTCCGGGCGATCCGCGCCGCCTCCGGAATGCCCGCCGCCGCCCGTACCTCGACCCACCACACGGGCGTCCGTACGCGGCCGGCGAGCTCCGGGCCCAGCAGCCGCTCGACCTCGCCACCGACCTCGACGAGCTGCGGGGTCTCGATGGAGACGGCGAGCCGCCCGCCGGCGTCGTAGAGATGGAAGGCCCCGTCACCGGCGTCGTACGGCTCCAGCGACTCACCAAAAGCGATCATGCCGTCGATGACGGTCGAGATCTCGGGCCGATGCCGGACCAACGCGACGAAGTCGCTGGTCAAGAACCTCACCTCCTATCGGGGAGCGTCTCGCCTGCCGGGGGTCGTCGTCACGCGGCGACCGCCCGCGCGAACGCCTCGACCGCGATCCGGATGACCGCCGCCCGGGTCTCGTGGCCGATCCGCGCGGACTCCACCGCCGTTCCGGCGGCCAGATGGCGGTCATAGGGGATGTGCACCACCGGCAACCCGCCCGAGCTGAGCATCTGCGCTGCCCGCGTCAGATCGGCGTCGACGTGCGGGGTGTGCGTCACGAACGCGATCACCGTACGGGGCAGGAGGTGCTCGTAGCCGTTGTTCGCCTGCCACTCCAGGGCACCGTGCGCGCTGAGCGCCCCGTCGACCGTACCCGGCGTGACCATGACCTGCGCGTGGGCCTCGGCCATGATGCCGCGCTGCAGTTCCGGCAGCAGCCCTGCCCCACAGTCGATCACGGACGCGGCGAAGTAGCGGCTCATCACGCCCGCCGCCGTACGGAAGGTGGTGAGGTCGAGCTCTCCGGTGATCCGTCCTCCGGCGGTCCCGGACAGCACCCAGAGACCGTCCGTGGTCTGGGCGAGGTACCGGGACGCCTCCTCGAACGACCTCGGCTGCGGCGACGACGTCAGGTCGTGAAGCGACAGGCGCGGGCCGACGCCCATCCGCAAGGGCAGCGAACCGAGCCCGGAGTCGGCGTCCACGGCCAGGACGCGGTCCTGCCGGTACTGCGCGATCACGGTCGCGGTCAGCCCCGCGACGGTCGTCTTGCCGGCGCCGCCCCGGATGCTCGTGACAACGATCTGCCGGCAGGACGGGACGGGCCGGCTCAGCACGGCCGCCACGTCCGTCGCCTTGCGGACGTCGTTCGCCGCGGCGGCACCCATGGCCCGGCGCACGCCCCGGGACATGCGGCGTACCAGCGGGTCGCCGTACGCGGACCGGCGCACGAGATCGCGCGGCGCCATCGGCCCGCCCGTCACAGGCGGCCCCAGCGGCGCGGGACCGGACGCGGGTGAGCCCTGCGCCGGACGATCCGGCGGAGCCTCGGGATCCTGCCGCCACGCGTCGGCACCGGACGACGGCCAGGACTCCTGCGGCGCCGCCGCCTCAGCCCCCCAGGACGGCTGGGCGGCCTGATCCCATCCCGCCTGCTGCGGCGGATCCCACGACGCCGGGCCCTGCTCGCCCTCTGCCGGGAGGTCGGGCCACACCGCGGCAGGGGCGTTCGGGTCCGGCGACGCCTGCTCCCACTGGCCCGGCTGCGCCTGCCCCCAAGGGTCGGGCTGCGCCTGCCCCCGCTGGTCAGGCTGCGCCTGCTCCCACTGGTCCGGCGGGGGTTGCTCCGTCGGCGCGGGGAACTGCGCCCACTGTGCCGGGGGCACCTGGTCGGCCTGTGGCACCGGCTGGCCCCACTCCGGCGGCGCCTGCTCCGCCTGTGGCACCGGCTGGTCCCACTCCGGCGGCGGCGCTTGGTCCGCCTGCGGCGGGAATTGCGCCCACTGCGCCGGAGGCGCCGGCTCCGCCTGCGGCGCCGCTTGGCCCCACCCCGGCACGGGCTGTTCCGTCTGCGGAGGGAACTGCACCCTCTGTGCGGAAGGGGCCTGGTCGGCCTGCGGTGCCGCCGGCTCCGCCTGCGCCGGCGCCGGTTCCCACTGCGCCGGAGGTACGGGTTCCGCCTGCGACGATGTCTGTTCCCACTGCGCCGGAGGAGCCTGGTCCGCCTGCGCCGGCGTCTGTTCCCACTGCGCGGGTGCGGTCGGGTCCGCCTGCGACGGGGTCCGTTCCCACTGAGGCGGGGCGGTCTGGTCCCAGGACGGGGCCGGTGCCTGCTGCCCCGGCGGCTCCGGCCGGGACCCCGGCTGTTCTTCCTGCGGCGGACGGGTCGGCGCGGTCGAGTCACCGCTGAAGCCGCCGAACGCGACGGCCCGGTCGTCGTGGACCGTGCCACCGATCACTGGCTGGTCGGCGAGGTAGGGCCGGTCACCGGCCGGAGGCGCATCGCTCTCCGGATCGGCGGCGGTGCGTTCGGCCGGAACCGGGGGGACGTCCGGCGATCCGATCGGAGGGACGTCCTCCGGCGGGTGTGGATCGTCCTGCCGGGCCGGCCCGGTCGCCGGCGGGGCGGTGGCGGGCGGCGCGGGCGGGGCCTCGGGGACACCGGCGGGCGGCGCCTGGCTCCCGGCCGTGTTCTGCGTGGCCGAGGGAACGGGACGGCCGCTCGGATCGGAGACCATGAGCCCGGACAGGGGAATGCCGAGCTCGGCGAGCACGGTGACCTGCCAGGGCTGTTCGGACACCGGTCTCCTCTCGGCCTGAACCGGGCGTATGGGGGTGGAAACGCTACTGATCCTATCGGCGCGAGCCCGTCAGGGGCGTCGGCTGCGGACATGCGGCCCAATTACGGTCCGAGATCAGTGCGCTACAGTGAGCGATTGAGCTCCGCTGATCAGGCGGACTTTTCGGGGGGAACGACAAATGCGAATCATTCTGGCGTGTTCCATCGCCGCCGCAATTCCGGCAGTGCTCTCGGCCTCCGCGGCCGGAGCCGAGACGAGACCGGCGCCACCGTCGACGGGCACCGGCAAGGGCGCCGTTCGGCCGCACGCGGGGCGGCACATCCGGCCCGCGCCACCCGGGGCGATGATCCATGACGCGGACACCACCGCGGACACCCCGGAGCGGTTCAGCGAACGCGTGCCGCCGGTCTCGGAGGTCGGGGCCCCGGTGTCGGTCACGACGCCGCCGCAGGACGGTGCCGGCGCCCCGGTGCCGCCGTCCGCGAGCCCGGTAGCCGGGCAGGCCGCGCCGGGTGCGACCCTGCTGACCCTGCGGACCACGGTGGGCTCGGCCCTCCCGCGTACGGTGACGCTGCAGTGCGATCCGGTGGGCGGCACCCATCCGAAGGCCGCGCAGGCGTGCGCGGACCTCGACAAGGCGCGCCGCGACCTCACGGTCGCCCCCGACCGGAGGAACCCCCGGGCCTGCTTCATGATCTACTCACCGGTCACGGTGAGCGCGGAAGGGCAGTGGCGCGGCGAGCCGGTCAAGGTCACCGGGCAGTACCCCAACACCTGCGTGCTGCGGGCCAAGACGGCTTCGATCTTCGACTTCTGACGATCGGGATACGGCGAACACTCCGACCCTCCGTCGACGCCCATAATCCGCACCGCGCCCCGGTTCGGAATAAGACCCGCCTTCGGGGGTAGTCGGCGCATGACGGGCGAAGGGAGTGTTCGCAATGGCGCAAAAAGTACGCGATGTGATGACGCCCGAACCGGTCGCCCTCCCTCTCGACGCGCCGCTCACCGAGGCCGCCCGGCTGATGCGCGACCAGGGCATCGGCGGGGTGCTGGTGACGCAGGCGGGCCGGTTGTGCGGACTGCTGACCGACCGCGACATCGTCGTACGCGCCGTGGCGGAAGGACGCGACCTGTACGGCACCCGACTGGACCAGGTCTGCAGCGCCGGCGTGGTGACGATCGGGCCCGATGACGAGGCCGAGGCCGCCGTGCGCCTCATGCGCGAGCGAGGCGTGCGGCGGCTCCCCGTGGTGGAGGAGGGCAGGGCGGTGGGCATCGTCTCACTCCGCGACGTCATGGCCGCCGACATCACCGGCGACGTGGCCGGCGACACGACGAACGACCTGACGGGTGACGATCCGGGTGCCCGCGCCGCCCCCGGCAGCGCACGTCCGGCAGGCTGAGGGGGTTACCGTGGACGGCGTGGGACCGCAGATCAGCAGTGAACTGGCCGTCGAGATCGCCCGCCTGGGCCTCATCCACGAGGCGTCGGAGACGGCGGCGCTGCGGCGCGTGACCGAGCTCGCGGTCCGTACGGTCCGGGGATGCGCGGGGGCGAGCGGGATCCGGTGGACCGCCGGGGACGATCCCGAACCCCGCGACGTCACCAGCACCCATCCGGACCTGTCCCATCTCATCGACGTGCAGTGCGCCCGCCGGGACGGCCCGGTCTTCGACGTGGCGCGCAGCGAGACCTCGATCTTCTGCTCCGACACGCTGGTCGAGACCCGATGGCCCGCCTTCACCCCGATCGCCCTGCAGCGGGGGGTGCGGTGCTTCGCCACGACCGTGCACCGCACCGGGCCGATCCTGATGACGCTGATGATGTACGGCGTGGTGCCCGGCGCGCTCGACCGGCGGGAGCTGGGGCTCGGCGCCCTCCTGGCCGCGCAGGGCGGCGCGGCCGTGTCCAACACCCGGCACTACGAGGACGCCCACCGTACGGCGGTGCAGTTGCAGCAGGCCGTGGAGGCGCGGGCCGTCGTGGACCAGGCGAAGGGCGTGCTGATGCACGCGATGGGCTGTGACGCCGAGACCGCGTTCAACGAGCTCAAACGGATCTCGCAGACCCGGCACGTCAAGCTGACGGCGCTGGCGCGGCGGATCGTCGAGGGCAGCGGCCCGGACGGCGACGGCACGGGGCGGTCCGGTCTCGCTGGCGCCAGGAATGGCCGTTAGAGTACGAACAGCCGCCCGATTCGGACGCGGGCAGTGATCACGTGCCAGGCTGGGAGGGACATGTCCGACCAGCAGGAGACCCAGTCCCTCATCCAGGACACCGCCAAGCTCAAGATCCGGCTGAGTGAGCTCCGCAGCGCCGCGGCCCTGCCCGACGCCGACGCGGGCCCGCTCCTGGAGGCGGCCCTGGTCGAGCTCGAGCTGGCCGTGGCGGCGCTCGGCGCCACCGGTGACGGCCGGGCGTCCGCGGAGGCGCGGTCCGAGGCCGCCGAGAGCGAGCGCCGGATGCTGCGCACGGTGTTCCAGGACGCCCCGGTGCCGCTGTTCCTGCTCGAGCGCGACGGCACGGTCCGCCGGGTGAACCGCCAGGCGGGCGCCCTGCTCGGCTCGTCCGCCGGGTACCTCACCGGCAAGCCGTTCCCGGTGTTCTGCGACATGGCGACCCGGGCGGCGGTCGGCTCGCACATCGCGGGGGTGTTCCACTCGGGTCAGCGGCGCCGTACACGGGTGCGCTTCCTTTCCAAGCACGGCCCGGTGTTCGCCGACGTGACGCTCGCTCGGATCTGGGTGAGCGGGGAGCCCGAGCCGCTCGTGGTCGCCGCGACCGCCCCGTCGACGAAGGAGCCGGACGCGCAGGAGGCCGCGCCCGAGGTGTCGGCCACGGACGACGCGGTCGCCACGGTGGTGCACCGGATGGACGTCCTCGCGACGGCGACCGGGATGCTGCTGGAGGACGACTCGCTGACCGAGTCGGTGGCCGTCCGCCGCTCGGCGCGGCTGCTCGCGGCCGAGCTCGCCGACTGGGTGATCGTCGATGTGGAGCGCAACGGCGCCCTGCGGCGTCAGGTCGTCATGGGCCCGGACGACGAGCGCCGTACCCAGATCGCCCGCATGCTGGAGAACGTCCATCCGGGCCCCGGCTCGCTGCCCGCCCTGGTGTACGACAGCGGCCAGTCGGTCCTGCAGGCCCATATCGACGATCTGCGGACGCTCGGCACGACGGAGGCCGGGCTGCCCGTGTGCGGGCTGATGGAGGCGTCCTCGCTGATCTGCGTGCCGCTGGACGACGGCGAGCACACCCTGGGCACCCTCACGCTCACCGTCTCGGGCGAGCAGGGGCCGTTCGACCTGATGGACCTCGGGCTGGTCGAGCGGCTGGCCCGCAACCTCGCCCTGGTGATCCGGACCGGGCGGCGCTACCGCCGCCGCATGGAGGTGACGGAGCGGCTGCGCGCCGGCCTGCTGCCGCGTGAGCTGCCGGCCATCCCCGGCACCGAGGTGTCCGCGCGGTACGTCGTGGCGACGCGGGACGGCGGGTTCGGCGGTGACTTCTACGACGTGTTCCCGACCGCGGCGGGCTGGGGGGTGGCCCTCGGCGACGTCTGCGGGAAGGGCGAGGACGCCACGGCCGTGAACGCCGGGGCGCGGCACGGCATCCGGATCCTCGGCCGGTGGAACGCCAAGCCCGACGAGGTCCTGGCGATGGTCAACGAGACGCTGCTCGACCAGGAGGGGCGGTTCGTCACCGCCGTGATGGCCTGCGTCGAGCCACGCGACGACGGCCTCTCCGTCATGATCGGCAGCGCCGGGCATCCGCCTGTGGTGCTGATCCGGCGCGACGGCCTGATCCGCACGCTGAGCGGCGGCGGGATCCCGCTCGGCCTGTTCGCCGACGACTTCGAGGTCGGGGTCGAGTCGCTCGACCTGGAGGCCGGGGACACGCTGTTCCTGTACTCCGACGGCCTCGTGGAGAGCTCCGACGCGCTGCGGAACCGCTTCGGGCACGAGCGCCTGGTCGAGATCCTCGCCGCGCACGCCGACGGTCCGGTCGCCGACATGCCGCTCGCGGTGGAGCACGCCCTGCTCGAGTTCTGCGGCGGTGAGCTGCGCGATGACGTGTCGATGTTGGCCCTGCGCGTCACCGCGGACACCGGCGGCCGGATCGCGGTTTCCGGGTCGGCTGTTTAATCGCCGCGACATGAGGTAATAATTGGGTCCAGGAACTCGTGCCTAAGACGCAGGCACACCACCGGAGGGCGGCATACCCGCCCTCGATCTCCGGAGGGTGTGCATGCGTACATACAGTCCAGGCCCGGTCAGCGGCCTGACGTCGGCGGTTTCCTCTCTTTCCCCCACGGCTCCAGGCAACGTCCCTGGCCGTGAGTGCACGCGCGCATTCCCCATCCCCGATCACTCCCACGGCTCCCTTCCCGTACGTACGGGAGCCGGACGGGCCGAGATCGTCGCGGACACCGACGCGCCCGGTCGCCTGATCTTCTCGGAGGTTGCTCGATGATGAACATCGCCATGGTCTCGGTCCAGGACAGCCCCCTCGGTGCCGCCAAGGGCCTTGACGAGGGCCTTGGAGTGCACGTCGCCGAGCTGGCCCGTGAGCTCGGGCGGCAGGGCCACCGCGTGACCGTCTTCACCCGGCAGGACGGGCGGGACCCGCGGGAGAAGGTGCGGTTCGCTCCTGGAGTCACCGTGGAGCAGCTTGCCGTCGGGCCCGCCCGGCCGCTCGCGGAGGACGAGTTGCTGCCCTACCTCGCCGACTTCGGCGCGGAGCTGGCGCGGCGCTGGCACGGCAGGCGCCCGGACGTGGTGCACGCGCACCACTGGGTGAGCGGCCTGGCCGCGATCGCCGGGGCGAACGGCCTCGACATTCCGGTCGTCCAGTCCTTCCACACCCTGGGGACGACCCTGAGCCGGTCGGGGCAGCCCTGCTCGCCGACGCGGGTCCGCCTGGAGAAGGCCATCGGCCGCAGCGTCCGCTCGGTGGTCGCGATGACCGAGAGCGAGCGGACCGAGCTCGTACGGCTGGGGATCTCGCGGCGCCAGATCACGCTGGTGCCCTCGGGCGTCGACGTCGAGAAGTTCGCCCCGAACGGCCCGTCCCTGCCGCGCGGTGACGCGCCGCGCCTCGTCACGCTGATGAAGGTCGGCCGGCACCAGGGCGTGGTCTCCGTCATCCAGGCGCTGGCCCGGATCCCGGACGCCGAGCTCGTGGTGGCCGGCGGCCCCGACCGTGAGGACCTGGAGACCGACGAGACAGTCCACCAGCTGCGGATCAAGGCCAAGGAGGCCGGGGTCGCCGACCGCGTGACGTTCATCGGCCGCGTCTCGGCGAACGACGCGCCGAAGCTGCTGCGCTCGGCCGACCTGACGATCAGCGTTCCCGCGCAGGAGACCGTCGGCCGGGTGCCGCTGGAGTCCATGGCGTGCGGCACTCCCGTGGTCGCCTCCCCCGTCGGCGGTCACCTCGACTCGGTGGTCGAGAACGTCACGGGCATCCACGTCCCGGCCGACCGGCCGATGGAGATCGCCCGGCGCGTCCGCGCCCTGCTGGCCGACCCGACGATGCGCACGGCCCTCAGCATCGGCGCCGTCGACCGGGTCCGGTCGCGGTTCGCCTGGGAGCGCGTCGCGCACGAGACCGTCAAGGTGTACGAGTCCCTGCAGCCGGCGCCCGAGCCCGAGCCCGTTCTGGCGGGTGTCGGCGCCGGTGCCGCGGACGAGGACGAGGACTTCTGACGGCCCTCGATGGAGACGAGCGACACGAAGGAGCCGGATCCGCGCCGGGACGAGACACCGCGGGAGCGGTTCGACCGCGAACTCGTGGAGATGCTGCAGGGGCTGCGGGTCATCGTGGCCGGGGTGCAGTTCCTGTTCGCGTTCCTGCTGACCCTGCCGTTCTCCAACGGGTTCAAGCGGGTCGGTCACGTCGGGCAGTGGGTGTTCTACCTGTCACTGATCACGGCGGCGGGCGCGTCCATCTGCCTGATGGCCCCCGCCGCCCAGCACCGGATCCTGTTCCGGTCCGGCCGTAAGGACCTGCTGGTCAGCCGGTCGAACCGGTACGGCATCGCCGGGACGCTGGCGCTCACCGTCTCGATGGCCAGCGCCGTGGCGGTCGCCGCGAAGGGGTTCTTCTCCTCCGGGCTGGCGGCCGCGACGGCGGCGGGATTCGTCCTGGTCGCCGGGTGGGCCTGGTTCGTGCAGCCGATGCTGACCCGCCGGCGGATCTACGCGGCACGCGAGGCGGACGCCGAGGAGCGCGACGCCGAGCGCGCGGAGGCCGACCGCCGCGAACTACGGCGCGAGGAGGCCGACCGGCGTCGCGCCGAGCGGGACGACGGCAGGGTCATCGACTGAGACCACGAAGGAAGGCCCCGTACGAGAGGTACGGGGCCTTCCTTGTGCGTTCGCGGTCAGTACGAACGGCCGAAGATGACCCGCTTGCCGTACGCCGACGGCTGCCCGCAGCGGAAGCAGACGCCCGTCTCCTCCGGCGCCTGCGCCGGGACGACACGCGGCGTCGCCGCGGTGTCGGCCTTGATCTCGTCCTCGCACTCCGTACGCCCGCAGTGCAGGACCCGCGCCCAGCCGCCGCTCACCTGCGACCGGAAGGACTCCCAGTCGTCGATCTCGGCGGTGTGCTCGTCGCGGAAGCGCTCCGCGCGGTCGTACAGGAACGCCTGGAACTCGTCCAGGATGCCGGGCAGCACCTCGGGCACGCGGTCGAGCGGGATCTGCTCCTTGCCCTGGTCACCGAGGCGGCGGGCCAGCGTCACGACCCCGGCGTCGAGGTCGCGGGGGCCGAGCTCCAGCCGGATCGGGACGCCGCGCATCTCCCAGTCGTTGTACTTGAAGCCCGGCCGCAGCTGGGTGCGCTCGTCGACGTGGACGCGGACGCCGGCCTGCTTCAGCCGGGCCGCCAGCTCGCTCGCCGCCGCGAGCGTGCGCTCGGCCAGCTCGTCACGGCCGATCGGCACGATCACGACCTGGTACGTCGCGATCCGCGGCGGGAGCACGAGCCCCTTGTCGTCGCCGTGCGTCATGATCACGCCGCCGAGCATGCGGGTGCTCATGCCCCAGGACGTCGTGTGGGCGTGGACCAGCTCGCCCTGGGCGTCCTGGTACTGGATGTCGAAGACCTTGGCGAAGTTGGTGCCGAGGTAGTGCGAGGTGCCGGCCTGCAGGGCCCGCCCGTCGCGCATCATGCCCTCGATCGAGTAAGTGCGGACGGCTCCGGCGAACCGCTCGCTCGGCGTCTTCTCGCCCTCGATGACCGGCATCGCGGCCAGCTCGCGGGCGACGCCGGCGTAGGCGTCCAGCGCCCACATGGTCTCGCGCATCGCGTCGTCCTCGTCCGCGTGCGCCGTGTGGCCCTCCTGCCACAGGAACTCCGTGGTGCGCAGGAACATGCGCGGGCGCAGCTCCCAGCGCACGACGTTGGCCCACTGGTTCAGCAGCAGCGGCAGGTCGCGGTGCGAGTCGATCCACTTGGCCATGTACTCGCCGATGACCGTCTCGGAGGTGGGCCGCACGACCAGCGGCTCCTCCAGCTCCTTGCCGCCGGCGACCGTGACCACGGCCAGCTCGGGCGAGAACCCCTCGACGTGCTCGGCCTCACGCTTGAAGTACGACTCCGGGATGAACATCGGGAAGCAGGCGTTGCCATGCCCGGCCTCCTTGATGCGGCCGTCGAGGTCCGCCTGCAGCAGCTCCCACATGCGGTAGCCGTACGGCCGGATGACCATCGTGCCGCGGACCGGGCCGCGGTCGACCAGCTCGGCCTGGACGACGACCTCGTTGTACCAGGCGGAGAAGTCTTCGGACTGAGGAGTGACACCTTCCCGACTCACGCAGCCGAGCGTACCGGCCTCCGGGCGCTCGCGTGGACAACCAGGGGGTACGGCCGGGGCCGGGACGATCGCGACCACCCGCCGTGGGACGCGGGACGCGGGCGCTTGCGGGGCCTTACGCCGATCACATCGCCGTTCGGTTTACCGTACAGGCGTGTCTGACGAGTCCCCGCCCAAGGCGGAGCAGAAGAAGCCCGCGAAAAAACGGTCGTTCCTCCGCGAGCTGCCCATCCTGATCGGCATCGCGCTCGTGCTGTCGCTGCTGATCAAGACGTTCCTGGTGCAGGCGTTCTTCATCCCCTCCGAGTCGATGGAGCGGACGCTGCACGGCTGCGCGGGCTGCACGGGCGACCGGATCCTCGTCTACAAGGCCGGATACCGGTTCCACGACCCGAGGCAGAAGGACATCGTGGTCTTCCGCGCGCCCGCCTCCTGGGAACCGGAGACGCGGATCGCCAAGCCGAGCAACCCGCTGCAGCGCGGGTTGAGCTGGGTGGGCGGCCTGTTCGGCATGCCCCAGGCGAACGAGAAGGACCTCGTCAAGCGCGTCATCGCGGTCGGCGGTCAGACGGTCCAGTGCTGTGACGCGCGGGGCCGGGTGCTGGTCGACGGCAAGCCCCTCGACGAGCCGTACGTCTACCAGGACGACCACAAGAGCTTCGGCCCGATCAAGGTGCCGGCCGGCCGCCTGTGGGTGATGGGCGACCACCGGTCGGACTCCGCCGACTCCCGCTTCCACCTCGAGGACGGCTACGACGGGACCATCCCGGTGAGCAGCGTCATCGGCCGCGCCTTCGTGATCGTCTGGCCGCCCTCCCGCTGGAACACCCTCGGCAAGGGCTGACCCGCCGGCGTCGCCGCCGAGGATCCTCGTCACTCCAGGCTCGAACATCCTCGGCGCCGGCGGAGAACGCGGACGGAATCCCCCTGTTCGATTCCGGCCAGGCACGATGCCGATTTCCTCGCTCAGCGCGTCACCGCATCCGTCCGGACACTATGGTCACCCCCGCACCACTGACCGCGGGAGGACGCATGCCAGAGCGGTACCGGTCGATCATCGACGTGCACGTCATTCTCGAACGCGGCACCGAGATCCTCCTCCTGGAACGTCAGGGCACCGGATACTGCGACGGCATGCTCCACCTGCCCAGTGGGCACCTCGAGGAGGGAGAGCCCGTCACCGTCGGCGCCGCCCGGGAGGCCCGCGAGGAGGTCGGCATCCGGATCGACCCTGAGGACCTGCGGCCGGCCACCGTCGTCCACCACCGGCAGCGGCCCGATCTCGCCCGGGTCGGCCTGTTCTTCGCAACCGACCGGTGGGGCGGGGAGCCGTACAACGCCGAGCCCCACAAGTGCGGCAAGCTCCTGTGGTGCGATCCGGTCGTGCTGCCGTCGAACACGATCGACTACCCGGCAGCCGGTATCAGGGCCTATCTGGCCGGCACATCCATCACGATCAACGGCTGGTGACCGTACGGAGCGCCAGGTCGAACTCGACCTCTACCTCGTCGGCGAGCCTGAGGGCGCCGAGCAGGGCGGAGTACGGCTTGATGCCCCACTCGGTCTGGACGACGGTCGCCCGGCCGCGTACCCGGTCGTCCTCCACGGCGCCGCTCACGGTGAGGGGACGGGTCCGGCCCATGATCGTGAGCTCCCCGGTGAGGGTGAAGGACTCCGGCGAGCCCTGGGCGCCGGTGGACCGGAAGCTGATCAGGGGGTGGTCGGCGGCGTGGAGGATCTTCTGGCGGGCGTTCTTCTCGATCTCCGCGCGATCGGAGTCGGTCAGCGGTTTGACGCCGCCGGTGCCCTCGCGCACGCGGAGGGAGTCGGCCTCCGCGTCGACGTTCACGGACAGGCTCGTGGGGTCGGCCGGGTCGACCACCGCCTCCCCGGACCAGCGGGTCACCTCGATCGTCAGGTCGTGTCCCACCTTGCGCCCGACACCGCTGCGTGACGTCCGGAGCAGGAGCCGTCCCGCGTCCGGCCCCAGCGCGTAGGTGCCCGTCCTCAGCGCCATGGTTCCAGGGTACGCCCGGACGCCCGGCCCGCCGGGGCGCCGTCAGGGAGGAGGCGCCCGGCCGGGCGCCTCCGGTTCGACGTGCGCGGGTTCACCGATCCTGCGTCTCAGTGGCGCGCGGGCAGGCCGATCTCACGGACGATGTCCCCGATGGTGTGGAACTCCTTGCCCTCGGGCAGTCCCGAGATGGTCTCGATCACCGAGGCGGGCGCGTTCTTGCTCCGCAGGTGGGCGAGGAGGCGCCCCCGGTCGGCGGGGAACTCGCTGGGCGGCAGGTGTCGGCTGAGCTCGGCCCGGCGGGCGACCTCCGCGGGTGACATGCCCCGTGCCGGTCGTGCGGGCCGTGGCGTGGCGTCTCCGCCCGTGCCACCGCGTTCGGCCTCCGTCGTCCCGCTCCCCCTGATGAGGTTCTTGGTCTCCTTCCGGAGGTGCTCGTCCTGGGCCGTACCCTGCTTGTCGCTCTCGCGCTGCATGGATGACCTCACCTTTCGCGTAGCCCCCTCTCGGACGCTCCCCCGGGCATGCAGGCGTTCCGGTCCGACCCCCCCGGCAAGGGGAACGCCCGAGATCCTCGTCTGGAATCAGGCGGTCGCTCTGCGTGACCACCCCTCCAGCCGCCCTACCCGACCAGAGCATCCGTGAACCCTGACGGGGCCGGTGCGAGACCTCCTCTCAGTGGATCCGGCCGGTCGTCGCCTTGGCGGAGGCGGCGGCCGTCGCCGGGGGCACGAAGACGGCGAGGGCGGCGGGGTCCTTGGTCACGGTCACGGTGCCCTCGGCGGCGCCGACCTCGCCGTCCCGGGTCAGCCGCAGCGGGCCGTCGGCGCCCCGCAGTTCGAGCTTGCCGGCCGACCAGGCGCTGTAGTCCGGCACCAGCCGCAGGTGCCCGACCAGCAGGGCGGCGACGGCGCGGGTCCGGCTGATGTGGCGCCGGGCGCCGATGAGCCGGATGTCGAGCACTCCGTCGTCGAGCCGCGCCCGCCAGGTCGGGGTCACCCCACGGGCGCCGTACCGGCCGTTGCCGATGAACGCGAACCACACGCGCCGGCGGTGGCCGTCGACGTACACGTCCGCCGGTTCGGTGTGCCGGAGCACGCGGACGGCGGCCACGGCGAGGGCGGGCCACTTGCCCAGCCGCCCCTCCAGCCGCTCCCGCCGCTGGACGAGTTCGGTGTAGGCGCCGAAGCTCGCGGTGTTGAGGAAGATCTCCGCACCGGCACGGCCGACGTCGACCCGCGCGACGCACCCGGTCCGGTACGCCGCGATCGCGTCCGCGACCGTCTCGATGCCGAGCGCGCGGGCGAAGTGGTTGAGCGTGCCGCCGGGGATCACCAGCAGGGGAACGCGGTGGTCGAGGGCCGCGGCCGCCGCGGCCCGGATCGTGCCGTCGCCGCCGCAGGCGCCGAGCACCGCCGCGCGCCCGGCGGCGTCCTTCAGCGTCGTCTCGAGGTCGCCGCCCGCCTCGATGATCTCCGCGGCCGGGAGACGCTCCTTGAGGGCGCGGGTCAGGTCCCTGCCGCCGGCGTTCGCGCCGGCGCCCGGGTTCACCACCATGACGACGCCCTTGCCGTCCTCCGTGATGCCGCGGACCGTCTCCACCGGCTTGGACCAGCGTGAACTCGCCGGGCCGGGCAGGGTGGGCCACAGCAGGCGGGTGCCGAGGCCGGCCACGGTGCCCAGGGCCAGCCCGGCGAGCACGTCGCCCGGGTAGTGCGCGCCCGTGTAGATCCGGGAGAAGGCCACCGCGGCGGCGGTGACCCCCACCGGGACCGCCACGGCCGCCGGGGCCTCCATGGCCACCGCCGTGGCGAAGGCCGCGGCCGACGCCGAGTGGCCCGACGGGAAGGACGGGGACGTCGGCAGCCGCCACGGGGAGCGGATCGAGGGGATGAGGGTGACGCCCGCCCGGGTGACGCGGGGGCGGGCCGGGTGCGTGAACAGCTCGATCAGCGGGCGGGGGCGCCGGAACGCCTGCTTGCCCACGATGTTGGCCAGCGGGCTGGCCAGGCCGATGGCGATGGCTCCGCGCAGCGCCGCCCGGCGCATCCGCGGCCGCCTGGTGAGGGCGAGCGTCCCGGCGACGCCGCCCCACAGCACCGAATGGTTCGCGATTCTCGAGAGGCGCGGGAGGACGTATTCGAGCCCGGGCAGCTTGGCCGCCGCGACCGCGTCGAAAGCGCGCTGGTCCAGCTCTCTCGCTCGATTCAACAGGGGCATGCAGCGGTGTATCCCCGTTACGCCTCGGATCACGCCGATGATCGGATTGTTGGCATCGCATCCGGCGGTTGGTCGTTCCCGGACGCCCGTCTGCAATAGGCTGCTCCGCATGAGTCACCCGGAACGGCTCGGAGCCTCGGGTGGCGGGCAGGTCAGCACGATCGCGGAGCCCCCTCACATGAACGGGAACCCCCCGCTGGCCGAGTTCGCCGCGCGCCATGGGCTCAAACAGAGCGCCGCTCGTCCCCCCATCGGTGAGTACATCCGACAGCTCTGGCAGCGACGCCACTTCATTTGGGCGTTCGCCTCCGCCAAGAGCGTCGCGATGTACACCGAATCTCGTCTCGGCCAGCTGTGGCAGGTGCTCACTCCCCTGCTGAACGCGCTGGTCTATTACCTGATCTTCGGTCTGCTGCTGGGCCGGAGCGGGGACGTGACCAAGTACATCCCATTCCTGGTGACCGGCATCTTCCTCTTCCACTTCACCCAGCGGTCGGTGACGTCGGGTGCGAAGTCGGTCCAGACCAGCATGTCGCTGATCAGGGCGCTGCACTTCCCGCGGGCCACGCTGCCGTTCTCCTACACGATCGTGGAGCTGCAGCAGCTGTTCGCCGCGATGGGCGTGCTGCTGGTGATCATGCTCGGGTTCCAGGAGTGGCCCACCTGGCAGTGGATCCTCATCATCCCGATCCTCCTGCTGCAGCTGATGTTCAACATCGGCGTCAGCCTCGTGGTCGCGCGGATCGGCGCGTTCGTCCCGGACCTCAGCCAGTTGCTGCCGTTCGTCCTCCGGACCTGGCTCTACTTCTCCGGGATCATGTTCTCGATGTACGCCCTGGCGTCGAAGGTCCCGACGTGGGCCATGCGGATCATGGAGGCCAACCCCGGGTCGGTGTACGTCGAGCTGTCCCGCCGCGCGCTGATGGGCTCCTACCGCCACGACCTGCACACGATGACGGTGAAGTACGCCGAGCAGTGCGCGGCCGGCGGCACCACCCACAAGCAGCTCGTCAAGGCGGCGAACGCCTGCAAGATGCACTCCGAGCTGGTCTCGACCAACCACATGATCTGGATCTACGCCGTGGGCTGGGCCGTCGTCGCCTTCGCGGTGGGCTTCTGGTACTTCCACCGCGCGGAGGAGAGGTACGGCCGTGGCTGACGCCGTCAAGGAGAAGGTCAAGGTGTCCTCAGCGCCCGACGGATCGGCTCCCCCCGTGGTGATCGACCCGAACCGCGAGCCGATCGTCGTCGTCGACGACCTGCACATCATCTACCGCGTGTACGGCGCGGGCGGGAAGGGCAACGCCAACAACGCCCTGATGCGCATCGTGCGCCGGCAGAACCGCCCGTCGATGAAGGAGGTCCACGCGATCCGCGGGATGTCCTTCGTCGCCTACAAGGGCGACGCGGTCGGCGTCATCGGCACCAACGGGTCGGGCAAGTCCACGCTGCTGAAGGCGATCGCCGGGCTGCTGCCACCGCAGCAGGGCGGCGTCTACACCGCGGGCCAGCCGTCGCTGCTCGGCGTCAACGCCGCGCTGATGAACGACCTGACCGGCGAGCGCAACATCGTGCTCGGCTGCCTCGCGATGGGCATGGGCCCGGACGAGGTCAAGGCGAAGTACGACGAGGTCGTGAAGTTCGCCGGGCTCAAGGACGGCTTCATCCAGCTGCCGATGCGGGCGTACTCCTCCGGCATGGGCTCGCGGCTGCGGTTCGCGATCGCCGCGGCGAAGTCCCACGACGTGCTGCTGATCGACGAAGCCCTGGCCACCGGCGACGCGAAGTTCCGGCGCAAGAGCAAGGCCAAGATCGACGAGCTACGCAAGGAGGCCGGCGCGGTCTTCCTCGTCGCCCACCAGCTCGACTCGATCCGGGAGATGTGCAACCGGGTCCTGTGGGTGGACGAGGGTCGGCTGGTCATGGACGGTGACACCGACACGGTCGTCGACGCCTACGTCGAGGCCACCGGGAAGTGATCACGGCTCGCTTCGGAGGTCGGACGTTCCGGGGAAGCGACCTCCGAAGCGGGCTCTCGCCGGATCATCCGGGGTCCGGCACGCTGCCCCGCAGCTGGTAGTGGGACTGGGCGGCCTCCCAGAGCCGGGTGAAGTTGCGCTCGTAGGCGCCGTGGATGTCCGCCCCCTCGATACTGATCATCGTCTCGTCGTTGTGCCGCAGCGCCGGCTCGGTGTAGTTCGGGCTGCCGGTGATGACGACCTTCCGGGACCGCCCGGCGTACGCCCCGTCGATCAGGACGTACTTGGAGTGGGCGAAGGCGTCGATCTCGTCTCCGGTCTCCGCGTCGACGTACAGGTAGTGGCTGTTCAGCAGCTCCGGCCCGTCCTCCCGCTGCAGGATGTCGCGGGCCCGGGCGCTCAGATTCGTGTAGATGACCCGGACGTCGCAGCCCTGGTGGGACAGTGCCCAGAGCCGCTCGGCGACGTCCGTACGGCTCAGGTTGAACGTCGTGACGTGCACCGACGTGCCGCCCCCGCAGCCGACCTTCTTGAGCAGTCCGTACAGGGTGTCGGTCCGGGGCGAGTCGCCCGCGCGGGGGAAGGTGTAGGCCGTGACGCGCCCACTGCGGGTCACCCGGTAGTGGTCCCGCTCGTGGTGCCGGGCGGCCAGCGCGGAGAAGTAGCGGCCGTACGCCCGGTAGAGGCGCGCGTCGCTGATCGTGAAGGCGTTGTTCCAGGCGTTGACGCGGTTGCGGGTCGTCAGGTTGGCCGAGGACTGCACGACGACGTTCCTCGTCCGCCCGGTGCGGGAGAACAGGAAGAACTTGTTATGCATGATCGTGTCGCCGACGCAGCCCTCGTGGCAGGCCACCACCCACGATGAGCGTTTGCGGCTGGTGCCCAGCGCCCGCTCGACGCGGCGGTACGCGTCGTTGTCGCGGGTGCTCGCGTCCACGACCAACTGGACGTGCGCGCCGCGCCGCTTGGCGTCGATCAGGGTCCGGGCGAACGCCGGCGACGTGAACATGAACACCGCGATGCGGATCAGCGCGCCCCGGGGAGCACCGGCCGTCAGCTGGTTCACGTGGTGGGCGATGGCGTTCTGTTCGGCCGCCGACCCGGAGGGGACGTTGAAGACGGCGGACGGCCGCAGGGCGAGCGCCGGAACGGTCCCCGGTGGTAGCGACCGGGCCGCGAGGGACGCCGACGAGGCCGGCCGGGCCGGCGAGGAGGCGCCGGTGAGGGCGACCGCGCCGACCACGGCGATGGCAAGTCCACGCATGTCCTGACTTCTCCTGATTTCTTGGGCGGGTGCGCGGACGGCCGGTCCGCCGGACCCGGAGTGTGATCGACGTAGATCACGCACTGTAGCGCCTCAGTCACACAGAACACACGAGTTACCCAAGAAAAGCCCCGGATGCGGGCCTGTGCGGCAACTGCCGCTGGAAGCCAGGCCACGATCGATCTACCTTCGGTGGCGGCCGTCGTTCATCTCCCGCGAGATGGCACGCGCGGCGGCGCGGACGGCCGGCACATAGACCGCCGCGTCGAAATCGACGCTCGGAGCCACCACGGACACGGCGGCGACGACGCCGTCCGCGTCGCGGACCGGCGCCGCCACCGTCGTGTGCGGCCGGGGCTCGGCCTGACTCCCGATGGCATAGCCGCCCCGCCTGACCTCGGCGAGGACACGGCGCAGATCCTCGGCGGTGCGCGCCCAGTCACGGCCATGCCCGGGTTCATGGCACCCGAGGATCTGCTCCTGCACCTCGGTGGGGGCGTGGGCCAGCAGGACCAGGCCGACGCCGGTCCGGGCCAGGGGCATGCGGCCGCCGACCCGGTAGAGCGCCGGACTCGCGTTGTGCGCGGACAGCCGCTCCACGAGCATGGCCTCGGCGCCGTCCCGTACCGCCAGCACGATGTGCTGGCCCGTGACGTGGAAGAGGTCCTCCAGGTAGGGCATTGCCACGGCTCGCAGTCCGTGCCCGCGCGGGGCGAGCGAGGCGATCTCCAGCAGGCGCAGTCCGATCACGTAGCGACCGTCGTCGAGGCGCTCCAGCGCCCCGGCCTCGGTCAGCTTGCGGGCCAGGCGCAGGGCGGTGCTGCGGGGCAGGCCGGTCCGCTGGGCGAGACTCGCCAAGGGCAGGACGCGGTGGTCGGCGTCGAAGGCGCCCAGCACGGCGAAGGCCCGGTCGATCACCGCCTCGCCCGCTTTGGGAGCCGGCGCAGACGTCCGGGCCCGGAACCCGCATCGGGCGGATCTGATGTCGGCATCGCCTCTCCGTTCCACTCAGTGGCACAGCCCATGCTATTGAACGGCCATCCTGCCTAGGGTGAGAGGCGGCCGGTCGGGAGGAGCGCCCCGACCTGGGAGGAGACAGCGATGAGAACACAAGGCCTGATCGACTTTCACGCCCACTTCACCACCCCGCACTACATCGAGGCCGCCAAGGCAGGCGGTCATGCGCGAGCCGACGGCATGCCCGAGACCTACTGGCCGCGATGGACCGCCGAGGAACATCTGGCGCTCATGGACGAAGCCGGCATCGCGAAGGCGATGCTGTCGCTGTCCTCGCCGGGCGTCCACTTCGGTGACGACCGGGCCGCCCGTTCCCTGGCGCGTGAGGTCAACGAGTTCTGTGCCCAGGAGGTACGAGGACATCCCGACAGGTTCGGGCAGTTCGCCACCCTGCCCCTGCCCGATGTGGACGGCGCGCTGGCGGAACTGGCCTATTGCTTCGACGAACTCGGCACGGACGGTGTGGCGCTGTTGTCCAACCACGGGGGGATCCGGCTCGCCGACGAGCGGTTCACCCCACTGCTCGCCGAACTCGACCGCCGGGCGGCGATCGTCCTGCTGCACCCGACCACCTGCCCGGGCTTCGAGGAGCTGTCGTCAGGGCGGCCGTGGCCGATGATCGAGTTCTTGTTCGAGACCGCCCGTACGGTCATCGACTTCATCCTCAGCGGCGCGGCGGCGGCGTTCTCCCGCATTCGCCTGATCGTGCCCCACCTCGGCGGAGTGCTGCCGCTGCTCACCGAGCGCGTCGAAGCGTTCCGCACGATCAGCGGCGAAGCGGCCGACCGCGTCACGGTCGCCGACATCCTCGGCCGGTTCTACTACGACCTCGCCGGCATGCCGTCGAAGCAGCAGATCGCCGCGCTCACCGGCATCGCCCGGCCGGAGCGGCTGCTGTACGGCAGCGACTACGCCTGGACGCAGCGCGAGCTCGCGCTGCGCCTGCTGACGTCGCTCGACGCGGCGATGGCCGACGGACACCCGGACTGGCGATCCCTCACCACGCGCAACGCCGGGCACCTTCTCGGGGAAGGGCCTGAACGCTGATCGGCCGATACAAAGCTCATCGCGACGACGGCGGGCACGGCTGATAGGACATAGGCGTATCCGTCGAACCGATCGAGGAGGTTGCCATGGCCGGCCGGCCACCGCTGCCGCACGAGTTCCTGCCCGAGGTGCCGTCCTTCACCGTGACCAGCGACGACATCGCGCACGGCGAGCGACTGCCCAATGCGCACGTGTTCAGCGACTGGGGATTCAGCGGCGAGAACCTCTCTCCGCACCTGCGCTGGGCGGGCGCTCCGGCGGAGACCAGGAGCTACGCCGTCACCTGCTACGACCCCGACGCGCCGACCGGCAGCGGTTTCTGGCACTGGGTCCTGTACGACATCCCCGCCTCCGTGACCGAGCTGCCGACGGGCGCGGGCGGCGGTGACTTCAAGGGGCTGCCCGAGGGCGCCAAGCACGCCCGCAACGACTACGGGAACAGGGAGTTCGGCGGGGCCGCTCCGCCTCCCGGAGCGCCGCACCGCTACGTCTTCACCGTGCACGCGCTGGACGTCGAGAACCTCGGCGTCCCCGAGGACGCCTCGCCCGCGGTCGTCGGCTTCAACATCACCGGCCACACGCTGGGCCGCGCGCAGATCGTCCCCGAGTACGAGAGCTGACGGCTTCGCGCCCGCGGGATCGTTTGTGGGGCCGTACCAGGGGTACGGCCCCACGATCATCGCCGGCGGTTCACCGGGAGGGCCATGCGATCCGGCCGGTCACAGGGACGGACCCGCGGCGACGACGTCATGCGCCGTCACGTCCCCGCCCGGAACGCGCCCCTCGAACGGGAACCGGTCGGCGAAGGCCGGCCGCAGGTCGGTCAGCCACACGGCCTCCGGGTCGTACTTCGCGAAGAACGGCCGGTTCACCAGCTCCGGGTCGCGGCACTGGATGAAGTGCAGGACGAACAGCTTCTCCCCGCCGATCTCCACCACCCCGTCGACGCACACTTTGCCCGGCGTCGCGGACATGGACGGGCCGCGGACGGTGCGGCAGAGTCCCGAGGTGTTCTTGTAGGCGTCGCGGAAGATCTCATAAGCCCGGGTGAGGGGGACGGCGAAGTAGTCCTGCGGCCCGGTGTCACGTTCCACGAACATGTAGTACGGGACCATGCCCATCCGGAGCTGTCGCCGCCACATGGTCTCCCATGTCAGGGGCGTGTCGTTGATTGTGCGGATGAGCGGGGCCTGGGTGCGGATGACCGCGCCGGTGCTACGGATGCGCCGGGTCGCCTCCGACACCAGGTGCGGTTCGAGCTCGCGCGGATGGGTGAAGTGCGCCATGAACGCGAGGTTCTTACCCGCGTTGACGACCTTCTCGAACAGGCGGAGCGTGTCGTCGGCGTCGGGGTCGGTCACCCAGCGCTGCGGCCAGTAGGCCAGCGCCTTGCTGCCGATCCGGATCGACTCGAGCTGCTCGAGCTCCAGCAGCGGCTCGATGTAGCGCCGCAGGACGGGCTCACCCATGATCATCGGATCGCCGCCCGTGAACAGGACGCTGGTGACCTCCGGGTGCGCGAGCAGGTACCGCTTGAGCCGCTCCACGTCGTCGCCCGCCATCTTCAGGTCGGGCTCGCCGACGAACTGCGCCCAGCGGAAGCAGTAGGTGCAGTAGGCGTGGCACGTCTGCCCCTGCTTGGGGAAGAACAGCACGGTCTCGGGGTACTTGTGCTGCACCCCGGGCATCGGCTCCTCGTGCAGGGTCGGGATGTTCAGCTGCAGCTGGCCCGCCGGATGCGGGTTCAGCTTGAGCCGGACCTCGTGGGCGGCGGCGTTCACCTCTGCCCGAGGCGCTCCCCGGCGCAGCAGGTCGGCGATACGGGCGACGTCCTCCGCGGGGAGCATGTCCTCCTGCGGGAAGACGAGCCGATAGATCGGGTCGTCCGGGGCCGCGGACCAGTCGATCAGCTCATCGACGACGTAGCTGTTGGTGCGGAACGGCAGGACCGTAGCGACCGCCTGGATCGCCAGGCGCTGCTCGGCGGTCAGCCCGGCACGAGCGGTGAGCTCGTCCAGATGCTTCGCCGTGAAGGCGCGGAACCTGCGGCCGGTGGTGTTCACCGCGGCCGGCGCCGCGTCGTTGACCAAGGTCACGTTGACGTTACTCCTCCGAGTCGACGGGAAACGCGCAGGCGAAGTCGCGCGGACCGGGCTTCATGAGACCCCCGCGGGCGACTCGCCGTCCGGGTATTCCCTCCCTAGCAGTCGGACCGCGACGTCATCGCGTCACGGCATGCCACGCTCCCCAGCCCTAGTGAACCTGTGAGCCCCGTTTCTTACGAATTGGATACCCGTAGGGAGGCTTATCGATACACATGGGTCCCACCCCTAAACGATCAACGTTCGGGACGGCGAGAAAGTGTCAGACCGACACGCGGACCCTAATCGTGATCTTGACTGAGGGTTACGCCATACTGCGGATGACGGATCCCATACGCGACAGTGGTCACGCCGGTCGGCGGCAGCCCCTGCCGCCCCACGAGGAGAGGTCGTGGGCAGACACCGCAAGCGCCGCGCGGCACCCCGGCTGAGCCGCAGAATCGCGCTGATCACGGCCGGTCTGCTCATCCCCTGCACCGGTGGCGCCGCCGTACTCGCGGCGACGACCGACCTGGATGAGCACGCGACCCCGTCGGCCCGTTCGCGCGCCGCCTCCCGGCCCGACGTCGCGATCACGGAGGTTCCGGGGGCCCGCTCGCGCCCGGCCGCCTCCCACCCGGCGCCCTCCGCCTCCCGTACCACCGAGCCACCGGAGCCGACCGCCTCGGCAGCTCCGGTCGCCGACGTCCCCTTCGCGCCGTACGCCGATGTGCTGACCTGGCCGCCGCTGGACTTCGCCAAGAGCGCGGCACGGCCGGGAGTGAAGAACTACACGCTCGGGTTCGTCGCGGCCGGCCAGGGATGCACGCCGACCTGGGGCGGCCTGACGCCGCTCGGCGACGCGGTCGTCCGCAAGCAGATCAAGAAGGTCCCCGGCGACGTCATCGTCTCCCTCGGCGGCCCGCACGCCACCGAACTCGCCCGTGAGTGCGCGGACACCGACGCGCTGACCTCGGCGTACCGTTCCGTGCTGACCACGACCGGGACCGATCAGGTCGACTTCTTCCTCACCGACACGGCGCTCGCCGACGGCGCGGCGGCCCGCCGCCGCGCCGAGGCCCTGGCCCGGCTGCGGCACGACCGGCCCGGCCTGCGCGTGTCGTTCACCCTGCCGGTGCACCGCACCGGCCTCACCGCCGACGCTCTCGCGACGCTGCGGACGGCGACGGCGGCCGGCGTCGACGTCTCGATCGTCGACCTGCTCCCCTCCGGGGGGACCGGGTCGGCCGTGCTCGCCGCCGCGACCGCCGCCCACGGCCAGCTCCAGAAGCTGTACCACCAGGACGCGGACACGGTCTGGCGGCGGATGGGCGTCACGCCCGTCATCGGGGTCGCGGGCACCGGCGCCGGGTTCCAGCCGGACGACGCCCGGCAGGTCCGCTCCTGGGCCGCGACCCGTCACCTGGGCCGCCTGTCGATGTGGTCGATCACCCGGGACACGCCGTGCACCGCCGACACCACCGCGCAGAACGACACGTGCAGCGGGCTCGACGAGGACGCCGGAGTCTTCTCCAGAATCCTCCAAGGATCGTAAGAATCTGCAGGTCTGCCGCTTAAGTCCACAGCCGCTGGGTAGTCCCACGGACCCACACGGGGCACCTAGATTGGATGCTGTGACTTCGGCGAGACCTGCTCGTGATCAAGTGATGCTACCGGCGTTCCTGCCGGTCCTCGCCGCCATCGCGGGCGTCGTCTACAGCTCCTGGGTCCTGCAGTTCCTGATCGACCCGAAGCTGGACCCGGTCAACGGCTACGTCAGTGAACTGTCCGCCACCGACCAGCCGTACCACGGCTTCTTCTCCGGCTGCGACTTCCTCTCGGGCACCCTGTCGATCATCGTCGCGGCGGTCGTGCTATGCCGGCTCCGCCCGCGCGGCTGGGCGCTCGTCGGCTGGCTCGCCCTGCTGCTGTTCGGCGTCTTCTCGATCAGTGACTCGCTGTTCGCCATGGACTGCGCACCCAACTCCGACCCGACCTGCGCGCTGCGCGAACGCGCCGGGACGGTCTCCTTCGCCCACGAGTTCCACTCCCTGACCAGCACGCTCGTCGTCACCAGCGGCATCGTCAGCCTCCTCGCCCTCACCATCGCCGCCCGCCGGTACGGCCGCTGGCCGGTGCTCGCGCGCTGGAGCTGGCCCGTCATGGTGGTGGAGACGACCACGGCCCTGGGCACGCTGCCCCTCATGTACTTCGGCCTGATGCTCGGCGTCATGGAGCGCGTCCAGGTGACCGTCATCTCGGTGTGGCTGCTCGTCATCGCCGTCGAGCTGTACACCGGCCGGCGGCGCGCCCGCGCCGTCTTCCGCCCGGTCGCGCGGCCCGGCGGCCCGAGCGCGGAGCGGGAGAAGGCCACGACCCGGTGAACGACCGCCTGCCCGGCGACCTCATGACCGTCGGCGGACACCGCCTGCACGTCGTCACAGAGGGCACGGGATCGCCTCCGGTGCTGCTCAGCGCGGGTCTGGGCGGCGCCTGGTTCGACTGGATCCCGGTCGTCTCCCTGCTCCGCGACGCGCACCGGGCGATCGTCTTCGACCGGCCCGGACTCGGCGGCAGCCCGCCCGTACGCGGCGCCGCGACCCTCCGCGCCGAAGCCGACCGGCTGGCCGCGCTGGCCCGCTGGGCCGGGGCCCCGGTGCTCCTCGTCGCGCACTCGTTCGCCGGCTTCCACGCCGAGGCGTTCGCCCGGCTCCACCCCGATCTCGTCGGCGGCATGGTGCTGGTCGACCCCAGCGCGGAGCCGCGCACGCCGGAGCACGCCCGCCTCCTCGGCCGCCTCGAGCCCCTCGCCCGGCTCGCCGGCACCGTCGCCGGCGCGACCGGCCTCACCCGGCTGGCCGGCCCGGCCGCGTACAGCCTGGCGATGCGCCTGCTGACGGCGCGCGGGAACGTCGCGCCGCCCGAGTACGTCCGGGCGGTCTGCACCCGCGGGCACGTCCTCGGCACCCTTCTCGCCGAGGACTCCGTGTACCGCCAGATGGCCGCGGACCTGCTCACCCTGCGCTGCCACGTGCCCTTCCCCGACATCCCGCTGCGGGTGCTGACCGCCCTGGGCGACCTGCGCGGCGGCCGGGAGGCATGGCGGCGCGCGCACGCCGGCCTCGCGGCGCTCAGCCCGCGCGGACGGCAGGTCGTCCTGCCCGACGTCGGCCACCTGGTGCACATCGACCGCCCCGAGACCGTGGCACGGGCGGTCCGCGAACTATGAAGGCCGCCGCCCTCGCCCTGATCCCGCTTCTCCTGATGACGGCGTGTGAAGATCCGGTCCGCAAGGTCTCGGAGAGTTCACTGCGCAACGCGACGGCCCGCGGGGCGAGCGACGAACTGCGCGGCCTCGGGTACACCATCCGCCCGGGAATGCGCTGTCGTACGCTGTCGGCCGACACGCTGTCGGTCGTCCGGGTGCAGTGCGTCGGCCGGACCGACCGGGACGAGCCGGTCCGGGTCGACGCCGTCGCCTACCGGGCGAACTCCCCGCACCCTCTTCAGGAGTACGTGATCACAGTGAACGGCCGCGAGGTCGTCCGCAGGCCCTGCCTCGGCCAGGGCTGCCAGGACCCAGAGTGACCGGCCCGGCCGAGGAGCCCGCCGGGCGGCGACCGGACGAACGCACCGTACGACGAGCGGACGAGCGTGCCGAGGGTCCGCGGGTCGCGGTCGACGCGATGGGCGGCGACGAGGCCCCCGAGCAGGTGGTCGCCGGCGCCGTGGCCGCGGCCCGTGAGCACGGCGTCCGCGTCGTCCTGGTCGGCCACGCCCGCCGCGTCCGCGACCTGCTCCGCGGCCACGACGCGCTCGGCGAGATCCCGATCGTGCACGCCGAGGACGCCCTGGCCATGGACGAGGGCGCGCTGGCCGGATGGCGGCGGCCCCGCTCGTCCGTGGCGATCGCCTGCCACCTGATCCGGCGCGGGCACGCGGCGGCGCTCGTCTCGGCCGGATCGACCGGCGGGGTGGTGGCGACCTCCCGGCTCCGCCTACGCGGCCAGCCTGGGGTGATGCGGCCCGCGCTCGCCGTCGTCCTGCCCACCCGCCCGCGCCCGACGGTGCTCCTCGACGCCGGCGCCACCGCCGACGCCAAACCCGAGATGCTCGTCCAGTTCGCCACGCTCGGCACCGCGTACGCGCGCATCCGGCTCGGCGTCGCCGCGCCACGGGTGGGCCTGCTGACGATCGGCGAGGAGGCCGGCAAGGGCAACAAGCTGACCCGCCGCGCCCACGAGCTGCTGTCCGGGGACCTGCCCGGCGTCGACTTCATCGGCAACCTCGAGGGCGGCGACCTTCTCGCCGGCGCGGTGGACGTCGTCGTCACGGACGGATTCACCGGCAACGTCGCGCTCAAGACCGTGGAGGGCGCCGTACGGATGGCGGTGACGGAGATGCGCGCCGCGATCGGCTCCGGCCTGCTCGCCCGCGCCGCCACGCTCCTGCAGCGCCGGCAACTGCGCCGGCTGCGGGACCGGCTGGACCCGGAGACCCACGGCGGTGGCGTCCTCCTCGGCCTGAACGGCACCGTGGTCATCGCCCACGGCGCGTCCCGCGCCCCGGCGATCAGCTCCGCCTGCGTCCTCGCCCGTGACCTGGCCGCCGGCCGCATCGTCGAGCAGATCGGCGAGGGCCTGGCCGCCACCCGCCCGAACCGCTTCTCCCGCCGCCCCCACCCCGACCCGGACCCCGGCCCGTCCCCCGACCCCTCCGACCTCTGACGGCCCGGCAGGGCCCCGGTCAGCATCCACTCCCCTCCCCGCCGCCGTCGTGGTCGGCTCGTCTCCGTTGGGGTCTCTTCGCCGTCGGCGGGTGATGATGGATGACCGCTCTGCCAGGGCCTGTGGCGTCACCGGCGGCGTCACAGTGGCTGATCGATCCGGCCGAGGAGCCCGGCCAGGTGCCGGCTCAGGCACTGTAACCGCCACCCCCAGGGAACGAGACACCGTCCCGATCGGCTTCCGCTTCACCACGGATCGTGCGACGTGGGCCACAGTCGGGGCGGGGTGCTTTTCCGCGCGCGGCGTACGCGGTAAGCAGGCAGGTACACGCGACCGCGGGAGGCCTCATGGACCGGACCTACGACATCGTGCTGTTCGGCGCGACCGGGTTCACCGGCGGCCTCACCGCCGAGTACCTCGCGGCGCACGGGTCCGGGACGTGGGCGGTGGCCGGGCGGAGCCCGGCGAAGCTCGAGGCGTTGCGCGACCGGCTCGGCGCCGACCTGCCGCTCCTGCGCGCCGACGTGAACGACCCGGCCTCGCTGCGGGAGGTCGCCGAGTCCGCCCGCGTGGTGATCAGCACCGTCGGCCCGTACGTGACCTACGGCGAGCCGCTGGTGGCCGCGTGCGCCGAGGCGGGCACCGACTACGTCGACCTCACCGGGGAACCGGAGTTCGTCGACCTCATGTACCTCAAGTACCACGCGCGGGCGGCCGAGACGGGAGCGCGGCTCGTGCACGCGTGTGGGTTCGACTCGGTGCCGCACGACCTCGGCGTCTACTTCACGGTGCGGCGGCTGCCCGAGGACGTCCCGCTGAGCGTGCGCGGGTACGTCCAGGCCAGTGGGGCGCCGTCCAGCGGCACCGTGCACTCCGCGATCATGGCGGCGGCGCACTCGCGGCAGGCCGCCCGGGTCCATCGCCGGCGGCGGGCGGCGGAGCCGCCCGTGCCGGGGCGCCGGGTCCGGGCCGTCCGGGGGCGTCCGCACCACAACGCCGGGCTCGGCGCCTGGGCGCTTCCGCTGCCGACCCTGGACCCGGACGTGGTCCGGCGCTCCGCGGCCGCTCTTGACCGTTACGGGCCCGACTTCTCCTACGGCCACTTCGCCGCCGTACGGCACCTGACCTCCGCCGTCGGCCTGGCCGCCGGGGCGGCGGGGGTCGTGGCCGCCGCTCAGATCGGGCCCGTACGGGACCGGTTGCTCGACCGCTTCACGCCCGGGGCCGGGCCGTCGGCGGAGCGGCGGGCCCGGAGCTGGTTCAGCGTGCACTTCGCCGGGGAGGGCGGCGGCCGGAAGGTCGTGACCAAGGTCTCCGGCGGTGACCCCGGCTACGGGGAGACCGCGAAGATGCTGGCCGAGTCCGCCCTGTGCCTGGCCTTCGACGACCTTCCCGAGACCGCCGGTCAGGTCACGACGGCCCAGGCGATGGGCGACGCCCTCCTCACCCGCCTGCGGCACGCCGGGCTGGAGTTCACGGTCGTCGGTTCAACGGGCTGACACGGGCCGGGCGGGGGGATATTCGGATGGGGCTGTGGGCGGTCGCCGATAGGCTTTGAGGACGTCGCAGCCGCAGCTGCCGAAGCCGTACTCCATGAGGATCCCGATGTCCGACCCGCAGCACGTTCTCGCCGCCCGCGTCCAGGCCGCCCTCGGGGCGGCGTTCGGAGAGCCCGACGCCGACCCGGTGATCCGTCCGTCGCAGTTCGCCGACTTCCAGGCCAACGTCGCGCTTCCGCTCGCCAAGAAGCTGGGCCGCAAGCCGCGCGACATCGCCGCCGAGCTCGTGGCGCACCTCGACGTGTCCGACGTCTGCGCGAAGGTCGAGATCAGCGGCCCGGGGTTCGTCAACCTGACGCTCAGCCCGGAGTGGATCGCCGGGCAGGCCCAGGCCATGCACGGCGACGAGCGGCTGGCGGTGGAGAAGGCGGAGGCTCCGCAGACCACGGTCGTGGAGTACTCCTCGCCGAACATCGCCAAGGAGATGCACGTCGGTCATCTCCGGACGACGATCGTCGGCGACGCGCTCGCGCGGGTGCTGGAGTTCCTCGGGCACCACGTGATCCGGGACAACCACATCGGCGACTGGGGCACGCCGTACGGCATGCTGATCGAGCTGCTGCTCGACGTCGGCGAGGGCTCGGCGGAGGCCGGGCTCCTGGAGACCGACCCGAACGCGTTCTACCAGATGGCGCGGCAGCGGTTCGACTCCGACGAGGAGTTCGCCCGGCGGTCCCGGGAGCGGGTCGTGAAGCTGCAGGCCCACGACCCGGACACGATCCGGCACTGGGAGCGGCTGGTCGAGCTGTCGAAGGTCTACCTGCACACGGTGTACGGCCGGCTCGGCGTGACGCTGACCGACGAGGACATCCGGGGCGAGAGCTTCTACGACGACATGCTCGGCGTCACCGCGGACGAGCTGCGGGACAAGGGCCTCGCGGAGATCAGCGAGGGCGCGCTGTGCGTGTTCCCGCCCGGGTTCACCGGCCGGGAGGGCGACCCGCTGCCGATGATCATCCGGAAGAGCGACGGCGGCTACAACTACTCCACCTCCGACCTGGCCACGGTGCGGTACCGCGTCGACAAGCTGGACGTCGACCGGATGATCTACGTCGTGGGCGCGCAGCAGGCGCTGCACTTCCAGATGGTGTTCGCGGTGGCCCGGATGGCCGGCTGGCTGCCGGAAAAGGTCAGCGCCGAGCACGCCCAGATCGGCAACGTCCTGGGCCCCGACGGGAAGATCTTTCGGACGCGGAGCGGTAGGTCGGTCAAGCTGACGGAGCTGCTGGACGAGGCCGTGGAGCGGGCCGGCGCGGCGTTCGACGAGGTGCCGCACGAGGGTGACTTCGACGACCAGACCCGGCGGCGGATCGTCGAGGCCGTCGGCATCGGCGCGGTGAAGTACGCCGACCTGTCGGTCGCCCGGGGCAGCGAGTACATCTTCGACTTCGACCGGATGATCTCCTTCCGGGGCAACACCGGGCCGTACCTCCAGTACGCCACCGCGCGGATCCGGTCGATCTTCCGCAAGGGCGGGCTGGCCCCGGAGGAGGCGGCGGGCCCGATCACGCTCGGTCACGAGGCCGAGCGGGCCCTCGCCCTGCACCTGCTGGGGTTCGGCACCGCGCTGCGGCAGACCGGCGAGGCGGCCGAGCCGCACCGGCTGTGCGCGTACCTGTTCGACCTCGCCTCCGCGTACACCACCTTCTACGAGAACTGCCACGTGCTGCGGGCGCCGGACGAGCCGACGAAGGCGTCACGGCTGGCGCTGTGCGCGCTGACCCTGCGCACCCTCAGCAAGGGCCTCGAGCTGCTCGGCGTGGCGACTCCGGAGCGCATGTAACGATCCTTCCGGCCGCCCGCTCGTTCCTGCGGAACGGGCGGGCGGTGCCGTGCGTCGGAACTCCGAGCGGCAGGGTCCCGAGGCGCGGGAGGCGACGTGAGCGACGACTGGTGGACCGACGCACGGCAGGACCGGCAGATCCGCGATCTGCGGGAGGAGGTCGGCGCGGCGTACGACTACGCCGATCGCAGCTCGCGGACACTGCAGTCGAAGCTCACGGAGGTGCAGGGCACGCTGGAACGGCGGATCGACCGGCTGGCCCGGTCGTTCGACGCGTTCGTGGAGCTCTCGGACCTGCGGGTGGAGATGGCGGTCTTCGACCGGGAGGCCGCCATCCGCAAGGAGGCGCGGCGGCTGCTGCGTTCGCTCGCCCGGGACGCCGCCGACCCGCCCCGCCTCGACCTGAATCTGGACCTGGACGACTGCCCCGGCTACTGGCTGGGACCGGCCACGGCGGCCTTAACGGCGCTGCTCCGCGGGGACGGGGTGAGCGCGGACACGCACGCCGCCGAGGCGATCCGGCGCGACGAGGCGCGGACGGCCCTGTTCCTGACGCTGGCGCTCGCGGTCGCGGGGCGGGACGCCGAGGCCGTGCCGTGGCTGGCGCGGACCCTGCCGCCCCTCGGTGAGACCGTCACCCACGTGCAGCGACGGCTGTGGGCCGCCTGCGCCGAGGGGATCTTCGGCGAGACGGGACGGTCCCACGTCGAACGCCGCCTGGCCGCGTTCGTCGAGGGCCTTCCGGCCGCCGATGCCGCCGCGGAGGGCCGGGCGTGGGCCGAGAGGATCTCCGCCTCGAGCAGGGGCGGCGAGACCTCCTGGCTGCCGAGGATCCTGCGGGACCAGCCGGCCCTGACCGGGCCGCAGGTGGACACCGCGCGCCTCGCCCGCCTGCGGGCCAGGATCGAGGAGACCGTTCCCGCGGTCGAGCCCTCGCCTCGTACGGCGGACGACGCCGGTGTGGCGGAGTTCGCCCGGCTGCTGGTCGCGCTCGTCGACGAGGGCAGTCCCGCCGAGGCTCCGCTCATCTCCCGGGCCCGGGAGCTACGGCAGATCATCGAGAACGGTACGGCCGCGCCGCCGGAGTCCTGGGACGCCCCGGGAGGAGAGACGCGGTCGCTGCTGCGCGGCGACATGTTCGACGAGGGATCACCGGCGCTGCGCCTGGTCGCGCTGCGCGCCGGGCGCCGCTGGGTCGCCGTGGCGGTCGGCGATCTGGCGGAGAAGGCGTCCCGTCCCCTCCCCGAACGCGTGCAGGTCCGGGTGCGCGGCTGGGGCCTGTCGATCGGCCCGGACGGTGCGGACTCGACGGCGGATGCGGAGGCCGGGATCGCCGCCCGGTACGCCACCGGCCCGGCGGCGGAGCGGGTCGGCCTGGCCCTGGCGGGTGCCGGTGTCCTGGGCCTCGTCGGGACGATCGCGGCCGGGCTCGGCGCCCTGGCGGTCCTCCCCGCCGTGATCGCCGTCGTCGGGGCGGTCCTGTGGATCGTGCAGCGGCTCGCTCGTCGTACGGCCGCGGAGTCCGCCGTACGCGAGAAGGAGCGTTTCCTCTCCGAGACGCGGCAGATCGCGGACGCCTTCCGAGAGCTCCGCGCCCGGCATGAGACTCTCGCCACGTCGGTCGCGAAAGACCGGGAGACGATCCTTACGTTCGTCGGGTAGGGGTATGGCCCTCCCCGGGAACGGTGCGACGAACTCCCCGGAGGGTTTGCATGGGCAGGGACGTGGCGGCGGTCGCCATCACCAAAGAGGACCGGCGGCGCTACAGGGAGAAGGTCCGGCGTTGCCTGGAGGCCCTGGCGGCGATGTTGCGCGACGGCCGGTTCGAGGACGACCGCGCCAGCATCGGGATGGAGGTCGAGCTCAACCTCGTCGACGAGAACGGCCTGCCGGCGATGCTGAACGCGGCCGTTCTGGAGTCCATCGCCGATCCGGGCGCGTGGGCGACCGAGCTCGCGCAGTTCAACATCGAGATCAACCTGCCGCCGGGGTCGCTGGCCGGTAAGGCGCTCGCGATGCTCGAACAGCGCATCCGCGACAACCTCAACCACGCCGATGGGCGGGCGCGGACGGTCGGCGCCGAGCTGATGATGATCGGCATTCTGCCGACCCTGCGCGAGTCGGACGTGAGCGAGGCGACGCTGTCGGCCAACCCGAGGTACCGGCTGCTCAACGAGCAGGTCCTCGCGGCCCGCGGGGAGAACCTCCCGCTGGAGATCGAGGGCGTCGAACTGCTGCGGACCTCGTCGGACTGCATCGCGCCCGAGGCCGCGTGCACGAGCGTCCAGTTCCACCTGCAGGTCGGCCCGGGCGACTTCGCGGCGTCCTGGAACGCCGCCCAGGCCATCGCCGGTGTGCAGGTCGCGCTCGGCGCGAACTCCCCGTACCTGTTCGGCAGGGAGCTGTGGCGGGAGACCCGGCTGCCGTTGTTCGAGCAGTCGACCGACACGCGGTCGGAGGAGCTGAAGGCCCAGGGCGTGCGCCCCCGGGTGTGGTTCGGCGAACGCTGGATCGACTCGGCGTACGACCTGTTCGAGGAGAACTCGCGGTACTTCTCCGCACTCCTGCCGATGTGCGAGGACGAGGAGCCGGTGGAGGCGCTGGCCCGCGGCGAGATCCCGGAGCTGGCCGAGATGGCGCTGCACAACGGCACGATCTACCGCTGGAACCGCCCGGTGTACGCCGTCGTCGACGGCCGCCCGCACCTGCGGGTGGAGAACCGCGTCCTGCCCGCCGGGCCGACCGTCGCGGACATCATGGCGAACGCGGCCTTCTACTACGGCCTGGTACGGGCGCTCGCGGAGGAGGAGCGCCCGATCTGGGAGCGGATGTCCTTCGCGGCCGCCGCCGACAACGCGCGGCGCGGTGCGCGGTTCGGCCTGGACGCCCGGGTCTACTGGCCCGGCACGGGCGAGGTGCCGGTCACCGGGCTGGTGCTGGAGCACCTGCTGCCCCTCGCCGTCACCGGCCTGGACCGGTGGGGCGTCGACACGGTCGTACGGGACCGGCTGCTCGGCATCATCGAGCAGCGTTGCGTCACCGGCCGGAACGGCGCGACGTGGCAGGTCGAGACCGTCCGCGCGGCGAGCGCGGCCGGCGCCGACCGCGCGGAGGCACTGCGGCTGATGACGCGCCGCTACGTCGAGCACATGCACACGAACGCGCCCGTGCACACCTGGCCCGTCGGAGAGGGCTGAGGCCGCCGGGGTGGCCCGCGACGGCTACCGAAGGTGACCCTGGGCGGTCACCGGACGTGAACCGAGACGGTCACCGGTGGTGGCCCGTGACGGTCACTGAAGGTAGCCCTCGACCTCGCCGGTCGGCCGGGACTGCGCGCCTTCGGGATCGTCGCCGGCGTTCCGCCGCGCCCTGCGCTGGCGCAGGAGGTCCCAGCACTGGTCGAGTCGTTCTTCGACCGTGCGCAGCCGCTGGTGCTCTTCGTCGGCGGTCAGGTCTCCCTTCTGCAGCCGCTCGCGGAGCGTGTGCTCCTCCTCCACCAGGTCGTTGATATGACCGAGGATCTCGTTGTCCTGCATCCGTGCATCACCTCTCGACGACAGTCTGGCAGCATCGAGCGGCGGGGGGGGGCCCCCGGGCGGCGGCCGCCGCCCCGCAGT
>NZ_JAMXMX010000038.1 GCF_024055725.1 Actinoallomurus spadix | reverse complement strand
CGTCGGCATGCGGGAGCGGGCCACGATGCTCGGCGGGCGGATCGGGCCCGTCGGAGCGGCTACCGCGCCGGTGTCAGGCCGAGCGACCGGACTTCGAGGGCTGCTGGCCCGAGGAGAGGGCGGAGCGGTCCAGGTCGGGTTCGAGGTAGATGTGACGGGCCATCGGGACGGCGGCACGTATGCGCTTCTCGGCCGCGTCGATCGCCTTGGCGACCTCGGCGGCGGTGTCGTCATGGGTGACCGCGATCTTGGCGGCGACGAGCAGCTCCTCCGGGCCGACGTGCAGAGTCCGGATGTGGATGACCCGGTCGACCTGCTCGACGGACCCCAGCTCGGCCAGAATGCGCTTCTCCACCTCCGTGGACGCCGCCTCGCCGATGAGCATGCTCTTCGTCTCGGTGGCCAGCACGATCGCCACGAACGCCAGCAGCACGCCGATGGCCATCGAGCCGACGCCGTCCCAGACGCCGTTCCCGGTGACGACCGCGAGCGCGACGCAGACGAGGGCGATGACCAGGCCGATCAGGGCCGCGAAGTCCTCCAGGAGCACGACCGGCAGCTCGGGCGCCTTGGCGCGGCGGATGTAGGACACCCAGCTCTGCCCGCCCCGGGTCCGGCTCGCCTCCTTGATCGCCGTACGGAACGAGTAGCCCTCGAGGAGGATCGCGAAGATCAGCACGCCGAACGCCCAGACCGGGTCCTCGACGTCGTGCGGATCGGTGACCTTGTGCCAGCCCTCGTACAGCGAGAACAGCGCGCCGACGGTGAACAGCACGACCGCGACGATGAAGGCGTAGAAGTAGCGCTCGCTGCCGTAGCCGAACGGGTGCTCACGGTCCCTGGCCCGCTTGGACCGCTTGCTGCCGAGCAGCAGGAGACCCTGGTTGCCCGAGTCGGCGATCGAGTGCACCCCCTCGGCCATCATCGACGCCGATCCGGTGAACGCGAACGCCACGAACTTCGCAACCGCGATACCGAGGTTCGCCCCGAGTGCCGCAATGATCGCCTTGGTACCGCCTTCAGCACTCACGGTCGCTCCCACTCCGTCGCGCGGCCGGTGTTACTCACGGGGTCCTCTCTTCGGGTTCCCGGATGGTCGCCGACGGGTCGACGCCGACGGCCAGGGCCAGGTAGACGCTGATGTAGTCGATGTGCGCGATGAGCCCGGCGAGCCGCTCCAGGGGATGGGTTCCCCTGGTCGTCAGCTCCACCACGGGTACGGCACGGTCGCGGGCGAACTCGGCGGCGATCTCCCGCCGCCTGGTCACCTGCGGATGCTCCTCCACGTCGTGAAGGAGCACGAGGGACAGCCGGGTCGGCTCCGGTTCGTCGACCCGGTCGCGGAAGAAGTCCTCCTCCGCGGACCCGCCGGATCCGCCGGATCCGGCGCCGAACGGGCCGTCGAACAGCGCCGCCTGGTCGTGCCAGGCGGCCGGCAGCTCACCGTGGACGGCCGGGCAGGCGGCGTCGGCCGCGAGCCGGCTCGCGAACCGGTGGGCGGCCGCCCCGGTCATCGGTGACGTACCCCAGATGACGGGCACCGACCCGGCGAGCTCCAGGGCGACCTGCTTGGCGGGGTTGACGAACGACTCGCTCGCCGGGCGGCACTGGTGGCTCACGTCCTCCAGCACCCCGGCCGTGCGTTCGAGCACCTCCGCGGTGACGTCGGTCAGCCCGAGGGCGCGGGCGGCCAGCAGCAGCGGAACGGTCAGGCCCCACAGCATCGCCCGCTCCGGCCCGGCCGCCCGTACGGGCACGAACGGCATTCCCGCCTGGACGGCGATGTCCGCCAGCGGGGATCCGGCGGCGCCGACGCACAGCAGGCGGCAGCCCCGGCGCACGGCCTCGACGGCCGCCGTCAGGGTCTCCTCGGTGCCGCCCGGCCCGGACACGGCGATGACCAGGTCGGCGGCGCCGGCCCAGCCGGGAAGCCGGTGACCGCGCACCGTCGTGATCGGCACCCGGCAACCCTCGCCGCAGACGGCCGCCAGCATCTCCCCGGCGAAGCCGGAGCCGCTGGTGCCGACCACCACGATGGCACGGGGCCGGCCGCCCTGCGCGATGCGTTCGACGCCCGCCTCGGCGGTGTACAGCCGGGCCTCGCGGACCTGCGCCGCGGCCGACGCGACGCACCGCAGCAGGTCTGCGGGATCGGCGGCGGCCAGCGCCTCGGCGTCGTCGAGGCGGCCGGGGTCGACCTCGACCGGGCTCATCTCAGGCCGGGGTCCGCGCCTGGTCCACCAGGAGGACCGGGATGTCGTCGCGCACCGGGTAGGCGTACTTGCACGTGCCGGTGCAGACGAGCTCGTCGGCCGCCTCGTCGGCCTTCAGCTCCCCCCGGCAGTTGGGGCAGGCCAGGATGTCAAGCAGCCAGGAGTCGATCTTCAACTTTCTTCCTTTCGGACGACCGCGAGCACTTCGTCGCGCACCGCGGCCATGGTTTCTGGATCGGCCGCCTCGGCGTTGAGGCGGAGGAGGGGTTCGGTGTTGGAGGGCCGCAGGTTGAACCACCAGTCGGCGTGCCCGACCGTGAGGCCGTCGAGTTCGTCCAGGGTAACGCCGGGCCGGCCGGCGAACTCCGCGCGCACCCGCGCGGTCGCGGCCGCCTGGTCGGCGACCTCGGAGTTGATCTCACCGGACGCGGTGTACAGGCTGTAGGCGGCGAGGAGCGCGGACAGCGGGCGCTCCTGCCCGCCGAGCGCGGCCAGGACGTGCAGCGCGGCGAGCATGCCGGAGTCGGCGAACCAGAAGTCGCGGAAGTAGTAGTGGGCGGAGTGCTCGCCGCCGAAGACGGCGCCGGTCTCGGCCATCGTCTGCTTGATGAACGAGTGGCCGACGCGGGTGCGGACGGGCTCACCGCCGTGCTCCCTGATGATCTCCGGGACGGCCCGCGAGGTGATCAGGTTGTGCACGATCCGCGCGCCGGGGTGCCGGGCCAGCTCGCGCACGGCGACCAGGGCGGTGATCGCCGACGGGGTGACCGGCTCGCCGCGCTCGTCGACGACGAAGCAGCGGTCGGCGTCGCCGTCGAAGGCCAGCCCGAGGTCGGCGCCGTGCTCGCGGACCGCCGCCTGCAGGTCGCGAAGGTTCTCCGGCTCGATCGGGTTGGCCTCGTGGTTCGGGAACGTGCCGTCGAGCTCGAAGTAGAGCGGGACCGGCTCGATCGGCAGGCCCGCGAACACGCTCGGCACCGTGTGCCCGGCCATGCCGTTGCCGGCGTCCACGACGACCTTGAGCGGGCGGATGCCCGACAGGTCGACGAGGGACCGCAGGTGCGCGGCGTACCCCGGGAGCACGTCCAGCCGGCGGACCGTGCCGGCCGGGCCGTCATGGGCGGGAACGCCCTCCTCGACGAGCCGGCGGATCTCGGTGAGCCCGGTGTCCCGGCCGATCGGCCGGGCGCCCGCCCGGCAGAGCTTGATCCCGTTGTACCGGGCCGGGTTGTGGCTCGCGGTGAACATCGCGCCGGGCAGGCCGAGGCTGCCGCTGGCGTAGTAGAGCAGGTCGGTCGAGCCGAGACCCGCCTCCGTCACGTCGGCGCCCTGAGCGATGGCGCCCCGCGCGAACGCCGCGGACAGCGGCCCCGACGAGGCGCGCATGTCATGGGCGGTGACGATCGCCGTGGCGCCGGTGACGCGCACGAACGCGGCGCCGGTCGCCTCCGCTATCCGTTCGTCGAACTCATCGGGGACGATCCCCCGGACGTCGTACGCCTTGAAGATCCTGGCCAGGTCGCCCACGCGCGCCCCCCTGCTCACGGCCCGGTCGTCGCTTTGCGGTCATGAGCCTACCGGGAGCGGATCAGGGCTTGCGGGGCGTGTCGGAGCGGAGCGGGGTGTCCGAGCGGAGGACCCGAAGATGGCCGCGGCGGCCGACCTCGATGCCCTGCCCGACCGGCTCCTCCCGCGGCGTGGCCGGTTTGGCGGCCTCACGGACGGCGTTGGCCAGGGCCTCGAGGTCGTCGCTGGTCGGCTCGGACTCTTCGGCGGGGAGGCGGACGAGCTCCCAGCCGACGGGGGCGGTCAGGCGCTCGGCGTGCTCGGCGCAGAGGTCATAGCAGTGCGGCTCGACGTACGCTGCCAGCGGGCCCAGAACAGCGGTCGAGTCGGCGTAGACGTACGTGAGCGTGTAGACAGCAGACTGCTTGCACGCGGTGCGGGAGCAGATGCGGACGGGGCTCACGACGGGAACGTATCTCCTCCTGCCGCTCCCGCGCCACTATCCTCACTTCGTGTCGCCGTATTTCCGGCGCGCGACCGCATAACGGATCTTTGTGCGGGAGGGCGGTCAGGCGAGGTCCGGACTATGCTCAAGGAGTGCGATCCCGGGTGACACGCTCCAGCACACGCCGCCGCGACCGCCGTGGGCGCGGCATGCGCGGACCGCTCACGCCGCCCGATGCGCCGATCGCCCGGACCCGTGCCGAGCGCTTCGACGATCTGGTCCGTGACGAGGCGCGCCGGCTCGAGCAGCGGTGGAGCCGCGAGTTGACGGGTGTCGAGTTCGCCGTCGAAGAGGTGCCGCCCGTCGAGCCGTGGGCGGATCCCGCCGACCCGGTTCCGCTCGGGCGCCTGCTGCCCGCGGCGGACGGCAGGCCGGCCCGGATCGTGGTGTACCGGCGGCCCGTGGAGGCGCGGGGCGGCGACGACGAGCGCGACCGCGCCCGCCTGGTCCGTGACGTGGTCGTCGAGGAGGTCGCGGATCTGCTCGGCCTCGCTCCGGAGTCCGTCGATCCGACCTACGACTCCCGCGACGACTGAGAGCGTCTCAAGAGCGGCCGTACTCCTGAAAGCGCCTCAGCGCGGCCGTATTCCTGGGAGCCCCTCAGAGCGGCGGGACGCCTGAGAGCGTCTTGAGAGCGGCCGGAGGTGTGCGGTGCCGCCGGGGCCCGCCGGACCGCGTCAGCCGTCCGGCAGGACCCCGGTGGTGAAATGTCACCGCGGGCGTCACACGCCGCGTATGCGGGTTTCAGCCTGCCGCGCGCTTGAGCTTTCGGCGTTCACGTTCGGACAGACCTCCCCAGATCCCGAACCGCTCGTCATGCCCAAGCGCGTATTCCAAGCATTCCGCCCGCACCTCACAGGCACGGCACACTTTCTTGGCTTCACGGGTCGAGCCACCCTTTTCCGGAAAAAAAGCTTCCGGGTCGGTTTGCGCGCACAGCGCGCGCTCCTGCCAGCCCAACTCTTCGCCGTCTGCACCGTGCGCCAGCGGGATGAGCACTTCGCTCACAGACGCACCTCCTCGCCCCGTGGAGTCCCCCCCTGGTCACCTTCCCCGACACAGTCCCCCGGGAAGGCAGAACTACACCCATGAAATTACACGCGTGTATGACCAGGGACGTCAAGCCGAATGGGCACGGCGCGGTGTGTCACGACCGAAAATCGTGCTGACCTGCGGAGACGATCAGTGACTCCACAGAATCCCGCGGTTATGCGTTCCTACCGTCGCCGACTACTCCGGAGGCCGGTAGGGGTCGGCGGAAGACGACTGATCCGACTCCCCCGACCCCGACGAGGTCTCCTTCGGCACCGGCAGGTCCGTGCTGCCGTAGGCACGCGTCCACTCACCCTCGCCCTGCCCGGCCGGCTGCGCGGGCGGCGCCGGCTGGGCGGGCTGGGCGGGTCGCTGCTGATAGTAGGCCGACGGGTCGTACCCCTGCTGGGGATATGGCGACTGTTGACCGTACGGTTGCTGCACCTGGGGCTGCCCATAGGGCTGTCCCGGCTGACCGTAAGGCTGCTGCTGACCGTACGCCGGCCCGTACGGCTGCGCGGGCTGGCCATAACCCTGCTGCGGATACTGCGGCCCGGCGGGCGGAACCGGCTGAAGCGACTGGAAGGTGGAGAACGCGTAGAACGTGGCCACCGCCCCTACGGCGAGTTTTGCGACACCATAGAGAAACATCGCGAATTTCGCGCTGGCCGGAACATCGAGGATGACGCCCGGGCTGTCGCCGCCCGCCGTGAGGCCGCCCAGGATGGCGATCACCTCGACCAGCCCCATCACGCCGAGCAGGATCGCGCCCGCGAGGGCGACGTTGCGGGCCTGGGCCACGGGGGCGCCGCCCAGCCGGGACGCCAGCGCCACCGCGACCACGACCACCCCGATGACGGCCAGGCCCGCGAAGAAGTTGTCGTACGCGACGAAGTTGTAGGCGCGGTAGCTGAAGTCCGTCCCCCTGCCCGTCGATAGGGCGATGAGTCCACTGACGAACTGCAGGGCCACCGAAGCCAGGAGGACCCAGGCGCCGGGTCCCCGTAGCCGCTGCGCGGCGTCGTTGTTCACGCGCTTACTCCCTGTCGGTAATCGGATCCCCGCCAGCTTCGCACACCGGCCCGCGGCCCGTGGGCATCCGCCACTCCCCGAGGTGTCAGACTTGTCCGCATGCGCATCGTGGCATTGGCGGGCGGAATCGGGGGAGCCCGTTTCCTGCGCGGACTACGGCAGGCCGCCCCGGAGGCGGACATCACCGTCATCGGCAACATCGGCGACGACATTTCACTCTTCGGGCTGCGTGTCTGTCCCGATCTGGACACCGTGATGTACACCCTCGGGGGCGGCATCAACGAGGAGCAGGGCTGGGGACGCGCGGACGAGACGTTCACGATCCGCGAGGAGCTCGCGGCGCATGAGATCGGCCCCTCCTGGTTCACCCTCGGCGACCGTGACTTCGCGACGCACATCGTGCGCACGCAGATGCTCGGCGCCGGCTACCCGCTGTCCGCCGTGACCGAGGCGCTCTGCGACCGCTGGAAGCCGGGCGTGCGCCTCCTGCCGATGAGCGACGACCGGGTGGAGACCCACGTCGTGATCGAGGACGAGCAGGGCCGGCGGGCCGTCCACTTCCAGGAGTGGTGGGTGCGCCTGCACGCGCAGGTCCCGGCCCGCTCGATCGTCGCGGTCGGCGCCGAGGACGCCAAGCCGGCGCCCGGCGTCCTCGAGGCGATCGACGCCGCCGACTTCGTGATCCTCCCGCCGTCCAACCCGGTGGTGAGCGTCGGGACGATCCTGTCCGTACCGGGCATCCGCCCGGCTGTCGCGGCCAAGACCGTGGTCGGCGTCTCCCCGATCATCGGCGGCGCGCCCGTACGCGGCATGGCCGACGCCTGCCTCACCGCGATCGGCGTGGAGACCTCCGCCGGCGCCGTGGCCGCGCACTACGGGGCCGAACTGCTGGACGGGTGGCTCGTCGACACGGCGGACGCCGCCCTCGAGGGCGACCTCGGCGGCATCGCCGTCCGCGCCCGGCCGCTGCTGATGACGGACGTGGACGCGGCCGCGGACATCGCCCGCGCCGCCATCGACCTCGCCGGGGAGCTCGCGTGAGATACGAGGTGTTCGGCGTCGGCGGCCTCCCGGAGGTCCGTCAGGGCGACGACGTCGCGGAACTGATCGCCGGGGCGGATCTCCGGGACGGCGACGTGGTCGTCATCACCTCAAAGATCATCAGTAAGGCGGAGGGACGGATCCTGGTCGCCGAGGACCGGGAGAAGGCGATCGACGCCGAGACCGCGCGCGTCGTGGCCCGCCGGGGCGCCACCCGGATCGTGCAGACCCGTCAGGGCCTCGTCCTGGCCGCCGCGGGCGTGGACGCCTCGAACACCGAGCCCGGCACGGTGCTGCTCCTGCCCGAGGACCCGGACGCGTCCGCGCGGCGCGTCCGCGCGCGCCTGCGGGAGCTGACCGGAGTCCGGGTCGGCGTGATCGTCTCGGACACGCTCGGCCGCCCCTGGCGGCTGGGCCTCACCGACGCCGCCATCGGCGCGGCCGGCGTCGCGCCGGTGGACGACCTGCGGGGCCGCGTCGACGCGTACGGCAACCGGCTCGACGCCACGGTCGTCTCGGTCGCCGACGAGATCGCCTCGGCCGCCGAACTCGTGAAGGGCAAGCTCGCCGGCGTCCCGGTCGCGGTCGTCCGCGGCCTGACCGGCCTCGTGACCGACGAGGACGGGCCGGGCGCGCGGGCGCTCGTACGGTCCGCCGACGAGGACATGTTCCGGTACGGCTCGTCGGACGTCCTGACGGCCCGCCGCACGGTCCGGGAGTTCGCGCCGGAGCCGGTCGACCCGGCTGCGGTCCGCCGGGCGGTCGCCGCCGCGATCACCGCGCCCGCCCCCCACCACACGACGCCCTGGCGGTTCGTGCTCGTCGAGGAGCACAAGGACCGGCTGCTCGACGCGATGCGCGACGCCTGGGAGGCCGACCTGCGCGGCGACGGCTTCAGCGAGGAGTCGATCACCCGGCGGCTGCGGCGCGGCGAGGTGCTGCGCCGCGCCCCGTACCTCGTCGTGCCGTGCCTGGTGGCGGACGGCGCGCACGACTACCCGGACCCGCGCCGCTCCCGCGCCGAGCGGGAGATGTTCCTCGTCGCGATGGGCGCGGGGGTGGAGAACCTCCTCGTCGCGCTGGCGGTCGAGGGGCTCGGCTCCTGCTGGGTGTCGAGCACGCTCTTCTGCGCCGACGTCGTGCGCGAGACGCTCGGCCTGCCACCGAACTGGGACCCGATGGGCGCGGTCGGCGTCGGCCACCCCGCCGCTCCCCCGCGCGACCGCCCGCCCCGCGACCCCGACGACTTCATCCTCCGCCGCTGAACCGCAGCGGGCTGCCTCCGGGAGAGCAACCCGCTCACCCCGGTCCGGCCGAGGATCTCCGGCGTTGCAGCGACGGGGATCGTCGGCGCTCACGAGGTCATGCCCTGCCCGGTGCCGAAAGGGTTGTCGATCGCGTAGCGCCAATGACCGTCGGGTCCGCGGCGGGTGACGTCGGTGGCGGTGCCCTCGATGCGCACCCGCCGGCCGCCCGGGTCCGTGCCCTCGATGGTCCAGTCGACGATCAGCAGGGCGAGGTCACCGGTGGTGTAGACGTGCCGGGGAAGGACCCTGATCGGGAGTCCCCGTTCCAGGAACCGGGCGTTGGCGGCATGGATCGCCGAACCGGTCACCGGGCTCCCCGGCTGGGGGATGAAGACCGCTCCGCTCTCGTAGACCTCCGCCACCGCGGCGGCGTCACCGCGGTTGAACCGGTCCGCGAAGACCAGGGGAACGTCCTCGGGGCGATCCGCGAGTCGCATCATGCATCTTCTCCTTGACGAGTGGACTTCACTCGGACGCGGCAGACGTTAGGAGGCGCCGTCATGACTCACCAAACGGTGAGTGAGTCCCACCCGGGACTGCCCGACGACCCACGCGCCGAGGTCGCCGAGCCGACGCCGACCTGCCCGGTGGAGATCACGCTCGCGGCCCTGCGTGGTCGCTGGACGACCCTGGTGCTCCGTGAACTGCTCCGAGGCGAGCGTTCCTACGGCGACCTCCGCCGGGCACTGCCCCGGCTCTCGGACAAGGTGCTGTCCGACCGGTTGGCCCACCTGGTCGAGGCCGGCGTGCTGGAGCGTCATCGTGAAAGCGGTGTGCCGCCCCGGACCCGCTACCGGCTGACCCCGCACGGTGAGCGCCTCGGCCCCGTGTTGCAGGCGCTCTGGGACTGGGGGGCCGAGCGGTCGGCGTCTTGAGCGCCGAGGATGTCCGTCGCCGGAACGACGGACATCCTCGGCGCCGGCGGCTCTCAGCCGCGCATGGCCGACGCCACCTGGTCCGGGGCCGGGGGCGGGAGGATCTTGGGGAGGGTCGCGCGGAGGCCGAGGCGGGTCGCGTCGCGGGCGCCCAGCCGGCCGTCCGGCGTGCGGAAGCCGTACCACTGGAAGGTGTCGGCGGCCTGCCGCGCCCGCAGGGCCCAGCGGAACGCGTCGACGGCCTGGGCGCGCAGCGGGTCGGTGCTCACCGCGACGAACGGGTGGTCGAGCAGGAGGGTGCCCTCTTCGGGGACGATGACCGACGCCGGGTTGGGCCGGTGGGCGTCGTTGTAGGCGACGACCGACTGTTCGGAGGCGGCGACGAGAGGGCGGCGGAGGTCCTTCAGCCCCGCGAAGGAGGCGTAGAGGCGTGCGGGGTCCGGGGCGCGCGGCGCCGTGACGCGGCCGATCGTGGCGCGGGCGGCCAGGACCACCGCGGCGCCGGCGGCGTTGCGCGCCGGGTCGAGGACGCGCACCGCCGCGAGCAGTGGGGCCTTCTCCAGCAGGCGCCAGCCGGCGGGGATCCCGTCGTCCCGCAGCTCGGCGGCGACGGCGCGCGGCGCTGCGATCACCACCGGGGTCGCGGCGAGGGGCGACCCGGAACCGGCCGTCCGCGCTCCGGTCGCGCGGGCGCGGACGAGCCACATCGAGGAGTCGGGGACCCAGGCGTCCACCCCGGACACGTCACCCTTGGCGAGGGAACGGGCGACCGTACCCGGGTCCCGCGCCTCGACCTCGATCCGGGCGCACCGCCCGCCGATCTCGTGGGGCTGCACGTTGAAGCGTGCGGCGAGCGCGGCGAGCGCGGGCGTGATGTCCGGGGCGGCCACCACCCCGACCGGCAGGGTCTCGCCCCGGCAGGCCCGCGGGGGGTCGCGCAGGAGGTACCACCCGGCGGACAGGCCGGCGAGGAGAAGCACCGCACCGGCGGCCAGCAGCCTGATCCGGGGGTCCTTCCTGGTCACGGCCATGATCCGGAGAATAGCGCGCTCGCGTCCGTCCTCTACCAGACTCCCGGCTCGGCCCGCTGCCATCTTGCGGAACTTCAGAGCCTTTTAGGACTCCAGGTCTAATTCAGGTCTCGCAATTGAGTCATTTGGATCTCGCCGTATCCCGGGAGCGCCGACTAGCTTCATTCCCGTCATCCCGCCTGTGACCGAGCGCCGACACAGGGTGCCCGGACCGGCGGTAGAGATGATCGAAAAGGAGACTCCCCCATGAAGAAGCTTCTGGTGGCGGGTGCGGCGGCCGCCGCGCTGACCATCACCGGCCTCGGCACGGCCCCCATCGCCTCGGCCGCCACCTCCTCTCACTCGGACGTGTCGGCCGCGTCCTGCACGTACCGCCTCAAGGCCCGGTACAACGTCAAGATCCGCACGTCCAAGAAGATCAGCGCGACCGCCCTCGGCGTCCTGCCCCGCGGCAAGGTCGTCTGCTCGGACAAGTTCCAGAAGGGCGGCAAGTACAACTTCAAGGGATCCTGCAAGGACAGGAGCGGCTGGAAGAACTACTGGGACCACATCACCTACAAGCCCAAGGGCCACGCCAAGATCGTGGGCTGGGTGCCCAGCACCTGCCTCGCCTGGGCCTGAGCGTCTCGAATCTGTTCCGTGCCTCCGGAGGCCCAGCCGCCTCCGGAGGCACGGTCCTTCTCCGGGGACGGCGTCAGCCGACGACCGGGAGGAAGTGGCCGACGCCATCCGTCCGGCGGGCCGCGGCGCGCCGCTCCTCCGGGACCGGGCCGTACAGCGTCGTCCGCTGCCGCGCCGGGCGCCCGGCCTTCGCGGCGAGCTCCTCCAGCGCCGACATCGTCTTGAACGAGCCGTTCTCCGACCCGGCCATCCGGCTGATCGTCTCCTCCATGAGCGTGCCGCCGAGGTCGTTGACGCCGCCCCGCAGGACCTGCGCGCACAGGTCGTCCTCGAGCTTCACCCACGAGCACTGGATGTTCGGGATCGCCCCGTGCAGCAGGATGCGGGCCAGCGCGTGGACGGCGCGGTTCTCCCGGGCCGTCGGCCCCGTCCGGGCCAGGCCGGCGAGGTAGATCGGCGCGTTGTGGTGCACGAACGGCAGGAGCACGAACTCCGTGAAGCCGCCGGTGCGCTCCTGGATCGAGCGGATCAGCTTGAGGTGCGCGACCCAGTGCGCCGGGGTGTCCACGTGGCCGTACATCATCGTGGACGTCGTCGGCAGGCCGACCTCATGGGCGGTGGTGACCACCTCGACCCACGCCGACGTCGGCAGCTTGCCCTTCGTGAGCACCCAGCGCACGTCGTCGTCGAGGATCTCGGCGGCCGTGCCGGGCAGCGAGTCCACGCCCGCCGCCTTCGCCTCCAGCAGGAAGTCGCGGATCGACAGGTCCGTCCGGGCGGCGCCGTTGACGACCTCCATCGGGCTGAAGGCGTGCATGTGGATCTCCGGCGCCCGCCGCTTCACCTCGCGGGCGAGGTCGAAGTACGCGGTGCCCGGCAGGTCCGGGTGGATGCCGCCCTGCATGCACACCTCGGTCGCCCCGGCCGCCCAGGCCTCATCGACCCGCCGCCCGACCTGCTCGATCGACAGCGTGTACGCGTCGGCGTCCGTACGACGCTGGGCGAACGCGCAGAACCGGCAGCCGGTGTAGCAGACGTTGGTGAAGTTGATGTTGCGGGTGACGACGTAGGTCACGTCGTCACCGACGGCGTCGCGGCGCAGGTCGTCGGCCAGCCGGGCCAGGGCCTCCAGCTCGGGGCCGTCGGCGTGCAGCAGTGCGAGGGCGTCCTCGTCGGACAGGCCGCCCGGGTCGCGCTCGGCGCTCCGCAGCGCCGCCGCGACGTCGGCGTCGAACCGCTCCGCCGGGCGGATCCGGGTGCCCACCTCGGACCAGTCGCCGTACACCTCATCGAAGTCGTCCCGGCGGTCCTTCGTACGGCCCTCGGAGTCGATCGCGACGTGCAGGTCGGTGCGCCCCGCCTCGCCCCAGCTCCCGTCCGGCTCCTGCCAGGGCAGGCCGGCCGGTGTGACGTCCTCGCGGGCCAGGCCGTCCGGGCCCGCCAGCGCGGCGACGTGGGCGGCGAGACGGGGGTCGAGCCAGGACTCGCCGCGCCGGACGTACTCCGGGTAGATCGTGAGGCGCTCCCGCAGCGTGAAGCCGCTGTCGGCGGTACGGGCGGCCAGTTCCTCGATCTGCGGCCACGGCCGCTCGGGGTTGACGTGGTCCGGGGTGAGCGGTGAGACGCCGCCCCAGTCGTCGATGCCCGCCCGCAGCATCAGGGCGTACTCGGCGTCGACCAGGTTCGGCGGGGCCTGCACCCGCGCCTTCGGCCCCAGGACGACGCGCGTCACGGCGATGGTCGCGGCCAGCTCCTCCAGTTCCGCGTCGGGCGTGGCGCGCATCTTGGTGTCCGGCTTGGCGCGGAAGTTCTGGACGATGACCTCCTGGATCCCGCCGTACTCCCGCATCACCTTGCGGATGGCGAAGATCGACTCGGCGCGGTCGCGGACCCTCTCGCCGATGCCGATGAGGATCCCGGTCGTGAACGGCACGTTCGAGCGGCCCGCGTCCTCCAGCACCCGCAGGCGTACGGCCGGGTCCTTGTCCGGGGACCCGAAGTGGGCGCCGCCCTTCTCCTCGAAGAGCCGCCGGGACGTCGTCTCCAGCATCATGCCCATGGACGGCGCGACCGGCCGCAGCCGCTGCAGGTCCCGCCAGCCCAGCACTCCGGGGTTGAGGTGCGGCAGCAGCCCGGTCTCCTCCAGGACGCGGATCGCCATGGCGCGCACGTACGAGAGCGTGTCGTCGTAGCCGTGCGCGTGCAGCCACTCCCCCGCCTGTCTCCAGCGGTCCTCCGGCCGGTCGCCGAGGGTGAACAGCGCCTCCTTGCAACCCAGCGCGGCGCCCTGGCGGGCGATCTCCAGGACCTGGTCGGGGCTGAGATAGGGCGCCTCCAGCCGGCCGGGGACCGTCGCGAACGTGCAGTAGCCGCACCGGTCGCGGCAGAGGCGCGTCAGGGGGATGAAGACCTTGCGGCTGTAGGTGATCACACCGGGCCGGCCGGCGGCCTCCAGGCCCGCGTCGCGGACGCGGGCGGCGTACGTCAGGAGGGTCTCCAGGTCCTCGCCGCGGGCGTGCAGCAGCACCTCGGCCTCGGACACGTCGATCGACTTGCCGTCGCGCACGCGGGCGAGCGCACGGCGGAGGGCGGTGGGCGAGGGTGCCGGGACGATCGGATCACTCATGAGGGCAACATACGCCCGGCCGGTATCCGGTCCTCGCGCTGCCCCCGGACCGGTCAGAAGTGGCGGTAGTCGCGGACCGGCATGCGCGGGCCGCGGCGCGGCGGGGCCGCGCCGGACAGCTCCAGCAGGCGGGTCACGCGGTACCGGTGCCCGGCATAGGGCGCGAGCAGCTCCAGCATGCCCGCGTCGTCGACCTTCCGGCCGCTCAGTGCCCAGCCGACGATGCCGGGGATGTGGTAGTCGCCGACCGAGACCGCGTCGGCGTCGCCGAGGGCCCGCTGGCGGACCTCCGCCGACGTCCACACGCCGATGCCGCTCAGCGAGCGGAGCCGCCGGTCCAGCTCCAGCGTGTCGCCGGACTCCAGCCGGCCCGCCACCCGCGCGGCGCCGATGATCGTACGGGCCCGGACCGCCTCGATGCCCGACTTGTGCCACTCCCAGGACGGGATGGTCACCCAGGTGCGGGGTGGGGGCGGCGCCCACAGGTCCAGCGGGCCGGGCGCGGGCTCGCCGAACCGGCGCACCAGGTAACGCCAGGCCCGCCAGGCCTCCTTGCCGACGACCTTCTGCTCCAGGACCGCCGGGACGAGCGCCTCGAAGACATTACGGGTCCGGCCGACGCGGAAGTGCCGCAGGCGCAGCGCCGCGCGGCGCAGGATCTCATGCTCCGGCCGGAACGACGCCGGGTCGTCGGCCGCGCCCAGGAGATCGGGCACGCCGTCGAGCAGCCACGCCGCGCCGGGCCCCCACGCCTCGGCCTCGATCACGTCGCCGCGGGCGAGCAACCGCAGCGTGCCCGGCCCCTCCGGGGTCGTCGACGCCCGCCACACCGCCCCGTCGGGCGTCACGGCGAAGGCGGGGTCACCGCTGCCCCGGCGGTGCGGCGCCAGCGTCAGGCGCACGTCGACCGGCCAGGGCGGCCGCCACGTCCGGGTCGAGGATGCCTCGCGGGTGAGCATGTCCGGGTCCTACACGTCGGAGGAGAACCGCACGGCCGTCTCCGGCAGCTGCACGCCCGGCCACAGGCGCAGGCCGTCCCGCAGCTCGTTGCCCGGGCCGACCATCGCCCCGTCGCCGATCACGGCGTCCGACACGACCGCGCCCGCGCAGATCCGCGCGCCCCGGCCGAGCACCGACCGCGACACCCGCGCCCCGCGCTCGACGACGGCGCCGTCGAACAGCACGCTGGACTCCACGGTCGCACCCGACTCGACCACGGCCCCCGCGCCGACGGTCGTGCCGCCGGAGACGGCGGCCTCCGGGGCGACCACCGAGCCGTTGAGGAACAGCACGCCACCGCCCGGCCGTACGGCGGGCGACTCCATCCGGCCGAGCACCAGGTCGCAGGAGCCCTGCACGAACGCGGCCGGCGTGCCGACGTCCAGCCAGTACGCGCCCTCGACGTATCCCATGATCGTCTCGCCGGAGGCGAGCAGTTGCGGGAACGTCTCGTACTCCACCGACACGACCCGGCCGGTGGGGATCGCGTCGATCGCCGAGCGGCGGAAGACGTAGCAGCCGGCGTTCACCTGGTTCGTCGGCGGCTTCGGGGACTTCTCGACGAACTCGATGACCTTGCCCTCCGAGGTCGTCGGCACCGCGCCGTAGCGCCGGGCGTCGTCGACCAGGGTCAGGTGCATCGTGACGGCCGCGTCGGACTTCTCGTGCATGGCGACCTGGGACACCAGGTCGTGGCCGGAGAGGATGTCGCCGTTCAGCACGACGACCGGGCTGTCGTCGTCGCAGGTCAGCTCGGCCGCGGCGTTCCGGATGGCGCCGGCCGTGCCCAGCGGCTCGTCCTCGGTGACGTAGACCAGCTCCAGCCCGAACCGCGACCCGTCGCCGAACGCCTCGGTGAACATCGCGGCGCGGTAGGACGTCGCGAACACGACGCGGCGGATGCCCGCCGCGCCGGCCTTGCGCAGCTGGTGCTCCAGCAGCGGCACCCCGGCCGTCGGCAGCAGTGGCTTCGGCGTCGAGATCGTCAGCGGCCGCAGCCGCGTGCCCTTACCGCCGACCAGCAGAATCGCTTCCAGGGCGCCCCTCCCTCATCCGGTACCGGCCAGCCACCTTACTGTTCGACGGCGCGCTGGTACGCCGCCAGATGGGCCTCGGCGGATGCAGCCCAGGTGAATTCTCGGGAACGCGCGTGCGCCGCCTCCGCGAGGCGCCGCCGCCGCTCCGGATCGTCGATCAGCGCCCGCAGCGCCGCCGCGATGTCGTCCACGCCGGGGTCGGTGTAGGCGACGGCGTCGCCGCCCACCTCCGGCAGCGAGGCGCGGTGGGTGGTGAGCACGGTGGCGCCGCAGGCCATCGCCTCCAGCACCGGCAGGCCGAACCCCTCACCCCGGCTGGGCAGGGCCACGGCCAGCGACCCGGCGAAGAAGCCCGGCAGCGACGGCCACGGCAGGTAGCCGGGGCGGATGACCCTCAGGTGGGCGGGGACGTCGGCCAGCGCGGCGTCCAGCTCGTCGTCCCAGCCTCCGCTGCCGGCCAGGATCAGCGCGGGCGGGCCGTCGAGGCCCTCCGCGGCGCGGACCCAGCCGCGGATCAGGTTCGGGACGTTCTTGCGCGGCTCCAGCGCGCCGAGGAACGCGATGTAGGGGCGCCCGTGCAGGCCGAGCCGGTCGGAGACGTGCCGCCGCTCCTCCGCGGTCGGCGGATGGAAGATCGAGTGATCGACACCGTGGTAGGCGACGTCGATCCGGGTCGGATCCGCGCCGAGCAGCCGGACGAGCTCGTCGCGGGTCGCCTTCGACGGGACGATCACCCGCGTCGCGCGCCGCACGGCCGTGCGCGTCGCCGACCGGACGAACGTCGTCCGGACCGGGTTGTGCGCCTCCGGGTCGGTGAAGTAGGCCATGTCGTGCACCGTGACGACGGTCGGCAGGCCCGGGCGCAGCGGGATCGAGTAGTACGGCGCGTGGATGAGGTGCGCGCCGACCTGCTGGGCGACGAGCGGCAGGCCCGACTGCTCCCAGGCCAGGCGCGCCTGGCGGTGCGCGATGGCGGGCGGACCGGCCACGACCCGCGCCTTCGGCGCGAGCTTGGCGTACCGCTCCTCGTCCGACCGCTGGCAGACGACGGCCAGATCGGCATCCGCGCGGTGCAGCGCGCCGATCAGCCCGTCGACGTAGCGGCCGAGCGCCCCGCGGTCGGCGGGTACGGCGGTCGCGTCGACAAGCACACGAGGCACCACGGTGTCTGTCACCCCCTCCGTTCGGTGCCGATGTGGTCGGGATCACTCCCCGATCGGAAGCCTACGCCGATCGATCGCCGACAGGGGGACGTCAGCCCTTCTTGCGCGCCTTGATCAGGATGATGCTGCCGCGGTCGTTCGGGCTGCGCCGGTCGGCCAGCGCCACCAGCGGCGTGAGCGGCGCGGCGGCGTTGAACCCGACCCGGCCGCCGTACGCCGACAGGGAGAGGTAGAGACGCTCGGTCGTCTTGCTGCGGAACTGGTAGGAGTACTCGGCGAGCTCCATGTTCCGCTCGGCCAGCAGGCCGCCGAGGCTCTCATGCGTGTAGGTGTGCTGCACGTGGTACTTCTCGCAGTGCGCCGCGCGAAGTTTGGGCCACTCGCGGGACCGGCTCAGCACGTCGGCGGACATGAAAAGTTCACCGCCCGGCTTGAGGATCCGCGACATCTCGTCCAGGGCCGTGCCGCCGTCGTCGAAGTGCTCGATCGCGCACACCGACAGGACCGCGTCGAAGCTGCCGTCGGCGAACGGCAGCTTGAGGGCGTCGCACTCGATCAGGGCCGGCGGGTGCTTCAGCGTCCGGCCGTAGAGCATCTTGCCGCGCGCCAGGTCGATCGAGACGGCGTACGCGCCGCGCTTGCGGGCCTGCCCGGCCCAGTAGCCGTCGCCGCCCGCCACGTCGAGCACCCGTTTGCCGCGCAGGTCGTCGCCCATCCAGCGCAGGAGGGTCCCGGCCTCACGGAAGCGGCAGACGTGCACCTGGTGGCCGACGAAGGCCTTCGCGTCATTGAGTTTCATCGCGTCCCTACTGTACGGCCCCGGTGGGGCGGGTACCCGCTGATCACCGAGTGTTCATCGGCGCGTACCGACTAGTCTGGCGGGGTGATCTCCCGCTTGCGAGCGAGCCGTCTGGCGCGCGTCGCCCTGGTCGTCGTCGCGCTCGGCTTCTGCGGTTATGGCCTGTTCGCCCGCTGGGACGACACGCGCGACGCGCTGAGCCGGCTGTCCTGGCCGTACGCCGGCGCCGCGCTGCTGGCGGGCGTGCTCGGCCTCGGCGCGTGGATGCTCGCCTGGCGCCGCCTGCTGGCCGGCCTGGGCTCACCGCTGCCGCTGCGGGCCGCGGTGCGGGTCTACTTCGTCTCCCAGCTCGGCAAGTACATCCCCGGCTCGGTGTGGGCGCTGGTCGCCCAGATGGAGCTGGCCAAGGAGCACCGGGTGCCGCGCGACCGCGGCGCGAGCGCCGGCGTCCTGTCGATGGCGACCACGATCGCCACGGGATGCGCGGTCGCCGCGGTGACGCTGCCGCTCACCTCGCCGGACGCCACACGCCGCTACTGGTGGCTGCTGATCCTCGCGCCGGTCTTCCTCGCGATGCTGCACCCGCGGGTGCTGGCGTTCGCGCTGAACCGCGCGCTGCGGCTCGTGAAGCGCCCCCCACTGGCCCGTACCGCCGGGCTCGGCACGATGGCCCGCGCGGTGGCCTGGACCGCGGTGGGGTGGCTGCTGTTCGGCGCGCACACCTGGCTGCTCGTGCGCGCGTCCGGCGGCCACGGCTTCTTCCTCGCCACCGGGGCGTACGCCCTCGCGTTCACGGCGGGGTTCATCATCGTGATCGCCCCCAGCGGGGTGGGCGTGCGGGAGGCCGCGCTCACCGTGACGCTCGGGCCGGTGCTGCCGGCGGCCGGCGCGCCGCTCGTCGTCGCGCTCGCCTCCCGCGTCGTGCTGACCGTCGCCGACCTCGCGTGGGCGGGCGCCGCCGTGCTCCTCGGCACCCGGCACCCGGTCCTCGCCGAGGACGAGGCCGAACCGGTCGGCCGGCCCGTCGACTAGTCTCGGGCGCTCTGGAATATCGCCGGGGCCGCCGGCCTTGAGATGCGTGTTGCCCGACGCCGCCTCCTGCGGCGCACCGGAAGGAGAGATAATGGCTCCCGTGGCCGCCGAACCCATCACCGTGACCGACGCGACGTTCGACCAGGAGGTCCTGGCCAGCGACACGCCCGTGCTGGTGGACTTCTGGGCGTCGTGGTGCGGGCCGTGCCGCATGATCGCGCCGGTCCTGGACGAGATCGCCGCCGAGTACGCCGGCAAGCTCAAGATCGCCAAGCTCGACTACGACGCGAACCCGGCGACCCCGAACACCTACAACGTGCTCGGCCTGCCGACCCTCCTGCTCTTCAAGGGCGGCGAGGTCGTCGCGCAGATCACCGGCGCCAAGCCGAAGCGCGCCCTCCTCAAGGAGATCACGCCGCACATCGGCTGATCGCTCGGACTACGCCGTACGCTCCTCACCATCGGTCCCGCTCGTCACGAGCGGGCCGGTCGTGAGGAGCTGCTCCAGGTAGGCGGACCAGTGCGGCTCGGAGTCGACGGGCCGCACTCCCGCCCGCAGCCGCGCCGGCTCGCCCGGCGCGTAGAACCGGCGCAGCGCGTCGGTGAGCGAGTCGACGTCGCCCGGCTCGCACAGGACACCGTCGACGCCCTCGCGGACGTGGTCGGCGAGCGTGCCGGCGCGGGTGGCGATGACCGGGACGCCGTGCTCATAGGCCATGAAGACGTTCTGCGAGGCCGTCGCGGTGCGGTACGGCAGGACCAGGGCGTCGGCGCGGGCGAACAGCCCGGGGACCTCGGCGGCCGGCACGTATCCGGGCCGCAGCTCCACCCGCTCCTCCAGCCCGAGCGAGGAGATCAGCGCGCGGGTCTCGTCCGTGCCGCCCCAGAACTCCCCCGCCACCGTCAGGGCGACGTCGTCCACCCGCGCGAGCGCGCGCAGCAGCACGTCCAGGCCCTTGTACGGCCGGACGATGCCGAAGAACAGCAGGCGGTTCCAGGGCCCCTCCGGCGCGCCCGGGCGCGCTCCGGCCCCCGGGCCCGGCGTCGGCAGGTGCGCGGGCAGCACGGCCGTGCGGACCGTCGTGCCCGGCGCCAGGTCGCGGGCGAGCTGCGCCTGCTGGGCGGAGTGCACCAGGGCGCCGTCGGCGCCCTTCAGCAGCCGGCGCATGAGCGGCACGTCGTACGGCTTGCGCTCGTGCGGCAGGACGTTATGGCACAGCGCGACGACGCGCGGGCCCCGGCCGTTCCGGCCGCCCAGGCCGAACAGCATGCCGAGGTAGGCCGGGACCTGCACGGGCGAGAGCACCACGAGGATCACGAGGTCCTGGGCGCGCAGGCGGCGGCCGGTGCGCAGCCAGCCGTCGGGGCGGTACCAGGCCAGCGCGTGCCGGGTGCCGGGGAACGGCTCGCCCTCCGGCGTCGCGATCGTCTGCTCGCCCGGGTAGAGGAAGGACGGGTACTGCGCCTTCCACGACTCCAGGGTCACGTCGTGCCCGGCGGCGGCCAGCCGGTGCGCCAGCTCGGTCGTGTGGTGGGCGCCGCCTCCCTTGTACGGGAACGCGGGCCCGATGACGGCGATCCTCACGTGTCTCCCCGCGATCGCACGATCAGGTCGGCCAGCAACGCCATCGACGCGATGATCAGCCCGGTCACGAAGATCAGCACCGTGTTGATCGCGAACCGCAGCGGGTGCAGGACCATGTCGAGGATGCCCTTGGCCACGCCCAGTCCCAGCAGCCACAGCGCGAGTGGCATCAGGACCTTCAGCGGGTTGAAGTACATCACCATCCGCAGCACCTGCAGGATGTACCGGTACGCGTCATGCACGAAGTGGAACTTCGAGCTGCCGGCCCGCTTGAAATAGTCGATCGGGACGTACCGGATGTCGTGCTGGTTCGACATGAACGCCAGGGTGATCGTCGTGACGCAGGAGAAGCCGGGCGGCAGGAGCTTCAGGTAGGGCTCGGCGACGTCCTTGCGGAAGGCACGCATCCCGGAGTTCAGGTCGGGGATCTTCTGCCCGGCGAGCCGCTCGGCCACCTTGCGGATGAACCACTTGGCCGGCACCCGCAGGACCTTGTGGGTGCCCTCCTCGCTGGTGCGGGCGCCCACCACCTGGTCGACGGTGGGGTCCTGGTCGAGGATGTCGACCAGCTCGGGGATCCGCTCGTTCGGGTAGGTCATGTCGGCGTCGGTCCAGACGACGATGTCGCCCCGGGCCTGCTGGGAGCCGATCCGCCGGACGGTGCCCGACCCGCCGTTGCGGTGGAACGGCATGATCCGCATGTTCGGGAACTGCGGGGCCGCCGCCTCGAGCCGGGCGAGGGTCTCATCGGTCGAGCAGTCGTCCACGGCCAGCAACTCGTAGGTGTGCCCGCTGGCGTCCATCGCCTTGCAGATGCGCTCGACCTCGTCGATGACATGGTCCTGCTCGTTGTAACACGGCAGGACGATCGTCACGTGGGGCGTGGTAGTCACGCCCGGCGAGGATAGTCGCCCACTCCGGTGCACGGTTCCAAGCGTACGCAACGTTCACCCTCCGTACACGGGATCGGTCATCCAGACGTTGATCGTCAGGGACCAGGTGCCCCGGGGCGGTGACACCAGGGTGCTCGCGTCGCGGCGGGTGTGGACGTGGAAGACCCGCCGGGCCGTGCCGTACGGCGCCACGTCGATCGAGTCCGCGCCGAGCAGTACCGGGCGGCGGCCCGCCGCGACGACCTTCCCCACCACCCGCCGGACGTCCGCCGCCGGCGGGGTCTTGAACCCGGGGGTGATGCGGACACGGGCCGTGGGCGTGCCGCACATCCCGCGGATGAGCTGGGCGAACCGGTCACCGGTGACGCGTTCGACGAAGAGCACCGAGGCGTTCGGGCCGATCGCCCGGCACATCGCCTGGGCCTGGGACACCTCGCGTTCCTCCGTCCGCACCACGGCCATCGGCGCCGAGGCCCACGCGGTCGGCGCCAGGATCAGCAGCGCGCCGGCGACGGCCGCGCCGATCGCGACGGCGCGGCGGTCCGGGGCGAACCGCCGGACCTGACGCGCCACCCAGGCGACGCCCCACAGCGCGAACAGCAGCAGGCCCGGGATCACCATGCCGATCAGGCGGCGGCTCGCCCAGGGATGGTCGGGGGTGATGCCGGGCCGCCAGAGCGTCGCCACCGTCGTCCAGACGATCAGCCCGTACGGCAGGAGCCAGGCGGTGCGGCGCCGCAGCAGCAGGTCGCGCAGGACCAGCGCGGCGCCGACGGCGGCCAGCAGGACGGCCGGGATCCCGATGTACCACGCGACCCAGTGCAGGCTCAGCTCGGAGTACTGGCGGTTCGGGTCGAGCGGCAGGTTCTGGGACCGCTGCAGGGCGGCGATGAAGGAGGCGTTGACCCGGTCGTCGGGGTTGTTCGGCACCCGGCGCACGGTCTGCAGCATCGGGCGGGCGGCGAAGAACGCCAGCAGCGCGAAGGTCGCCGGGAGCGCCAGGTCCGGCAGCCGGAACCGGGTGAGGTCCGGCAGCCCCCAGCGGCGGATCGCCAGGCCGGCGACGACCGTGGCCGCGACCACGGCCACCGCGATGTACAGGAGCGGGTGCAGCGACGCGCTGAGGTAGTGCAGGTACGGCCGGGACATCACGACGGCCTCGAGCAGTCCCGCGCCGACGCCGGCCGTCAGCCCGGCCGCCAGCGGCAGTCCGGCACGCCGCCGCAGCGCCAGCAGCAATCCCGCGAACGCCACCACCGGCAGCACGTCGCGGATCCCGTCGATCCGCACGAGGATCGTCAGGCCCAGCGCCAGGCCGCCGAGGAGCGCCGGCAGGCGGCGGCCCGAGCGGACCGCGTCGAGCGTCAGGGACACGCCTCCGAACAGGAGGATCAGCGCCCCGGTCTCGCTGTAGATCGACCGGGAGATCATCATCATCGGCCAGGTCAGCCCGAGCGCGAGCGCGGCGACGGGCGCCCAGCGCGGGCCGATCAGCCGGGCGGCCGTGCCCGCGAACGAGATCAGGGCCAGCGCGCCGATCAGCGGCATCATCGCCAGCGTCGCGTACGGGCCGCCGATCCAGGCGCCCGGCGTGACGGTCAGCGGCATGCCGGCCATGAACTGCGGGACCAGCACGCCGCCGCGCTGGTAGAACGCGGGGCTGCCGTACGTCAGCGCGCCGTCTCCGCCGCCGAACGCCCCCCGCGTCTGCGGGATCGGCAGCGAGCCGTGGTGCGCCAGCCAGGTCGCGAAGTTGAAGTACGACGCCGGGTCGCGGCGCACGACGATCTGCTGGGAGCACATCACGAGTTGCAGCGCGCCGAACGCCGCCGCGACGACGACGAGCCAGATCACCGGCCACCGGGGGGATCCGCCCGACCGCCCGGAGGGCCGTACCGCCCGCAGGCCGAACCACAGCGCGAGCGCCGCCACCGGCACGTACAGCGGGATCGCCGCCCACGGGCGGAGGATCCCAGCCATCAGCAGCGGCAGGGCGACCACGAGCCAGGAGGCCAGGAGCAGGGCCGGGGCGGCCGTGACGCGGGCGAGGAGGAGGTCGGCCCGGGACGCCCCGAGTCCTCCGTCGATGTCGTCCATCGAGTCCGGAGAGTAACGGCCGCGGGAGCCTGACGGCCGGGTGGCCGTAATCTTCACTTTCATGTCACATCCCGTTGAGCTCCTGCGCGGGGCCCTGGCCGCCGACCCGTCCCGTCCGCTCGTCACCTTCTACGACGACGCCACCGGCGAACGTGTCGAGCTGTCGGTGAAGACGTTCGACAACTGGGTGGCCAAGACCGCGAACCTCTTGGTCGACGGACTCGGTGCGGTACCGTCCGGACGGGTGGCCCTCGCCCTTCCGGGGCACTGGCAGACCGCCGTCTGGCTGTTCGCATGCTGGTCGGCCGGGCTGACGGCGGTGCCGGTGGGCGACGGCGCCATCCCGGGCGACGCCGACATCGTAGCGGCGGGGCCCGCCCGGCTGTCCGAAGCGGCCGACACGGACGCCGAGGTCGTCGGGCTGTCCCTGCACGCGCTCGGCGCGCCGCTGGCGGACTGCCCGCCGGGTGTGACCGACTATGCGGTGGAGGTGCGGGCGTACGGTGACCGGTTCTCCGGCGGCGTCCTCGATCCGGACGCCCCGGTGGTGGAGTTCGCGGGGCGGGTCCTGACGGGGGCGGAACTCCTCGCGGAGGCCCGCGCGTTGGGCACGCCGGAGGGTGCGCGAGTGCTCACCACTGTGGGCTTCGACACACCTGAAGGTCTCCTGAGAGGTCTGCTCGGACCCTTGACCGCCGACGGATCAGTAATAATCTGCCAAAACCTTGACGAAACAGGTTTGGAGCGCCGGATCTCAGTAGAACATGTGACATCCGTGATCTGACCGGATCGCCCGTTCCACGCCTTTTGCCTAGCCGATGGGGCCATGATCAGCGACTACGACTACCTGGACCAGGACTACCCGTCCGGCCCCCCGCCGAAGCGGGGGATCTGGTGGCGCGTCATCGGCTGGGCGTCCATCGCGATGGCGGTGGTCCTCGTCGGGACGAGCCTGACCGCGTACGCGGCGTACCGCAAGCTCGAAGGCAACATCAAGCACGAGGACGTCACCGCGCAGCTGGGCAAGAAGCGCCCGCCCAAGCTCAACAACGCGCTGAACGTCCTCCTCATCGGCTCGGACCAGCGGAACGGCGCGAACGCCAAGTACGGCAGGGACGTCGGCGAGCGCTCCGACACGATGATCCTGCTGCACCTGTCCCCGGGCGGGAAGAAGGCCATCGGCATCAGCTTCCCCCGGGACTCGATGGTGCCGATCCCCGCCTGCAAGACGAGCAGTGGCCGCACCATCCCGGCGCAGAGCGTCGCCATGATCAACTCGTCGTTCAACAACGGCGGCGCCGCCTGCACGATCCGGACCCTCGAGGCGCTGACGAAGATCCGCATCGACCACTTCGTCAAGGTCGACTTCTCCGGTTTCAAGCGCGTCGTGGACGCCCTCGGCGGCGTCGAGATCTGCCTCCCCAGACGTGTCGCCGACAAGAGCAGCAAGCTGTACCTGTCCGCCGGGCGGCACATCGTCAAAGGTGAGCAGGCGCTGGCCTACGTCCGCACGCGCCACGGCCTGGGCGACGGCTCCGACACGGACCGCATCAAGCGCCAGCAGAAGTTCCTCGGCGCCGTCGTGAAGAAGGCGACGAGCAACGGCACCCTGACCAACCCGTCGAAACTGCTGAGCTTCCTCGACGCCGCGACCAAGTCGGTCACCACCGACAAGGACTTCAGCCTCGACGAGATGAAGAAGGTCGCGGGCAGCGTGCAGGGGATGTCGGCGGGCAAGGTCCAGTTCATCACCGTGCCGTGGGGGGCGTACGCCCCCGACCCCAACCGCATCGCGTGGAAGCAGCCGGACGCGGACAACCTGTTCGCCGCGATCCGCAACGACAACCAGGTGCAGGCCCCCGCCAAGGTCAAGAAGGTCAAGCTCCAGCCCGCGCAGGTCACGGTCAGGGTCCTCAACGGCACGGCCACCCCGGGCCTCGCCGGGCGGGCCGGGGAGCAGCTCAAGGCACGCGGCTACCAGGTCGTCAAGGTCGGCACCCTGACCGGCGCGAAGCCGGCCAAGACCGAGGTGCGCTACGGCACCGGCGCCGACCAGCAGGCCGCGGCCCTGGCCCAGGTCGTCCCGAACGCCAAGCCGGTCGCCGGGCAGGACACCCCGGCCGGCAGCGTGGACCTCGTCCTCGGCCCGGACTGGGAGGGCCTGAAGACCTCACAGTCGACCGACATCCCCTCCTCGAGCGCCGCCGGCGCGGTGAACGCCGCCGCGGACGTCTGCTCCGACAAGTCCTGAGCCGGGCGGCCGCGCGTAACGCGGTGGCCGTCCGTGACGCGGTGGCCGCGCGTAACTGAAAGGTTCCTCACAGCCTCGGCCGTTGCCCTGCATGTGCCTCCGACTGTCGGTATGGTCGTTTCTCGCCCCCGTGGTTTCGGGGCCCGGAACACCGTCTCCACTCTCTGGAACCCATGACCTGGCCGACAGCGCACCCCGCACAACAACCTCCGCTGAACCCCGTCGCCACCACGATCCCCGACCTGTACGCCGTCTCACCGGCGCTGCCCGCCGTGCCCGCGTCCCGCACGCGCCGCCGGCGGGACCCGTTCTTCGACAACGCCAAGTTCCTGGCGATCGTCCTGGTCGTGATGGGCCACTCGATCGTCAACCTGCGCGACGTCCGGTTCGCGCATGCCCTGTACCTGTTCGTCTACACCTTCCACATGCCGGTGTTCATCGTGATCACCGGCTACTTCTCCCGGAACTTCACGTTCTCCGGAGGCAAGGCCCGCAAGCTGCTCACCAACCTGGGCGTGCCGTACGTCGTCTTCGAGACGGCCTACTCCACGTACCACTGGGCGGTCGGTCACTCCGACTTCCAGATCAGCCTGCTCGACCCGTACTACCTCACCTGGTTCCTGATGGCGCTGTTCCTGTGGCGCCTGTCCACGCCGGTCTGGCAGCAGATCCGCTGGCCGGTGCTGGTCGCCGTGGTGATCTCCCTGCTGTCGGGCATGAGCGACCTGCCGGACGAGCTCGAGATGCACCGGACGATCGGCCTCGTGCCGTTCTACGTCCTGGGTCTCATGCTCAAGCAGGAGCACTTCGACCTGCTCAAGCAGACCAGGGCCCGGGTGCTGGGCGTGCTGACGCTCCTGGTCGGGTTCGTCTTCACCTACCTCGTCGCCGACCGGCACATGACGACCGAGTGGGTGTACTGGCGCAGCCCGAACTCCACGATGCACGTCGGCAACCTCATGGGCACCGGCATGCGGCTGGGCCTCATGATCGCCGCGGCCGTCCTGGTCGCGGCGTTCCTGACCATCGTCCCGGCGAAGCAGACGTGGTTCACCGACCTCGGTGCCGCCACCCTGTACGCCTACCTGCTGCACGGCTTCCTGACGAAGCTGCTGGAGTACATGGGCTGGTGGGACGTGTCGTTCCTGCACACCATCCCCGGCGTGCTGCTGACCGCGGCGACCGGCGCGGTGGTGGCGACGCTGCTCTGCACCCCGCCGGTGCGCAAGCTCATGCACTGGGCGCTGGAGCCGGACATGTCGTGGGCGTTCGTGCCGCTGCGGCGGCCGAAGAGGGCCTGAGCAGCTCCACCCACCGCTCACCGACCAGATCGAGGGCGTAGGATCGCGCGACCTCCGCGCGGGCCTGCGCCCTCGCCTCGTTCCAGCGGCCCTCCGCGACCGTCGCGGCGATCCCCTCGGCCATCGCGGGCGGTGACGCGTGGATCCAGCGCCGGTCGTAGATGGTGTCCGCGCCCGGCCAGGGCAGCAGGGCGGGCACCGCCCCGGACGCCATGCCCTCGGCCGGCGCCAGGTGGAAGCTCTCGTCGTCGCTGGTGGACAGCACGAAGCCGATCCGGCGCAGCCACGCGGCGACGTCCGGCCCGGCCGGGTCGAAGACGACCGAGCGCGCCAGCAGCGGCGACCGCCGGATCCGCCGGAACAGTGCCTCGAACGCCTCCCGCTCCTCGGTGCGGTTCCAGATCCACGGCAGGTCCCAGGGCAGCTTCGACTTCACGAACAGCGTGAACCGCGGGTCCCGCCGGCGCAGCTCCTCCAGGACGTCCACGGCCAAGTCGAGGCGCTTGCGCCAGGGCGCGATCCCGATCATGCCGAGGTGGAACTCCGCGCCGGGAAGCTTGGCGCGGTCGAACTGCGCGACGTCCACCCAGTTGGGGATCACGGTGATCTTCTCGGCGGGCCAGCCGGTCATCTTGCGCGTCAGCTCCGCGTACGACGGGCTGACGCAGACGACCTGGTCGATCAGGTCGATGTCGAGCCGGCCCGGCCACGCCCCGTACAGCTCGAAGCGGTGCAGCCGGACGATGAGGCGCTGGTCCGGGCGGCCGTGCTTCTTGCGCCACTCGCTGTACCAGACGGCGTTCGGGCCGCACCACTCGCAGATGATCACGTCGGCCCACTCGGCGAGTTCGGCGCTGACCTCCGGGTCGTGGGTGCCGAGGGCGGGCCAGCGGTCGACGCGCATTTCGACGTCCGGCAGCGCGCCGATGTGGTCGAGCAGCCGGGTGAAGAACTTCAGGTCGTGCCCGGCCACGACGATCCGCGTTCTGTCCCCGGTCCCGTCGCCGCCGCCCAGCGGTGGCGGGAATGCCTGCCGCAGGTACGTACGGAGCCGGCCGGCCGCCGCGTCGAGACTGAACGACCGCGCCGCGTCCAGGCAGCGGCGGCGGGCGAGCGCGTAGACCTCCGGGTCGGTCACGGCCGCGAGGACGTCGACGACGTCGTCCTCGGTGGCGGCGAACAGCGGATAGTCCGCGCCGAGGAGGTTCTCGTGCATCGGCGTGCGGTTGAGGACGACCGGCAGGCCGAGCGCCCCCATCTCCAGGACCTTCGTCGACAGCTCAAGGCTCGCGTCGAGCTCGGGATGGCGCCAGGACAGCCCCACGTCGCAGCCGGCCGAGACCCGCATGGCCTCGGCGCGCGGATGCCCGCCGTGCCAGGTCAGGCCGGGCGTCGACTCCAGGGCCACCCGCATGCGGCGGGAGAAGCCCGGGTCCTTCCGGTCGTGGTGGATCTTGTCGCCGATCATGTGCAGCTCGGCGTCGACCTCCTGGGCGGCCAGGCGGCGCGGCAGCGCGGTCATCTCGTAGGTGTTCCAGCGCGGCGCGAACTTGCCGGTGTAGACGAGCCGCAGCGGCCGGCCGGGCGTCCGGTCCGCCGCGGGTTCGAGGCCCTCCGGCAGCGCCACGACCGGCGGGAACAGCACGCACTTGCCCGCCGCCTTGTGCAGCACGCCCTCCAGGTGGCAGCGCAGCTCCTCGGTCTGGCAGAGCAGGAACCGCGACGCCCTGGCGACCGCCGCCAGCTCGCCGCGCGTCTTCCCGTCCAGCTCGGCGACGGTCTGCGGCACGTCGGTGAGGTACGTCCACAGCCGCCCGGCCAGCGGCGTCGCGGTCAGCCGTACGGCGAGGCGCTTCCCGCGCACGACGACGAGGTCGTACGGCCGCTCGGCGTCGAGCTCGGTGAGCAGCCCGGCGGCCTCCTCGACGGTCAGCGACGCGGTCGCGTCGTCGGGCCGCCGCCGTACGGTCACCCCGGCCAGCCGTTCGAGCGGCTCGACGAGGCGCCCGGTCCGCACCGGGGCCTTGAGGACCAGCGTCACCTCGACGCCGGCGGCCTGAAGCGCCTGCACCATCCCCTGGGCCCAGATCGCGGACCCGTCGATGAGGTTCAGGTCGACGTCGCCGTACACGAGAGCGCGCACGCGTTCTCCTTCTCGCAGGATCATCGGAGTTCTTCGATGCCGAACCGGGCGCACAGGCCCGGCAGCGCCTCGGCGACCGGCGTGCCGGGCGGAACCGTCGCGTCCCAGCCGAACCCGGCGATCGCCGGGGCGGAGCCGGCCAGCACGACGGGACGGCCACGGTCGCGGGCGACGCCCATCAGGGCGAGCAGCGCCCGGTCGCGGTCCGGGACGCCCGGGACGCCCAGGTAGGCCCACGGGCCGCCGGGCTGCCCCGCGGCGGCGTCGACGATCACCAGGTCGACGTCGGTCGTGTCGAGGACGAGCGCGGCGTCGTGCGGCATCAGGGGCACGACGTGCGCGACCTCCGCCAGAGCCTCCGCGGCGGCCGGGCCGAGCACGCCCGCGACGACGAGGCCGGTCGCGGGCGCCGCCGCGATGAGCCGGTCCTCGTCGCGCGCGGTGAACATCGGGCGCTCGCGGGCGTCCACGGACGTCACGACGTTCGGTGCGCCCCGGTGCCGCCACATGCGGTACAGCTCGCGCGGCAGCTGGACGACGCCCTTGCCTGGCCTGCGGGCGGCGTCGGTGACGGCCCGGCCGACCTTGAGGGACGTGGAGCCCTCCAGGGCCGCGACCCGCGCTTCGAGGATCTTCACCCGGGCCTCACGGTCGGCCAGCGCCGCCTTGAGCCGGGCCACCTGCCGGTCAGCCATCGAGCCATCCCTCCACGACGCGGGCGATGCGCGGTCCGGCGTGGCCGTCCCACAGCGGCGGGCGGTCCCCCTCGCCACGGCCGGCCGCGAGGGCCTCCGCGACGGCGGGAACGACGTCGTCGGCGGTGACGAGCCGGTTCGTGCCATGCGTGATCGTGATCGGCCGCTCGGTGTTGGGCCGCAGCGTCAGGCACGGCACGCCGAGGATCGTCGTCTCCTCCTGCACGCCGCCGGAGTCGGTGACGACCGCGGCCGCGCCGCGGACGGCCGCGACGAACTCGACGTAGCCGAGCGGCTCGAGCAGCCGGACGCGCGGATGCGCGTCCAGCCCGGCCTCGGTGAGCACCCTCCGGCCGCGCGGATGCACCGGCATGACCACGTCCACGAGTTCGGCGATCTCGTGCAGCCGCTTCACGAGGCCCGCCGCGACCTCCGGGTCGTCGACGTTCGCGGGCCGGTGCAGCGTCGCGACGACGTACCGCTCGGGCAGGTCGTACGCCCGCCGCACGGCCCCGGTGTCGAACCGGTCCAGGTGCGCGAGCAGCGTGTCGATCATCGGGTTGCCGACGAAGTGGATCCGCTCGACCGCGACCCCCTCCGCGGCGAGGTGGCCGACCGCCTCCGGGCTCGTCACGAGGCACAGGTCGGACAGCTGGTCGACGAGCCGGCGGTTGACCTCCTCCGGCATGGTCATGTCGAAGCTGCGCAGCCCCGCCTCCACGTGGGCGACCGGGATGCGGAGCTTGGCCGCGACGAGGGCGGCGGCGATGGTGGAGTTCACGTCGCCGTACACCATGACGAGCTCGGGTGAACGCTCGATGAACTCCTTCTCCAGCGCCACCATGATCGCGGCGGTCTGGGCCGCGTGGCTGCCGGAGCCGACCTCCAGGTTCACGTCGGGTTCGGGCAGGCCGAGGTCGCGGAAGAACACCTCCGACATGCGCTCGTCGTAGTGCTGACCCGTGTGGATCACCCGCTGCCCGCGGCCCGTCCCGGACAGCGCGGCGATCACCGGCGCGGCCTTGACGAAGTTCGGCCGCGCGCCGAGTACATGCGAGATCACAGTTGCGTTTCCCTTTCGTTCACGGACGATCCCTAACCTCGCCCGCCATGCAGGTGGCCAAGATGTTCTTCTTCTGGTCGGTGCTCGCGTGGCGGCACGTGAGCGCCGATCCCCGCCGGGCGGTCCGGCTGGCCGTACGGCTGGCGCTCCGCGTGGCACCCGGCCCGGTGCGCACGCGGTTCCGCGCGCTCGCCGCGCCGGCCCCGCAGCGTCAGGACCGTGAGTCCCGGGAGCTGCGGGAGCTGCTCGACGACGCCGCTCAGGTGAGGCCGCGGGCCGGGCGTCCCGTCCCCGCCCGCCCGTCCGGGGCGCGGATGACGGTGCTGCACCTGGTCACGAACGCGCTGCCGCGCACGCAGGCCGGGTACACCGTGCGGACGCACCGCGTCGTGTCCGCGCAGCGCGAGCTCGGCCTGGACCCGCACGTCGTGACGCGGCTCGGCTACCCGCTGACCCAGGGCCTCCGGGACGCGCGGCCGCGCTGCGAGGTCGATGGGATCCCCTACCACCGGCTGCTGCCGTGGACGCCGCCGAAGGGGCCGGTACGCGAGGTGCGCAAGGCCGCCGACCTGGCTGGACGGCTCGTCGAGGAGCTGCGCCCGTCCGTGCTGCACGCCGCCAGCAACCACCTCAACGCCGCCGTCGCGCTGGAGCTGCGCCGCAGGTACGGCCTGCCGGTGGTGTACGAGGTCCGCGGCTTCCTGGAGGACTCCTGGCTGTCGCGCGACCCGGCGCGCTCGACGGAGGACGAGTTCTACCGGCTCACCCGCGAGCTGGAGACGGCCCGGATGCGCGACGCCGACCTGGTCGTGACGCTCGGCGAGGCGATGCGGGCCGAGATCCTGGGACGCGGCGGCGTCGGCGACGTGCTCGTCGTGCCGAACGCCGTCGACGACACGTTCCTGGAGCCGCTGCCGGACGGCGGGAAGCTGCGGGCCGACCTCGGCATCGCCGAGGGCGAGGTCGTCGTCGGCCTCACCTCGACGTTCTACGGCTTCGAGGGCATCGACACGCTCATCGAGGCGGCGGCGCTGCGGCGCGACTTCACACTCCTGCTCGTCGGCGACGGACCCGAGCGGCCGGCGCTGGAACGCCGGGCCGCCGAGCTCGATGTCCCGGCGATCTTCACCGGCCGGGTGCCGGTCGATCAGGTACGTCGGTATCACGCAGTCCTCGATGTCTTCGCGGTCCCGCGGCGGGCGGACCGGGTGTGCCAGCTGGTGACTCCGCTGAAACCGCTGGAGGCGATGGCAGCGGGAATCCCGGTGATAGCAAGTGATGTCAAAGCGCTTCGCGAAATCATCGAACCCGGCGTGACCGGCACGTTAACTCTTCCAGAAGACCCGGAAGCATGGGCGAATTGTCTGGACCAGCTCATTTACAGTCCGGAGCTACGCGGCGAAATCGGGCAGGCGGCCCGGGAATGGGTCGCGGCGAACCGCACCTGGCGGGCCGTCACCGCCCGCTGTCTCGGCGCCTACCGGGACCTCGCCTCCGCAGCATCCTGAAGGGAGCCACTGGTGGATCTGGTGGTCATCGGACTTGGCTACGTCGGCCTCCCGCTCGTGCGGGAGGCCGGCCGCGCCGGCCTCCGGGTCGGCGGGCTGGACCGCGACGCCCGTGTCGTCGCCGGGCTCAAGGCCGGCCTGTCCCACGTCGACGACGTGAGCGCCGAGGACGTCGAGCGGATGCTCGCCGCCGGCTTCACGCCGTCCCGGGACGAGGACATCCTCGACGGGGCGCGCACCATCGTGATCTGCGTGCCGACGCCGCTGTCGAACGACGGCGGCCCGGACCTGACGGCCGTCCGGTCCGCCGCGCAGACCGTCGCGCGGCATCTGGACCCCGGCACGCTCGTGGTCCTGGAGTCGACGACGTACCCCGGTACCACCGAGGAGGTCGTCCGGCCCATCCTGGAGGAGTCCGGCCTGGTCGCGGGCGAGGACTTCCACCTGGCGTTCTCCCCTGAGCGGATCGACCCGGGCAACCCGGTGTACGGCGTGCACAACACCCCGAAGATCGTCGGCGGCCTGACGCCGTCCTGCGCGCACGCCGCGGCCGCGTTCTACGGCAAGTTCGTCGAGCACGTCGTGCAGGCCAAGGGCACCCGCGAGGCCGAGATGGCCAAGCTGCTGGAGAACACCTACCGGCACGTCAACATCGCGCTGGTCAACGAGATGGCGGTGTTCTGCAACGAGCTGGGCATCGACCTGTGGGACTCGATCGCCTGCGCCGCCACGAAGCCGTTCGGGTTCCAGGCGTTCTACCCGGGCCCCGGCGTCGGCGGGCACTGCATCCCGATCGACCCGAACTACCTGTCGTACAAGGTGCGGTCCCTCGGCTACCCATTCCGCTTCGTCGAGCTGGCCCAGGAGATCAACGACCGGATGCCGCGGTACGTCGTCGAGCGCGCGCAGGCCCTGCTCAACCGCGAGGGCCTGGCGATGAAGGGCGCCAAGGTGCTCATCCTCGGCGTGACGTACAAGCCGGACATCGCCGACCAGCGCGAGTCGCCCGCCCGCCCGGTCGCCCGGCGGCTGCGGAAGATGGGCGCCGACCTGAGCTTCCACGATCCGCACGTCGAGTCCTGGGAGGTCGACGGCGAACCGGTGCCGCGCGCCCGCGTGCTGTACACGGCGCTCGCGGAGGCCGACCTCGTGATCGTCCTCACCGACCACCGGGAGTACGACCCGGAGAGCCTCACCCGGCACGCGCGGCTGCTGTTCGACACCCGCGGCGCGACACGCCGCCTCGATGAGACGGCCGCCGAACGCGTCGAATTGCTGTGACGTGGAATTCACCGGAAATTAAGATGCGGATATTCGTGTGCACCGTCGTGCACCACCCGGAGGACGCGCGAATTCTGCATCGGCAGATCCGTGCGCTTCTGGACGCCGGACACGACGTGACCTATGTGGCGCCGTTCCGCGCCTGTAATGTGACGCCCTGGCCGGAGGTCGATCCGCTCGACGTGCCGCGGGCGACCGGCCGGAACCGGCTTCACGCGCTGCGCAGGGCGCGGCGCGTCCTCGCCGCGCACGCGAAGGACGCCGACCTCCTCCTGCTGCACGACCCCGAGTTGCTGCTCGCGGTGCCGCGCCGGCTCCGGTCGCGCACGGTCTGGGACGTGCACGAGGACACTGCGGCGGCCCTGGGCGCCAAGGGCTGGCTGCCCGCGCCGCTGCGCGTCCCGCTGCGGTTCGCCGTACACCGGGTCGAACGCCGCGCCGAACGGCGGCTGAAGCTGCTGCTGGCGGAGGAGGGCTACCGCGACCGGTTCCGGCGCCCGCACCCGGTTGTGCCGAACACCACCCACGTCCCCGAACTGCCGCCGGCCCCGCCGGGGGACGACCGGATCATCTACGTCGGGCAGCTCTCGTTCGCCCGCGGCGTGAACGACCTGATCGAGCTGGCCCGGCTCGTGCACGCCGACGGGATCACGCTCGACCTGGTCGGCGGCGCCGACGCCGACGTCCGGCCCCTGCTGCGCGACGCGCAGCGGGAGGGGCTCCTCCGGTGGTACGGGTTCGTGCCGAACGACCGGGCGCTGCGCTTGGCGGAGGGCGCCCTCGCGGGCCTGTCGCTCCTGCACGACACGCCGAACTACCGGCACTCGATGCCCACCAAGGTCGTCGAGTACATGGCACGCGGGATCCCCGTCGTCAGCACGCCGAACCCGATCGCCGCCCGCATCGTCGAGGAGGCGGGCTGCGGCCTCGTCGTGCCGTACGAGGACCCCGCGGCGACCGCGGCGGCGGTCCGGCGGCTGCGCGACGACGCGGAGCTGCGGCGGGAGATGGGCAAGCGCGGTCACGAGGCGGCCCGCGCGCGGTTTCACTGGCCCGAACAGGGCCGGTTGTTCGTCGCCCAGCTGGAGGAGTGGGCCGGAGTGTAGACGGCGTGCAGGCGCTGCAGGCGCTGCAGGCGCGTCCAGGCGGCGTGCGGGCTGGGTCCAGGCGTCGTCTAGGCCGCGGCGGACAGGCGCGCGGCGATCACGGTGGCCAGCCGCGTAGCCGTGTCGGGCAGGCCGGAGCTGACGGTCACGATCGTCCGCCCGACCCGCATCACGACCGTGCCCGACGAGGTGCCGACCGCGTACGCCTCGTCGCCGGCGCGCACCCGGTCCCGGGCGCCGTTCTGCGTGTCACGGGCGGCGGCGAACAGCACCTTCGCGGCAGGCGTGTCCGGAGCGACCCACTGCACGGTGACCGACAGGGCCCCGGCCTCCCGCTCCGGCCCGTCGGGGGCCCGGCCGCGCGCACGACGCGGCCGGAAGACACAGCCCGCGGGCAGGCGCAGACCGTCGACGGCGGCCGACGCCGCCTCGCCGGAGTACCCCCGCGGCAGGTCGCGCTTGGGCAGCAGGGAGCAGGCGTCCGGCCACTGGCGGGCCGGTACGCCGGCCAGCTCGGGAGGGCCCGCACCGCGCAGGCCGCCGCGCAGGGCCACCAGCCGGGCCGCGCCGAACGGGCGGGGGCGCGCCGCCGGCGCGGCGACGTACAGGAGCCCGCCGCCCGCGGCGAGCCAGGGCCGTACGCCGTCCAGACCCGCCCGCAGGACGACGGGGATCGGCACTGTCGTGCCGTGCCCGCTGACCGGGTCGATGACGTCCATCCCGGCGGGCAGCAGCGGATCGGCGAGCCGCGACCGCAGCCCGTACACCAGCCCGCCCGCGACCGACAGGGCGCTGTAGCCGGGCATGTCCCGATGCCAGGACGACGACCCCGACGCGATGTCCACCGACTCCAGGCGGCGCACCGGCGTGGCGTCCTGGGGCCGCCGCCCGATCTCGTAGGCGACCAGCAGATGACCCGCGGTCACCGCGATCGGGCACATGTCCCGGCACAGGTCCTGACCGGCGCGATTCAGGAAGACGTGCCCCCTCCGGTCGAACGCCTGCAGCGACGAGCCGTCGAAGACGACCGTGACGTCCCCGCCGACCGCGAGCGCCGAACGCGCGGTGTTCCGGGTGAGGACGGTGAACTCCGTGTGCCCCTTGACCGGGTCGACGACCAGGATCCGGTCGGCGGCGCCGCAGTCGATGCTGAACGCCGCGATGCTCTCGCTGCTGTCGGAGGCGTGCGGCACCGCCTCCGGCAGCAGGCAGCCGTGCGGGAGCCGCTTCCGCCACAGCAGCCGGCCCGTCTGCGCCGACCGGCCGTACAGCGTGTGCCGCCCGTCCTCGGTGACGAACACCACTCCCCCGGCGGCCGGCCAGCGCAGCGTCGTCCGGTCGGTCGTGGCGGGCACGTCACCCCGCTGCCGCCACAGCAGCGTGCCGCTCACCGCGTCCAGGCCGACCATGAGACGGTTGCCGCGGTGCCCGGTGCGTTCGAGGTACGCGACGAGGACCGTCCGGCGGCCGGCGCCGACGGTGCGCGCCCAGCCGAGCATCGACCACTCGGCGCGGTGGTAGTGCCAGCGCTCCTGGCCGGTGCGCGCGTCCCGTACGTCGAGGCCGCGCCCGGACACGACGACGAGCTGGCCGTCCACGATGGAGTACGCCACCCGGTCGTAGGCGGGCAGGTCGCTGTCGCCGACGGGCGTGCTGAGCTGCCAGCTTGTGGTCAACGGCGCCGCCGGCGGCCCCAGATCGGCCAGCGGCGGCCGCGGCGCGTTCGTGACGGTGCGATTCACCTGCCACCACTCCGCCTGGAGGACGAAGTGGTCGGCGAGCACCCCACCGACGATCACGGTCAGCAGGGCCGTCAGGACGCTCAAGATGATGTGCCTACGGCTCCGCGCGGACTCGACCGTGATCACCTCCTGTTGATGCCACGCACCGCCGAGGGTACGGGGTTCCGGCGCTTCACACCGATAATTGGCCCATGGTGCCGACCGTCAAGGACGAGCAGATCGCCGCGGAACAGTCCCGCGTCGACGAAGCCTACGCACGTCTCGAGGAGATGCGCGCGGGCGCTCGCCGGATGCTGGAAGAGGGTTACCGCCAGGCTCAGGCCGGTACCAGGGGGTCGCTCGTCGACCGGGACGCGATGGTCCACCAGGCGGCGCTTCGCAGCCACGCGCTGGACGTCGCCGAGGAGGGCCTGGTCTTCGGGCGGCTCGACCTGGCCGGCGGCGAGACGCTGTACGTCGGGCGGGTCGGCGTCCGCACCAGCGAGCACGACTCGCTCGTCATCGACTGGCGCGCTCCGGCGGCCGAGGCGTTCTACCGCGCGACCCCCGAGGACCCGCGGGGCGTCGTACGCCGCCGGGTGCTGCACTGCCGGGGCCGTAAGGTCGTCGACCTGGAGGACGACCTGCTCATCCCCGGTGCCCGGCCGGACCTGACGATCGTCGGTGACGGGGCGTTCCTCGCGTCGCTGGCCCGCAGCCGGGAGGGGACGATGCGCGACATCGTCGCCACCATCCAGCGTGAGCAGGACGAGGTGATCCGCGCCCCGGCCGACGGCACCGTCATCGTCCAGGGCGGCCCCGGCACCGGCAAGACCGCCGTCGCCCTGCACCGGGTGGCGTACCTGCTGTTCCGGCACCGCCGCAGGTTCGGCTCGCGCGGCGTGCTCATCCTCGGCCCGAACCCGCGCTTCACCGCGTACATCGAGCGCGTGCTCCCGTCCCTGGGCGAGGGCGGCGCCACCCTGCGCTCGCTCGGCGACCTGGTCACCGGCGCGGAGGCGGCCGCCCACGACGCCCCGGAGCTCGCGCGCGTCAAGGGCGCCACCATGATGACGCGTGTCCTGCGGCGGGCCGTCCAGGACGCCCCGCCGGGCAGCCCGGACACCCTCCGCACCGTCTACCGCGGGGTCGTCGTGACGCTGCGGCGCGAGGCCCTGGACGGCATCCGCCGCGAGGTCCACCGCACCGCGCACGGCTCGGTCAACACCGCCTACCCCCGCGCCGCCGACCTGCTCCTCGGCGCGCTGTGGGAGCGTTTCTGCGAGGTCGGCGGGCCGGACGACGCACCCGGGACGACCCGCGCGGCGTTCACCGCGCACGTCCGCGACGAGCGTCGCTTCGTCGAGTTCCTGCGTGCCTGGTGGCCGGTCCGCCGGCCGGCCGAGGTGCTGCGCGCGCTCGCGGACCCCGGCCGGCTGCGCCGCGCCGCCGGCCGCTCGCTGAACGACCGGCAGGTCCGGCTGCTCGCGGAGTCCTGGCAGGGCCCGTGGTCGTACCTCGACATCGCGCTGCTCGACGAGGCCGGCGCGATCCTGGGGCCGCCGCCACGACCGCCGCGCGGCCGGAGACGCAAGGCGGAGGACCCGTTCGTCATCGACGGCGTCAACGTCTTCACCGGTGAGCGCGTGGAGACCGAGGACGACGACGAGCCGACGCTGCGCGAGCTGACCACGTACGTCGAGCGCCGCGAGCAGGCGATGCGCCGTGACGACGAGGAGGACGAGGACCTCCCCGTGGAGTACGCCCACATCGTCGTCGACGAGGCGCAGGACCTGTCGCCGATGCAGTGGCGCATGCTGGGCAGGCGCGGCCGGACGGCCACCTGGACGATCGTGGCCGACCCGGCCCAGAGCGCGTGGGAGGACTCCGCCGCCGCACGCAAGGCCATGGACACCGCGCTCGGCCGGCGGCCGCGTCACGCGTTCGAGCTGACCACCAACTACCGCAACTCCGTCGAGATCGCCGACGTGGCCGCGCGGGTCCTGGCGCGGGCGGTTCCCGAGGCCCGGCCGGCCCGCGCCGTCCGTGCCTCCGGCCACCGCCCCGTGATCCGCCACGTCCCGGAGCTCGACGGCACCGTGCGCGCCGAGGCGGCGGCCCTGGCCGACGCGGTGGAGGGCACCGTCGGCGTCATCCTGCCGGTGGGCCGCCCGGCCCCGCCGCTGCCCGGCCTGCCCGAGCGGGTGCAGGTCCTCGACGCCCTGGAGGCGAAGGGCCTGGAGTTCGACGCGGCGCTGATCGTCGAGCCGGGGGAGATCGCGGACTACGCGCGGACGGGACTGCGCACGCTCTACGTCGCCGTCTCGCGCGCCACCCAGCGGCTCACCGTCCTCACCACCGCCCCCGACTGGCAGGCCCTCCTGTCCGGCACCGGATGACTCACCCGACCCGGCGCCGGCCGACTCGGGCGCCCCGGCGCATGCGGTCCAGGACCCTGCGCGCATAGGCGTCCGCCGTCTCGACCTCCGCGAGCGGCACGAGGGGAAGTCTCACCCGGGTCAGCATGGGCATCGTGCGCAGGAGCGAGCCCAGCCGGCGATCCGCTCCTTGAGTGGCCGACCGGCCGCCTCGGCGATCGCCGCGTCGATCGTCTCCCACCGTGGCTGGGTCTCCAGATGCAGCTCCAGCTCCATCGCCCCCAGGATCCGATCGGCGAGCGGAAGACTGACGTTGCGCGAACCCCGCTCGATGGCGCTCAAGGTCGCCACGCTGACGTCGCACAGCTCGGCGAGTTCCCGCAGGGACAACCGCCGCATCATCCTCGCCTGCCTGATCAGCGCTCCGATCCGCTGCTTGCTCCCCCCGGACATGACAGCAATCATCCGCCGTGAAGCCGGCCCGAATCCACCGTCGTCCCCAGGCTGTGGACAACACGACGCCAGGCCCGGAGGCGGAAGCCTGAGAAGCAGGTCCCCGGGGGAGGGCGCTCTTTTCCAGGGCCGTCTACTCAAACAAGAAATTGCTCGCGTGAGTAGACGGCCCTGGAAGAGACATGGCCTCCCCCGGAGCCGCTTCCGTACCGATCCGTGACGTTCTGTCGCGTTGGCCGGATCGGCAGGCGCGCGGACCGCCTAGATGACCGGGGGGCGGCCGAGGCGGGTCATGCGCCAGACGGTGCGCCAGGAGATGGGGCGGCGCCGGCCGGCGGGCTTGCGCCAGCCCTCGAGGAAGCCGCTGAACCACGGGCGGAGCGAGGCCGGCTTGCGTTCGCGCAGGACGGTCATCCCCACCCACACCCCGAGGTAGACGAGGACGAGCGGCCAGGGCAGGTTGCGCCGGGCGAGCCAGACGCGGTTGCGGGCGTTGAGCCGGTAGAACATCTCGTGCCGCGTCGGCGCGACGGCCGGGTGGAACATCACCGACTCGGCGTCGTACACGATGCGGTATCCGGCGTTCAGCGCCTGCCAGGCGAGGTCGGTCTCCTCATGGGCGTAGAAGAAGTCCTCGGGGAGCCCGCCGGCCGCGTCGAACGCGGCGCGGCGCATGGCGCAGGCGCCGCCGAGGAACGTCGTGACCTCCGAGGAGCGGAGCGGGTCGCCGGCGCGGAGCCGGGGAACGTGCCGCCGCTCCCCCGGGCCGCCCTCGGGATCGCGCACGCGGAAGGAGACGATGCCGAGCTTCGGATCCTCGGTGAACATGTCCCGCAGCCGCGCGCCCAGCTCCATCGACTCGTACCAGCCGTCGTCGTCGAGGAAGAGGATGAGCTCGCCGGACGACGCCTCGACGCCCCGGTTGCGGCCGGCCGGGATGCCGACGTTCTCCGGGAGGCGGAGGACCTTGACGTTCTCGGGCCAGGAACCGGGAACGTCCGCGCCGTTGCCGACGAGGACGACCTCGATCTCGACGCCGACCTGGCCCAGCGCGCTCTTGACGGCGCGTTCGAGCTCGACCGGCCGGTTCCCCATGGTCAGCACGACGACGGAGATCCTCACACGCGCCTCCACGACTCGCCGTGAACCCCGGAGGAGCTCATCTGAAATCGCCTCATTTGAGCCTCCGGGAGGCCACGATGCTGACGAAGTGCAGGCCCGTCTGCAGGACCGCGACCACCGCGACGGCGACGGCGAGGACCCGCGTGGCGGTCAGGCCGTCCGTCACATGGTCGATGACCGCCGCGACCACGATGAGCAGCGACAGCTCCACCGCGCCGATGATCCGGTGGAACTTCAGCAGCGACACGGCCTCGCGGGCGAGCGCCAGGCCCGTCGACTCCGGGCGCAGCGCGCGGTCCCCGCTCGAGGGATCCGCGGGCAGGCCCGACTTGGCGCGGGCGACCACGACGTTGTCGGTCTCGGCCTTGATCAGTGCCGCGCCGAGCGCGGCGAGCAGGCCCAGCTCGACGTAGCCGCCGTTCTCCCACGCGCCCTGGGCGCGCACGCCGAGGCCGGCCAGCAGCGCGACCTCCGACATGTAGTGCCCGATCCGGTCGAGGAACACGCCGGTGACCGAGGTGCGCTTGCGGAACCGCGCGACCTCGCCATCGGAGCAGTCCAGCAGGAGGTACGCCTGGATGAGCAGGGCGCCGACGACCGCCCAGATCAGGCCCGCCGTCCCGCGGCCGTCGACCGCCACGGCCGCGCCGCCCAGGACGCCGCAGGCGATCATCATGTAGGTGAGCTGGTTCGGGCTGAACCCGATCCGGATGAAGAGCCAGGTGAACAGGGGCGAGATGCTGCGCATGTACAGCCGTCCCGCCCAGTGCTCTTCGTTCCGGCGTTCCTTGAGGCCGGGTGGCTGTCCGCCCGCCCGGACCTCAGCCAGCGAAGGTGCCGACATATTCGCGTACCGCTTTCAGCACAGCGCCCTCGTCGAGTCCGAGGTGCTCGAGGATGGTGTATCGGCCGGGCCGTGTCTGGGGAGCGTGGAGCACCGCCTGGGCGAACTGCTCCTCGGTCAGGCCGATGTCATGCGGTGTCTTGGGCAGCTCGTGACGGTCGAGGCACGTCACGATCTGCTCGAGGCGTTCCGCGCCCTCACCGAGGTGGGTGGCACGCAGGTGGTAGCAGAACGCCGCGCCGATCCCCGCCAGCTCGCCGTGGTTGGCGGTGCCGGGGAACAGGTGGTCGATCGCGTGCAGGATCTCGTGGTCGCCGCCGCTCGACGGGCGTGAGGACCCGGCGAACGACATCGCCATCCCCGACAGCACCAGCCCCTCGGCCAGCACGGTGAGGAACTCGTCCGACTCGATCGACTTCGGCTGGTAGATGAGCGCCTCGGCGGCCGTACGGGAGAGGGTCAGCGCGAGCCGGTCGATCGGGTCGCCCTGTTCCCGGCCCGCCAGCAGCCAGTCGTCGACCGCCGAGAAGTTGCTCAGCACGTCGCCGACCCCGGCGCGGACCAGACGCTCCGGCGCGGCGCGTACGTAGTCCAGGTCGACGACCATGGCCAGCGGCATCGTCACGCCGAAGGTGTTCTTGCCCTTCTCGTGTTCCAGGGAGGCCGTGGGTGAGCAGATGCCGTCGTGGGAGAGGTTCGTGGCGACCGAGACCATCGGCATGCCGGCCAGCGTCGCGGCGTACTTCGTGGCGTCGATGGTCCGGCCGCCACCGATGCCGACGACGGCCTCGTACGATCCGCTGCGCAGCCGGGAGCCGAGCTCGACGGCGGCGTCGACCGTGCCGCCGTCGACGTGGAACACCTCGCACGCCTGCAGGCTCGGCCGGATGTGCTCGGCGATCTGGTCGCCCTGCCCCGGCCCCACCGCGATGGCGACGCGGCCCTCCGTGGCGATCCGCCGGTCCGCGAGCAGCTCCCCGAGGTGGGCGATGGCCCCGCGCCGCACATCGATGGACAGCGGCGCGGGGAGCATCCGCGTGAGCAGCGGCATCAGTATTCCTTGGCGATCCGGCGGGCCTTCTCCAGGTCGTCGTGGTTGTCGACCTCGACCCAGTCGACCGCGCCGATCGGGGCCACCGAGATCTTCCCGCCTCGGTTCACCAGCTCCTGGTAGCCGTCCTCGTAGTAGAGGTCGGGGTCGCGCTCCCAGGTGGCCTTCAGCGCGTCGGCGAGCGGCTCGGCCGCGGCCGGCTCCAGCAGGGTCGCGCCGATGTACTCGCCGTACGCCTCGGAGGGGTCCATCAGCTTCGTGATGCGCTGAAGGTGCCCGTCGGCGTCGAGGATGACCTTCATCTCCTCGTCCGCGAGCTTCTTGGCGTTGTCGACGGCGAGGAGGATGTCCGGGCCGCGGTTCTCCAGGAGGGTCTTCTCCACGCTCACCGGGTGGACCGTGTCGCCGTTGACCATCAGGACGCCCTCGCCGAAGTGCTCACGCGCCAGCCACATGGAGTAGGCGTTGTTCCACTCCTCGGCCTTGTCGTTGTGCACGAGCGTGATGGACACGCCGTACCGGCTCTCCAGCGCGGCCTTGCGCTGCTCGACCGCCTCGGCGCAGTAGCCGACGACGATGACGACATCGGTCAGCTCGACCTCCGCGAGGTTGCCGAGTGCGATGTCGAGAATCGTCGTGTCACCGTCGACCGGCACCAGGGCCTTGGGCAGCGTGTCCGTGTACGGGCGGAGACGGCGCCCCGCGCCCGCGGCCAGAACCATGCCGATCATGAGCCGGCTTCCTCCTCATCCTCGAGATTCACCATCACGCCCTTGCCGGTACCGGTCCGCACCCAGGTGTAGACGCTCTCGATGCCGAACAGCAGGGCGAAGTAGACGCCGAGCACGGCCAGCACGACAGGCAGCCTGCCCGCGAGCGTGGCGACAGCCGCGATCAGCAGGCGGCCCTCCCAGCCGAGACCGGCCACGAACACCCACCGCGCCGGCCACAACCGCTGGCGCGTGCGGTAGACGGTGTCGTAGTGGTGGTAGGCCAGCACGCCCAGGAAGGCGTAGACCAGCGGCTTGGAGACGTCGTGCGAGAAGCCCAGCGTCGCCAGGTAACCGTACTCGATCGCCCGCATCAGCGGCGGCACGAGCCAGTCGAGGCGCCCGCTGTGCGGATGCGTCGAACCGGGACCGGCCAGCAGCAGCACCAGCACCGGAGCGAAGACCGCCGGGCTGGTCTGGCCGCTGACGCCGACCACCAGCAGGATCGCGGTGACGATCCCGGCGACGAGCAACGGCAGCAACGGCGGCAGCTGACCCTTGGTCAGCCGGCCCAGTGCGAGCGCGATGGGGCCGTCGTCGCGGTAGGCGACCAGCCGGCTGCCGTGGTAGGCGAGCTCGGCGTCGGGAACGGGGGCCGCGGCGGGCTTGCCGGCCGCCGGGGACATACCAGGAAGTACACTCATTTGGGAACTGCCACCGACCTCGGCTGGGTGAGGGACCGGAGGATACGGCCGACGATCGTGTAGAAGGCGGCGACGCCACCCCACGTGAGCAGGGCGAAGAACGTCACGCGCGCGTTGAAGATCGCGGCGGTGAGGGCGATGAGCGCGAACCGTTCCCCGATCGGAAGCACGATCATCTTCTTGAACCAGTGGAAGACCCGGATCTGCTCCGAGCGCGCGGACAGCCACACCGCGAAGTGGCTGAGACCGCTGCCCTTGGGCCGGCTCTTCGGCGGCTCCGGCTCGTCCAGCATGCTGTCACCGGGCGTGCCGAGCGGAACGATCGGGATGGGCTCCGGCGGCAGGCGCCGCTTCGAGGCGCCGAACGCGAAGTCCACCATGTGCCGACAGGTCTGCGCCGTGATGGCCGTCGCGGCGAGGAACCACACGTCACCGCCGTGCACCGAGCCGCCGGCCACGGCCGCGGTCGAGCCCACCGCGAGACCGGCGAACACGGTGTACTCCTTGGCCCGGTCGAACGTCGCGTCGAGCCACGCGCCGAGCGTGCTGAACTGCCGGGTGTAGCGGGCGAGCTGCCCGTCCACGCAGTCGAAGACGAACGCGAAGTACAGCGAGAAGGCGCCGAGGATCATCCCCCACCGCTGGCCGAGGGCGAAGAACCCCGCGGCCACGATCGAGATGCCCATCGAGATCGCGGTGACGGCGTTCGGCGTCCAGCCGCGCTTACCGGCCCAGCGCGCGATGTAGCGGGAGTAGGTGCTGACCGCGTAGGTGGTGAAGAAGCCGTCGTTGTTCTTGACCGCCGCGGCGAGCCGGACCTTGTCCTCGTCGACGGAGTCGACGGCCCGCTGAGCCGCGTCCGCCTGCGTCTGGTCGAGGACCCGCTCGCACACCAGCGTGCTGTTGCCACGGCCGGTGACCTTCACCCCCGAGCGCACCAGGCCGACGACGAGCAGGGCCGGCGCGTCGTCCCCGGTGACCGGGGTGGTGGCCAGGGCCTCGAGGTGCACGCCGCCGGCCTGTTCGATCTCGACGTCCCCGGTGTCATCCGGGGCGTCCCACAGCCGGCGGAGCGGGCTGATCTCCGTGAAGCCGTCCGGCCTGTCCGCCAGGTCGGCCAGCTCCTCGGCCACCGTGGCGAGGGTCCCGGTCTCCTCCTGCGAGACCCGCACGATGCCGCGGAAGACGGCGTTCGGGTCGGTCACCTGGTGGTACGGGGAGCCCGCGGACTGGATGCGGCCCCTGCGGATCCGGATGAGGGGACGGGTCAGCCGGTCGTCGCTCACGGGCACGCGGGCGACGACGGCCGAGGCGGGAGCCTTGGAGTTGTAGATGAGCCGGGCGAACACCTCACGGTGGGCGACGACGTCACCGTGCACGACGAGCATCGGCCGGTTCGCGGTGCGAGCCACCCGGGCGATCTCGCGCAGGTCGTCCGCGAGCCCCTTGGACTCGACGACCTCGCAACCGGCCTCGCGCAGGGCGGCGGCGAACTCGGGGCGGGCGATCACGCGCCGGTCGGCGACGTCGAGGGACTGGAGCTGGGCGATCAACCGGGTGACGACGGCGGCGCCGCCCGGGAGTGTGAGGCCGGCCGTCGGCGTGGAACCGGACGCGACCGCCTCGGTCGCGAGAACCACTGCCAACGTCATCGGCACCCTCCGAACTTCATCTCTGTAGTCCTCAGGTCTGGGGTGGGGGTCTCTCTCCGGCCGGGGCCGTGAGATGCGAGCGCCGACCATACCGCGACTAGTAGCGCGCCGCCTCCTCGCCGTAAACATCCGTTCAGCCGGGTGACGCGGCGAGAGCCCCCATAGGTTACCGCTGCCTCGGCGCTGTGAGTCCTCACGGCCGTACGCACCCGGTCGGTCCGTACGCGCGTGGTCGGTCCGTACGCACCCGGTCGGTAAAGTGCGGCGAATGAGAACCGTTGCGGTCGTCCTCGCCGGTGGGACGGGACTGCGCCTCGGACTCGGCGCGCCGAAGCAGCTGGCCGCGGTCGGCGGCCGCCCCATCCTGGCCCGCGCCATCGAGGCGTTCGAGTCGGCGCCGGACATCGACGAGGTCATCGTCGTCATGGCGGCGGGGCACGTCCCCGAGGCCGAGGTGATCGCCGAACCGTACGCCAAGGTCCGCCGGGTCATCGAGGGCGGTTCCACCCGTACGGAGTCGACGCTGCGGGCGCTGGCCGCGCTGGAGCACGAGCCCGGCGACGCGCGCGTGCTGTTCCACGACGCCGCGCGCCCGTTCGTGGACGCGCGGATCATCGCCGAGTGCGTCGCGACGCTGGAGCGCGAGGAGGCCGTCGCGGTCGCGGTGCCCTCGTCCGACACCGTGGTGGTGGTCGAGGGCGACCGGGTGGCCGAGATGCCGCGCCGGGACTCACTGCGCCGCTTCCAGACGCCGCAGGGATTCCGGCTCGCCGTCATCCGCGCGGCGTACGAGCGGGCGCTGGCCGACCCGGGGTTCGCCGAGCGGCCGCCGACGGACGACTGCGGCGTCGTGCACCGCTACCTGCCCGAGACGCCCATCAGGGTCGTCCCGGGCAGCGAGCAGAACATCAAGATCACGCACCCGGTCGACCTGCTCATCGCCGAGCAGATCATCGCTCGGCAGGCTGAGCAGCTCACCGCCGGGGAGACCGGGCGGGTCAGCGCTGCGGAGAGCGGCCGAGGCTCGGCGGGCTGAGCAGGAAGCCCGCGCCCCACGCGAGGTGCATGGTCGCGTAGACGAGCGGCAGCCGCACCCAGGCCGAGAACGGCAGACCGCGCCCGGTCGCGGCCGAGCCGGCGAGGATCGCGGCGGCGTACCCGCCGGGGATGATCCAGCCGGGCCAGAAGCCGAACACGCCCGCGACCGCGCCGGCCACGATCGCCACCACGGCGATCGGTGGCGCGAGGTAGCGCAGGTTGAGCGTGCCCTGGTGCTCGCGGCCGACGACGCGCCGCCACTTGCCGGTGTGGAAGAACTGCTTGGCCAGCGCGCGAAGGTTCGGCCGCGGCCGGTACGTCACGCGCATCCGGGGGGTGAACCAGATCTTGCCGCCGGTCTGGCGGATGCGGTGGTTCATCTCCCAGTCCTGCGCGCGCACGAACGTCTCGTCGTACCCGCCGACCCGGTCGAGGGCGCTGCGCCGGAAGCTGCCGAGATAGACGGTCTCGGCCTCACCGGGCTGCCCGCCGATGTGGAACGTCGCGTTGCCGATGCCGATCTTGGTCGTCATCGCGCGGGCGACGGCCTTCTCGAACGGTGTGACGCCCTCGGCCGCCATGACGCCGCCGACGTTGTCCGCGCCCGTCTCCTCGAGGGTCTCGACGGCGGCGAGGACATAGTCGGACGGCAGCAGCGAGTGGCCGTCGACGCGGACGATGATGGGGTGCCGGGAGGCCTGGATGCAGGCGTTCAGGCCGTTGGGGGTGCGGCCCGTCGGGTTGGCGACGACGACGATTCGCGGGTCGTCGGCCGCGAGCTTCTCCGCGATCTCCTGCGTACGGTCACGGGAGGGGCCGACCGCGATGACGAGCTCCAGCTCACCGGGGTAGTCCTGGGTGAGGATGGACCCGACCGCCTCCGCGAGATGTCGTTCCTCGTTGAGCACGGGCATGATCACTGACACGGCCGGCCATACGCGGTTTCGGGCGACCTGTGTGTTGGGCGAGGGATTCATGACGGCGCCACGCTACTGTACGAACGCGAGGAACGCCGCAATGAAGGCAAGACTTCGCACCCCCCGGAGAGGCGAGCCGTCATGGCACACGACGAGGAGTCCGACCCTCAGGAGCGCTACTTCCGTCCCCGTCCGGGCGCTCCGGGTGACGACGAGGCCGCGGAGGTGGAGGGCGTCGCGCTCGGCGACACCGAGTCCTCCCACGTGCGCGTCGAGCGCCGCTCGCGCGCGGCACCGGCACCGGCTGCGGTGGCGCCGGACGGCGCGCGGCGGCAGCGCCGGTACCTCGTGACGACGGGCCTGCTGTCCACGGCCGTACTGCTGTTCTCCGGCGGCGGCTGGGCGTTCCAGGACTACGTGCTGGGCAGCGTCCGGCGCGTCAACGCCTTCGACGGGCTGAAGAACCGCCCTGACGCCGGGCCCCAGGGCTCGATGAACATCCTGCTGGCCGGCGTCGACCGCCGTGAGGGGCTGACCGACCAGCAGATCCGGGACCTGCACCTCGGCAAGGCCGACGGCGAGCGCTCCGACACGATGATGCTGGTGCACATCTCGTCCAAGCACGACAAGGTCACCGTGGTCAGCCTGCCGCGCGACTCCCTGGTCACGATCCCGTCGCACCGGTCGAACGGCAGTGAGGGCGCGAAGGGCACCGCGGTCGGCGAGCGGCAGGGCAAGCTCAACTGGGCGTACATGTACGGCGGGCCGACGCTCGCCGTACAGACGGTGGAGCGCGTCACCGGGGTGCACGTCGACCACTACGTCGAGGTCAACTTCCTTGGCTTCATCAAGGTCGTCGACGCGCTCGGCGGCGTGACCATCTGCACGAACCAGCCGATCGACGACCCGAAGAGCGGCCTGCGGCTGCCGGCCGGCAAGAGCACCGTGGACGGCAAGACCGGGCTGGCCTACTCGCGCGCCCGCTACACCCTGACCGGCGGCAGCGACCTCGGCCGGATCCAGCGGCAGCAGCAGTTCATGTCGGCGGTGGCGCACCAGGCGCTGAGCGATCCGACGAAGTATCCGGCGGTGCTCGGCGCCGCGCTGAGCACGATCCGGGCCGACAAGGAGCTGTCGAAGGGCACGCTGACGTCCCTGGCCACCCAGATGAAGGGGATGAGCACCGACGGCATCGCCTTCACGACGGTGCCGCTGGCCGACCAGAACCACCTGACGACGATCGGGGGGCTGCGGCAGTCGACCGTGCTGTGGGACGACCGGGCCGCCGGCCGGCTCTTCGAGGAGATCCAGCGGGACAAGCCGATCGTCGAGCCGCCGAAACCCGCCCAGAGCGCCTCGGCGAGCGCGTCCCCGTCGCGTTCGCCGGACCCCGACGCCCTCACCGTGGCCCCGCGGGACATCACCGTGCGGGTCGTCAACGGTGTCGGGACTCGCGGGCTGGCCGCCCGGGCCGCGGGCGACCTGCGGGACGCCGGGTTCGGCGCGGTCGTGGTGCCGGGCGCCCGGCCGGGGGCCACGGCGACCGTCATCCAGTACGGTCCGGGCCGGGCGGACTCGGCACGGACGCTGAAGGCCGCGATCCCCGGGGCACGGCTGAGGCAGGTGCCCGGGCTCGGCTCGCGGCTGCAGGTCCTGGTGGGCCCGTCCTGGTCGGGGGCGAAGAAGGTCACCGTGAGCCCGCCCGCCAAGGCGCCGTCCGGCGACTCCCAGCAGCAGGTGACCGCGCGCACGGCGACGCAGAACCTCTGCAAGTGAGCCCGCGCGTGATCTCACGAGTGACCTCAATGTGCCTTTTGACGCGTTCGCCGGACCACTAGCCTTCTGCTGTACCGGCGGCCGCGCCGGTCGTCGGCCACTGGGAGGACAGCGATGTCGAACGGCGCCCGTCACACCTGGGGGCTTCTCCTGGGCGTGGTCCTCACCGCCGCGCTCGCGGGACTTCTGATCTTCGGCACCTACCGCCTGCAGCACGGTTTCGTCGTGCAGGGCCACAAGACCGACAAGTGGCTCGGCGGGGGGCTGCTGGCGGGCGCCGCCGTCGTCTTCGCCCTCCTCGCGGCCTCCCGGCTCTCGCCGCTGGGCTCGCTGGTCGGCGGGCTGATCCTCACCGCCGCCGGCGTGCTGTTCTTCGTCTCCCAGAAGACGACCGCCGACCTCATCAACCGGTTCCCCTTCAAGGGCCAGCGCGTCACGCTCGCCGGCCTGGAGGAGGAGGGGTTCATCCTGTTCGCGGGCGTCGGCCTGCTGTTCGCGTCGTTCTTCCCCTCGCGGTGGAGGGCCCGGCCGGACGCCGACGAGGACCCGGCGTACGAGTACGGCCTGCCCGAGTCCGACGAGACGTACGGGCGGCGTTCGGCCTCCGGCGGCGGCCGGGGCCGGCACGCCGCGCGCGGCGACGGGAACACCCCCGCGCACGGCACCCCCGCGCACGGCACCCCCGCGCACGGCACCTCCCGCTACGCCGACGCGGAGCCGGCCGCCACCGCGTACGGTCAGACGGAGTTCGACGTGCCGCTGTACGAGCCGGAACGCCCCCAGGGAGGCCGGTCACCGTTCAGCCCCCGGGACGAGGACGGCGGCACTCGGGAGATGCGCCGTCCGCAGTGAAGAGCGGCTGCTGTGGCGGCGCGCGAATGATGTGACGCTCCGGGCGGGTGTGGCGTTCAGCGGACAAACGTCGTAAGATCCGGCATACCGGTCAAGAAGTGGCTCGGGACAGTCTCCTCTTCGCGAGAAGGACTCTCACCATGGCCATTTCCGTCTGGGAACCCTCCATCGTCTGCGACATCGCCACCCGGCGGCTGATCGAGCGGTTCGACCGCGTCCCCGCCGAGACGATCGAGCGATGCGTCCGCAACGTCTGGGTCTGCGCGCTGCACACCGGAGCCCGCGCCGACGCCCGCCTGCTGGAGACCCTCGCCCAGGCCCTTCTCGAAGCGCTGCCGGGCCACACCGATACGGCCGAGCCCCTCACCGGAGTCCTCATCGCGCCGCCCGCCGAGGAACCCGCGCCCGCGCGGGACGACGGCTGGGCGTTCGCCTGACGGCGGCCGGCCGGACCCGGCACGCCGACCGACGTGATTCTCCTGCCCACCACCCGGATACACGGAGAAGCCCCATGGAAGAGCTGACGCTCACGCACCGACGTCTGCCCGGCACCACCGTCGTCACGATCGGCGGCGAACTCGACGCCGGCACCGCCCGGCACCTCGAGACGTTCCTCTCCGAGGTCCTGCACGAAGGCGACGACCTCGTCTTCGACCTCGCCGAGCTGACCTTCATGGACACCGGCGGCCTCGGGGTCATCCTGGCCGCCGGCGAGCGGACGCGCCGGCTCGGCGGCCGGCCGTGCCTGGCGGGCCTGCGCGGCGGACCCTCCCGGGTCGTCGCCCTGACCGGCATCGCCTCCGCCATCCCGGTCCATGACACGGTCGACGACGCCCTCCTCACCGTCGCCGGCGCCGTGGCGTCCTGACGCCCTCAGCGCGGGAGGCGCAGGCGGGCCCACTCGATGGCCGGGCAGCGGTCCATGACGACGTCGATCCCGGCGTCCCGGACGCGGCGGGCGGCGGCCTCGTCGACCACGTCGAGGGGGAACCAGACCGCCCGCACCTCGTCGTCCCGGCGCGGACCGTACGCCGCGAACAGCGTGATCGCCTCGTCGGCGACCGCGCCCGCGTGCTCGGCGCGCCGGTAGACGCCGACGACGTCCACCCGCCCCGGGACGCCGGCGAGCGAGGGAACGCCCGGCTCGCCGAGGACGGTCTCGGCGGCGGGGTGGACGGGGACGATCGTCTTGCCGCGCGACCGCAGCACCCCGGCCATGTCGTACGCGGTCCGGCCCGGGTTGTCGCGCAGCCCGACGAACGCCCACGTCCGCGAGTCGAGCAGGACGCGGCGGATCACGGCCTCATCGGCGTAGGAGTCGCTCATGACTCTGCCAACCGCCGCACACCCCGCGGGCTTCCCGGGCGGGACGACGGGCGTGGGACCACGGGCGTGGACTACGGGCGCCCCAGCGCGCGGTACTGCCAGCCCGCCGCGCGCCACCGCTCCGGATCCAGCGCGTTACGGCCGTCGACGATGTTGCGCTCGGCCACCGCGGTGCCGAGGATCTCCGGGTCGAGGTCCCGGAACTCCTTCCACTCCGTCAGCAGCAGCACGACGTGCGCACCCTCGACGGCGTCCGTCGCGGACGAGCCGTAGCCCAGGTCCGGGTGCGCCCGGCGGGCGTTCTCCAGCGCCTGCGGGTCGTACACCGTCACCTGCCCGCCCTGCGCGCGGATCGACGTCGCGACGTCGAGGGCCGGGGAGTCGCGGATGTCGTCGGAGTTGGGCTTGAACGCCGCGCCGAGGACGCCGACCGTACGGCCGATGAAGGACCCGCCGAGCAGCTCGCGGGCCAGGTCGACCATGCGGATGCGGCGGCGGATGTTGATGGCGTCCACCTCGCGCAGGAACGACAGCGCCTGGTCGACGCCGAGCTCGCCGGCGCGGGCCATGAACGCCCGGATGTCCTTGGGCAGGCAGCCGCCGCCGAAGCCGAGCCCCGGGCCGAGGAACTTGCCGCCGATCCGGTCGTCGTAGGAGAGGGCCTCGGAGAGCTTCGTCACGTCGGCGTGCGCGGCCTCGCAGACCTCGGCCATCGCGTTGATGAACGAGATCTTCGTCGCGAGGAAGGCGTTGGCCGAGACCTTGACCAGCTCGGCGGTGGGAAAGTCGCTGACGATGAAGGGAACACCGTCGGCGATCATCGAGGCGTACACCTCGCGCAGGACCTTCTCCGCGCGGTCGGACCGGACGCCGGCCACGATGCGATCCGGGTGCAGGGTGTCCTCGACGGCGTAGCCCTCGCGCAGGAACTCGGGGTTCCAGGCGAGCTCGACGACGTCCCCGGCGGGGGCGAGCTCCGTCAGCCGCCGCGCGAGCCGCTCGGCCGTGCCGACGGGGACGGTGGACTTGCCGACGACGACGCAGGCGCGGGTGAGCAGCGGCGCGAGGGAGTCGACCGCGTCGTCGACGTACCTCATGTCGGCGGCGTACTCCCCGGGCTTCTGCGGCGTGCCGACGCAGATGAAGTGCACGTCGCCGAACTCGGCGGCCTCCTCGTACGACGTCGTGAACCGCAGCCGGCCGTTCTCCAGGTTGCGGCGCAGGATCGGCTCGAGGCCCGGTTCGTAGACCGGAAGGTCGCCCCGGGTCAGTCGGGCGATCTTCTCGGCGTCCACGTCCACGCCCAGCACCTCGAATCCCAGGTCGGCCATGCATGCCGCGTGGGTGGCGCCCAGGTAGCCGGTACCGATCACCGTCAAACGCTGTGCCAAGGTCCCGCCTCCTTTCCTCAGAGTTCCGTGCCCGACCCCGTTTACGTCCCCCACGGGCCGCTCGGCATGCTATCGGCCCTACTGGCGAGTAGGTTGACCGCGTACCATCGGCACATGACCGCAGACTTTCCTCTGTACGAACTCTCCGAAGAGCACCGGATGCTCCGCGAGACGGTTCGCTCGCTGGCCGATGACAAGATCGCTCCACGGGCCGCGGAGACCGACGAGACCGGGGAGTTCCCCCAGGCCGTCTATGACGCGCTCGTGCAGGCGGACCTGCACGCCGTCCACGTCCCCGAGGCGTACGAGGGAGTCGGCGCAGACGCCCTCGCCACGGTGATCGTCATCGAAGAGGTCGCTCGGGCCTGTGCCGCCTCCTCCTTGATCCCGGCGGTGAACAAACTCGGAACCGTCCCCATTCTCCTCTCCGGCTCCGAAGACCTGAAAAAACGCTACCTGAGCCCCGTGGCCCGCGGCGAGGCCATGTTCTCCTACGCCCTGTCGGAGCCGGAGGCGGGCAGCGACGCGGCCGCGATGAAGACCCGGGCCGTACGCGACGGCGACCACTGGGTCCTCAACGGCACCAAGCGGTGGATCACCAACGCGGGCGTCTCGGAGTACTACACCGTGATGGCCGTCACCGACCCGGAGAAGGGCGCCCGCGGCATCTCCGCCTTCGTGGTCGAGAAGAGCGACCCCGGCGTGAGCTTCGGCGCCCCGGAGAAGAAGCTCGGCATCAAGGGCTCGCCGACGCGCGAGGTCATCCTGGAGGACGTGCGGATCCCGGCCGACCGGATCATCGGCGAGGAGGGCACGGGCTTCAAGACGGCGCTCGCCACCCTCGACCACACCCGCGTCACGATCGCGGCCCAGGCCCTCGGCATCGCCCAGGGCGCGCTCGACTACGCGATCGGGTACGTCAAGGAGCGCAAGCAGTTCGGTAGGCCGATCGGCGACTTCCAGGGCGTGCAGTTCATGCTCGCGGACATGGCGATGAAGCTGGAGGCGGCCCGCCAGCTCACCTACGCCGCCGCCGCGAAGTCCGAGCGCGCGATGGAGGGCGAGAAGATCGCGGACCTGACCTTCATCTCCTCGGCGGCCAAGTGCTTCGCCTCCGACGCGGCCATGGAGATCACCACCGACGCGGTCCAGCTCCTCGGCGGCTACGGCTACGTGAAGGACTACCCGGTCGAGCGGATGATGCGCGACGCCAAGATCACCCAGATCTACGAGGGCACCAACCAGATCCAGCGCGTGGTGATGGCCCGCCAGCTCCTGAAATGATCCGGCGCCCCCGACGAGGCCCCCTGCTCCCTCAGGAGCAGGGGGCCCGCGGGTCAGCCGCGGCGGAGGCGTTCGCCCTTGCGCTTGGCCTGGGCGTGCAGGTCACGCTGGAACTCCTCCATGCGCTCGCGCAGCTCCGGGTCGCTCGCGGCGAGGATCCGGACGGCCAGGAGACCGGCGTTGCGGGCGTTGCCGATCGCGACGGTCGCCACCGGCACGCCCGCCGGCATCTGCGCGATCGACAACAGGGAGTCCATACCGTCGAGGTACTTCAGGGGCACCGGCACGCCGATGACCGGGAGCGGGGTCACGGCGGCGAGCATGCCCGGCAGGTGGGCGGCGCCGCCCGCGCCGGCGATGATCACACGCAGGCCCCGGGAGGCGGCCTCCGAACCGTACGTGATCATGTCGTGCGGCATCCGGTGCGCCGAGACGACGTCCGCCTCGTACGGGATGTCGAACTCCTCGAGCGCCTCGGCGGCGGCCTTCATCACGGGCCAGTCCGAGTCGCTGCCCATCACGACACCGACGGTCATGGGGTGGGGCCTTTCCTCAAGTAGTCGGCGGCGTGGCGAGCCCGCTCGCGGGTCTCCTCCAGGTCGTCGCCGAGCGCGGTGACGTGGCCGATCTTACGGCCGGGCCGCACCTCCTTGCCGTAGAAGTGCACCTTCACGGCGGGGTCGTGGGCCATGACGTGGATGTAGCGCTTGTAGATCTCCGGGTCGTCGCCGCCCAGGACGTTGGCCATGACGGTGTACGGCGCGGTGGGCGTCGTGTCGCCGAGCGGCAGGTCGAGCACGGCCCGCAGGTGCTGCTCGAACTGCGACGTGCGGGAGCCCTCGATCGTCCAGTGCCCGGAGTTGTGCGGCCGCATCGCCAGCTCGTTGACGAGGACGCCGTCCTCGGTCTCGAACAGCTCGACGGCCAGCAGGCCGGTCACGCCCAGCGCGTCGGCGAGGCCGAGGGCCAGCCGCTGCGCCTCCTCGGCGCGGTCGGAATCCAGGCCCGGCGCCGGGGCGATCACCTCGGTGCAGATCCCGTCGGTCTGGACGGTCTCCACGATCGGGTACGCGGCGCCCTGCCCGTACGGCGAGCGGGCGACGAGGGCCGCCAGCTCCCGGCGGAACGGCACGTGCCGCTCGGCCAGCAGACCGACACCCTCCGCCGCGGCGCGCTCGACGACGGCGCGGCCCTCCTCCGGCGAGGCGCAGACCCATACGCCCTTGCCGTCGTAGCCGCCGCGCGTCGCCTTGAGCACGACCGGCCAGCCGGTCCGCTCCGCGAAACTTTCAAGGCTGGTCAGGGGCGCCTCGGGGTCGAGGACGGCGAACTCCGGGCACGGCGCGCCGAGGGCGGTGAGGCGTTCGCGCATGACCCGTTTGTCCTGGGCGTGCAGCAGGGCCGCGGATCCCGGGCGGCACGCGACGCCGGCGGCCTCCAGCGCCTGGATGTGCTCGCCGGGGACGTGCTCGTGGTCCCAGGTCACCACGTCGGCGCCCTTGGCGAAGGCCCGCAGGTCGTCGAGGGAACGGTGGTCGCCGATGCGCACGCCGGAGATCACCTTCGCCGCCGACGCGTGAGCGCTGTCGCTGAGCACCCGCAGCGGCACGCCGAGCGCGATCGCCGCCTGCTGCGTCATCCGGGCCAGTTGCCCGCCGCCGACCATGCCGACGACTGGTATGTCTTGCCTGTCCGTCACGGGGGAAGCCTATCCGCCGTGCTCAGCGTGCGGGTTCGCCGGGCGACGGGCGCGGGAACAACAGGCGCGGGAAGGCCGTCTAACCTCGTAGGCGCCCACGCCGGAACGAGAGGTCCCGCTTCGTGAGCTTCGTCAGCCGTCTCTATCGGAGATTCGCCCATCTCATCCATGAGCTCGCGGCGTTCGGGACGATCGGCGCGCTCAACTTCGTCATCACCATCGGCATCTCCGACATCCTGCATCTGGGGTTCGGCGTCGGCCCGCTGACGTCGTTCGGCGTCGGCACGGTCGTGGCGACCACCTTCTCGTACTTCGCCAACCGGTTCTGGACCTTCCGTCACCGCGACCGGTCGGGCCTGGGCCGGGAGTACGTCCTGTTCTTCGTGTTCAACGGCGTCGGCCTGGTGATCACCTGGATCGTCATCGGCTTCACCCACTACGTCCTCGGCATCCGCAGCGGCCTGGCCTTCAACGCGTCGCAGATCATCGGCACCGGCGTGGCGACCCTGTTCCGGTACTGGGCGTACAAGAAGTGGGTGTTCCTGCCGCCGACCGCGCCGCCCGTCGACCCGCACACCGGGCTGCCCGAGAACCCTGACGAGGACACCGCGCGGGGCGACGCCGCGCTGCCCTCGCCCCGGATGCCCGCCGGGCAGGCCGTCAAGCGGGGCCGCTGACGACGCGCTCGCGCGCCCGCAGCACCTCGTCGCCCTTCCGCAGGAAGATCGCGAAGGTGGCGGGCCGGGCGCGGATGAGCTCCAGCCGCCCGCCGTCCGCGGTCGCCAGCGAGCGCGCGAGGTAGAGGCCGAGCCCGGTCCCCTGCCATCGCCCGCTGACGTTGCGGTCGAAGACCCGGCGCTCCAGCTCCGGCGGCACGCCGACCCCCTCGTCCCCGACCTCCACGACGATCGACGTGGCGGTCTCCTTGGTGTGGATCGTGACGGTGCCGTCCCCGTGCACGAGCGAGTTGTCCAGCAGGGTGGCGACGATCTGCGACAGGCCGCCGGGGCTGGCCACGGCGGTGAGCTCCGGGACGCCGGAGACCTCGAGCCGGCGCCCCTCCCGCCGGAAGACCGGCTCCCACTCCTCGACCTGCTGCGCGACGATGTCGTCGACGTCGACGGGCACCGCGTCGCCCGTGGGGTCGTGCTTGGCGCGGGCGAGGAGCTGCTCGACCACCGCGGCGAGCCGCTCGACCTGCGCCGCGGCGGCGGCGCCCTCCTCCCGTACGACGTCGGGGTACTCCGCGGCCTCGACCATCTCCTCCAGCCGCATGGACAGCGCCGTCAGGGGCGTACGCAGCTGGTGGCTGGCGTCGGAGGCGAACTCCCGGCTCGCCGCCAGCAGGTCGGCGATCCGGACGGCGCTGCGGTCCAGCACCTCCGCGACCCGGTCGACCTCGGGCACGCCGTACCGGCGGCGGCGCGGTCGCGCGTTGCCGGATCCGAGGCGGTCGGCGGTCTCCGCGAGGTCGATCAGCGGCAGGGTCAGCTTGCGCGCCTGGACCATCGCCAGCCCGACCGCGACCCCGACGCCGAGCACGACGAGACTGCCGATCAGCACCAGCGTGCGCAGCGCCTCGGCCTCGATGTCGGCGGCGTCCCGGGAGACCTGCACCCGGACGCCGTGGTCGTTCGCGGTCTTCTTGATCACGTGCGCGCCCTTGGGCGGCGCGACCCCGGCCGTGATCACCTCGTCGTTGGCCAGGGTGATGACGATGTAGCGGCTGGGGAACTCCTTGGCGATCTGGTCGCCGATGACGGACTGCTTGCCTTCCTGTTTCAGGTTCACGCCGGCCACCACGGTCGCCGCCTCCCGCTCGACCTGTTGTTCGGCCTCGTCGTAGAGAAGCCGATGGGTCGAGTACGCCAGGGGAATGCCGAGCAGGAGCACGGCGACGACCGCGACGGCCAGCGTCGACAGCAGGAGCCGTCGCCTCATGGGGGTCCCTCTCTTTCGCCCGGGACGTGACCAGGGGGTGGTCACGCCGGGTTCACACGACTAGTCACCGCGCTCGAAGCGGAAACCCACTCCTCGTACGGTCGTGATGTAACGCGGGCTGCCCGCGTCATCCCCCAGCTTGCGCCGAAGCCAGGAGATGTGCATGTCGAGGGTCTTCGTCGAGCCCCACCAGTTGGTGTCCCATACCTCCCGCATGATCTGTTCCCGGGTGACGACCTTGCCCGCGTCGCGGACCAGCACGCGCAGCAGGTCGAACTCCTTGGTCGTCAGCTGAAGCTCCTGGTCGCCCATCCAGGCGCGACGGGACTCGGCGTCTATTCGGACGCCCTGGACGATCGGCGTCTCGGTGCTCCCCCGGCGCAGCAGCGCGCGGACACGCGCCAGGAGCTCGGCGAGACGGAACGGCTTGGTGACGTAGTCGTCGGCGCCCGCGTCGAGGCCGACGACGGTGTCCACCTCGTCGGCGCGGGCGGTGAGGATGAGGATCGGCACGCCGTGGCCCTCGGCGCGTACGCGCCGTGCCACTTCGAGCCCGTCGAGCTCGGGCAGCCCGAGGTCCAGGACGATGAGGTCCACCCCGCCCCCGAGCGCTCGCTCGAGAGCCTGCGGACCGTCGGGACTGACTTCGACGTTGTATCCCTCCCGCCGCAGCGCTCTGGCGAGAGGCTCGGATATGGACGTGTCGTCCTCGGCGAGCAGAACTGAGGTCATGAACCGATCGTAGAGCTATTCAAGAACGTTTCCTCGGCAGTAGCGGGGCCTTGACCTGCGATCTTCCAGTCATAGGGCTGGACCAGACATACCGATAACCGCGCTAATGCAAAGTAAAGACTCCTGGCCCCGGCCCGGCCTCCCCTGCTCAGGGTGGGTACGGCGTCACGAGACGTGACCGGATCGTCCGGCGGCACGGCGGATGAAGGCCCGCCGTGCCGCGGAACTCCAGTGAACGACGTCAGCGGACGACGGTCAGGACGATCTTGCCGGTCGTCCGGTTCGTCTCGCCGCGCTCGTGGGCCTTCGCCGCCTCCTCCAGGGGAAAAACCGAGTCGATCTCGGCGCGCAGCCGGCCGGCCTCGACGAGCGCCGCGATCTCCTTCATGCCCGCGTGGTCCGGCTCGACCAGCGTCCAGCCGGCCCTGATCCCCCGCTTCTCGGCCGCGGCGAGCACGTCGTCCCCGACCGAGGGCAGGAGGGAGACCAGGACGCCACCGTCGCGGAGCGTTTCCAGGGACCTGGGGCCATAGTCCCCGCTGATGGGGTCGAGCACGATGTCGACGTCCCGGGCGACCTCGGCGAAGTCGACCTTCGTGTAGTCGACGACCTCGTCGGCGCCCAGGCCGCGGAGGAACTCGTGCTTGGCCTCGCGGGCGGTGCCGATCACGTACGCGCCCTTGGCCTTGGCGATCTGCACCGCGAGGTGACCGACGCCTCCGGCGGCGGCGTGCACGAGGACCCGCTGCCCGGCCTGGACCCGCGCCGTGTCGACCAGGCCCTGCCAGGCGGTCAGCGCGGCGAGCGGCAGCGCGGCGGCCTGGACGTGGTCGATCCCGGCGGGCTTGCGGGCGAAGTGCCGCGCCGGGGCGGTGACGTACTCGGCGTACGCGCCCGCCGGGTGCGGGAAGCGCGGCATCCCGAACACCTCGTCCCCGGGCTCGTACATCGTCACCCCCCGCCCGACGGCCTCGACCACACCGGACACGTCGAAGCCGAGCCTCGGCAGCGCGACTCCGGTCATCGACGTGCCGCGGGCGCGGCCCTTCCAGTCCGTGGGGTTCACGCCGGCGGCGTGCACCCGGACCAGGACCTCCAGCAGGCCCGGCTCCGGCCGCTCGATCTCGGCGACCTTGAGGACCTCGGGGCCGCCCGGCGCCTCCTGAATGATCGCCCGCATGGTGCTCATCGAATCTCCTCTTCCAAACGAGTTGCGTTGAGCCAAAGCCTCTGGCAGTCGCAGGCCGATCGGGAGTGGCCATATGGACATCCTGTGAAAAGATCTGGCCATGACCCGATCTCCGCACCGTGTCGTCGTGCTGGCGCTGGACGGCGTGATCCCGTTCGAGCTGGGCATTCCCGGACGGATCTTCGGCGGGGCCCGCGGGCCGGACGACGAGCCGCTGTACGACGTGGTGACCTGCACGCTGGACGGCGGGCCCGTGCGCACGCACGCCGACTTCTCGATCGCCGTGGAGCACGACGCCTCCGTGCTGGCCACCGCGGACACCGTCGTCATCCCGCCGTTCGGCGGCTGCCGGCCGATCGACCGGCTCCCCGAGGACCTGGCGGCGGCCCTGGCACTGATCCGGCCGGGCACCCGGATCATGTCGATCTGCACCGGCTCATTCGTTCTGGCGGCGGCCGGCCTGCTCGACGGGCGACCGGCGACGACCCACTGGAACGAGGCGGCGGAGTTGCAGCGGCTCTTCCCCCGGGCCCGGGTCGACCCGGACGTGCTGTTCGTCGACGACGGCGACGTGCTGACGTCGGCCGGGGCGGCCTCGGGCATCGACCTGTGCCTTCACCTGGTGCGCCGCGACCACGGCAGCGAGGTGGCGAACCGGGTGGCCCGCCGGACCGTCGTGCCACCGTGGCGGGACGGCGGCCAGGCGCAGTACATCGAGCGCCCGGTCCCCGAGCCGTACGACGAGGGCACCGCGCCCGCCCGCGCCTGGGCGCTGGAGCACCTCAACCGGCCGATCTCGCTGTCCGAACTCGCCGCCCGGGCCGGGATGAGCGTGCGCACGCTGACCCGCCGGTTCCAGGAGGAGACCGGAATGAGCCCCGGCCGCTGGCTCACCCGGCAGCGCGTCGAGCTGGCCCGGCACCTGCTGGAGACCACCGACCTGCCGGTGGACCAGATCGCCCGGCAGGCCGGGTTCGGCACCGCCGTCTCCCTGCGCCAGCACCTGCACGCGACGATCGGCGTCTCGCCGCTGGCCTACCGCCGCACTTTCCACGCCACTCCCCCGGATCGGGCGTTCTTGGTCAAATAGCACGTGGGGTCGATGGGGGCTCCATTACGGTGGCTGGCGTCCTGCCTCAGATCGGCCTCCCGCCATCGAATGAGCGGAGAACATGACAGAGCAATATCCCGGGGCCGTGCCACCTCCGCCCCAGTACCCGCAGACGCCGCCCGCCGCCCCCTACCAGGGTGCTCCGCAGCAGGCCGGCGGTTACCAGGCGCCGTATCAGGCTCCGCCGAGCCATGGCCCGTACCAGCCGAATCCGCCCTACCCGAACGGGCCCTACCAGAGCGCGCCTTATCAGAACGCGCCGTACCAGAACGCGCCGCAGCCGTATCCGGGTGCGCCGCAGAACGCGCCGTTCCAAGGCGTGCCGGTGAACGACGCGGAGCGGCGCAGGGCCACGCGCGCCATCGGCGTCGGTGCTGTGTTGTTCGTGATCGGGTTGCTCATCACCGTGCTCACGTACTCGCACGCGTCCGGGAGCGGCGGGGTCTACGTCGTCGCCTGGGGACCGATGCTGTTCGGCGTCATCCGGATGATCACCGGCTTGGTCCTGCTCGCCAAGAGCGGGCGGTAACGCGGGTCACGTCCGGCCCTGGCCGGGCGTTCGCAGCATCGCGACTGAGGCTCGCCCGGGAGCCGGCCCGGTCCCTGGTATGCCCTGTAAGGGCGAGCAAGGCTTCATGGTCGCAGCCTTCCGGGGCATCCGCCGCAATCCGCTCTTCTCAGTCGAATGGCACGTGGGATCGGCAGAGGCCCACTACGGTGGTAGGCGCGAAGATCATGCTGCCGTCCGCCATCGAATGAGCCGAAGAGATGACAGAGCACTCTCCAGGGGCCGTACCGCCCCAGCCGGATCACCCGCGCACTCCGCCCGCCGCCCCGAGCGCTCGGGAGTATGGCGGCTTCCAGACTCCGGATCCGAACGGACCGGATCAGGGGTCCCCCCAGCAGGACCCGCAGGACCCGAACGGGCCGTTCCCGGGCGCGCCCGCCAAGGACGCGGAGCGGCGCAAGGCCATGCGCGCCATTGGGGTCGGCGCGGTGGTGTTCGTGTGCACCTTGGTGATCGCCGTGCTCACGTACTCGCATTCGTCCAAGAGCGGCGGGGTCTCCCTCGTCACCTGGGGGGCGATGCTGCTCGGCGCCGGCCGGATGATCTTCGGTCTGGTCCTGCTCGCCAAAAGCAGGCGGTGACGTCCGGCCTCACCTGAGGACTCGGAGGGTCGCGGAGGACTCGCCCGGGAGTCTCGCCTCCTCCGCCTCGGTGGAGCAAGCCAGGACGACGTCGCCCTCCGGCAGAGGCAGCGGGTCCGTGCCCAGGTTCGCCGCGATCCCGAGCGAACCTCGGTGGATCATTAGCCAGGACTCGCCGTACTCGACCGCCACCTCCGTCAGACGCGGATCGGTCAACTCAGGCTCGGCCCGCCGCAGCGCGATCAAAGCGCGATACCACGCGTATAGCTCCCGGCGGCCCGGCTCGCCGAGTTCGCTCCAACTCAGAACCGAGGCCCGGTGGGTCTCAGGATCCTGCGGGTCGGGAACGTCCTCCGACGCCCAGCCGTGACCGGCGAACTCCCGACGGCGGCCCTCACTAACAGCCCGGGCAAGGTCGGGCTCCTGATGATCGCTGAAATACCGCCACGGCGTGCCGGCGCGGCGTTCTTCGTGATCGGGTCGTTGGACACCGTCTTCAGGTACTCGCACGCGTCCGGGAGCAGCGGGGGTGCACATCGTCGCCCGGCGGCCGATGCAGTTCGGGGGCATCCGGATGATTATCGGCTTGGTCCTGCTCGCCGAGGCCAACCGGTAACGAGGTCGGAGGATCACGTCTCCTCCGAGGTCCTCCGCCAGGATGACGATGGATTCGCCCGGGAGACCGCCCTACAGGCAGCCGACCGCGACGTGTACGAGCAGCCCTTCCAGAGCTTGTACCAGGACCGCAGCCGGCGTGGTCGTGTGTGCCGGCCCTTGTCCTCGCCCCAGTCGTGTTGCCTGCCGTGGGCGCCGTTGTGTTCGGCGAGGACGACCGGTCGCCGGTGAGGCGTCCCTGTGCCGATCAGCGGAAGCGTTCGTCGAGGGTCTCGCGCATGTCCTCGGGAAGTTCCAGTTCCCCGGCTTTGATTCGCGTCAGTAGGTCGCGCCAGGCGCTCACGCTGAAGAACAGCTTGGGGCCGTCGGGATCTTTGCTGTCGCGAACCGCGATGACCCGCTGAGCCTGGTGGTCATCCGCTGCGTCTGCCACGGTGTCCGTCCCGTTCATTCTCGTCTGCTCTATGGGCGGTGTGGATCATTGTCGCCGGCAGGGGCCGGTGGGTGTTTTCATCTTTGGGCTGGTGGGGTTCAGATGGTGATGATGGCGACGGAGACGCAGGCGGTCACTTCTTGTGTTTCGCCGTTTTCGTTGGTGGTGGTGACCTTTGCGCAGATGCTGGAGGAGCGCCAGGGGTCGTTGGTTCGGGCGGGTGTTGTTTGGGGTTCGTGGTGGGTGTAGTGGTCGGGGTTC
>NZ_JAMXMX010000037.1 GCF_024055725.1 Actinoallomurus spadix | reverse complement strand
CCCCCGCCCCCCCCGCCACACGGCTCCCGCCGATCACTCACTCAATGGACAGCATCGACAACTCGTGCAGATCACCCGCCCCAGGGAGTGCCTTCAATTCCGGGGGCGTCTACACAGGCGAGAGATCTCTCGCCTGTGTAGACGGCGGAAAACGCGATGGGTCACCCGGCGGGCGAATCGATCGACTCGAAGACGACCAACTGGGCGACCTCGACGCAGGTGTCATTAACGTTCTCACCGGAGTAACTGGACTTGCGCCAAGCTCCAGTCGAGGGAGTGATGTTCACATCTGCTCCATGATCACGCGGATCAGTTCTTCAGACTCCGACATCGGGAGCGCAACGCCCCGAATCCAGTCGAACCGTACCGCCAGGGAATGAACCTGTCGAGGATCGCCGATCAGCTGACCGTGCCCTCCCGCGCCGTCCACATAGGCCAGGTCCGCACTCTCCATGTGACCGAGCAGCGTGAAAGGGCTTGCGACATAAACCGGCGCACGCGCCGGAATCACCTGAATGCTGACGTTCGGCCGCTGCGCCATCTCCAGTAGGTGAGCGAGTTGCTCCTTCATGACTCCAGGCCCACCGACGATCTCCCGCAGCACCGTCTCCTTCATCAGGAGCACGAGGAACGGCGGCTCCTCACGATCCAGGATGTCCTGGCGCCCCAGCCGCAGCGCCACAGCCTGCCCCAGCCGGTCATCCGGCTGTCCGGTGCGTAGCACCTCTCTGGCATATGCCGCCGTTTGCCCGAGGCCCGGAACCAGCAGTGGATCGAAGATGCGCAGGTAATCGGCCCGCTGCTCCTCATCCGCGTAGCTCCGAAATGCCGGACTGAGCGCCGTTTCCCGTACGACGTGCGCGTGGAGTTCTTCGAAGTACCTGTCTAAGCCGAACAGGCGGTCGAGGTCCTGGGACACCCGGAGGGTGGGGATGCGGCGGCAGTTCTCGAAGTGGCCGATCATCTTGACGCTGATGATGCACTTCCTGGCCACCTCGTCCTGGGTCAGTTCGGCGCGCTCGCGGTGCAGGCGGAGCCGGTAGGCGTACTGCTCGGCCGCCGAGGCCGACGGGTCGATGTCCACGAGGCTGTGGTTCGCCGTGGCGTACGTCGCCATCCAGGTCGGCCGTACGGCGTTCGTCACGGTCGTGACGTGGCGTCACGAGCTGGGGCCCAACTTCCAGCGGATCATGGCGTGGGAGACGACGGCGGGCGCGCTCTGGCTGGGCGGCGGCTTCGCCGACCACCGGGCCCGAGCGGTCCTCTGGCTCGCGGCCCTGGCGGCGGAGTACGCCGCGCCGTGGTTGGGCTACCGGTTCCCCGGGCTGGGCCGGTCGACGACGGCGCACTGGACGATCGACGGCTCGCACATGGCGGAGCGCTGCCAGCTGTTCGTGATCACCGCGCTGGGCGAGTCGCTCCTGGTCACGGGCAGTACGTTCGGGGACCAGGAGGGACTGGGCGCAGGCACGGTCGCGGCGTTCGCGGTGGCCTTCCTCGGCAGTGTCGCGATGTGGTGGATCTACTTCGACCGCAGCGCGGAGGCGGCGGCGACGCGGATCGCGAACGCCGACGACCCCGGCCGGCTGGGCCGGTCCGCGTACACGTTCAGCCATGTGCCGCTCATCGCCGGGATCATCGTCGGCGCCGTGGCGGACGACCTGGTCGTCGCGCATCCGCGCGGGCACATGACCGGCGGCACGGCCGCGGTGGTGCTCGGCGGTCCGGCGCTGTTCGTCGCGGGACACGCCCTGTTCAAGCGGGCGGTGTTCGGCCATTTCACGACCGCCCGCCTGCTGGCCCTGGTAGCGCTGGCGGCCCTGACGCCCGTCGCGATGCTGCTCTCTCCGCTGTTCCTCGCCGTCCCGGCCCTGGCGGTCCTGGGCGCGCTGGCCGGCTGGGAGGTTCGCGGACGCCGGGCCCGGACCCTCACGGTGGCCGAGGAGGCCGCCTGATCACGTGAAGAGGCTCACGTCCACCGCCTCGGCCGACCGTTAGAACCGGTCTGCCCACGCGAGTCCGTCAGGCGCCGCTGGACACGTGCGGTGCCGGGTTCTCCGGCCTTCCCCGGGCCGCGTCCCGGCCGGCCCGCAGGAGGCGGCGCCATCGGGCGGGGTCGTGCAGCGCCGGTTCGGTGGTTTCCAGGAACCGTTCGACCGTGGTGACGAAGCGGTCGGGGTCGTCGTGGTGCGGGAAGTGCCCGCAGCGTCCGAAGATCTCGAGCCTGCTCCCGGGCATGGCGGCGTGCGCGACCTCCGCGTGGCCGACCGGGATCACGCGGTCCTCCCGGCCCCAGATGATGAGGATCGGCATCCCCTCCGCGAGGTAGCAGCGGTCGAGCATGGTGATGACCTGGCCGCGCACGTCGACCCCCGCCCGGAGGGAGCGCAGGAACGCCTGGCGCGCCTTCCTGGTGCGCAGGCCCCGGTAGCGCCGGAGGATGTAGTCGAAGTCGGCCCCCAGGAACAGGCCGCCGGTGAGGCGCAGCGCCGGGGCCGCCAGCCGCACGGCCGTACGCGCGGGCACGGAGGTCGCCAGCGAGAGCCCGAGCTCGGCGCCGGGGGCCGCCGCCGCGCGCAGCAGCGGGTGCACCTCCCGGCCGATGCCGCCGGGCGCGACGAGCAGGAGCCGCTCACAGCGTTCGGGGAACTGGTAGGCGAACTGCATGGCGATCCCGCCGCCGAGCGAGTGGCCGACGACCGAGACCCGGTCGATCTCGAGGACACCGAGCAGGTCGCGCATTCCGCAGGCGTACGCCGCGATGGCGTAGTCGGCCCGCGGTTTGGCCGAATCGCCGTGGCCGAGCAGGTCGGGGGCGATGACGGTGTGGTGTTCGGCGAGCCGGGGGATGACCTTCTCCCACGTGCCGGAGTCGTCGCCGATGCCGTGGATCAGGAGCAGCGGGGGCCCGCTGCCCGTCATCCGGAAGGCCCGCCAGTATCCGTGGATGTCACGGAAGCGAAGGAGAGATGGAGGACTCACGTCCGTTCACCACCGATGTCGACTGCTCGCATCGTCCGGCCTGCGCGTTTCACGACGACTACCGCGCTGTCAATCCACCGTAACGGCTGCCCCGCGGGCCGGGCCGACCGCCGTCGGTGCTCGACGTGGACTCCGCCGGTCAGCGGGTGACGACGGCCGTGAGACCGGCGTGCAGCTCCCTGCGGTACGGCGCGAGCCGAGCGACGCGGTTCACGGTCACGGCGCCGATCAGGCGGCCGTCGCGGAGGTAGGCGGCCTCCAGTCGCCGTGCCGCCGGGTCGGACTCGGCGACGCGGACCTCGTCGGCCAGAGCGGGTAGCCCTATCGAGCGGATCTTCGCCCCGTACAGGTCGGACCAGAAGGACGGGACGCCCGTGTACGGCCGCGCGTCGTGCGGGTGCAGCAGGTTGTGCGCCGCCGTGGCGGCCTGTTCGACGGCGTTGGTCCAGTGGCCGAGACTGATCAGGTTCCCGCCGGCGAGCGGGTGCGGCCAGCGGACGACGTCTCCGACCGCGACGATGCCCGGCGCCGGGCCGCCGTCCGCCCGCAGCACGCGCAGTCGCTCGTCGCAGCGGAGCCCACTGTCGAGCAGCAGACCCGATCCGGCCAGCCATTCCGTGGCCGCCACCGCGCCGAGGGCGATGACGGACAGGTCGGCGGGGATCGTGCTGCCGTCGTCGAGGGTCACCGCGGTGAGCCGGTCGGTGCCCTGAAAGGCCCGGAGCGTACGGCCGGTGCGCAGGTCGACGCCCGCGTCGCGATGGAGACCGGCGAGGAACGCGCCGGCCTCCGCCCCCAAGGCGCCCCGCAGTGGCTGATCGGCGGCTTCGACCAGGGTCACCGTAAGGCCACGCCGCCGGGCCGCCGCCGCGATCTCCCCGCCCAGGAACCCGGCGCCGATCACCACCAGCCGCCGTCCCGGGGCGAGCTCCGCTCGGAGGGCGAGGGCGTCGTCCCGGCTCCGGAGGGTGAACACGCCACGGGCGGGAACGCGGCCGGGCCACGGCCGCGCGCACGCGCCCGTGGCGATGACCAGGCCGTCGCCGGTCTGGAGTGTCCCGTCGTCGAGCCGTACGGCCCGGCGGCCCGCGTCGAGACCCACGGCCCGCCGGCCCAGCCGCCACGTGGCCCGCAGACCGTCGTACGGGAGATCCACGATCCGCAGTTCCTTGGACAGCGGAGGCCGGTCATAGGGCGGGTACGGTTCGGCGCCGATGATCGTGAGCTCGCCGTCGTACCCGAGCTCGCGCAGCGCGGCAGCGGTCCGCGGGCCGGCCAGCGACGCGCCGACGATCACGATGCTCCTCATGGGGCGGTCCGGCGGACGGAGACGGCGCGGACGGGACAGAGTGCGGCAGCCTGCTCGACCTGCGCGGACAGTGCCGCGGGCGGCTCACTCTCGTAGCGCAGGTTGTCGTCGTCGTCGAAGGCGAAGACCTCCGGGGCGGCGAAGACACACTGACCGTGGCTCTCGCACAGACCGAGGTCGACGGTGACGCGCATGACGGTCCTTTCCCGGTCAGGCGACCGGCGGGTTGAAACGGGAGTACGCGGGGTCGGTCCAGCGCAGCGGCACCGCCTGCGCCGTCTCCCGCACCTCGTCGATGGAGAACTCGACGAGTCGCTGGGCGCCGGGGAGGCCGGCGGTGTCCCAGACGGTGCGGGCGGTGCCGGTGAGCTGCAGCAGCGTTCCGCTCTTCCAGTCGGGGAACAGCAGACCTGCCTCCGGCCGGAGTTCGAGGTTCCCCAGGGTGAGGAACATGGCGTTGCCGACGTAGTCGGGCCAGCGCAGACGCGTGGGGGACAGCACCTGGACGAAGCCGGGGGCACCGCCGCGGTGCGAGGTGTCGGCGTCGCCGTCCGGGGCGGCCGTCGCGACGAAGAAGGTGTCGGCCGCGCCGATCGCCCGCCGCTGGGCGTCGGTCAGCTCCGTACCGCGCCGGGGGGTTCGGGGCTCCCCCGCGACGAAGCTGTGGTCGCGCTTCTGGATGTACTTCGGGCAGTTGGCCAGCACCTGGTCCGGGACCACCCGGAGCCCGTGGGCCTCCGGGAGGGAGGTGCCGTTGATCCGCATCCGCCGGCGGGTGGCCGGCTCGATGGCGATCATCCCGACCTTGGCCGGGCCGGCGAGGACGCCGGCGAGCGGATCCCCGGGGATGGGGCGCGTCGCGATGGTCAGCGTCGCCGGGTCGTCGCTCCGCAGGAAGCCCGGTGCGCCGGTGAGCAGCGAGGCCCAGATCCGGCCGTCCTGGCCGGCCGCGCCGACCGCGATCATCGGCTGGTGGGCCAGGAACGCCGCGGCGACGTCCGGGATCGTGGCGCCGATGGCCCGGCCTCCCATCGCCGCCTGCCCTTCCAGGCCGGCGCGTCGCTGAACGGCTCGTTCTCCCGCGTGGTAGGCCGCCACGGCGTCCCCCTTTCCCCTGGTTCCTGACCGACCGGCTTAGAAGAAGCCGCAGGTGGGCGCGCCGGACGTGGGAGCCGGAGCGGTCTCGGCGCCGGACGGCGCGTAGATCTCCAGCCGGATGCCGTCCGGGTCGCTGAAGAAGATGCCGCCGGACGCCACCCCTTCACCGTGCGGGACGACACCGTCGTAGGCGAAGTCGGCGTCCAGGCCGCGCAGTACCTGCTCGGCCGTCCTGACCTCCTCGATCGACTCCACCTGGAACGACAGGTGGTGCAGCCCGGCCAGGTCGGTGCGGGCCACGTCCCGGCTCTGCTGCCACAGGGTGACCAGGAGCCTCCCGTCGCGGCCGAGGAAGGCGAAGCGGCGCCCCTCCTCCTTGCCCTCCGCCGTCACCTCGAAGCCGAACACCCGCGTGTAGAAGGCGATGGATCGCTCCAGGTCGGTGACGTTCAGGCCAACGTGGCCGGTCTGCAGCGTGTTCACGGTCATCAACGTCCTCGCATTCGAGGTCAGAGGCGATCTCCAACCAGTGAACGAGACTTTAACGGTTATAGGAAGTTGCCGTCAACCGGCTAAAGACGAATGAGGAGTTAGACTGGGTGGGTGAGTTCAGATCCCCGGCCGCTCACCGGCGAGCCCCTTTCGATCGACCTGCTCAACACCCGCTGGATCGACGGTGGGCGGATGCACGACCTGCTCGACTCGGCCGACGGGCTGGCCACCTGGCTCGCCGGCCGCCCTGAGCTGCGGACACGGGCGGTCCGCCCCGACGAGCCCACCCGCCAGGCGCTGCTGCGGGTCCGCGCCGCCCTGGCCGAGGTCATCGGCTCACCGGCGGATGCCGCGGCCCGGGCACGACTCAACGCCGCCCTCGACCACGGCCGGATACGGCTCGTCCTCACCGAGGACGGCCCCGCGCAGCAGCCCGAGACCGACGACCCCGCCTGGCTGCCGGCCTGGACGGCCGCCCAGGACTATCTCCGGCTGCTCGCCGACCGTCCCGCCCGCATCCGCGGCTGCGCCAACCCCGAATGCGTCCTGCACTTCTACGACACGTCCAAGAACGGCACCCGCCGCTGGTGCTCGATGGCCGCCTGCGGCAACCGGGCCAAGTCCTCGCGCCACTACGCCCGCCATCGGACCGCCTAGTGCGGTGACCACGAGAACGAGGTCCGGTGACATGCCGGTCGACCTGCGCGGCGATGGCGCGGACACGGCCATCCGGGACGCCGAGCTCCCTCGCGGCGTGCACCGTCTCCGTCCCGTGCAGGTCGAGGGCAGACCTAACGCGCCGGCCCCGGCTCCTGGGAGAGGGCCGCGGTGGCCGAGGCCAGGCGTGCCCGCTCGGCGGCGAGGGCGTCCTCCGGGACGTCCTCCCAGAGCGTCGTCGCGTCGCCGTCCCAGACCCCGGCGACCCGGCCGCCGCACAGCACGACCGGGGAGATCCAGCCGCCGCTGCGGCTGACCGCCGCGCGCCGCTCCGCCGGAACGATCTCCGTCGCGGTGGTGCCGGCGCCCAGGACGTACGCGTCGAACGCGCCGAGGAGGCGGACGGCCCGGCTCGGCGGGGTCGCGGCCAGCTCCGCGACGTGCTCGGCGAGCATGACGCGGCGCTCGCCCTCGACGTCGACCTCGGTGAGCTCGTCGCCCAGCGCGGCGAACCAGCCCTTGAGCCGCGCCCTCGGGGTGACGCCCCGGCTCAGCCACACCTTGTCGAACAGCTCCGGCGTCGTCGGCCCGTGGGCGCCGAGGTACGCCCGGAGCACGGTGGCCGCCGGGTCGCGTGCCTCCGGCAGCCAGCCGGCGCCGACGAACGTGACCCGGTTGCCGCGCGGCGGGCCGAAACACAGCACCTTCCACCACGCGAGCGGCTTGAGGAGAGTGCCCCACCCGGAGCCGAGCACCTCGGCGAGGTGGGCCGAGCCCGTACGGTCGACGATCTCGGCGGTGAGCTCCTCACGGCTGAGCGTCGCGCCGCCGGACAGGGCGTCGGACGCGGCCGCGGCGATGGCCTCCAGGTCGGCGGGCGTGGCGCCGAACGTCTTCTGCCAGCTGCCGCGCTCCCAGTTGCGGTGCGCCCCGGACAGGGCGAGGTAGGCGGCGGCCTCGTCGGCGGGCAGCAGGTGGAGGGTGCCGCGCATGGCCCAGGTCTTCACCAGCCGGCGGCCGGCGATGGCGGCCGCCACCGCGCCCGGCGCCGGGTCGGCCTGCCGCAGGGCGATCGCCAGCTCGGCCGCCGAGGCCACCTGTGCCTGGACTCCGGCGAGCCGCCGCGCGACCTCGACCGGGTCACCGCCCGCGACCGGGTCGAGGAACTGCCGCCGCAGCCGCCAGGCCAGCACCTGCTCCCATGTCACCGCCTCCATGGCACGGCACGTTAGCGCGCCCCGCCGACAGGAATCCTCAGTGATGGCGGGCGAGGTCGGCGTAGGCGGCCCGGACGTCCTCGGCGGTCAGGGTGGTCAGGTCGGCGGTGGTGACGGCCGCGCCGAGCCCGGCGACCCGCAGGTCGCGGAAGCCGCACGCCTTCTCGTACAGCGAGCGCACGAACCGGCCGTTGCCCAGCTCGTCGATCCTTCCCAGGCCGCAGACGCGCTGGAAGACGCCCGCCAGGTCGTCCAGCGCACCCTCCTCCCAAATGTCGCCGGCCCGCTCGGCGGTCGTCAGGGCGATCTGCAGCAGCTCGTCCGGGCCGTACGACGGGAAGGCCACGCGTTCGGCGAAGCGAGAGGCCAGGCCCGGGTTGGACCGCAGGAACCGGTCCATGTCCTCGTCGTATCCGGCGAGGATGATCACTAGGCGGTCGCGGTCGTCCTCGGCGCGTTTGAGCAGGGTCTGCACCGCCTCGGCGCCGAACGCGTCACCCCCGGAGTAACCGGGGTTGACCAGGGAGTACGCCTCATCGACGAACAGGACTCCGCCGAGCGCCGAGTCGATCACCTTGTTGGTCTTGATCGCCGTCGCCCCCAGGTGCTCGCCGACGAGGTCGGCGCGCTGGGCCTCCACGACCTCGGGACGGGCCAGCAGGCCGAGCGCGGCGAACACCCGGCCGAGCACCCGGGCGACGGTCGTCTTCCCGGTGCCGGGCGGCCCGGCGAACACGAAGTGCCGCGTCGGCGGATGGGTGCGCAGCCCCTGCTCCTCGCGCAGCTGCGCGACCTGCAGCTGCGCGGCGATCGCCCGGACCTGCCGCTTCACGGGCTCCAGGCCGATCATGCCGTCCAGGTCGGCGAGCGCCTCCTCCAGGGTCGGCGTCTCGGCGTAGCCGCGGTAGCGCTCGGTGAGCTCCGCGAACGCCAGCTCGACGTCGACCGCGTGGATCGTCACGAGCTCGTCCGGGGTGGGTTCGTCGCCGCCGTGGACGATCCGGACGTCGCGGGCGCGGGCCGCGGACTCGACCAGCGAGCGCACGAACCGCCCGTTGCCCAGCTCGTCGAGGACGCCGCGCCGGGAGACCTCCTCGAACTTCGACCGCAGGCAGGGCCCCGCGTCCACGCCGAGGCGGTCGCCGCGCAGACCGGTGTGGTACTCGGCGATCAGCAGCAGCTCGGCCGGCTCGTACGCGGGGAACTTCACCCGCGTCCCGAAGCGGGAGGCCAGGCCGGGGTTGGAAGCGAGGAAGCCCTCCATCTCGTCCTCGTAACCGGCCAGGATGATCACGACGTTGTCGCGGTCGTCCTCGGCGCGTTTGAGAAGCGTCTGAACGGCCTCGCTGCCGAACCGGTCGGGCTGCCCGTCACCGGCGTTGACCAGGGAGTACGCCTCGTCGACGAACAGGACGCCGCCCAGGGAGCGGTCCACGACCTCGTTCGTCTTGATCGCGGTGGCGCCGAGGTACTCCCCGACCAGGTCGGCGCGCTGCACCTCGACGACCTGCGGGGTCGGCAGCAGCCCGAACGCGTAGAAGATCCGGGCGATGGCGCGGGCGACGGTGGTCTTGCCGGTGCCGGCCGGCCCGACGAACACGAAGTGCCGCATCGGCTTCTCGGTGGGGAAGCCGGCCGCGGCGCGCATCCGCGCGGCCTCGATCGAGGCCGCGATCGACCGGACCTGCCGTTTGACCGGCTCCAGGCCGATCATGGCCTCCAGCTCGGCGAACGCCTCGTCGACGGAGATGTCGGGGACCTCCTCGACGGCGCGGCCCTGGCCCTGAACCTGGCCCTGGACCTGGCCCGGCGCGGCGTACTCGTCCTCCTCCGGGTAGTCCTCCTGCGCCCAGCCGGTGTCGTACGCCTCGGCGGGAACGATGCGGCGCGCCTGCCACCAGCGGTAGGCGAGGACGCCGAACGCCGCGACCCACGCGGGCGCGGCGTTCAGCCGCGGCAGCGGATTGGCGAGCGCGGCGGCCACGACCCCGGCCAGGCCCAGGGAGACGACCGCGGTGCGCCACGGCGCGTACGCGCGGATGCGGTGGGCGAGGAACGCGACCGGGAGCGCCAGCGCCGCGAGGAAGATCTCCTCCTGACCGCCGACCGGATAAAGGCGGCTGACCGGAATGACGGCCGCGAGCCAGCACGCGACGACGAAGGCCGTCGCCATTCCGCTCGGCGAGCGGAGCGTGAAGTCGACGACGAGCAGCAGGACGGCGACGAACACGACGGTGGTGAGCAGGGGGAGGCCGGCGACGATCGCCACCGCCGCCGATCCCACGACCAACAGCAGGAACGTCAGCCTCCGCAGACCCGGCTGGATCTGGAAATAGCGCCAGCGGGCACGTTCGAACAGATCACGCGCCACCGGAGGGCGCGATCGGGATCTGCCGAACGGTCGCATCGCTCTCCCTCATGCCTGAGCACGTGTATAGCGCAGCTTGGGCATCGAATGGCAGGACCCATTGCGTGGCGCGTCCCTATCAAGACCGTTATCGCACAGTGGCGGCGCGTCTGACACGTGCCCTCGGGCCGAGGTGGACCGGCCGGCCGGGCGGCGGGCCCCGGCCGGGACCGGTGCGTACGTCACTAGGCCTTCGCCACCTGGTCGGCGAGCTTCTTGTCCTTGGCGACGCGGACGAGGGCGGCCGAGAGCTGCGCGAGATCGCGATCCTTGACGAGGTCGGCCAGGCGCTTGGGGTCGGTCGGCAGGCCGACGCGCTCGGCCCCCTTCAGCGTCAGGTCGTCGAGGTACGGGCGCAGCCACGGCCATACCGCCTGCGCCTCACGGCAGAAGATGTCGGCCCCCACCGGCCCGATGCCGGGGAACTCCTCCAGCAGTTCCTTGGCACGGCCGATGTCGCGCTCGGCCTTCAACGGCAGTTTGCGCAGGTCGCCGTCGTACTCGTCGAGGACCAGCTCGGCCATGTCGCCGAGGCGGGTGGAGGTGCTCTCGTCGTAGCGGACGTAATGGGCCCGGCCGAGCGCGTCGACGCGCTGCTGCCAGTCCAGCCGCGCCATGCCGCGCGCCGTCCCGCCGCCCGCCTCGAACAGCTCCCGCGCCGCCGCGACCGCGAGGTCGGCGCTGATCCGCGTGCTGAGGAGATTGGCGAGTACGAGGAGTTTGAACAGCGCGCCCGGCTGATCCTTCAACGGGATCCCGGCCTCTTCGGCAAAGGTTCGTCCGGCTTCTGACAGCAACGCCTTGACCGTCTTGTCCATGACGCCACCTCCAAGTAGGTCAGGTCCTTACCCCATAACCGACGTTCTTAGTACGGGCACGCGTTCCGAGTACCGGGCCAGGAGTTCGGCATTGCGTTCATCTCCCCCGGGTACGTTGGCGCTCGCCCACAGCGGCAATTCGGCGCGTTCCGACATCCGCGCGAGAAGGAGGTTCCACAGGTAAACGCACGACAATGAGGACAACGCCGCCGTACGCGGCGCGGCGACGGGATAGGAGGCGTCGCCCGGCGGGGTCAGCGTGTCGAGCACCAGATCCGCGACCTCTCCCAGCTTCACGCCCGCCCGGGTCGGCGCCGCCGCCATCGACGGGCCCGACACCACGGCGATCACCGGCAGACCGCGCGACCGCGCCGTCGTCGCCAGCTCCACCGGATAGGGGTTGGTGCCGCTGTTGGAGAAGATCATCACCAGGTCGCCCGGCCGTGGTCCCGCGGCCTCCAGCACCGGGGCGGCCAGGCCGGATCGGCGCTCGGCCTCCGTCGCCGGCCAGGCGCCGTTCAGCGGGGAGATCTCCGACCGGGACAGCGGGTACACGCAGGCCAGCCCGCCGGCGCGAAAGAAGCCCTCCAGCACCATCGCCAGGGAGTGGCCCGATCCGCCGAGGTACAACAGGCCGCCGCCCAGGACGGTGTCGAGGAGCAGTCGGCAGGCGCGTTCGAGCGCGTCCGCGTTGTGCCGCTCGATGCGTTCCAGGTGCGTGAGCATCCAATCCACGGACACCGGTCTAGCACCTTTTCCGGCTACGTGATCTTAGGGCGCGCATCCGGCGGGACTTTTGTCCTGCCGGATACCGGGATGGACTGATCTACGCCGGCACGCGGGGTCCCCTCTAAAGTGTCCGGCGTGCAGCAGGAACAGCCGCGGCCCGGGACGAGCGACGATCCCCCCGGACCGCCGGTGGACGTCGCGGAGGGCATCGACGACGGTCCCGGCCCGTACCGGACCTACCCGTGGCTCCTGGTCGGGTACTCCGCGGTGGCCGACGTGCTGCACGGCCGGGCCCGCCCGGTATGGGCGTCGGGCCCCCTCCTGGCGATCTACGCGGTCCTCGTCGTCCTCGCCATCTGGTACGGCTACCGCCGCGGCCCGGGTGACCGGCGGGCGCTCGCCCTGCTCGTCGCGGCCGGGGTGGACGCCTTCCTCCTGGCCGGCCTGTTCGGGCACGGAATGAACCAGCTCATGCCGACCCTCGCCCTGACCTGTGGAGTCGTCGTCCCGTGGGGCCGTAGGCCGTGGCCCGCGCTGGTGCTCGCGCCGCTGTCCTCCCTCGCGGCCCTGCTCGCCTGGGCCCGGGGCGCATCGGGCGGAGACGCCCTCGCCCTCTGGTACGGCACCCTGCTGTCCGGCTTCATCATCGCCGTGATGCTGCGCCTGTTCGCCGCGGTCCGTGAGCTACGGCAGACCCGCGACGAACTCGCCCGGACCGCCGTGTCCGAAGAGCGCCTGCGCTTCGCCCGCGACCTGCACGACCTGCTGGGGCACACGCTGTCGGTGATGGTCGTCAAGGCGCAGGCGGTGCGCAAGGTCGCCGCCCGCGACGCCGTGCTCGCCGCCGAGCAGGCCGCCGACATCGAGGAGATCGGCCGCGACGCCCTCCGGCAGGTACGCCTCGCGGTCGCCGGCTACCGCGGCCGCGGCCTCGACGCCGAGCTCGACAGCGCCCGCACGGCGCTCCGGGACGCCGGGATCACGGCTCAGGTCCGCAGAGACGACACCCCACTGCCGGTGGAGACCGACGCCCTGCTGGGCTGGGCCGTACGCGAGGGCGTCACGAACGTCATCCGGCACAGCGGCGCCACCACCTGCGAGATCACGGTGCTCCGGCGGGACGGCGCCGCCGTGCTGTCCGTCCGCGACGACGGCCGCGGCGGGCCGGCGCCCTCCGGACCGGCCTCCGCCGGCCCCGCCCCCGCCGGACCGGTCCCATCCGGACCGGCCGAGGGCAACGGCCTGCGCGGGCTCGTCGAGCGGATCGGCGGCGCGGCGGGCCGCCTGGAGGCCGGACCGGCCGACGGCGGGGGCTACCTGCTCACCATCACGCTGCCACTGAAGGAGACCGTCGCTTGATCAGGGTGCTGCTCGCGGAGGACCAGGGCATGATGCGCGGCGCGCTGGCCCTCCTCCTCAACCTGGAGGACGACTTCGAGGTCGTCGGCGAGGTCGCCGCCGGCGACCGGATCGTTCCGGCCGCCCTCGAACTGCGACCCGACGTGGCGGTGCTCGACATCGAACTGCCCGGACGCAGTGGCCTCGACGCCGCCGCCGACCTGCACGCCGCGCTGCCCGACTGCAGGATCCTGATCGTCACGACATTCGGCCGCCCCGGCTACCTGCGCCGCGCCATGGAGGCGGGCGCGAGCGGCTTCCTCGTCAAGGACGGCCCCGTCGAGGACCTGGTCGCGGCCGTCCGGCGCGTCCTCGCCGGCGAACGCGTCGTCGACCCCGAACTGGCCACCGCCGCGCTCAGCACCGGGCCGAGCCCGCTGACACCACGGGAGTGCGACGTGCTGTCCGCGGCCGCCGACGGGTCGACGATCGCCGACATCGCCGGGCGCCTCCACCTGTCCGAGAGCACGGTCCGCAACTACCTGTCCGCGGCGATCGGCAAGACCGGCGCCCGCAACCGCATCGAGGCCGTACGGGCCGCCCGCCACAACGGCTGGCTGTGACGGGTCACAGCAGGGACAGCTGGCCCTCGATGTCCGGGCGGCGCCGCTTCAGGTGCCGCCACTCCGGCAGGTCGTCCAGGTAGGACCAGGACATCCGGTGGTGCGGCGTCGGGCCCAGCCGGCGCAGCGCCTCCTGGTGCGACGGCGAGGGGTACCCGGCGTTCCGCGCGAAGTCGTACTCCTCGTGCCCGAGCCCGGCCATCAGCGTGTCCCGGTGCACCTTGGCCAGGACCGAGGCGGCCGCGACCGTGACCGACCGCAGGTCGCCCTTGATCTCGGTGCGCACCGGCCAGGCCCCGCCGAGGTAGTCGTGCTTGCCGTCGAGGATGATCGCGTCGGGGCGCTCGGGCAGCGCCTCCAGGGCGCGTACGGCCGCGCGGCGCAGCGCCTCGGTCATCCCCGCCTCGTCGATCTCCTCCGGACTCGCCATGCCGATGGCGTACGCGGGCAGCCAGTCGCGGAGCTCCCCGGCGATCCGCTCCCGGCGCCGCGCGGTGAGCATCTTCGAGTCGGTCAGCCCGGCGGGCGGCGCGGTCAGGTCCGTGACCGCCGCGCACACGACGACCGGCCCGGCCCACGCGCCCCGGCCGACCTCGTCGATCCCGGCGACGCGCCCGGCCCCGGCGGCGATCAGCCGCCGCTCGATGGAGTAGTCGGGCCCGGTCTCCCCCGGCTTCGCCTCCGCCTCGCCGGTGAACGCCGCGTCGTCGATGATGCCGTCGTGATCCATGGGGGCCATGATGACAGCCGGGACGGGGGACGCGGCCCGTTCCCGGAACCGGTGGACGGCGATTCGGCTCTCGAAGGATCATCGACCGATGGAAACCTCACCCGAGGACATGAACGCGTTCTGGACCGAGGAGCGCGAGGAGAGGGTCGTCGCGCCCCGCCGGCCGGTGTTCGACGCCGTCGCCCTGCTCGCCCGGTGCGGGGTCGGAGTGGTCTTCCTGGCCCACGGCTGGCAGAAGATCCAGGTCGGCGTGACCGCGACCGGTCACGACTTCGACGCGATGGGCGTGCCCGCCCCGACGGCCGCGGCCGTCTACTCGACCTTCGTCGAGCTGCTGGGCGGCGCGGCGCTGATCCTCGGCCTCGCCCTCCCGGTGGCGGGCACGCTGCTGTTCCTGGACATGGCCGGGGCGTTCGTGTTCGTCCACGCCGCGCACGGGGTGTTCCTCGTCGACAAGGGCACGCCGCGGAACGGCTTCGAACTGGTCCTCGTCCTCGGCCTGGCCTCGCTGCTGTTCGCCGCGGGCGGCGGCGGGCGGCTGACACTGGACCACCGGCTGTTCGGGCGCGGCGGGCCCGGCCGCCCGCCGGGGCGCCGCCGCCGCAGGCGACCGGACGAGACGCGGTCCGCCGAGACGCCCCTCCCTGGCCCGCCCGCCGCCGAGGCCACGCGTTCGCCGGCCCCGGCACCGGGGTCGCCCGCTCCGGGGACGCCGGCTCCGGGGACGACAGCCACAGGGGCGACGGCTCCGGGAGCGACGACGCCGGGGACGACGGCCGACGGCAGGCCGGAGCCTCCGGCCGGGGGAACGGCGCCGTCGCGGCCGAGGCGCGCCGCGACCGGCACGTCCCGTGACGTACGGGTCGCGGGGCCTGAGCCGGAACAGGAGCCCCCGGCGGACGGCGCGCCTTCCGCGAAGGACGCGCCGCGCGCGAAGCGGGCGAGGCCGCGCAAGGGGCCGTCCGCCGGAGGCTCCTGACCGGTCAGCGGCCCCGCAGGGCGCGGTAGCGCTCGACCAGGGCGGCCGTCGAGCCGTCCAGGCCGGAGGTGTCGGCGGTGGCGGCGGTCAGCTGGGGCTCGAGCCGCTTGGCGAGCGCCTTGCCCAGCTCCACGCCCCACTGGTCGAAGGAGTTGATGTTCCAGATCGCGCCCTGCACGAACACCTTGTGTTCGTACAACGCGATCAGCTGCCCGAGCACCGACGGCGTCAGCTCGTCCGCCAGGATCGTCGTCGTCGGGCGGTTTCCCGGGAAGGTGCGGTGCGGCACCAGCTCGGGGGCCACGCCCTCGGCCGCGACCTCCTCGGCGGTCTTGCCGAACGCCAGCGCCTGCCCCTGCGCGAGCAGGTTCGCCATGAGCAGGTCGTGCTGGTCGGCCAGCTCCCCCAGCTCCTCCAGCGGCCGGGCGAAGCCGATCAGGTCGGCCGGGACGAGCTTGGTCCCCTGGTGCAGCAGCTGGTAATAGGCGTGCTGGCCGTTCGTGCCGGGTGTGCCCCACACGATTGGGCCGGTGTCCCAGCCCACCCGCTCGCCCTGCCGGTCCACCCTCTTGCCGTTGGACTCCATGTCCAGCTGCTGCAGGTAGTCGGTGAAGCGCGAGAGGTAGTGGCTGTAGGGCAGCACCGCGTGGGTCTGCGCGTCGTGGAAGTCGTCGTACCACAGGCCCAGCAGGCCGAGCAGGAGCGGCGCGTTCCGCTCCGCCGGAGCCGTACGGAAGTGCTCGTCGATCCGGTGGAAGCCGTCGAGGAACTCGCGGAACCGCTCCGGCCCGATCGCGATCATCAGGGAGAGGCCGATCGCCGAGTCGACGGAGTAGCGGCCGCCCACCCAGTCCCAGAACTCGAACATGTTGGCCGGGTCGATGCCGAACTTGGCGACCTGCTCGGTGTTGGTGGACACCGCCACGAAGTGGCGCGCGACCGCCGCCTCGTCGCCCAGCGCGGCCAGCAGCCAGCGGCGCGCCGAGGTGGCGTTCGTGATCGTCTCGACCGTCGTGAACGTCTTGGACGACACGATGAACAGCGTCTCGGCCGGGTCCAGGTCGCGGATGTTCTCATGCAGGTCGGCGCCGTCGACGTTCGAGACGTACCGGAAGTCGCGCGACCGGTCGCTGAACGGCCTCAGCGCCTCGTACGCCATCTTCGGGCCGAGGTCCGAGCCGCCGATGCCGATGTTGACGACCGTGCGGATCGGCTTGCCGGTGTGGCCCTTCCATTCTCCCGAGCGGACCCGCTCGGCGAAGGCCGCCATCCGGTCCAGCACCGCGTGGACCTCGGGGACGACGTTCTTCCCGTCGACCTCGATCACGGCGTCCCGCGGCGCGCGCAGGGCGGTGTGCAGGACCGCGCGGTTCTCGGTGACGTTGATCTTCTCACCGGCGAACATGGCGTCGCGCAGGGCCGCGACGTCACGGGCCTCGGCCAGCGCGCGCAGCAGCCGGAGCGTCTCGTCCGTGATCAGGTGCCGCGAGTAGTCGATGTAGAGGTCGCCGGCCTCCAGCGCGTAGCGGCGGCCCCGGTCGGGGTCGGCGCCGAACAGCTCGCGCAACGACGGCTCACCGAGCTCCTGACGGTGCCGTCGAAGCGCCTGCCATTGTTCCGTCTCATCCAGCCGAACACGGTCGGACATCCTTGTCTCCCCTTCATCGGATTTCAGCCGAGCACTCTCTCCGCGTGCCCTCTCCCCGGCCATCCAACCGAAGCGCCGAGGGCCGCGTCTCGCGGACCCCCGAGCCGGTCAGGGCACGCGGGCCGTCCACTCGGCGGTGCCGAACTTCGCCGCCACCCGCTTGCCGGCCGCCTCGAGCTCGTCGGCGGTGATCCGGTCCTCGGTCAGCCCGTACCGGCTGCGGAAGTGCCCGATCATCCGGTCGATGATCTGTGCCCTGGGCAGGCCGGTCTGGCGCCGCAGCGGGTCCACGCGCTTCTTCGCGCTGGCGATGCCCTTGTCCGACAGCTTCTCCCGGCCGATCCGCAGCACCTGCAGCATCTTGTCCGCGTCGATGTCGTAGGACATGGTCACGTGGTGCAGCACCGCGCCGGAGCTCAGCCTCTTCTGCGCCGCGCCGGCGATCTTCCCCTGGTCGGAGGTGATGTCGTTGAGGGGCTGGTACCACGCCCGGATGCCCAGCTCGCCCAGCGCGCCCAGCACCCAGTCGTCGAGGAACGCGTAGCTGTCGGCGAACGTCATCCCCTGGACCAGCGCGTCCGGGGCGTACAGCGAGTAGGTGATCGTGTTGCCCGGCTCGATGAACATCGCCCCGCCGCCGCTGATCCTGCGGACCACGGTCACGCCGTGCCGGCGCGCCGCGGCCGCGTCGACCTCGTTGCGCAGCGACTGGAAGCTGCCGATCACCACCGCCGGCGCCGCCCACTCCCAGACCCGCAAGGTCGGCGGCCGCCGACCGGCCGCCACCTCCTCGGTGAGGACCTCGTCCAGGGCCATGTGCAGCGCCGGGTCCTGCGGTTCGTCGTGGATCAGCCGCCAGTCGTAGTCGCGCCAGTCGGTCGCGTCGGTCAGGGCCCGGCGGACCGCGATCCCGACGGCCTCGGTGGAGAGCCCGAACATCATGGTGCCCGCGGGCAGCCGGGCGTCGATCCGGGCCGCGATGTCACGGGCCTCCAGGTGGGCGGGCAGCCCGTTCAGGGTGTCGTCGATGGCGAGGAGGGCCTCGTCGGGTTCGAGGAAGAAGTCGCCGCTGACCCGGGTGTTCCGGAGTCTGCCGTCCTCGACGTCGAAGTCGACGACCACGAGCTTGCCGCCCGGCACCTTGTACTCACCGTGCATCCTGGCCCACCTGCCCATCCTGACCGGCGCTTCCGGATCGCGATCCTCGCGGTCTCCGGAGATCGTCAACCGCGCCGGCCCGCCGGGGATTCCTCGGATGGACCCCCGCGTTCGGCGCGGAGGCCGTCGAGGACGACCCGGAGGTTCCGCCGCCACTGCCCGTCTCCGGCGGGCAGGCCCAGCGTGCGGTCGGCGGTGGTCACCGAGGCGAGGAGGAAGGCGACGTCCTCCCAGGTGACGTCCTCGCGCAGCACCCCGGCCTCCTGGGCGTGCCCGACGAGCAACCGGATGTGCTCCCGGACCCGCGCGAGCTGGGGGTCGAGCGCGAGCCCCGAGCGCGGATGGGCGGCGGACGCGCACGTCCCCGCGCTGCGCGCGCTACCGGAGTACGAACTGACGGCGGTCGGCACCAGCCGGCCGGAGACCGCGCGCGAGGCCGCCCGGGTGTTCGGCGCCGCGCACGCGTTCACCGACGCCCGCCGGCTCGCCGAGCATCCCGAGGTCGACCTGGTGGCCGTCACCGTCAAGGTGGCCGCCCACGCCGAGCTGGTCGACGCGGCCCTGGCGGCCGGCAAGCACGTCTACTGCGAGTGGCCCCTCGGCCTCACCACCGGCGAGGCCGAGGGTCTGGCGGCATCGGCGCGGGTGGCCGGGGTGCACGAGGCGATCGGCCTGCAGGCGCGGTGCGCGCCGGCGATCACGTACGCCCGCGAGCTCCTCACGGGCGGGCGGATCGGCCGCGTCACGGCGGTGAACGTGCACGTCGCGCGGGGCAAGGGCGCGGACGGGCGGACCCCCGCCTGGGCCGCCTACACCCTCGACCGGGACCAGCACGCGGGTCTCCTGGAGGTCGTCGGCGGCCACACGCTGGACGTCCTGGAGTACCTGGCCGGGGACCTCACCGAGCTCTCGGCCGCCCTGGCGGTCTCCCGCCCGCGGTACTCCGTCGCCGAGACCGGGGAGACGATCACCGCGACCGCCCCGGACCAGGTGGCGCTGCACGGCGGGCTCGCCGGCGGGGCGATCGTCTCGGTCCACCTGCAGGACGCCAAGCTCGGCGAGAGCCGTACCGTCCTGGAGTTCACCGGCACCGAGGGGGACCTGGCCGTGGTCGCGGCGGGCGACTGGAAGACCGCGCAGATCCAGATGGGCGACCCCCGGCTGCGCGAGGCCCGGGAGGCCGGCGGCCCCTGGCATGACCTGCCCGTGCCGGACCGGCACATCGGACCGGACCGGCACGGGAGCGTCCCGGGCGAGGTTCCGCCGTTCGCCCGGAACGTCGCACGGCTGTACGCGCGCCTCGCGGAGGACATCCGCGAGGGGACCCGGCGCGTACCGGGATTCGAGCACGGGGTCCGCGTGCACCGGTTGCTCGACGCGGTCCGCCGGTCCGCCGAGACGGGCGGGCGCCGGCCGGTGGACCGGTGAGGTCCGGCGGTCAGCCACGCAGGGCGGGTTCGGCGGCCGCCGCGTCCGGTGCCGGGCCGGGCCGGTCGGACGGCTGGGCGATCCGGGTCCGGCGCAGGACCACCACGGTCAGGAGGGCGGCGCCCACCATGACCACGGCACCGGTCACGGCGGCGGCGTGCATGCCGTCGACGAACGCGTCGCGGGCCGCCCGCCGGATCACCTCGCCGGTCCCGCCCGGCATCCGCCCCGCCACCGCGAGCGCGCCGCCCAGCGTCTCCCGTACGGCGTGCACCGCGTCGTGCGACAGGCCGGTGGGCAGCGCGTCCGTGACGTCACGGCGGTAGATCGCCGTCCCGACGCTGCCGAGGATCGCCATGCCGAGGGCGCCGCCGAACTCCGAGCCGCACTCGACCAGCGCCGACGCGGTCCCGGCGCGCTCGGGCGGCGCGGCGCCGAGCACCATGTCGGTGACGAGTGTCATCACCACCGCCAGGCCGATGGCGTACACCCCGGCCCCGACCAGGATCATCGCGACCGGCGAGTCCGCCCGGACCTGTGTCAGTGCGACGAGGCCCAGCGCGGCGACCAGGAAGCCGGCGCCGATCACGTACGCCCGGTTGACCCGGCGGGCCAGCTGCGTGGCCAGGGGCGCGGCGACGCCGACGCCCAGGGAGGGGACCAGGCTCCACAGGGCGGCGGTCAGGGGGCTCATGGCGAGCACGGACTGCAGGTACTGCGTCGAGAAGATCGCGAAGCCGACCATGGCGAACATCGCGATGAGGTTGGTGAGGATCGAGCCGCTGAACCCGCGGTCGCGGAACATCCGCAGGTCGATCATCGGATCGGGGCGGCGGCCCTGGCGGCGGATGAAGACCGCGCCGACGAGCAGCCCGGCGACGATGCTCAGCGCCCGCGTGAGGTCCGCGCCGTTCGCGGCGATCTCCTTTACGCCGTAGATCACGGGCAGGACCGCTCCCAGCGAGAGGACCGAGCTCACCAGGTCGAACCGGCCGGCCGCCGGGTTCCGGAACTCCGGCACCAGGAACGGGGCGAAGACGAGGAGCAGCACCATCGCCGGGGTGTTGATGAGGAAGACCGAGCCCCACCAGAAGTGGTTCAGGAGCAGGCCGCTCAGGACGGGGCCGAGCGCGATGCCGCTCGTGGTGGCGGCCGACCAGATCGCGACGGCGGTGGCGCGCTGCTTCTCGTCGTGGAACATGTTCCGGATCAGCGCCAGCGTCGACGGCATCAGCGTCGCGCCGCCGACCCCGAGCACGGCGCGGGCGGCGATGAGCATCCCGGCGCTCTGCGCGTACGCCGCCGCGACCGACGCGAGGCCGAAGCCGAGCGCGCCGATCAGCAGCAGCCGGCGCCGGCCGATCCGGTCGCCGAGCGCGCCCATCGTGATGAGGAGACCGGCCAGCACGAAGCCGTAGATGTCGAAGATCCACAGTTGCTCGGTGCTCGTCGGCTGAAGGGTCCGGCTGATGAACGGGACGGCGAAGTACAGCACCGAGACGTCCATGGACACGAGGAGGAGGGGGAGCAGGAGCACGCAGAGCGCGATCCACTCCCGGCGGCCCGCCCTGGCCGCGGTTACGGCGGAGTTCTCGTTCATGGGAGCAGGCTCGGCGCCGCCGCTGACCGTCCGCGCACCGGACGCTGACCGCACTGGTTCGTACGGTTACGGATAATCCGCTGCTTGTTACATTGGAGACATGACCACGAGCGCTCCCTCGCGCACCGCGCCGGACCTGTCGTACCTGCTCACCCACACCGGGTACGTGCTCACGACCCGGATGACCGCCGCCTTCAGCGAGATCGGGATCACCCCCCGGGCCTACTGCGTACTGTTCCACGCCCTCGAGGAGGAGCGCACTCAGATCCAGCTGGCCGAGATCTCCGACCTGGACAAGACGACCATGGTCGTCACCGTCGACGAACTCGAGAAGGCCGGGCTCGCCGAGCGCCGGCCGTCGAGCCGGGACCGCCGGGCGCGGATCATCTCGGTCACCGAGGCGGGCGAGCGGATCGTCGACGAGGGGACGCGCATCGCCGACCGGGTGCACCGCGAAGCCCTGGAGGCGCTGCCCGAGGACGAGCGCGACGTGCTCGTCCGCGCGCTGACCCGGCTGGCCGAGGGCCACCTGTCGGCGCCCGTGGAGTCCGAGCGGCCGATCCGGAGGGCCCGCCAGTCACGAGTGTGAGGCCCGTTTAGATCCAAGAGAGATTGTCTACAACAAAACCATTTGCTAGCGTCCTATCTCGGTGATCCACCCACGCACCGGGAGAACGCTCATGCCCTCACCCCTTGGCCGCTCGCGCACGGCGGCGCTCGTCGCGCTGTGCGCCGGAACCCTGATGATCATCTTGGACGGCAGCATCGTGACGGTCGCGCTGCCGGCCATCCAGCGGGACCTGGACTTCTCCCCCGCGGACCTCACCTGGACCGTCAACGCCTACATGATCGCTTTCGGCGGCCTGCTCCTGCTGGCCGGCCGGCTCGGCGACCTGATCGGCCAAAAGCGGGTGTTCGTCACCGGCCTGGCGGTGTTCACCGCCGCCTCGCTGCTGTGCGGCCTCGCGACCGGCCAGGCGACGCTCATCGCCGCCCGGTTCGTGCAGGGCGCCGGTGGCGCGCTCACCTCGGCCGTCAGCCTCGGAATGATCGTCACGCTCTTCCCCGAGCCCCGGGAGCGCGGCACGGCGATCGGCGCGTTCAGCTTCGTCGGGGCCGCCGGGGCCTCGCTCGGCCAGGTCCTCGGCGGAGTCCTCACCGAGGCGATCAACTGGCACTGGATCTTCTTCATCAACCTGCCGATCGGCGCGGCGACGCTGATCCTCGCGGCGCGGGCGCTGCCGGCCGAGCGCGGTCCCGGCCTCGCGGCGGGCGCCGACGCCTTCGGCGCGCTGCTGGTCACCGGCGGGCTGATGCTCACCGTCTACACGATCGTGTGGACGGGCGGCCACGGCTGGACCTCCCCCTCGACACTCGGCCTCGGCGCGGTGTCCATCGCCCTGCTCGCCGCGTTCGTCCGGCGCCAGGCCCGGGCGGCCACGCCCCTGCTGCCCCTGCGGATGTTCCGGTCGCGCAACGTCTCGGGCGCCAACCTCATCCAGGTCCTGATGGTCTCCGCCCTGTTCGGGTTCCAGATCCTCATCGCGCTGTACGCCCAGAACGTCCTCGGGTACGGCGCGCTGGGCACGGGCCTGGCGCTACTGCCGGCGGCCGGCGCGATCGCGGCCGTGTCGCTCCTGCTGTCGGCCCGGCTGATCGCGCGGTTCGGCGAGCGGCGCGTGCTGCTGACCGGCCTGGCGTCCCTCGTCGCGGCCCTGGCGCTGCTGACCCGGCTGCCCGCGCACGCCGCCTACGTCACGGACCTGCTGCCGACGATGCTGCTCGCGGGTGGATTCGGCCTGGCGATCTCGGCGGTGACCGCCCTCGGCATGTCGGGGGCCAGGCCCGACGACGCGGGAGCGGCCTCCGGGCTGTTCAACACGAGCCAGCAGGTCGGCGGCGCGCTCGGCGTCGCGGTGCTGTCCACGCTGGCGGCCGCGCGCACCACCCGGCTGGCGGCGCACGGGCACGACCGGGCGTCCGCGCTCACCGGTGGGTTCCACCTGGCGTTCGGCGTCGGCGCGGGCCTGCTCGCCGTCGCCTTCGTCCTGACCCTGACCGTGCTGCGGCGGCCACGCGCCACGACGGCCGCGCCCGCCGGCGTCGGCCTCGTGGGCGACGCGCCCACCGCCACCGTCGCGGTGGAGAATTCCTCGCTCTGACAGGGGTGGCGGGGCGCGGGAGACCTTCCGGCGCCCCGCGAGCCACCGACCGGTTTCGTTACTTGACCGTTATTCGTGACCCATTGGTCAGGTTGTTAACCCGGGGTAACTTCCCTCCATAAGTGCCTGGTTACGTGACGCGGTTCACAACGGCACTCCCCCGCCACCCCCACCCGGGAGGGAACCGTGCCCCCTCGCCCCCGCCTGCTCCGCGCCCTCCGTCTCGCCGCCGCCGCAGCTCTCTCCCCCGTCCTGGCCTCCGCCCTGGTCACCGGCCTGTCCGCTCCGGCGCACGCCGCCGACCCGGTCGAGGCCGCCAAGGCACTCGCCGCCCCGGGCGTCCCCGGCGCGAACGACTGGTCATGCCGGCCGTCCGCCGCGCACCCGCGGCCGGTGGTCCTCGTCCACGGCACCTTCGCCAACGGCAGCGTCAACTGGCTCGCCGCCGCACCCGCCCTCGCCGCGCGCGGCTACTGCGTCTTCGCCCTGACCTACGGCCAGGTGCCCGGCGTCCCCGTCCTTCGCGCCGTCGCCCCGGTGGCGGAGTCGGCGGGACAGCTGGCCACGTTCGTCACCGGCGTCCTCGCCGCCACGAACGCCGCCCAGGCCGATCTCGTCGGGCACTCACAGGGCGGCATGATGCCGCGCTACTACCTGCGCTTCCTCGGCGGCGCGGCCAAGGTGCACACGCTCGTCGGCCTGGCCCCCTCCAACCACGGGACGACCCTCGACGGCCTCGCCACCCTCGCCGCGTCCTTCCCCGGCGCACTCGACCTGCTGAACGCCGGCTGTCCCGCCTGCGCCGACCAGATCGCCGGCTCCAGCCTGCTGACGAAGCTGAACGCCGACGGCGACACGGTCCCCGGCGTCTCCTACACCGTGATCGCCAGCCGGTACGACGAGGTCGTCACGCCGTACGCCACGCAGTTCCTCAGCGGGTCCGGCGTCCACGACGTCCTCCTGCAGAACCTCTGCCCGGCCGGCGTCTCCGAGCACGTGGCGATCGCGTTCGACCCCGTCGCCCTGCACGAGGTCGAGAACGCCCTCGACCCGGCGCACGCCACGCCCAGCACCTGCCTGTCCCACGGCTGAGGACGCTCCGCCACACCCGGGGGCGGTCAGCCGCCCCCGGCGGCGGGATCCGCCGCCCGGACGACGACCCGGCGGACCACTGTCAGCAGCGTCACCCCGAGGGCGACGCCCAGGACGTGCTCGGCGACCGCGACCCCGGTGTACTCGGCGGGCGTGAACCCTCCCGGCCGCAGGATCACCATCACCAGCAGCCAGCCTCCCCACGCGAACAGCGAGCCCGACGCCGCGAAGGCCAGGCTCATCGGCAGCCACAGCCGAAGCCCGCCGGGCCGGCCGCGCGTCAGCGCCCACCCGCTCCAGGCGCCGATCAGGGCCCACATCCCCCAGGTCGCGTTCAGCAGCCGCCCGCCCGAATCCCAGTGATCGCGGTGAGCCGGGTCGAGGCCCAGCGTGCCGCCCAGGCCCCAGAAGGACCAGAGCACGCCCAGCCCGGCGGCCACGGCGATCGCCGCCGTGATGAGCGACCGCGCCCCCGCCTCGCCGCCCCGCAGCCGGCCGAGGAAGGCGCGCGGCCATCGTTCCCGCAGGTAGATCGGCAAGGCCACGGCCAGCCCGAGCGCCATTCCCGTGAAGCCGACGGTGATCATCACCGTCTCCCACCCGGGCGCGGGGTCGGAGTCGTCCCCCGCACCGCCCCCGCCGGCCCCGGACGCGCCGAGGAGCCCCGTGGCCACCAGGTACGGGATCATGGGGACCAGGAAGCCCGCGCCCACCCAGGAGAAGAGCACCACCGGCACGGCGGGCAGCCGGCGTCCCCACCGCTGGGCCAGCGCCAGCCCGAGTCCGGCACCGGTCATCGCCATCGCCACGGTGACGGCGTTCAGCGTCACCCAGTCGGCGGTGCCGAACCCCTCCGGGGCGTGGCCGACGAACGCCGCGACGACCCAGATGACCTTGACGACCAGGTAGGAGCCCATGCTGAGCGCCGCGCCGTACCCGGCGATCCTGCGCGCGGCGCTCCATCGCGCGCCCACGCCTCCCGCCGGTGCCGCCGAGTCCCCCATCATCCGAACCCCTCACCTCGAGCCGATCCGACTACGTGTGAGCCTTCCGGAGACGTGAGCCGGGCAGGACCCCCCGCGGTGTGAACCGTGGAAGTCCGTCTCCCCCGTCCGGGTGAGTCATGAGGAACCTGATGGTACCGAACGGTTCGATCTGCTGTTACCCTCACGCCGTCCCCTTAACTCGCGGAGGCAACATGACCGCTTTCGATCTCCTCATGACCGACCCGGCCCCCGAGCTGACGCCGGCCGCGGCGACTCCGGCGGTGACCTTTGAGAGCGCGGGTGAGACGCTGCTCGGCGTCCTGCACGTGCCGGCCGGACCTGGACCGCACCCGGTGGTCGTGCTCCTGCACGGGTTCCCCGGCAACGAGCGCAACTTCGACCTGGCCCAGGCACTGCGCCGGGCCGGTTACGCCTCCCTGGTCTTCCACTACCGGGGCTCGTGGGGGGTCGGCGGCACGTACTCCTGGACGCACCTGCTCGAGGACGCCGCGCGGGTCACGACCGCCGTACGGGAGCCGGAGTTCGCGGCCGCCCACCGGCTGGACCCGGGGCGGCTCGCGGTGGCCGGGCACAGCGCCGGCGGCTTCACCGCGCTGATGACCGCGGCGGCGGACCCGTCGATCGCCGCGGTGGCCTCGGTGGCCGGGTTCGACTTCGGGCGGATGGCCGCCGCGTTCCGGACCGATCCGGCGCGGCGCGCGTGGTGCCTCGACCTGTTCGGCGGCAGCCTCGCCCCGCTCCGCGGCACCGGCGCCGAGGCCCTCGTCGCCGAGATGGAGGAGGCGGGCGACTCGTGGAGTCTCGCCGGGCTCGCGCCGCGGCTCGCGGACCGCGCGGTGCTGCTCATCGGCGGCGCCGACCGCGACGACGTGACCCCCGCCCCGTTCCATCACGATCCGCTCGTGAGCGCCTACCGGGCCCATCCGGTCGAGCGCCTCGAGGAGCAGCTGTTCTCGACCGACCACGAGCTGTCGGACCACCGCGTGCGGCTCGCCCGTACTCTCGTGGACTTCCTCCGCCGGCACCTGCCCCCGGCCTCCGGCGGCACCGGCGGATGAGGACGCCGGCCGACGCTTTCCCGGACGGGCCGGCGGGATGCGGCCGGCCTGTCCGGGAAAGGGGGTGTGTCAGGCCGCGAGCGCGTGGCCGTCCGCCGCGGCCACGTCCTTGTGGAACCGCTTGTGGACGTACAGCCGCTCGCCGAGGGACTCCGAACGCCACCACAGACCGCTCGCCGGGCCGATCCGCGTGGCCCGCGGCAGTTCCCGGAGGACCTCCTTCACCGGGGTCATCCGGAACCGCCCCGACCGGCAGATCAGGATACGCCGATCCGTGACCACCACCACGCGGTAGGCGTTCGTGAGGATGATGATCCACACCGAGATCAGGGCGAAGTACTGGCTGGTCGTCTGGCCGCAGAAGACCGCTTGGACGTTCTCGCCCGGCTGAAGGAAGGGAGCCGCGTTCGCTCGCAGTTTGTCGCGGATAGCCACGATCTGACCTTTCTTTCGGGAAGCAGATAGCGCACAAAGGTACCGATTGCGCACTATGCCGTCCCGGCAGGTCACTGAAACGTTACGACGCGGGCGACGCGCCGCCGGCGGGCGGCGGAGCCCTCGGTCAGGCCGTGGCGGCGGCCCCGGAGGACCTCCGGTCCGCGGACACGACGGCGTCGAGCAGGCCGGGGAATGCCTCGTCGAACTCGTCGCGCCTGAGGGTGTTCATCCGCGCGGTGCCGACGTAGTACTGCCGGATCAGTCCGGTCTCGCGCAGGATCCGGAAGTGGTGCGTGGCCGTCGAGTTGCTCACGGGAAGGTCGAACCCTCCACACCTGAGGTCGGCGGCGGCGTCGCAGAGCTGCGTGACGATGCTCCGCCGCACCGGGTCGACGAGGGCCTCGAGGACCCGCTGCAGCGGGACCGTCCGCACGTCGGGGTGCGGCGGGATGCGTTCCATGACCTCATCCTACGACCTCCATCGAACTACGATGCTCATCAAAGTTTGACAACCATCGTAGTTCTGCGCTTGGGTCGAGCCACGACGACGACGTCATGAGAGGACGACACGATGGCCAGGACGGTGCGATTCCACGAGCTCGGCGGCCCCGAGGTGATGCGGCTGGAGGACGTCGAGGTCGGCGAGCCGGGTCCGGGTGAGGTGCGGATCAGGGTGGACGCGATCGGCCTGAACCGCGCCGAGGCGTTGTTCCGGAGCGGCCGTTACATCGAGCCGGTCAAGCGGTTCCCCGCCCGGCTGGGCACCGAGTCCGCGGGCGTGATCGAGGCGATCGGGGACGGCGTCACCGGGTTCCGGGTGGGTGAGCCGGTCAGCACCGTGCCCGCGTTCTCGCCGAACGACTACGGCGTCTACGCCGAGCGGGCGATCGTGCCCGCCGCGGCGGTGGTGCGCCGCCCGGAGGGACTCGGGGCCGTCGAGGGCGCGGCGGTGTGGATGCCGTACGTGACGGCCTACGGCGGACTGGTCGAGGTCGGCGGGATGCGGCCCGGGGACACGGTCGTGCTGACCGCGGCGTCCAGCAGCGTGGGACTGGCCGCGATCCAGGTCGCCCAGCGCGTCGGCGCCGCGCCGATCGCCGTGACCCGCACCGCCGCCAAGAAGGAGGCGCTGTTGCGGCACGGCGCGGCGGACGTGATCGTGACCGAGTCCGAGGACGTCGTCGAGCGGGTGCTCGCGGCGACCGGCGGGCGGGGCGCCGAGTTCGTGTTCGACGCCGTCGCCGGGCCCGGCGTGACGGACCTGGCCAAGGTCGTCGCCGACGAGGGCACCCTCCTGGTCTACGGCGCGCTGAGCGGCCGGCCCACCCCCTATCCGGCCATCGACCTCGGCATGCCCGCCCTCACCATGCGCACCTACACGCTGCACGAGACGACCCGCCGGCCCGAGCGGCTGCGCCGGGCGGAGGCGTTCGTGGCCTCCGGGCTGCGTTCGGGCGCGTTCCGGCCCGTCGTGGACCGCACGTTCGACCTGAACGAGATCGTCGAGGCCCACCGCCACCTGGAGTCCAACGCCCAGTTCGGCAAGATCGTCGCCACCGTCGCCCACTGAGCCCCGGACCGGCGCTCAGGCGCGGCCGGGCCAGGCCGGGGAGCGGCCGAGCGCCGTCAGGATCCGGTCGAGCGGTGACGGGTCCACGGGGGCGGGCGGTTCGGGCCCGAAGGCGGCGCCGGGCCCGAGCCGGTGGTTCCCGCCGGGGACCGCCAGGGCGACCCGCAGGGCGTCCTCGGCCAGGTCGTCGTCCAGTTCGTACGCCAGCCCGAGGGAGCGGGCGACGTCCCAGCCGTGCACGACGTAGTCGATGAAGTGGAACCCGATCGCCTGGCTCTCGGGGAACGTCGAACCGGGTCCGACCTCGGGAAGGGGGAACTCCCGCGACGGCGCGTCGGGCTCCGCGAAGGCGGCCAGCACGTCCTCGGCCGCCTCGGCGTACGCGCCCGCCGGATCCGCGCCGAGCGGCCGGGACCGCCAGTCCGCGAGGTCGGCGCCGCCGCCCCCGCGGCGGCCGCCCCGGGCTCGGCCTCCGAGCGCGCCGAGCATGAGGACCCATCTCGCCGGCTAGTGTTGCTAGACGACGAGGCGACGCTAGAGCTACTGCCGCTCGATTGCCTAGCAATGCTAGGGTCGAGCCATGTCGGTACAGGAACGCAAGCAGCGCGAACGGGCGGAGCGCGAGCGCCTCATCGTGACGACGGCCCGCGAACTCGCCGAGCAGCAGGGCTGGGACGCGGTCACCACCCGCCGGCTCGCCGAGCGCATCGAGTACAGCCAGCCCGTGCTCTACAGCCATTTCCGCGGCAAACGGGAGATCATCGGCGCCGTCGCCCTCGAGGGTGCCACCGAGATGGCCGCGGCGGTCCGGGCCGCGACCGCCGCCGCGGACGGACCGCGCGCCCGGGTCACCGCCCTCGCCCGCGCCTACCTCGATTTCGCCGCTCGCAACCCGGCGGTCTACGACGCTCTGTTCGAGCTCGACGGCGGCCTGGCCTTCGCGCACGAGGACACCCCGCAACCTCTGCGGGACGCGTTCGCCGCCCTGCTGGAAAGCCTCGGTGAGGTCGCCGGGGACGGTGTCCACCCGGGGATGTTCACCGAGGTGTTCTGGGCGGCCCTGCACGGGCTGGCCACCCTGACCAGGGCGGGACGGCTGCCGCCGGAGGACGCCGAGCGGAGGGTGGAGCTGCTGGTGGACCGGCTCGCCGTCATCTGACACACCGTCTTCGGCGGTACGCGTCCCAGGGCGGGCCGGCCGCGCGGACGGCCCGCCGGAACGCGCCGTCGCCCGGCACGGTGCGCGTGCCCGGCGACCTGACGACGCCCCGCCTACGCCGCCGGCCGCGGCTCCGCCGGCCCCATGACGGAGCGGGGAGCCGATCACTCGCCGGCTCCCCGCCCTGGTCCGCCATCTCACGCCTTGACGGCGCCCGTCACACTGGGGCAGAGCACTTATTCGCAGGGTGCGGTATTCCACAGCCCCGGGCCGAGGACCGTTCCTCTGCTCCGGGGAGATCGCCGACCGTCCTCAGCCCCGTGTCGCGCTCGATGGCCCTGCCACGCCCCTACCCGGGACGGCCGAGGTTCACCGGCCGGTCGTCGGGTTGCGAGGCCGCGGTGATGACGTCGTCGAGGACCTCGCGGGAAGAGATGAGGTCGCCGATCATGCGGTCGATGCGGTCACGTTCGGCGGTGAGTTCGGCGACCAGCTTCGCGTCGGCGATCTCGGAGGGGCCGCCGTCCGCGTCGCGCATGCACGGCAGTAGCTCCGCGATCTTCCTGCTGTGCAGTCCTGCGGCGAAGAGCTCCTGGATGCGAATGACCCGGTCGACCGCGGCGTCCGGGTAGTCGCGCTGGCCGCCCGGGGTACGGTCGGCGGCCAGCAGGCCCTGCTGCTCGTAGTACCGCAGGGACCGCTCACTCACCCCGGTCCGCCGCGCCAGCTCACCGATGCGCACGTCACTCCTCGCTTGAACCTGACATTAATGTTAGGTCCTACCGTTCCGGCATGACACAGGACCTGGATCTCTTCGAGTACACCCCGATCACCGAGCGGCCGACGATCACCTGGCCCGACAACGCGCGGGTCGCCGTGTACGTCGGGCTCAACGTCGAACACTTCCTGCTCGGCCGCCCGTCCACCAGCATCTGGCCCGGTACCGCGAACCTGGTGCCCGACGCGCTCAACCACGGCTGGCGTGACTACGGCGCCCGGGTCGGCATCTGGCGCATCACCGAAATCCTGGACCGGCACGGCATCCGGGCCAGCGTGCTACTCAACTCCGACGTCGTCCACCACTACCCACAGATCGTCAAGGCCGGCGTCGAGCGGGACTGGGCGTGGCTGGCGCACGGGCAGACCAACTCGATCCTGCACACCGGCATGGACCGCGACGACGAGCGCCGCGTCCTCACCGAGATCACCGACACCCTCGCCGAGGGCACCGGCCGGCGACCACGCGGCTGGATGGGGCCAGGCCTGACCGAGACGTTCCATACCCCGGAACTGCTGGCCGACCTCGGCTTCCGCTATCTGCTGGACTGGACCAACGACGACCAGCCGTACCCGCTGCGAGTGCCCGGGATGATCAGCGTCCCGTATTCGGTAGAGCTCAACGACCTGATGCTGTTCGGCAACGGAACGACCGGGCCGGAGTTCCTCCAGATCGTCACCGACCAGTACGAGCAGTTGCACGCCGACTCCGCGCACAGCGGCCGGGTGATGGCGCTGGCCCTGCACCCGTTCTCCATCGGCCAGGCATTCCGCGCGAAGTACCTCGACCAGGCGCTGGCCTACCTGGCGGCGCAGCCGGACGTCTGGCTGACCACCAGCGACGAAATCGCCGAGCATTATCTGCGTACGGTCGACCCGCGCCTAGGCTGATCGCCGGCCGCCGACCGGCGCGACGCACTCAAGGGCCTTCATCCGCGGGCTCGACCGGATGGAGGCGGTGCGCCGCTTCAGCTACGGCGAGCTGATTCATCGCTCAAGTAGGTGGCTCCCCAGACCTGGCACCGGTCGTATCGAACGCAACGAGGTGCCGGACACAGCAAGAGCGGGGAGTCGGCTTCCCGCCGAGCTCCCCGCTCTGACCAGGCGCTTTACGCCTGGGTGGTGCCCTGAATCAGCTGCAGCCGCTGGTGGAGCCGCAGCCCTCGCAGACGTAGCAGCTGCCGGCCGGGCGCATCTTCGTGCCGCAGGTGAGGCACAGCGGAGCGTCCGCCGTACGGCCCTGGTGGCTCTCGATCAGCTCGGTCGAGGAGTGGGCCACCGCGGCCGGCTCCGGCTCCTTGGCCTTCGGCTGCTCGACCGGCACCGACTGGGCCAGCGACTCGCGCTCGACGTCCTCCTCGGCGTTCAGCGCGGCCGGGTCCTGGCCCGCCGCCTGCGCGGTGCGCTCCTCGGCGGAGAAGATCCCCAGCTCGGCGCGCGTCTCGTACGGCAGGTGGTCGAGTGCGAGGCGACGGAAGATGTAGTCCATCATCGAGGTCGCCATCCGGATGTCCGGGTCGTCGGTCATACCGGCCGGCTCGAACCGCATGTTGGTGAACTTCTCCACCCAGGTCTCCAGCGGCACGCCGTACTGGAGGCTGATGGAGATCGCCATCGAGAAGGCGTCCATGACGCCGGCGAGCGTGGAGCCCTGCTTGCCGAGCTTGAGGAACACCTCGCCGAGCCCGTTGTCCGGGTAGCAGGAGGCGGTCATGTAGCCCTCGGCGCCGCCGACGGAGAACCGGGTGACGGTCGCGGTCCGCTGCTTCGGCAGGCGGGTCCGCACCGGGCCGCGCTCGACCACCGGGGCCGGCGCCGGGGCCGGCGCCTCCTCGACCTTCTCCTCGGTCTTCTTCTTGGCCACGGACAGCGGCTGGCCGACCTTGCAGTTGTCGCGGTAGATCGCCAGGGCCTTCAGGCCGAGCTTCCAGCCCTCGAAGTAGATCTTCTCGACGTCCTCGACGGTGGCCTGCTCCGGCATGTTCACGGTCTTGGAGATCGCCCCGGACAGGAACGGCTGCACCGCGGCCATCATCCGCACGTGGCCCATCGGGCTGATGGCCCGCTCGCCCATCGCGCAGTCGAAGACCTCGTAGTGCTCCAGGCGCAGGCCGGGTGCGTCGACGACGTGGCCGTGCTCGGCGATGTACTCGACGATCGCCTCGATCTGCTCCTGCTGGTAGCCGAGCTTCTTCAGGGCGCGCGGCACGGTGTTGTTGACGATCTGCATCGAGCCGCCGCCGACCAGCTTCTTGTACTTGACCAGCGCCAGGTCGGGCTCGATGCCCGTCGTGTCGCAGTCCATCATGAGGCCGATCGTGCCGGTGGGCGCCAGCAGCGACGCCTGGGCGTTGCGGTAGCCGTTCTTCTCGCCGACCTTGAGGCACAGCCGCCACTGCTTGGTGGCCTCGCCGTGAATGGACTTGTCCACCGCGTCGAGCGTGCGGATCTCGTCGTTGGCGGCGGCGTGCTTGCGCATGACGCGCTGGTGCGCCTCCGCGTTGCGGGCGTAGCCGTCGTACGTGCCGACGGCGCCGGCCAGCTCCGCGGAGCGGCGGTAGGCCACACCGGTCATCAGCGAGGTGATGGCCGCGGCGAGCGAGCGCCCGCCCTCGGAGTCGTACGCGTGGCCGGTCGCCATCAGCAGGGCGCCGAGGTTGGCGTAGCCGATGCCGAGCTGGCGGTACGCCCGCGTGGTCTCGCCGATCTTCTCGGTCGGGAAGTCGGCGAACGTGATGGAGATGTCCATCGCCGTGATGATCAGCTCGCTGAGCTTGACGAACCGCTCGACGTCGAAGGTGTTGTCGCCGTTCAGGAACTTCAGCAGGTTGATGCTGGCGAGGTTGCAGGACGAGTTGTCCAGGCTCATGTACTCCGAGCACGGGTTGCTCGCCGTGATGCGACCGGTCTCGGGGTTGGTGTGCCAGTCGTTGATCGTGTCGTCGTACTGGATGCCCGGGTCCGCGCACTCCCAGGCCGCCTGGGCGAGCTTGCGGAACAGGCCCTTGGCGTCGACCTGGCTGATGACCTCGCCCGTACGGCGGGCGCGCAGGCCGAAGGGGCCGCCGGACTCGACCGCGCGCATGAACTCGTCGGAGACGCGGACGGAGTTGTTGGCGTTCTGGTACTGGACGCTGACGATGTCCCTGCCGCCCAGGTCCATGTCGAAGCCGGCGTCGCGCAGGGCGCGGATCTTGTCCTCTTCGCGCGCCTTGGTCTCGATGAACTCCTCGACGTCGGGGTGGTCGACGTCCAGGACGACCATCTTCGCCGCCCGGCGGGTCGCGCCACCGGACTTGATCGTCCCGGCGGACGCGTCGGCGCCGCGCATGAACGAGACCGGGCCGCTCGCCGTGCCGCCGGAGGACAGCAGCTCCTTGCTGGAGCGGATGCGGGACAGGTTCACCCCGGAGCCCGAGCCGCCCTTGAAGATGACGCCCTCTTCCTTGTACCAGTCCAGGATCGACTCCATCGTGTCGTCCACGGACAGGATGAAGCAGGCGCTGACCTGCTGCGGCGAGGCGGTGCCGACGTTGAACCAGACCGGCGAGTTGAAGCTGAAGACCTGGTTGACCAGGGCGTGCTTCAGCTCGTGGTCGAAGATCTCCGCGTCCTCCTCGGAGGCGAAGTAGCCGTGCTTGCGGCCGGTCTCGGTGTAGACCCCGACGACCCGGTCGACCAGTTGCTTCAGGCTCGACTCGCGCTGCGGCGTGCCGACGGCGCCGCGGAAGTACTTCGAGGTGACGATGTTGACCGCGTTCACCGACCAGCCGGCGGGGAACTCGACGCCCTTCTGCTCGAAGTTCACCGACCCGTCGCGCCAGTTGGTCATGACGACGTCACGCCGCTCCCACCGGACGTCGTCGTACGGGTGGACGCCCGGCCGTGTGAAGATGCGCTCCATCTTCAGGCCCTTGCGACCCGCCTTGCCCCGCCGGGCTGAGCCGCTCACCGTCTCCGTCATGCCATCCCCCTTCTCGGGCACACCAGGCCCACCTCCAGGATTACCCGTACAAGCCCGCGGTCCGGGCGCCGCCCTAGGAACGGGCGTCGCCGCCGGACGCCACGCGCAGCGATTCGATTTCCTTGGCGAAGTCGTCGAGCGTCTCGAACCCCCGGTAGACGGAGGCGAATCGCAGGTACGCGACCTCGTCGAGTTCACGGAGCGGGCCGAGGATCGCCAGCCCGATCTGGTGCGAGGGAATCTCGGCGTTCCCGGTCGCCCGGATCGCCTCCTCGACCCGCTGCCCGAGCATGGCGAGGGCGTCCTCGTTGACGGGACGGCCCTGACACGCCCGGCGCACTCCGGCGATGATCTTGTCCCTGGAGAACGGCTCGGTGACGCCACTGCGCTTGGCGACCATCATGAGCACCGTCTCCTGGGTGGTGAAGCGGCGACCGCACTCCGGGCACGAACGGCGCCGCCGGATGGCGGCCCCGTCGTCGGCCGTCCGGCTGTCGATGACCCTGCTGTCGGTGTGTCGGCAGAACGGGCAGTGCATGGCTCCGAACTCCTCCCCCTGACATGCGGGTCACGCGCGAACCGCGCGAACCTCACCTTCGAACCACAACCTATGGTGAACTACATCCATGTAACTACTAGATGTTGGGGTCCAACCGTAGAGCCCGGCCGGGTGCATCGCAACCCGCGCGAGGCGCCCGGCGAGAAGAGGCCGCTCACAGGGCGATCCGCCGCCCCCGTCGGCGTGTCGGCACCCTTCACCGAGGGCGGCGACCGGTCACATCGACCCGGGACACCCTGGATCACCTGCGGAAACGCCGAGGAGGCCACGTCGGGTGAGGTCGGTCACACGCCGGCGATGGCCGCGCGGGCACGGGCTCCGCGCCTCTTCAGCCTGCCACGGGCGCACCGGCGCCGCGTCGGCGGGCACCCCTTTCGGGACCGCCGCGCACCCGGGCCGGCCGCGGCGGGCCGACGACGGTGATCACAGTGCGGCGACAAGAGTCGATCACGACGGGGCGGCAAGGGACGCGCGCAATGGGGCCGCCTTCCGCGAACCCGGCCCTGGGAATTATCATCGAACGTGTGTGCGAACTAAACGCGACTTACCCCGGACCGCAAAATTCCACATTTTTCGAACACCTGTTTGATCATTTCCCGCAGAAGCGATAACGTCCCACTACGGGACCGGAATACCGGCGGCCACGCGTCACCGGGAAGACATCCATCGGAGACACCATGAGCAAGGTTCGGGAAATGCCGGACGGCCCAGGCGACGAGAGCGGCCTGACGGTCCGCCAGCGCAAGGTGCTGGAAGTGATCAGGGACTCCGTGCAGCGGCGCGGTTATCCCCCGTCGATGCGGGAGATCGGCGAGGCGGTCGGCCTGACCAGCACCTCGAGCGTGTCCCACCAGCTCCGGACCCTCCAGCGCAAGGGCTTCCTGCTGCGCGACCCGAACCGGCCGCGCGCGGTCGTCGTCCGCATGCCCGGATCCCCGGCGGTCGCCGCCGACGCCGACGGCGAGTCCTACGAGGTCGCCAACGGCCAGGAGACCCCGGCGCGCCCGGCACCCGCGTACGTCCCCCTCGTCGGCCGCATCGCCGCGGGTGGCCCGATCCTCGCCGAGGAGGCCGTGGAGGACGTGTTCGCGCTGCCGCGCCAGCTCGTCGGCGAAGGCACCCACTTCCTGCTCAACGTCACCGGTGACTCGATGATCGAGGCGGCCATCGCCGACGGCGACTGGGTCGTGGTGCGCCAGCAGCCCGTCGCGGAGAACGGCGACATCGTGGCGGCGATGATCGACGGCGAGGCCACCGTGAAGACGCTCAAGCGCCGGGACGACAAGGTGTGGCTGATGCCGCACAACCCGGCGTACGACCCGATTCCCGGCGACGACGCGACCATTCTCGGGCGCGTGGTCGCGGTCCTGCGCAAAATGTGACCCCCGCCGACGGTCCCGGGCGACGCCGCGGCCATTCCGCGGTCCCGCCGTACGCGTGATCCACCCCGGGCCGGTGCCGAGGCACCGGCCCGGGGTGTTCCGCTCCGCCGATCAGGCGGGCACGATGCCGATCAGGCGGGCACGATGCCGATCAGGCGGGCACGATGTTCACGATCTTCGGAGCGCGGACGACGACCTTGCGGACGCCCCGGTCGCCCAGGGCCGCCCGGACCTTCTCGGAGTCCAGCGCCAGGCGCTCCAGGTCGCTCTCGGCGATGTCCGGGGACACCTCCAGGCGGTCGCGGACCTTGCCCGCCACCTGAACCACACAGGTCACCGACTCCTGGACCAGCAGCGCCGGGTCGGCGGCCGGCCAGCCCGCCCGGACCGCCGGCGCCGTACGGCCCAGCCGCTCCCACATCTCCTCGGCGGTGTACGGCGCGACCAGCGACAGCATGACCGCCAGGGTCTCGGCGGCCTCGCGGACCGCCGGGTCACCGGCGCCCGCACCCGCGTCGATGGCCTTACGGGCCGCGGAGGTCAGCTCCATCATCCGCGCGATCGCCACGTTGTAGCGGTGCGCCTCGACCAGCCGGGTGACCTCGTCGATCGTCCGGTGCGTCACCTTGCGCAGCGCGACGTCGCCGGTCGCCGGGTCGGCGCCCGGCTCGGACGTCACGTCGGCGGCCACGCGGAAGACCCGCGCCAGGAACTTCACCGACCCCGACGGCGACACGTCCGCCCAGTCGATGTCGTCCTCCGGCGGCCCGGAGAACAGCATCGTCAGCCGCACGGCGTCGACGCCGTACTCGGCGATCTGCTCGCCCAGGTCCACCAGGTTGCCGGTCGTCTTGGACATCGCCGAGCCGTTCAGGATCACCTGGCCCTGGTTGACCAGCCGCTTGAAGGGCTCGGTGAAGTCGACCAGGCCCATGTCGTACAGCACCTTGGTGAAGAACCGGGCGTACAGCAGGTGCAGGATGGCGTGCTCGACACCGCCGGTGTACTGGTCGGCCGGCATCCACCGGCGCACCTTCTCGGCGTCGAACGGGCCGCCCTCGTACCCCGGCGAGCAGTACCGCAGGAAGTACCAGGAGGAGTCGACGAAGGTGTCCATCGTGTCGGTGTCCCGCTTGGCCGGGCCACCGCACTTGGGGCACGCGACGTTCACCCAGTTCTCGGCGGCCGCCCGCGGCGACACGCCCGTCGGGGCCAGGTCGGCGCCGCGCAGGTCGTCCGGCAGGCGCACGGGCAGCTGGTCGTCCGGGACCGGGACCTCGCCGCACGCGTCACAGTGAATGATCGGGATCGGCGTGCCCCAGAACCGCTGCCGGGAGATCAGCCAGTCGCGCAGCCGGTAGTTCACCGCTGCCTTGCCCAGGCCCTTCTCCTCCAGGACCTCGACGATCCGGGGGATGGCGGCGGACTTGGTCAGGCCGTCCAGGGGCCCGGAGTTGACCAGCTCGCCCTCTCCGGGCGTGGCGACCCCGGTCTCGCCGGGGTCCGCCTCGCCGGTGTGCACGACGACACGGACCGGCAGGCCGAACCTGCGGGCGAAGTCCAGGTCGCGCTGGTCGTGCGCGGGCACCGCCATGATCGCGCCGTGGCCGTACTCGGCCAGGACGTAGTCGGAGGCCCACACGGGGATGCGCTCGCCGTTCACCGGGTTGACGGCGTAGCGCCCCAGGAAGACGCCGGTCTTCTCCTTGTCGGTGGCCAGCCGCTCGATCTCGGTCTCGCGGCGGACCGCGTCACGGTAGGCCTCGAACTCCGCGCGCTGCTCCGGCGCGCAGATCTCGTCGGCCAGCGCGGCGTCGGCGGCGACGACGAAGAACGTCGCGCCGTACAGGGTGTCCGGCCGGGTGGTGTAGACGGTGATCGGCTCGGCGCGCCCCTCGATCTGGAAGGTCACGTCGGCGCCCTCGGAGCGGCCGATCCAGTTGCGCTGCATCAGCAGCACCCGCTCGGGCCACTCCAGCTCCGCCATGTCGGCCAGCAGCCGGTCGGCGTACTCAGTGATCTTGAAGTACCACTGGGTCAGGACGCGCTTCTCGACCACCGCGCCGCACCGCTCGCACTGCCCGTTGACGACCTGCTCGTTGGCCAGCACGGTCTGATCCTTCGGGCACCAGTTGACCTGGCCGCCCTTGCGGTACGCCAGGCCGCGCTCGTAGAAGCGCAGGAACAGCCACTGGTTCCAGCGGTAGTACTCCGGGTCGGAGGTGTGCAGCCGGCGCGACCAGTCGAAGGAGATCGCGTAGCGCTTGAACGACTCCGCCTGGGTGTCGATGTTGGTGTAGGTCCACTCGGCGGGGTGGGAGTCGCGCTTGATCGCGGCGTTCTCGGCGGGCAGGCCGAAGGAGTCCCAGCCGATGGGGTGCAGGACGTTGTAGCCCTTCTGGAGCCAGTACCGCGCGACCACGTCGCCGATCGCGAACGCCTCGGCGTGACCCATGTGGAGGTCGCCGGAGGGGTACGGGAACATGTCCAGCGCGTACTTGCGGGGCCGCTCGTCGGCGGGGTCCTCACTCGCAGCGAAGGGCTTGAGCTCCTCCCACCGGGCCTGCCATTTGTCCTGGATCGTCCGTGGGTCGTAGTTCTCGTCGGCGCCTGTCATGGTTCCTCGTCTGATTCGCACGGCTTCGGCTGGCGGTGGACCGTGCCCCTGGCATGAGAACGCCCCTCACGCAGGAGGGGCTGCCGCGTCGACGGCTCGGGTCAACGCGGCCGGCTGAGGAGCAGCCGAGATCGCATATACCAAGACTATCGCAGACGCAAGGACACCGGGCTTCGACAGCGGACCCGGGCCGGCCGGCCCGGGTCCGCCGCGGGATCCGCGCGGAGCCGCGCGTCAGACGGTGTAGGGCAGGTGCTTGATGCCGTTGATGAAGTTGGACAGCAGGCGGTCGGGCTCGCCCGTGGCGCGGATGCCCGGAGCCCGGCGGAACAGCTCGCGGAACATCACGCTGATCTCCCGGCGGGCCAGGTGGGCGCCGAGGCAGAAGTGCGGGCCGGGGCCGCCGAAACCGACGTGCGGGTTCGGATCCCGGGTGATGTCGAAGACCTCCGGGTCGGTGAAGACGGCCTCGTCCCGGTTGGCCGACCAGTAGTAGAGGATCAGCTTGTCGCCGGCCTTGACGTCGCGGCCGTTCAGCTCGGTGTCGCGGGTCGCGGTGCGCCGCATCCAGATGACCGGCGAGGCGTACCGCACGATCTCCTCCACCGTGCCCGGGATGTACCGCTCGAAGTCCGAGGCCAGCAGCTCGCGCTGGCCGGGGTTCTCGGTGAGCAGGTGCAGGCCGTGGGCGATGGCGTTGCGGGTGGTCTCGTTGCCGGCGACGACCAGGAGGATGAAGAACGAGCCGAGTTCCTGGTCGGTCAGCGACTCGCCGTCGATGTTGGCGTTCACCAGGGCGGAGGTGAGGTCGCCGGTCGGCTCCTCGCGGCGCCTGCGGCCGAGCTCCTCGACGAGGTCCTTCAGCGTCTGCCCCGCCTGGAGGAGCTGCAGCGCGACCTGGTCGGCGTCATCGGAGACGAACTCGGGGTCCGCGCCGGCGAGGATGATGTTGGAGTTGTCGAAGACGGTCTTGTAGTGCGCCTCGTCGATCCCCATCAGGTCACAAATGATCTTCAGCGGGAGGCGGGCGGCGACGTCGGTGACGAAGTCGCCGCCGCCCTTGGCGAGGACCTCCTCGACGACCTGCTCGGCGACGGCCTGCACCTGGTCCTCGAACCGCTGGATCATGCGCGGCGAGAAGGCGCGCGAGACGATCCGGCGGATCTTGGCGTGCCGAGGGTCGTCCATATTGATCATCGAGCCGAAGTACTCATTGAGGTCGGCCGGCATGTCGTTGATGTTGATCGCGCCGCGCCCGGAGCAGAAGTCGGCCGGCCGGCGCGAGGCCTCGACGACGTCCGCGTGGGTGACCAGCGCGTAGTACCCGGGGCCCATCGGCACGAAGGACAGTTCCGGCTCCCGGAAGAACGCCGGCTCCGGCAGCCCTCGCAGCGTGCGGAACGCCGCGTGACGCTCGTCGAGCGGGCGCGCCCAGAAGTCCCACTCGGTCAGATCGATCCCGTCGGGCCGGGTCTTCTCCACGCGGTTCCTCCTCGAACTAGAACGCGATTCTGCTCCATTCTGCCAAAGTGACCACTTACCCCGCACCGGTTCGCGAGGGCCGATCCACGGCCAGCCACTCCAGGACCAGCCGGCCGACCTCCTCCGGCCGCTCCAGGTGCAGGAAGTGTCCCGCGTCCGCGACGGTCCCCGACCGCGAACCGGCCGGCAGGTGACCCTCGGCGCCACCGGCGAGCCCGGCGTCCAGGCAACCGTCGGCCGCGCCGTGCAGATACAGGACCGGCCGCTCGCCGACGCGCCCGGCCGCCTCCTGCTCGGCCGCGTACGCCGGACGGTGCAGGGACGGGTCGAGCATCGCTCGGTAGTAGCCGACGGCCGCGGCCAGGTTCACCGGGTCGCGCAGGCAGTCCTTGGCGTGCGCGACGTCACGGGCGGCGTCGTACCCCGGCGACCAGTCCGCCCACAGGCCGTCCAGGAAGGCCAGGTCGTCCATCAGCACCGCCGTCTCGGCCAGCGGCGTCTGGAACAGGAAGATGTAGAAGGACCGCTTCAGCTGCGCGTAGTCGAAGAACCCCGACAGAACGGCCCCGAGCGGCGGGAACGCCATCGCCACCGCCCGCCGCCACCGTTCCGGAGCGTGCGCGACGGCGGCGTACGTCGCGGCGGCACCCCAGTCGTGCCCGAGCAGCACCGCGCCGTCGTCCCCGCCGAACGCCTCGTGCAGGGCGTTCGCGTCGGCCGCCAGCGCGCCGACCTGGTACGCGCCGTCGCCCGGCACATCCGTGGGCGCGTAACCGCGCAGGAACGGCGCCACCGCGTGGTAGCCCGCGCCGGCCAGCGCCGGGAGCAGGTGCCGCCAGGTGTACGCCGAGTCGGGGAAACCGTGCAGGCACAGCGCCAGCGGCCCGCTGCCCGCCTCCAGGTAGCCGAACGTCAGGCCGTTCGCCCGGATGGTCGCGATGTCCGTCATGAGGCCGACGGTAGGCCGCCGCCCCGCTCGCGTCACGGTCCCCGGCGCGGCCTGAGGTGGTCGCGGCGCCGGCCGCGACCACCCGTGACCGTACGGTCAGCCCGCCGACGGCGGCTCGAACGACGGCCGCAGCGGCATGCCGGAGCCCCCGTCCTCCCGCAGCTTGACGCCGAGCACCTGGTGCAGCTGGATCCAGTTGAGCTCGAAGCCGAGCCGCGAGCCGGCCATGTACAGCCGCCACACGCGCGCGGTTCCCTCGCCGACCTCGGCGACCGCCTCGTCCCAGTGGTCGTCGAGGTTGCGGCACCAGCCGGTGAGGGTCTTGGCGTAGTGCTCGCGGAGGTTCTCCTCGTGCCGGATCTCGAAGCCGGCGTCGTTCATCCGCGAGATGAGCCAGCCCGGGCCCTCCAGCTCGCCGTCCGGGAAGACGTACCGGTTGATGAAGCCCTCCTCGCGGATCGAGGGCTCCTTGTCGTCCGGGCGGGTGATGCAGTGGTTCAGCATCCGGCCGCCCGGCTTGAGCTTGCCGTACAGGAACTCGAAGTAACCCGGGACGTTCGCCTTGCCGATGTGCTCGGTCAGGCCGATCGAGCTGACGGCGTCGAAGCCGTCCTCCGTGACATCGCGGTAGTCGAGATGGCGGACCTCCGCGAGCTCCGACAGCCCCGCCTCGGCGATCGCCTTCTGCGCCCACTCGGCCTGCTGCTTGGACAGCGTCACGCCGAGCGCCTTCACGCCGTACTCCCGCGCGGCGTGCATGACCATGCCGCCCCAGCCGCAGCCCACGTCGAGCAGCCGCATGCCCTCCCGCAGCCCGAGCTTGCGCGCCACGAGGTCGAACTTGTGGTACTGCGCCTGCTCCAGCGTCGCGTCCTCCGCGGGGAAGCACGCGCACGTGTAGGCCATCGAGGGGCCGAGCACCCACTCGTAGAAGGTGTTGGAGACGTCGTAGTGATGGGAGATCGCCTTGGCGTCGCGGCGCTTGGAATGCCGCAGGCCCGACCGCAGCGGCACGCGCGCCGGCCGCACCTCCTGCGGCGGCGGGTCCAGCCGCGTCAGCGCGGCCGCGCGCAGCAGCGGGTCGTTCAGGATCCCGCGTAGCAGGGTCGCCTTGTCGGCCCAGCTCAGTTGGCCCATGGCCGACTGCATCCGGAAGAGCGCCGTGTGCATGTCCCCGATCACGTCGAGATGCCCGGCGACGTACGCGCGGGCCAGCCCGAGCGCGCCGGGCGCGTGGACGAGATAGGACACCGCGTACGGCGACCTGACCTCCACGCGGACGTCCGCGCCGAGAGCCCCGGCGCGACTGTCGTCGTACGCCCGGAACTCCACCTGCGCGTCACGTCCGACGACGCGTTCGAATGCCTCCGCCAGCTTCATGTTCACCTGCCCCGTACGGTTTTGTCGTAGAGATCCAGCAGCCGTCGCTCCGGGTCGTACTCCTCCTTCAAGGTGCGATACGTAGCGCCGTCGTAGTGCCGCCAGAAGTCCTCACGGGTGTAGAACGCCGTCGAGTACAGCGACTTGTGGCCGTCGAGGCGGGCGACCTCGCGCTCGATCAGCCGGTTGTGGTGTTCGGGGACCCGGCCGGGCTTCTGCGGCACCGTCCCCCAGAACCCGACGTTGACGTACGTCCGCCCGGGCTCCAGGGGGTACAGCGGCCACTTGTCCTGTGCCCGCAGCGGGCACAGCCACACCGGGCTCATCCCGATCTCACGGTGGAAGAAGTCGAGGAACTCGGGGAGCCGCTCCACCGGCACCTCGACGTCCTGGATGACGTCCTCGCGGGCCGGCCGGCCGAGCCAGCGGTCCACGCGCGCCGACGTCTGCAGGCGCTTGTCGAGCGCGACCAGCCGGCGGTACACGTCGGAACGCTTCTTCGACGCGGGCCAGGCCCGGCGGACCAGGGAGTTCTGCACGCCGAACGCCCGCGAGCACCAGAACCAGTCGGTGTCCCACCGCCAGAGGTAGTCGTGCGTCGTGAGCGCGTCGGTCGGCGGGCCGTCCGGCCGCAGCCACCGCGGCGTGACGAACCGGTCGCGGATCGACCGGTAGTAGATCCCCTGCCCGGTGTAGTCGGACACGCGCGGGACCGTGTCGGCGAAGCGGCCCAGCGTGAGGTACAGCTCGTCCGGGCCGAAGACCGTGCCGTCGATGAAGTCCACGTCGGCGCCGAGCTCGTCGATGGCCTGCGCGCACTCCTGGGCGGAGGAGAACCGCACGTGCCACAGCGCGACGTACGGCTTCACCGGCTGCAGCTTGATCTTCAGCCGCAGGGCGTACCCGAGCGTGCCGTACGAGTTGGGGAAGCCGTAGAACAACTCGCGGTGCTCGTTGTCCGGCGTCGCGGTGACGACCTCACCCGCGCCGGTGAGGATCTCCATCTCCAGCACCGACTCGTGCGGCAGCCCGTTGCGGAACGACGACGACTCGATGCCGAGCCCGGTCACCGCACCGCCCAGCGTGATCGTCTTGAGCTGCGGTACGACGAACGGCATCAGGCCGTGCGGCAGGGTCGCGTCGACCAGGTCCTCGTACGTCGTCATGCCCTGGACGTCGGCGACGCGGGCCTCGGGGTCCACGCTCAGGACCTTGTCGAAGCCGCTGGCGTCGAGACCGGGCGCCTGGATCTCGTCACGGAACCGGAACAGGTTCGAGGTGCGTTTCGCCAGCCGGACCGGTGAGCCTTCGGGGATGGCCCGGTAGGAGGCCAGGAGCCTCTCGACCGCTGTTTGGTGACCTGTCACCTGTCGATCTTCTCATCCCCGCTCTCCCGCCGCACAGCCTGGGCACGCCTCTCGCGCGGCGAGGACCGGACCCGGTCAGCGCACCATCCGGAGGGTGAAGGGGTAACGGAACGGCGTGCCGGCGAGCGCCAGCAGCGCGGCCACTCCGCAGACGATCCAGCTCACCGCGTACGCGATCGCCCCGATGCCGAACGTCACGACCGTCACCATCAGCAGGGTGAGCTGGAAGTTGAGGGCCTCCACGATGTGGCGCCGGACGTACGGTGACCGGCGCGCCCGGGTGCACAGCATGACGAGCGGTCCCAGGAACAGCGTGGTGGCGCCGAGGACGTGCGCGAGCGCGGCCAGCACCCGCTGTTCCGCGGTCGGCTCACCGACCGGCGCCGGCACCTGTGACGCGGTGGGCGCGGGCGCCAGGTCCGCGAGGGCCGCGTCCAGGTCGGCCCGCGTCCTGGACGTCATCGCGAGATGCAGCCGCAGGTCGAGTTCTTCCTTGTCGATACGGCCCTCGGCGAAGGCCTGCTGCAGCCGGTCGACGATCGGCTCGCGTTCGGCGGCGGAGACGCGCAACGCGCCGGGCGGTGTGGAGATGGTCATGTTCTCGATCGTGCGCCGCGCCCGGCCGGGGAGCCATCGGGGAAACCCCTGATCCGTCCCTGGGGAGAACCCCAGGTCCGGCGGGCCTGCGTCCCCGCCGCACGGACACCCGTGCCCCGAGGCGGGTCAGCGTCCCGGCTTCGCGGAGCCCCGTGCCGCCGGTGACCTGGACGCTCCGGCGGGCGCTCCAACGCCGGCCGGAGCGCCCGCGGCAGGCGAGCTCCCCGGGCGCGGAGCGGCCTTCGAACGCGGGCTCTTCGGCCGGGGCACCGGCCCGTCGAAGTAGGTCCGGCCGGGTTTGAGCGACCGGTTCCCGAACAGCTCGGGCACGGTGACGAACGTGAAGCCGCGCCGGGACAGACCGGCCAGGATCTTCGGCACGGCGTTCACCGTCGTCGGGTGGATGTCGTGCATCAGGATGATGTCGCCGGGGTGGGCCCAGGACACGGCGCGATGCGCGACGATCGCCGAGTTCCGGTCGAGCCAGTCGTTCGTGTCGACGCTCCAGAGGATCTGCGCCATGTCCATGCGGCGTGCCACCGCCGCCACCCGCCGGCTCGTCGCGCCGTACGGCGGCCGCATCAGGACGGTCCCGTGGCCGGAGGCCCGGCGGATCTCACCGAGCGTACGGGCCAGCTGCGACCTGACGGCGCCGTCCGGCATCGAGCTCAGCGACGGATGCGACCAGGTGTGGTCACCGACCACGTGCCCCTCGGCCAGCTCACGCCGGACCACCGCCTCGCGGCCGCGGATGTTGCCGCCGATGAGGAAGAACGTCACCTTCACGTGCCGGGCGGCGAGCATGTCGAGCAGCTTCGCGGTGTACGGGCCGGGGCCGTCATCGAACGTCAGCGCGATGCACTTAGCCTTAGTGCAGTCGACCTTCGGCTCGGGTGCCGCCGCGGCCTTGGCTCCCGGCGGCCAGGTCGTGGATCGCAGCCGCGCGATGAGGTCGTTCGGGTGCGCGGCGGGTCCGGCCGGCGCGCCGTCCGCGGAACGCGATCTCGGCCGGCCGGGCGGCCCGGCGGGCCGCCCGGTCGTTCGGGCCGTTCCGGCCATGAGGTGCGCGTCGGGCGGCTGCGCGGCGGAACTCTGGGCGGTCGCGTGCGGACCCGCCAGGGGTGCGGCCGGGTGCGTCCCCAGGCCGCTGAGCCAGCCCAGCCCGAGCACGGCCGCGACGATCGTCATCGCCCTGCGGAAGGTCCTCGAGCTACGGAAGGTCCTCGGGACGGCGAAGCGCATCCGACCTCCGTTCGTGACCTGCCGCGCGACATTGGGCACCTTAGTTCCCTTTTCCCGTTGAGGTTCCGTTGTCGGTCAAACGCCGAAAAAGCATGGTGCCATCTTCGGGAACCCTGCACGATGGGTCGGCGTTGACATCGTGACAAATCGCGCGATCCACCCACGAAGCGTCGTCGGGGGACGGAGGCGGGGATCGCGACGAACTCGTGGGGAGGACGTCCGATGAGGTGGGGCGATCGCTTCGGGATTCGCCGCTGGCGGGGTAGCCGGGTGACGATTCTGGATCGGGAGGCGACGAACGCCGACATCGAGTCGCTCAGGGCTTTCGCCCGCAGCCGCAAGGGCGTGGAGTTCTACGTCGAACCCGAGACCTTCGCCACCGACACCACGGCGGTGGCCATCGCCGCCGACGGCGAGTGGACCCGCCGCCGCGTCGGATCACCGCAGGTCATCCGGAAGGTCGCGCGTGACCTGCGCCTGCCGGTGTACGACGTCCAGATCACCGGCTATCCGCAGCGGATGCGCGACTACAACGAGCGCCGCAAACGCCAGGGCGGCGCCGCCTCCCTCTGACCGGGCGGGACGGCTCCGCCGCCCGAGCCCGTCCCTGTCATGAAGGTCGCCGTCAGGGGCCGCGGCGTGCCCTGAAGCCCGAGCCCACTGCGGCGGGTGCTGCCGACGGGTGCTGCCGGTGGGTGACAGCACCCGCCAGGAGGCGTCGCCTCGCGCCGCCCCCGTTTCCCTCAGCTCGCCTCGTCGAGCTGCTCCGAGGTGATGTCGAGGGGCACGGACCAGGGCGGCAGGCCGCTGACGAACAACTCGTGCAGCAGCCGGGCCATGGAGTAGTGCGGGTCGGCGGCCAGCGCCCGGTCCAGTGCGAGGTTGGCCAGCGCGCCCTCGCCCGCCCGCCAGGCCGCGAACGCCAGCAGGCAGGCGGGCCCCGGCAGGTACGGCTCGGCCACGCGCCGCATGACGTCGCGCCACAGCCGGATGTGCGCGCCGATCTCACCGTCGTCGATGCGCACCCACGCCTCGTCGCGGACCCGCAGGTTGACCAGGAGCACGCCGAGCCAGGCGACCTCCTCGTCGGTGGGCGGATCGCCGCCCGCCCGCGCGCGCTCGATGAGGAGCCGGACCAGCCGCACTCCCTCCTCGGCCACCCGCCGCGCCATGCGGCCCCGCGTCGCGTCGGCCCTCGCCACGCCGTCCCGTGGCACGTCGGCCCATGAGGTCAGGCGGCGCTCGGCCCGCTCGGTGGCCTGCCGCATCGCCTCGCCGCCCATCGGGGCGATCATCCGCGCGAGCTCCTCACGGTCCGGCAGGGCGACCAGGCCGCCGGCGATGGCGGCGGCGGCCACCGCGCTGCCGCGCACGTCGACGAACGTGCCCTCCGGCGGGCAGCAGGCCGGGTCGGTGCAGAGGTAGGACCAGTAGCGGCCGTCCTCGACGCGCAGCACCTCGCGGAGCCGGACGCCGTCGCGGGTGAGGCGGTCGCCGACCCGCTCGACGACGGGTGTCACCCGCGCGCCAGGGCCGTAGCCGGTGAGGATGACGTCGGCGGGCCGGCGCCGGGTGATGAGCTCGGTGACGTGGTCGAGGAGCGCGTCGGAGGCGGTTAAGTCGAGCCGGATCGCGTATGCGCCGTCCGCGCCGCCGCAGCACAGCACGACGACGCTGTCGGCGGGGTGGAATCCGACGAGGTAGGGGATGGCGGCGACGACGTCGGCGGGCGACCGGAGCCGCAACGTGTTCGGTCTCATGCCCCCGAGCCTCCCGCTCCCCGGGGTATCCCCGGCAGGCCCACCCGAAGATCTGTGGACAAAGAGCTCCGGCGGCAGGCGCGGCAGGCGGCCGCCGACCCGGCCATGGCATGGGAACTGCGGATCGGCCGGCCGGGGCAGACTGGCCGGGTGGAGATTCGCGACGCCGTACACCTGTGGGAACCGACGCCGGGTTGGCTGAACACGGCCAGCTACGGACTGCCGCCGCGCCCGGCCGTGGAGGCGCTGCGGCGGGCACTCGGCGAGTGGCAGCGAGGGGACGCGCCCTGGTTCGTGTGGGACGCCTCCACCGGGCGGGCGCGGGCGGGATTCGCCCGGCTGGTCGGCGTCGAGACCGATGACGTCGCGGTGGGCTCCGCCGTCTCCCAGCTGCTCGCCCCGGTGGCCGCGTCGCTGCCGCCGGGGTCCCGCGTCGTCGTACCGGAGATCGAGTTCACCTCCAACCTCTTCCCCTGGCTGGTCCAGGACCTGGACGTGCGGACGGTGCCGCTGAGCGAGGTGGCGGACGCCGTCGACGGCCGTACGGCGCTGGTGGCGTTCAGCGTCGTGCAGTCGGCCACGGGCGAGGTCTCCCCGGTCGAGGACATCCTCGCGGCGGCGCGGGCGAACGGCGCGCTCGTGGTCGCCGACGCCAGCCAGGCCGCCGGCTGGCTGCCGATCGACGCGACGCGGTTCGACGTGCTCGTGTGCGCGGCGTACAAGTGGCTGATGGCGCCGCGCGGTGCCGCGTTCTGTTACGTCGCCCCGGCGGTGCGGGAGCGGATCCGGCCGGTCGCGGCGGGCTGGTACGCCGGAGAGGAGCCCGGCGGCGAACCGCACGCGTACTACGGGCCGCCGCTGCGGCTGGCGCCGTCTGCCCGGCGGTTCGACCTGTCCCCGGCGTGGTTCTCCTTCGTCGGCGCCGCGCCCGCGCTGGACGTCCTGAACGCGGTCGGGGTGGAGCGGGTGCACGCCCACGACGTCGCGCTCGCCGACCGGTTCCTGCGCGGCCTGGGTCTGCCGCCGGCGGGCAGCGCGATCGTGAGCGTCGACCTGCCCGGCGCGGCGGAGCGGCTCGCGGCCGCGGGAGTGCGCGCCGCCGTACGGGACGGGCGGCTGCGGGCGGCCTTCCACCTTTACACGACCGAGGCGGACGTGGACCTCGCCCTGAACGCGCTCACCTGACGCCCACACACCCGGCGAAAGGCACGATCGGTTACATCGCTCGAACGCTGGGCAAGATGCGACGGATGATGCAAAGGTGACAGAAAGGTTTCGTCTGCTTACGGTGGTGATCGTCGGCGAATGCGCACTCCCTACGACGAGAGACCATGGCTCCGTTACTACGCGGACGGGGTTCCTGCCGACGTCGACGTGCCGGACGTGCCGCTCACCCGCCTGCTCGACGCGTCCGCCGACCGGTTCCCGAACCACCGGGCGCTGGAGTTCCTCGGCCGTTCGATGACGTACGCCCGGCTCCGCGACGCGGTCGACCGGTTCGCGGCGGCGCTGGCCCGGCTGGGCGTCCGTAAGGGAGACCGGGTCGCGGTCATCCTGCCCAACTGCCCGCAGGAGGTCATCGCCTTCTACGCGGTGCTGCGGCTCGGCGCGGTCGTGGTGCCCACGAACCCGCTGTACACGTCGTCGGAGCTGCGGCACCAGCTCGCCGACAGCGGCTCCCGCGTCGTCATCGTCTTCGACAAGGCGTACGCGACGGTCCACGACGCGGCGCCCGGAACGTCGGTCGAGCACGTCATCGTCACCTCACTGCCCGACTACCTCCCCTTCGTCAAACGGGAACTGCTCAAGCTCCCGCTCGCCAGGGCGCGCCGGCTGGCCTCGGAGCTGAGCACGGAGGTGCCGGCCGGCGCGTCGGTCCTCCGGTTCGACGACCTGCTGAAGGAGACGGCCGAGGCCCACCCGCAGGCGATGGTCGACCCGGTCCGCGACCTGGCCGTCCTGCAGTACACCGGCGGCACCACGGGCCGGCCGAAGGGCGCCATGCTCACCCACCGGAACCTCGTCGCGAACGCGCTGCAGACCACGGCGTGGGACCCGGGGATCCGGCCCGGTGAGGACGTCGCCCTGGCCGTCGTGCCGCTGTTCCACGTCTTCGGCCTGACGTTCTGCCTGACCTGCACGATCCTGATCGGCGGAACGGTCGTGCTCGTCCCCCGCTTCGACCTGGAGCTCGTGCTGGACGCCGTCCGCAAGCACCGGCCGACCCTGTTCCCCGGCGTTCCTCCCCTGTTCCAGCAGCTCGCCGCCGCGCCCGAGGCGAAGAAGGCGGGCGTGGGCTCGATCCGGACCTGCGTGTCGGGGGCGATGAGACTCGCCCGTACGACGGTCGACGCGTTCAGGGCGGGAACGGGCGGCCACGTCATCCAGGGGTACGGGATGACGGAGACGTCACCGGTGGTCATGGCCAACCCCCTCGACGGGAACGCCCGGCACGTGTCCGTGGGGACCCCGTTGCCCGGCACCGAGGCACGGATCGTCGACGAGAACGACCCCCGCCGCGTCCTTCCGGTCGGATATCCGGGCGAGCTCCTGATCCGCGGTCCCCAGGTCTTCGCCGGGTACTGGAACCAGCCCGCCGAGACCGCCGAGAGCCTCTCCCCCGACGGCTGGTTCCGGACCGGGGACATCGCGGTGATGAGCCCGGACGGCTACTTCACCCTCATCGACCGCAAACGGGACGTCATCATCGTCGACGGCTTCAACGTGTACCCCTCGGAGGTGGAGGCCGTCCTGCAGGCGCACCCGGCCGTCGAGGAGGCCGCCGTCGTCGGAGTGCCGGAGCCCGGCCACGGCGAGGCGGTCGCCGCGTACGTCATCCCCCGGCGGCCGCACCGGCCGAGCCGGGACGAGCTGCGGGCCTACTGCGCGCAGCAGCTCATCGGGTACAAGGTGCCCACCTTCGTCGAGTTCCGTCCGGACCTGCCGCGCAACATGCTCGGCAAGGTCCTGCGCCGCGTCCTCCGCGAGGAGAACGCCCTGTCCTGACCCTGCGTCCTCCGGGGACTCAGTCCGCGGTGTCGAGGCGGCGCAGCGCGGCCTTGACCGTCGCGGAGTCGAACGTCGTCCAGAACGGCGGCAGCGACGAGCGCAGGAACGTGCCGTAGCGCGCCGTGGCCAGCCGCGGGTCGAGGATGGCGACGACCCCGCGGTCGGTCATCGACCGCAGCAGGCGCCCGGCGCCCTGCGCGAGCAGCAGCGCGGCGTGGGTCGCGGCGACGGCCATGAAGCCGTTGCCGCCCTGCGCGGCGACCGCCCGCTGCCGCGCCGAGGACAACGGATCGTCGGGGCGCGGGAAGGGAATGCGGTCGATCACGACCAGGCGGAGCGACGGCCCGGGCACGTCGACGCCCTGCCACAGGGACAGCGTGCCGAACAGGCAGGTCGCCTCGTCGTCGGTGAACTGCTTGATGAGCTGGGAGGTTGAGTCGTCCCCCTGGCACAGCAGCGGCTGCGCGAGGCGGCCGCGCAACGCCTCGGCGGCCTGCTTGGCGGCGCGCATGGAGGAGAACAGCCCGAGGGTGCGGCCTCCGGCGGCCTCGATGAGCTCGGTCAGCTCGGTGAGGTACGCCTCCGGCAGTCCGTCGCGGCCCGGCTGCGGCAGGCTCCGCGCGATGTAGAGGATCCCGCTGCGCGCGTGGTCGAACGGCGAGCCGACGTCCAGCCCCGACCAGCGCAGCGGCCGCTGCCCGCCGTCCTTCTTCGCGTCCCCCTCCGGCGGCTCGGACGGCTCGGCCGCCTCCGCCGCTCCGTCGGCCGGCGCTCCAGCCGCCGTGCCGAGCGGCGGCAGGCCCCACTGCCGCGCGAGGGGCTCGAACGACCCGCCGAGCGACAGGGTCGCCGAGGTCAGCACGGTCGTACGGCGGCCGAACAGCCGCTCGCGCAGCAGGCCGCCGACGCCCAGCGGCGCGACCCGGAGCGCGGTCGGCCGCCGGGAGTCCTCGTTGAAGGGCCGGTCCAGCCAGACGACGTCGTGCCGGGAGGCCAGGTCGGTCTCGAACGTCTCCAGGAGCCGCCCGGCGGTGTCGTGGATCTCCTCCAGCGCGGTCAGCGCGGCGCGGCCGGCGCCGAGCCGCTCGGCGTCGTCCTCGGTGGTCTTGAGCGTGGTGCGCAGGGCCGTCGCGCAGCCGTACGCGGCGTCGCGGATCGCGAGGAGGGCCCCGCCGAGCACCTGCGGCAGGACGTCCATGCGGCCCGCCGGGGTGTCGGCGAGGAGGGGCTGCAGCGCCTCGCCCGCCTCCTTGAGGCGGTCGGCGAGGTCGTCCTCGATGAGGCGGCCGCAGCGGCGCGCGGCGAACTCCACGGCCGACGCGGACAGCTCCGCGGTGGCCACCGAGGTCACCCGGTCGACGAGCTCGTGCGCCTCGTCGATGACGGCGACGTCGTGCTCGGGGAGGACCTGGAACTCCTCCAGCGCGTCGATGGCCAGCAGCGCGTGGTTGGTGACGACGACGTCGGCCTCCCCGGCCTTGTCCCGGGCCCGCTCGGCGTAGCACTCGGTGCCGAACGGGCAGCGCTGCGCCCCCAGGCACTCGCGGGCGCTCACGGCGACCTGGCGCCACGCCTGCTCGGAGACGCCGGGGACGAGCTCGTCCCGGTCGCCGGTCTCGGTGGTCTCGGCCCACTCGTGGATGCGCTGCACCTGCCGCCCCGTCGCGGACACCGACTGGGCGTCGAACAGGATCTCGTCGGGGTCGTCGGGCTCCTCCACCTGCATCCGGTGCAGGCACAGGTAGTTGCGCCGGCCCTTGAGGATCGCGAACGCCGGCTCGCGGCCGAGCAGCGGCGTCAGCGACTCGGCCAGCCGCGGCAGGTCGCGCTCGACGAGTTGGCGCTGCAGCGCGATCGTCGCCGTGGAGACCACTACGCACGCGTTCTCGGAGACGGCGTGGCGGACGGCGGGGACGAGGTAGGCCAGGGATTTCCCGGTGCCGGTGCCCGCCTGCACGGCGAGGTGCTCGCCCGACTCGATGGCGTGCGCGACGGCCTCGGCCATCTTGACCTGCCCCGGCCGCTCGGCGCCGCCGACGCCGGCGACCGCCGCGGCGAGAAGGGGTCCGACGCCGGGGACGTCGGTCTTTTCCGGGGAGTCGAGGAGGTCTTCGGCCACCCGGTCAACGCTACCGGCCGATGGTGACCGCTCGCCGCCACAGCCACGCTTTTCCCCGCCGTCTCAGCGGCCTCCGGCCGTTGGCCGGTGATCCGGACGGCCCGGATCATGGGGACCGGCCGCGGCCGCGAACGGTCAGGCGCGTTCCGCCAGCACGAGCGCCAGGAGGCCGGGGAACACCTGGTCGAACTCGGCTCTCCGGAGCCGGTTGAACCGGCGCGGCCCCTCGTCGCGCTGCTCGATCAGACCGGCGGCCCGCAGCACGGCGAAGTGGTGGCTCCGGGTCGCCTTGGACACCGGCAGGTCGAAGGTGCCGCAGGCGCGCGTCCAGTCGGGCTGCCCGGCGAGTTCGCGGAGGATCGTCCGGCGCACCGGGTCGGCGACCGCGTCGAGGGCGTCCTGGAGCGGCACCTCGGACGGATGGCGATGCGTCAGCCCGCGGGCGCGCGCGGACGCCCCGCGCACCTCGGTGTTCGATTCCCGTCGTACACTCATATGGTCGACCTCCATCGAACACTCTAGGCGAGGAGTTCCAGTGATCAGGCACACCGACCCGGCGTACGGCCCGAACGCGCGCAACCGCCTGTCCGAGACGGCGGATCCCTCTCCCGCGGGGGCGTACGCGGCCCTGGAGTCCTTCTACTACGCGCTCAACAACCGCGACGCGCAGGCCCTGCGGGAGGACTGGAGCGACCACCCCCTCGCCCAGCTCAACAACCCCCTCGGCGGCGTCCTGCGCGGCGGCGACGCGGTCGCCGGGCTGTACGAGAAGATCTTCACCGGCCCGGTGCGGGTGGAGGTCACCTTCGGCGACGTGGTGGAGTACGTCGGCGCGGACCACGCGGTGTTCGCCGGGCGCGAGGTCGGAACGTACACCGGCCCGGACGGCACGCCGGTCCCGCTGCGGATCCGGACGAGCCGGTACTTCCGCTACGAGGACGGGCGCTGGCGCCAGTTCCACCATCACGGCAGCATCGACGACCCGGAGGCCCTGGCGGCCTACCAGCGCGCCGTGCGAGGCTGACCGGCCCACCGGATCGGGCCGGAGCCGGAGCCGGCACCGGCGGCGGGGAGGGTCAGGCGCGGCGGGCGGCCAGGAACTCGGCCAGCCTGCCGATCGCCTCCTCGAGGTCGTCCGCGTGCTGCAGGGTGACGATCCGGAAGTGGTCGGTGGACGGCCAGTTGAAGCCGGTGCCCTGCACGACGAGGATCTGCCGGCTCTCCAGCAGGTCCAGCACGAAGCGCTGGTCGTCCTCGATGGGGTAGACCTCGGGATCCAGCCGCGGGAAGGCGTACAGCGCGCCGGAGGGCTTGACGCAGCTGACACCGGGGATCTCGTTGAGCAGCCGCCAGGCGCGGTCGCGCTGCTCACGCAGCCGGCCGCCGGGCAGGACGAGGTCCTTGATGCTCTGGTGACCGCCGAGCGCGGCCTGGATGGCGTGCTGGCCCGGGACGTTCGGGCACAGCCGCATGTTGGCGAGCATGTCCAGGCCCTCGATGTAGGACTCGGCGTGGTCCTTGGGCCCGGAGACGACCATCCAGCCGGAGCGGAACCCGCAGACGCGGTACGCCTTGGACAGGCCGGAGAAGGTCAGCGACAGCACGTCCGGGGCGAGCGGCGCGATCGAGACGTGCTCGGCGCCGTCGTACAGGATCCGGTCGTAGATCTCGTCGGCGAGGATCAGCAGGCCCCGCCGCCGGGCGAGCTCGGCGACGCCCTGCAGGAGCTCGCGCGTGTACACCGCGCCGGTGGGGTTGTTCGGATTGATGATGACGATGGCCTTGGTGGCCGGGGTGATCTTCGCCTCGATGTCCTCGAGGTCGGGCATCCAGTTCTGGTCCTCGTCGCAGAGGTAGTGCACCGGCGTGCCGCCGCAGAGGGAGACCGACGCCGTCCACAGCGGGTAGTCCGGGGCCGGGATCAGCACCTCGTCGCCGTTGTTCAGCAGGGCCTGCAGGGCCATGACGATCAGCTCGGACACGCCGTTGCCGAGGTAGACGTCGTCGACGCCGACGCCGGGGAAACCCTGCTGCTCGTAGTGCTGCACGACCGCCCGGCGGGCGGACAGGATGCCCTTGGAGTCGCTGTAGCCGTGCGCCGCCGGCAGGTTGCGGATGACGTCCTGGAGGATCTCGTCGGGCGCCTCGAACCCGAACGGGGCGGGGTTGCCGATGTGCAGCTTGAGGATCTGGTTGCCCTGGGCCTCCAGCTGCATGGCCCGCTTGAGGACCGGGCCCCGGATGTCGTACAGGACGTTGGCGAGCTTGTCCGACTGGCTGACCTGCATGGGGACACCCTAACGGGGTCTTCCCCGCCCCGTCGCCGGGATTACCCCGCCGCGGCGGGCCCCGCGCGCCGTTATTGGCATGGCGTCCAACAATGTGACCGGGACAACAAACAATCAGTCTTGATTGCATGTTTTCTCGCGCCTACCGTCGAAGATGTGTCAGTGAGCAGCCGCCGACGTCACGAGCAGGCCCCGCGCCGCGCCCCGCGCACCCAAGAGGAGCGCCGGGCGGAGACGCGGACCCGCCTGCTGGACGCCACCGTGGAGTGCCTCGCCGAGCTGGGCTGGTCGGGCACCTCGACGACCGAGGTCGCCCGCCGTGCCGGCGTCTCGCGGGGCGCCCAGCAGCATCACTACCCCACCAAGATGCTGCTGGTCGGGGCCGCGCTCGAGCACCTCCTGGAGCGGCAGCGACTCGCGTTCGAGCGGGCGTTCGCCGCGCTGCCGGCGGAGCGCCGCAACGTGGAGGGCGCGCTGGACCTGCTGTGGGAGACCTTCCGCCAGGCACCCGCGCTCGCCCTCATGGAGCTCGCGATGGCCGCGCGCACCGACGTGACGCTGCGCGAGCTGAGCATCGACATCAACGAGCGGATCATCGCGGTCATCCTCGAGGTGTTCCATCGGCTGTTCCCCGAGTCGGTGGACGAGGACACCGCGGCGACGCTCATCCGAGCGGTGTTCGCCATGTTCGTCGGGCTCACGTTGCAGCACTCCCTGGACGATGACGCCCACGGCCACCAGGCGGCGGTGCTCGGCCGCATCAAGGCGCTGGCCCGCCTGCTCATCCCCGATCCCGCCTGAGGGAGAGATCATGTCCAATCCCCCGAGCAAGACCCTGGACGAGGAGATCCGCGCGAAGGTCGAGGACCGCGCGGCCTACACCGGTGTGATCGAGCGCCTGTCGAAGGCATCGGTCGACAAGCACTGGGACGCCTACGCCGACATCCCCTGGGCCGACCCGGACTTCGCGGTCGACCCCGACGACCCCCGCTGGATCCTGCCGCCCGTCGACCCCCTCGGCCGTACGGAGTGGTACCGCTCACAGCCGCCGGGCGTGCAGTCCCGGATCGGGCTGTGGCGCGTGGCCACCATGATGAAGATCGGCCTGCAGTTCGAGAACCTGCTCAAGCGCGGGCTGCTGAACTACGCCTACCGGCTGCCGAACGGCTCCCCGGAGTTCCGCTACGTCCTGCACGAGACGAGCGAGGAATGTCAGCACGCCATGATGTTCCAGGAGTTCGTCAACCGGACGAAGATGCCGATCCGCGGGATGCCCAAGGCCCTCGACCTGCTGGCGCAGGTCTTCCCGCACATCCCGCGCATCTCGACGGAGCTGTTCTTCATCTTCGTGCTGGGCGGCGAGGACCCCATCGACTACGTCCAGCGCAAGACCATCAAGAGCGGCGACGACCTGCACCCGCTGCAGGACACGATCATGCGGATCCACATCGCGGAGGAGGCGCGGCACATCTCGTTCGCCCGCCACTACCTGCGCCACCGCGTGCCCGAGATGCCCGCCCCGCGCCGCCGGGCCCTGGCCGTGGCCACTCCGCTCGTCCTCGGCCGGATGGCGCGGATCATGCTCGCTCCCCCGGGCCCGATGGTGAAGTACTTCGGCATCCCGAAGGAGGTCGTGCGCGAGGCGTACGGCTCGGCCGCCTGGGCAGGGGAGTTCAAGAACTGCGTCGCCAAGATCCGCGACCTCGCCGCCGAGCTCGACCTGCTCGACCCCGTCAGCGTACGGGTCTGGAAGGCCGTCGGGCTCTGGGACACCCCGAAACCGCGCCGGGCCCGAGCCGCCCGCTGAGAACTCCCAAGGAGCCCGCATGTCCTCCCGGATCGCCATCGTCACCGGCGGAGCCTCCGGCATCGGCCGGGCCATCGCGGCCGCCCTCGCGGCGCGCGGTGACATCGTGACCGTCGCCGACATCGACGTCGCCGGGGCCGAGAAGGTCGCGGCCCGGCTGTCCGAGCGCGCGCCCGCCACGGCCGCCGCCCTGGACGTGACCGACGCCGACGCGGTCGCCGCGCTCTACCGGTCGGTCCGGGAGGAGCACGGCCGCCTCGACCTCGTCTTCAACAACGCCGGCATCGCCGTCGGCGGCCTCACCGAGGAGATGACCCTCGACCACTGGAACCGCACGATCGACGTCAACCTGCGGGGCGTCGTCCACGGCGTCCACGCGGCGTACCCGATCATGCTGGAGCAGGGGTACGGGCACATCGTCAACACCGCGTCGCTGGCCGGCCTCGTGCCCGCGCCGCTGATGCTGCCCTACACGACCACCAAGCACGCGGTCGTCGGGATGAGCCTGGCGCTGCGCGCGGAGGCGGCGAGCCGGGGCGTGCGGGTGAGCGTGATCTGCCCGGGATTCGTCGACACGCCCTTGCTCGACAACGCCAACCCGGGCCTGCCGGCGACCGAGACCGGCAGGAACGCCCGGCGGGCGGCGCAGCAGGTGCAGCGCCGGCTCTACTCCGCCTCCGCGCTGGCCCGCGACGTGCTGCGCGGGATCGACCGGAACGACGCGCTCATCGTGGCGCCGGCGTCGGGCCGGGCGGCCTGGCGGGGCGCGCGGCTGTCGCCGCGGGCGGCGGTCCGCATCGCGGGCCTGAGCGTGCGGCGCATGCGCCGGCTCGGCGGCTGACGGCGGCCCGCGCCGCGTACGGGCCCCGGTCCCGGGCACGGCCCGCCGCCGGTCGTCCATCTGCCGGCGGTCGGCCGCCCGCACCGGGGGCGTACGGGAGAGGCCGTCGCTCCCGGGGCCGTACGGGAGCGCCGCTCACTCCCGGCGCCCGGCCGGGAGCTCCTCGGTCGGCGTGGTCGGCAGGCGCGGATAGTGCAGGTCGAACGCCGGCCGCTCGGAGCGGATCCGCGGGATCGAGGTGAAGTTGTGCCGCGGCGGTGGGCAGGACGTCGCCCACTCGAGGGAGTTGCCGAAGCCCCAGGGGTCGTCGACTCCGACGCGCGGCGCCTTCCGCCAGGTCAGGTACACGTTGTAGATGAACACGAGCGTCGAGGCCCCCAGCAGGAACGCGCCGAGGGTGGAGATCAGGTTCAGCAGGGTGAAGGCCCGGGGGTAGTCGGCGTAGCGGCGCGGCATGCCCTCCGCGCCGAGCCAGTGCTGGATCAGGAACGTCGTGTGGAACCCGATGAACAGCATCCAGAAGTGGATCTTCCCGAGCAGGTCGTTGAGCATCCTCCCCGTCATCTTCGGCCACCAGTAGTAGAACCCGGCGAACATCGCGAAGACCACCGTGCCGAACAGCACGTAGTGGAAGTGCGCCACGACGAAGTAGGAGTCGTTGACGTGGAAGTCCAGCGGCGGTGACGCGAGGATCACGCCGGTCAGGCCGCCGAACAGGAACGTGACGAGGAACCCGATCGCCCACAGCATCGGCGACTGGAAGGACAGGTGTCCCCGCCACATCGACCCGACCCAGTTGAAGAACTTCACTCCGGTCGGGATGGCGATCAGGTACGTCATGAAGGAGAAGAACGGCAGCAGCACCTGCCCGGTTGGGAACATGTGGTGCGCCCACACCACCGCCGACAGCCCGGTGATCGACATCGTCGCGCCGACCATGCCGACGTACCCGAACAGCGGCTTACGGGCGAAGACCGGGATGATCTCGGTCACGATGCCGAAGAACGGCAACGCGACGATGTAGACCTCCGGATGGCCGAACCACCAGAACAGGTGCTGCCAGAGCATGGCGCCGTTGACCTGCGGGTCGAACACGTGCGCGCCGAGCTTGCGGTCCGCGAACAGCACGAGCAGTGCCGCCGCCAGGACGGGGAAGGCCAGCAGGACGAGGATGGCGGTGAACAGGATGTTCCACGTGAAGATCGGCATTCGGAACATCGTCATGCCCGGCGCCCGCATGCAGATGATCGTCGTTATGAAGTTGACCGAGGTCAGGATGGTGCCGAGCCCGGACAGGACGAGCCCCATGATCCACAGATCGGGCCCGATGCCAGGGGTGCGCACGACGCTGTTCAACGGCGCGTAGGCGTACCAGCCGAAGTCCGCCGGCCCGTTCGGGATGAACCCGGACGCCAGCACCATGAGCCCGCCGAAGAGGAACACCCAGTAGCTGAACATGTTCAGCCGTGGGAACGCGACGTCCGGCGACCCGATCTGCAGCGGCATCATCACGTTGGCGAACCCGGCGAACAGCGGGGTGGCGAACAGCAGCAGCATGATCGTGCCGTGCAGGGTGAACAGCGTGTTGTACTCCTGGTTGCTCACGAACTGCCGGCCGGGGTGCATGAGCTCGGCGCGGATGAGCATCGCCATCAGCCCGGCGATCAGGAAGAAGATGAAAGAAGTGGTCAGATACAGATAACCGATCACCTTGTGATCGGTCGACGACACCCAGTTGACGAGGGTCTGCCCCTTGGAACGGGGCTGGGACGGTTCAGCCGCGGCCGGAGGCGTACGCCCGAGTAGGACCATGAGGTCTCCCCTGCCCTCATGCACCGCCGCCTTCCACTATCAGCGGTCGGTCCGCCATCCGCAAGAGCGGCGCTGGATGTCCAATTGTGGCCCCCAGTTCCCGATTTGAGCATCTATTTCATAACGACTCTTGATTAACACGGGCCCCACCGAAATCCTCGCGACGCGGCGTTCCCCTACGCCGCTCACGAAAGGACTGGTGGATGTCCCGAGACGGACGACGCCGCGTGCTGACGGCCGCGGCCGTGGCCCTGCCGCTCCTCGCGGCGGGCCTGGCGGCCACGACCACGGCACAGGCGAACGACCGCAGACCGGTCGCCGGCACCCGCCCCACGTGGGCCCGTGCCTCCGCCGACCGCGGCAAGACCAACGACGCGCAGCGGCTGGACGCGAGGATCTGGCTGGCCGGCAAGGACCCCAAGGGTCTCGACGCCTACGCCCAGGCGGTCTCCACGCCCGGCGGCCCGCTGTACCGCAAGTTCCTCAGTCCCGCCGACTTCGACAGGCTCTTCGGCCCCACGGACGCGCAGAAGAACGCCGTGCGGTCCTGGCTGACGTCCGCGGGCCTGACGGTCGACGCGGTCAACAGCCACTACATCCACGTCACCGGGCGCGTCGCCGACGCGAAGAAGGCGTTCGCCACCGACTTCCACGACTACGCCGCCCAGCGCACGATCGTGCGGGCGCCCGCCGGTGAGGCGACCGTCCCCGCCTCGGTCGCCTCGGCCGTGCGCACGATCACCGGCCTGGACGGCGCCAAGCACGTCCGGGTCCACAGCGACACGCTGCCCCCGCCCGAGCAGAACTACTGGGTCGCCCAGCCGTGCGAGCAGTACTACGGCCAGAAGATCGCCACCGAGCAGCCCAAGGCGTACGGCAAGCACCAGCCGTACGCGATGTGCGGCCTGCTGCCCAAACAGCTGCGCGGCGCGTACGGCGCCACGTCGAGCGGCCTGACCGGCAAGGGCGCGACGGTCGCGATCGTCGACGCCTACGCCGCGCCGAAGATGCTCGAGGTCTCGAACATCTTCTCCAAGAAGTACGGTGAGCAGCCGTTCGCCAAGGGCCAGTACCGCGAGGTGCTGCCCGCGACGTTCGACTACACCGAGGAGTGCGGCGCGGCCGGCTGGTACGGCGAGGAGGCCCTGGACGTCACGGCCGTGCACGCGGTGGCGCCCAAGGCCAAGGTCGTGTACGCGGGCGCGCAGAACTGCCTCGACACCGGCCTCGACGACGCCATGCTGAACATCGTCGACCATCACCTGGCCGACATCGTCAGCAACTCCTGGGGCGACCTGTCGGAGCACTACACGCAGGCGATGATCGACGCGGAAGAGTCGATCTACAAGCAGGGCGCCATCGAGGGCATCGGCTTCTACTTCTCCACCGGTGACTGCGGCTACGAGGTGCCGGGCACGCCGTGCCAGGCGCGCTACGGCGACTACGGCTCGACGAGGCGCCAGACCGACATGCCCGCCTCCGACCCGTGGGTGACCGCGGTCGGCGGCACGACCCTGGCGGTCGGCAAGCGCAACGACTACAAGTTCGAGACCGGCTGGAACTTCACCACCGACAGTCTGTCCGCGGACGGCAAGAAGTGGGACCCGGCGCCTCCCGGCCACTACCCGGACAACTACGCGGGCGGCTCCGGCGGCGGCACCAGCGAGCTGTTCACCCAGCCCGGCTACCAGCGGGCGGTCGTGCCGTCGTCGCTGAGCCGTACGCTGCCGAACGGCTCGAAGGCGGCCAAGCCGATGCGCGTCATCCCGGACATCGCGGCCGTGGCGGACTCGACCACCGGCATCCGGTACCCGGCGTGGTCCGAGCTGCCGGACGGGACGTACGGCTACGCGGAGAGCCGTGTGGGCGGCACCAGCCTCGCCTGCCCGGTCATCGCCGGCCTGCAGGCGCTCGCCCAGCAGCGTCAGGGCGGCGCGCCGATCGGTTTCGCCAACCCGGCGATCTACCTGCGGGCGGGCAAGGGCCTCCTCCACGACGTGACCGACACCCCGCTCGGGAAGAACAACCCGGTGGCGTTCGTGCGGACGAACTACACGAACCCGTACCTCAAGCAGGGCCCGCTGGTCTACGTGCTGCGCACCACCGGCAACTACGGCATCCCCAAGGGTGACGCGTTGCCCGCGGTCCGCGGCTACGACAGCATCACCGGCGTCGGCACCCCGACGGCGAAGTACCTGCTGTCGTACCGGTTCTGACGGCTCGCCGCCGGCCGTGACCGGCCGGCGAAGCGGGGGCCGGGTGCGTTCGCGCACCCGGCCCCCTGTCGCGTCGGCTGGATGCCATCGGCATGGTCGCCGTCGCCGTTGACGGAGCGTGTCCGATTCACCCGGCCTGCTACGTCACCACCGGCGTCGAAGTGGTCGATCGGACTCGGGACTTCGTCCGGGTCGCGCTCAGGCGCGGATGACGGAGCGGAGGTGCTCGCGGGCGTCGTGCATCTCCGGAGCGCCGGCCCAGCGGCCGGACAGCCGGTAGACGTCGGCGATGTGGGTGCCCACCCGCGCGGAGGAGATGAGCGGCGCGATGCGGGCCAGCGCGGTCATGCGGTCGGCGGCCATCGGCGTGTCGCCCGCCCGGAGCGCCGCCTCGACCTCCCACGCCTGGTAGGCGACGAACAGGAGCGTGGAGCACTGCGCGCCGAGGCGGACGGCCTCGGCGATGGCCGATCGGGCGTCGTCGTGCTCGCGCATCCCGAGCATGGCGACCCCGACGTTGCCCAGCATGTCGGCGGTCTCGTAGGTGGGCAGGCCGCCGGCCGTCAGGGCCTCCTCCAGCACCTCCCGCGCCGCGCGCTCCTGCCCGGGCAGCAGTGCAAGGGAGCGCCCGAGCCGCAGTCGCAGCCACGCCCGGCGGGCCGGTGGGAGATCGCCGAGCCGCAGGCCGAGCCGCGCGTACATCGCGCCGCGGTCGCCCCGCCGCTGGTCGATGTTGATGCGGCTCAGCGTGCTGTACGCGTCGGCCTGGGCGCGGATGCTGGCGGAGCGCCGGGCCAGGGCGAGGGCGAAGACCCCGGTCCGCTCGGCCGCCGAGTAGCGCCGGGAGTCGTACAGCACGCGCGCGGCCTCGCAGGCGAGGTCGGAGGACGCCTCCTGGAGCGCCCGATCGGTGCCGTGGACGGCCGGCCCGACCTTGCGGAGATGGCGCAGCGCCGCGGAGACGACCGGGGCTCCGCCCTGCTGATAACGGTCGTGCGCGAGGCGTTCGGCGAGTTGCCGTACGTAGCCGGGATCCTGGTAGGGACCGACCTTCGGAGAGGGAACGAACGTGATGGATGCGGCCGCTGCGACGAACTCTCTGCGCCTCACGGGATCGTCCTCCGAAATGGGCGATATGCGTACTTCCCAACCTATGCGACTCAGCAGCCGTTCCGTACGGCCGATACCAGGATCGCGCATCCCGCGGGAAGCCTGGGACACCCAACTCTGCGATACTCCCAGCTCACGAGCGAGATCGAGCTGCGACCAGCCGTGCAGCCCCATGATGGAACGAAGCGCCTCCGGGAGACCGTGACCGTCCATATTCGCAGAGTAGTGCGCAACGCACTCACCCGGCTACCGTCGCCATACGGAAGGCGTGCATCATTTAAAGCACACAGCGGACGTTCGCAACACCGTCATTGACCGGTCGAAACAGCATGGGTCGATGACCTGTTCGAACACGGTGATTCCGGAAGGGAACTCCGATGGGCGCATGTCCCACTCCCCACCGCGAAACCCTCGAACACGCACTACGCGCCCTCGCCGACGCGGTGACCGGGCTCGGGCTGCATGTCGTGCCGACCGGGCCCCTGACCCTGGCGGTGAGCGGGGAGCCGCCCGCGCCCGAGGAGCAGGACGGTGACCGGCTCGCCGCGCTCCTCGCGCCCGCCGAGCCGCTCACTCAGTCCGTCACGATCGAGTCCCACGACGGCCGGCTCTGGTGGTGCTGGGTGTGGACCGACCCCGGCCGCGACGGGCACGAGTCCGAGCCGATCCGGCCGGTCGAGGAGATCACCGAGGTGGCACGGCGCATCCGCACCGTGGTCGCCCTGCCCTCCGCCACCTGACCGGGGTCACCGGACCCGGTAGCGCTCGGCGTCGGCGTGCTTGAAGGACAGTCCGAGGCCCGGCGCGTCCTCGCGCGGGCGGACGCGGCCGCCCTTCGGCGACAGGGCGCCGTCGAACAGCATCGACTCGATCCGCACGTGGTCGTGGAACCACTCGATGTGCCGGGCGTTCGGGATCGCCGCCATCACCGCCGCGTGCAGGTGCGGCGCGCAGTGCGCCGACAGGTCCTTGCCGTGCGCGCGGGCGAGACCGGCCACCCGCAGGAATTCGGTGATGCCCCCGACGCGGGTGACGTCGGCCTGCGGGCAGTCCACGGCGTCGATCAGCCGGGTGAAGTACGGCAGGTCGTAGCCGTACTCCCCGGCGGCCACCTCGCACTCGACCTCCCGGCGGACCTCCCGCAGACCGGGCAGGTCGTCGGAGGTGACGGGCTCCTCGAACCACCGCAGGTCCACGTCGGCGGCCCGGTGGGCGACGCGGATCGCCTGTTTCGCGGAGTAGGCGCCGTTGGCGTCGGCGTACAGCTCCACGCCGCCGCCGATGACCTCCCGGGCGAGTTCGAGGCGCCGCAGGTCGCGGCTCTCGTCGGTCCCCCACGACTCACCGATCTTGATCTTCACCCGGGGGATGCCGAGGTCCCCCGCCCAGTGGCCGAGCTGCTCCCGCGTCCGGGCCGCGTCGTACGTGGTGAAACCGCCGGAGCCGTACACCGGCACCTCGGTGCGCACGGCGCCGAGGAGCCGGTGCAGCGGGAGCCCGAGGGTGCGGGCGCGCAGGTCCCACAGCGCGCAGTCGACCGCGGAGATCGCCATGGAGCAGATCCCGGGCCGCCCGGCGTTGCGGACCGCCCGGCACATCTCCTCGTGCGACCCCTGGACGTCCTCGGTCACCACCGGCGCCAGCTCGGAGGTCACGAGGTCGGCGATGGCGGCCGGGCCGTACGTCCAGCCGAGGCCGGAGCGGCCGTCCGCGCGGGCCTCGACGAGCACCATGGTCGTGGAGGTCCACTCCAGGGTGCCGTCGGCCTCGGGCCCGTCGGTCGGGATCGTGTACGCGGCGGCCGTGAGCCGGATCATGTGAGCACCTCGGCCAGGAGCTCGGCGAGGTGGACGGGCCGGGCGTCGGTCCGCTGCTCGATCTGGGTCCGGCAGGAGAAGCCGTCGGCGAGGATCCGGGTGCCGTCCGGCGCCTTCCGTACGGCGGGCAGCACGCCCAGCTCGCCGACGCCGACGGACACCTCGTAGTGGCCGCGCTCGAAGCCGAAGTTGCCGGCGAGGCCGCAGCAGCCCTCGTCGAGGACCTCGGCCTGGATCCCGGCGCGGGCCAGCAGCTCGCCGTCGGCGTCGAACCCCCAGATGGCGTGCTGGTGGCAGTGCGGCTGGGCGATGGCGTGGACCCCGGTTCCGGGCAGCGGCGCGGTGACGAACCCCGGCGCCCGGTCGAGAAGGAACTCCGACAGCGAGTGCGTCCGCTTCGCCAGCAGCCGCACGTCCTCGGCCACCGGCTCGCCGTCCAGCAGCTCCGGAGCGTCGGAACGGAAGACCGCCGTGCAGCTCGGCTCCAGGCCGATGACGGGCACGCCCCGGCGCAGCCGTGGCGCGAGGGCGCGGACCGTACGGCGCAGCACGCGCGCGGCCGTGCCGAGCTGACCCGTGGAGATCCACGTCAGCCCGCAGCAGAGCGGGACGGGTGGCACCTCGACGCGGAACCCGGCGGCCTCCAGCACGCGGACGGCGGCCTTGCCTGCGTCGGGGTGGAAGTTGTTCGTGAAGGTGTCCGGCCACAGCACGACCGGGTCGCCGTCCCCCTGGGATCCGCGCCGGGCGAACCAGTCGGTGAAGCGCTCCCCGGCGAAGTGCGGCAGGTCACGGCGCCGGTCGACGCCGCCGGCCCACTTGACGACCCGGTTCAGGCCGGGGGCGTGCGTGACCTTGTTGACCAGGCCCGGCGCCGCCGCGGCCAGCCGCGCCGACAGAGGCAGCCAGCCCATCGAGTAGTGCTCGCGCGGCCGGATCCGCCACCGGTAGTGGTGGGACAGGAACTCCGCCTTGTAGGTCGCCATGTCGACGTGGACGGGGCACTCGCCGCGGCAGCCCTTGCAGGCCAGGCACAGGTCCAGGGCGTCGTTGACGTCCTCGGACCGCCAGCCGTCGGTGATCGTCTCGCCGCGCATCATCTCCATGAGGACGCGCGCGCGGCCCCGCGTGGAGTGCTCCTCCTCGCGGGTCACCCGGTAGCTCGGGCACATCACGCCGCCGGATGACGACCGGCACTTGCCGATGCCGACGCACCGGGCGGCGGCGTGGGTGAACCGGTGGTGGTCCTCCGGGTACGAGAAGTGGGTCCGTGGCTCGCGCGGGTTGTAGTCCAGGTGGTCGAGGTTCTCGTCGAGCCGGTGCACGCGCCGGCCGGGCGGGGCCGCGACCTTGCCCGGGTTCATCCGGTCGCCGGGGTCGAAGATCCGCTTGTACCGGCCGAACAGCGCCACGACCTCGTCGCCGAACATGATCGGCAGGAGTTCGGCGCGGGACTGGCCGTCGCCGTGCTCACCGGACAGCGACCCGCCGTAGGAGGCCACCAGCCGGGCCGCCCGCTCGACGAACCGGCGGTACTTCCCGACCCCGTCCGGGTCCTCCAGGTCGAAGGCGATGCGGGTGTGCACGCAGCCCTGCCCGAAGTGGCCGTACAGCGACGCCTGCCCGTAGTCGAACTCGTTCAGCAGGGCCCGGAAGTCGCGCAGGTAGTCGCCGAGCCGGTCGGGCGGGACCGCGGCGTCCTCCCAGCCCTCATGGGTGTCGGGGTGGCCCGGCGGGTACGCGGTCGCGCCGAGGCCCGCCTCGCGGATCTTCCACAGGCGCTCCTCCTCGCCGGGGTCGTCCAGGAAGGCCACGTGCGGATCGTGCTCGGTCCCCTTCAGGTCCCTGATCATGCGCTCCGCGCGCTCGTCGGCCTCCTCCCGGGTGTCGCCGCCGAAGCGGACCATGAGCCAGCCCGATCCCTCGGGCAGCCCTCCCAGGGCCTGCTTGCCCGCGACGTTCTCGGCGCGGGCGATGTCGATCAGCGTCTCGTCGAGGCCCTCCAGCGCGAGCGGCTTGTAGCTCGCGACCCTGGTGACCGCGTCGCCGGCCCGGAAGATGTCGGGGTACCCCAGAACGGCGAGCGTCTGGTGGTTCGGCACCGGGAACAGCTCGATCTCCGCGTGCAGCACGGTGACCAGCGTCGACTCGCTGCCGACGAGCGCCCGCGCCACGTTGAAGTGGTTCTCCGGGAGCAGGGAGTCGAGGTTGTAGCCGGAGATGCGGCGCGGGATGTCGGGGTACCGCGTGCGGATCAGGGCGAGATTGTCGTCGATGAGCCCGCGCATCGCCCGGTAGATCTCGGCGCGCCGGCCGCCCTCGGCGAGGATCTTCTCGTACTCCTCGTCGGAGGTCTCCCCGACCCACATCCGGACGCCGTCGTAGGTCAGCACCTCCAGGCGGATCACCGAGTCGGCCATCTTGCCGTACGCCTGCGCGGTCGCGCCGCACGAGTTGTTGCCGATCATCCCGCCGATCGTGCACGTGTCGTGGGTGGACGGCTTCGGCCCGACCTGCAGCCCGTGCGGGGCCAGCAGGTCGTTCAGGTCGTCCAGGCAGATGCCCGGCTGCACGAGCGCGCGGCGCCGGTCCTCGTCGAGCCGGATGAGGTTGTTGCAGTACTTGGACCAGTCGATGACCACGCCCTCGTTGCAGCACTCTCCGGCCAGGCTGGTCCCGCCGCCCCGCGAGAACACCGGCGCGTCATGCTCCCGGCAGACCCGGACCGCCTCGACGGCGGCGTCGACATTGTGGGGCACCACCACCCCGATCGGCGTCTGCCGGTAATTCGACGAGTCATGTGAGTACGCCGCGCGCGAGCCCGCGTCGAACCTGACCTCCCCGTCGACCCGCGCTTCGAGATCTCGCTGAAGGCTCATAGGAGTCCGGTTACCCGCAGAGCAGGTTTCAACCGCGTGCGCCGGGAACGGCAACCTTCGTAACCGCACGAGGAGGAGAGATGACGCGCACTGTCGCCGACCACCTGCTGGAGCGCCTCCGCGAGTGGGGCGTGGAGTACCTCTTCGGGTATCCGGGAGACGGTATCAACGGCATCATCGCCGCCCTCGAGCGGGCGGACGACGATCCCAAGTTCATCCAGGCCCGCCACGAGGAGATGGCCGCCTTCGAGGCCGTCGGGTACGCCAAGATGAGCGGTAGGCCCGCCATCTGCACGGCGACCAGCGGTCCGGGCGCCATTCACCTGCTGAACGGCCTGTACGACGCCAAGCTCGACCACGTCCCGGTGGTGGCGATCGTCGGGCAGACCGCCCGGTCCGCGATGGGCGGCAACTACCAGCAGGAGGTCGACCTGCTGTCGCTGTTCAAGGACGTGGCCAGCGACTACGTGCAGATGGCGACCGTTCCGTCGCAGTTCCCGAACCTGCTGGACCGCGCGATCCGGATCGCCCTGGACGAGCGGGCTCCGACGGCCATCATCATCCCGTCGGACCTGCAGGAGGAGGAGTACACGCCGCCCGCGCACGCGTTCAAGAACGTCCCATCCAGCGCGCCGGGGTACACGCCGCCGGTCACCGTCGCGCCGCCGCAGGAGATCGAGCGGGCGGCGGAGGTCCTGAACGCCGGAGAGCGCGTCGCCATCCTCATCGGGCAGGGCGCCCGCAGGGCCGCCGCCGAGGTGCACGAGGTCGCCGAGCTGACCGGCGCCGGCGTGGCCAAGGCGCTGCTCGGCAAGGACGTCCTGCCGGACACCCTGCCGTACGTCACCGGCTCCATCGGCCTGCTCGGCACCCGGCCGTCGTACGAGATGATGCGCGACTGCGACACGCTGCTCATCGTCGGGTCGAACTTCCCGTACACGCAGTTCCTCCCTGAGTTCGGGCAGGCGCGCGCCGTGCAGATCGACGTCGACGGCAAGCTGATCGGGATGCGCTACCCGACCGAGGTCAACCTGGTCGGTGACGCGGCCGAGACGCTGCGGCGGCTCATCCCGCTGCTGAAGAAGAACAAGAACCGGTCCTGGCGCAAGAAGGTCGAGAAGAACATCGAGCGCTGGTGGGAGACCGTCCAGCGCGAGGCCATGGTCGAGGCCGATCCGATCAACCCGATGCGGCTGTTCTACGAGCTGAACGAGCGGCTGCCCAAGGACGCCATCCTGACCGCCGACTCCGGGTCGGCGGCGAACTGGTACGCCCGCGACCTGCGGCTGCCGTCGGGCGTCCGCGGCACGCTGTCCGGCACGCTGGCCACCATGGGCCCGGGCGTGCCGTACGCCATCGGCGCGAAGTTCGCCCACCCCGACCGGCCGGCGATCGCGTTCGTCGGCGACGGCGCCATGCAGATGAACGGCATGGCGGAGCTGATCACGATCCGCCGCTACGCCGACCTGTGGGAGGACCGGCGGCTGATCGTCGCCGTGCTGCACAACAACGATCTGAACCAGGTCACCTGGGAGCTGCGGGCGATGGGCGGGGCCCCGAAGTTCGTGGAGTCGCAGGCGCTGCCCGAGGTCTCCTACGCCGGGTTCGCGAAGATGGTCGGCCTGGAGGGGATCCACGTCGACAAGCCCGATGAGATCGGGCCCGCCTGGGACCGCGCGCTGAGCGCGGACGGACCGGTCGTCCTCGACGTCCGATGCGACCCCGACATCCCGCCGATCCCGCCGCACGCGGAGTTCTCCCAGATCAAGGACATGACCGAGGCGGTGCTGAAGGGCGACCCCGATCGGGTCGGCATCGTCAAGAAGGGCATCAAGACCAAGATGCAGGAGCTCATCCACCGCTGACCCGCGGGGCGGGGCACCGATCCGGACGACCACACCACCGACCCGTGGAGGTACTCATGGACTCTCGGCACGAGCCGCGCGACCCGGAGGGCGCCCGGCAGGAGGACGACGCCGCGCGCCTGTCGGAGCAGGCCGCCGAGCACGTCGGACGCGGCTACGACTCGACCCAGGACGCCTTCGTGCGCGAGCAGCGCGAACAGGGCAAGGCCGAGGACGACGAGGACGTCTCTCCGCGCTGACCCGAGCCACCCGAACGCCCGCTCTCCGGCGACCACCGGCACCGCGATGAACG
>NZ_JAMXMX010000036.1 GCF_024055725.1 Actinoallomurus spadix | reverse complement strand
TATGAGCGCTGGTCCCGGCCACGGCCCCGTGCGGATCAGCGGAAGGAGGGGGAGGGGACGTCGGAGACCGGCACGCCGCCGCGCTCGTCGTCGAGCGCGACCAGGCTCACCGGCGCGGTCGTCGCGTCGGCGCGGGCGACGACCGCGAGGGCGAGGGTGTTGCGGCCGTGCTGCCGCAGCAGGCCGGCGGGCAGCGTGAAGTCGGTCTGCGGGCCGATGTCGCCGCCGTACTGGCCGAGGTTCCAGCCGTTGAGGAAGATCTGGACGCGGTAGCCCTGGCCGACCGGCCCGCCGAAGCGGAGCGCGATCGGCACGTCCTGGCCCTGGGGCAGGTCGAGCCGGAAGGACGTGCGCTGCCAGGTCACGCCGGGCGTGACCTTCGTCGCGGCGCCGGCCGTCCAGGAGCCGTCCGGGTACGCCGGCAGGTGCCAGCCCGCGCGCTCGCCGTACAGGCCGCCGTTGTTCAGCGGGCCGCGCGCCGGGTCGGCGAGGTTCTCGCCGCCCTTGGCGCCCTGGATCCGCCAGGAGATCGGGGCGTCGGCCGCCCCGGCGACGGACACCGCGTACAGGCCGCGCGGCTGCTTGAACCGGTTGTCGTCGGCGATCCAGTCGTCGTTGTGGCCCTGGTTCTCCACGAGGACGGACAGCACGGCGGGCTGCCCCGCCTTGACCAGGCCCGCGGGGATGGTGAAGTCGCCGTGGCCGGGGTCGGGGTTGACCGGGGCGTCGGCGTCGGCCTGGACGCCGCCCGCGGCGGAGCCGAGGTACCGGCCGTTTAGCCACACGAGGTACGAGCCGCGCTTGCCGGTGAAGGCGTTCAGCGACACCTTCGTCTCCGCGCCGGTGCCGGTGAACCGGCCCCGATACCAGACGTCGCCGTAGTGGTAGCCGTAGTCGTCGGCGTACAGCACGGTCGGCGTCTTCGGCTTGAGCGGGCTCTCGGTCGTCGTCTTCGCTGCGGAGACCCAGGACGAGTCGTCGAAGCCGGGCTGCGCCTCGGGCGCCTCCGTCTTCGACCGCCAGCCGGTGAGCGCCGGCAGGTGGACGGGCTTCGGGCCGGGCAGGCCGCCGAGCAGCGATCCGCTCGCGGTCGGCCGGGTCCGTACGGGCGAGCCGTTGACGACGAGGCGGTCGGCGTCGCCGAAGACCTCGATGTCCTCGGCCTTGGCCGTGTCGGCGCGGACGTGCGCGGTCCGCCCGCTCACGGTGGCGGAGCGGACGAGTGACGTGCCGCGGACGAGCAGCGGGCCCGCCTGCCAGAACTTCGCGGCCTCGGTGTCGGTGCCGAGCAGGAGCAGCAGCGGCCGCCGCCCGCCGCCGCTGATCAGCACGCGGGCCAGGCCGGAGTGGGTGTAGTCGAGCCGCAGGTCACCGTTAGAGGAACCGGGAGGCAGGCCGGGGCTGGCTGGTCGGGGAGAATACGACGACTGCACCGATCCGGACAGCACCCGCACGGTCGGCCGTGCGGAGTAGCGGAGCACCGTGGAGCCCTGCGTGCCGTCGGTCCCGTACAGCACCGCGAGGTCGCGGCCGCCCGCCTCCAGGTGCGTCATCAGCTCGGAGTTCGACCAGACGAGCCGCTGGCCGCCCAGGTCGTAGCCGGCGACGAGGACCTTGGCGTCACGGCCCTTGACCCGTACGGGCACCTGGTAGCGGCCGTCCGGGGTGGTCCAGTCGAGGGTGGCCGAGTCGTCGGTGGCGGCGGCGTGGTCGCTGTGGCGGACGAGCACGAACTGCGTGCGGGTGCCGGTGTTGGCGCGCGCGACCGTCTCGATCGCCTGGTCCGAGGACGCCGGAGCGGTGATCGGATCGGTCCTGGTCAGCGGCGCGACCGAGCCGAGGAAGAGGTTCTGCCGCTTGAACTCGTCGTACTTGTCGCTCAGCAGGCGGTTCTCGGTGATCGCCGAGCCGTAGTCGTAGGAGGTGTAGACGTCGTTCGGCTGGGCCAGCCAGCCCCAGTTCGTGCCGCCGAAGCCCATGTAGTAGTTGAACGCGGTCGCCCCGGCCTCGATGAGGTTCGACTTGTAGAAGAACTTCATGAACTTCGGCCCGGTGAGTTCCCGGCACTTGTCGAAGCCGGCGTTCTGCTGGTCGATCGAACCGCCCTGGTACTCCGCGGCGAACACCGGCGTGTCGTCGCGCAGCCGCTCGGTCAGGCCCGCGCCCCACGGACCCCAGCTCGTGTCCGCGTTCGCGCAGTCGAAGCCCTGCGGGTAGTCGTCGACGCCGGGGATCTGCACCGCGCCCTGCCCGGACGCCCACGTGGAGGTCCAGGACGCCGCGTCGCAGCAGTCGTTGGTCATGGTCGGCACGTCGATGCCGTCGGCGCGTGCCTTCTTCTGGATGTCCTCCATGTACGCCGCGTCGGTCGCGGCGGCGTACTCGTTCTCGACGTTGTAGAGGATGACCGAGCCGCCGCGGGTGATCTGGTGGCGCGCGATGATCGGGTCGATGTGGCCGAGCCAGTCGCGGTACGCCGCCGTGTAGCCGGGGGCGCTGCTGCGGGCCCGGCCCGGCACGTTCTTCAGCCAGGCGGGGAAGCCGCCGCCGGTGGTCTCGGCGTTGATGTACGGGCCCGGCCGGGCGATGACGTACAGGCCGGCCTGCTGGGCGATGGTGAGCAGGCGGTCCACGTCGCGGACGCCGGTGAAGTCGTAGACCCCGGCCTTGGGCGAGTGGTAGGCCCAGTCGAAGTACATCGAGACGGTGTTGAACCCGGCGGCCCTGTACTTCTCCAGTACGTCACGCCACAGGTCGGGGCTGGGCAGCCGGTAGTAGTGGAACTCCGCGGACCGCAGCAGCACGCGCTGCCCGTCGATCGAGACGGAGTAGTGGTCGTAGGTCACCTGATGCCGGGGAGCGGCGACGGCGGCGGGCGGCGGGGAGAGAGGGGACACCGCGAGCGCGAGCGACGCGGTCACGGCGGCGAGGAGGGCGAGGAGCCTGAGTTTCAGGCGGCGGGCGGGTCTGACGTGCACGAGCCGGGCCTCCGATGGCGGTCGTGGAGTCGGAACGGTCGATCCCCCGATCAGTGCTTCCCCCGATGATTCGGGGCGCCCCGCCCTTGGCGTCCTGGGGCAATGGACGGGGCGCCCCTGCTCGTGGGCGGCCGCCGCCCGGTCGGGGCGGCGGCCGGTCCCGCTACTTCAGCGAGAAGGTGGCGATCCGCAGGTCGCCGTGGAACACCAGGTAGACGTCGTGGCGGCCCTTCGCGCCCTGCAGTGCGGCGGTGGTGGTCGCGTACTTGTAGACGTCGCCGGTGCTCGACACCGTCGCCGTGCCCGCGAGCGGGCCGGTCGGGGAGTCGAGGCGGATCTCGATCGAGCCGTCGCCCGCGCTCGCCTTGGCGGCCGAGGCGGTGAAGGTCGCCGCGCCGGAGCCGAGCGACGCGCCGGCGAACTTGATCCAGTCACCGTCGGTCGCGCCGACCGCGTCACCGCGCACCTTGGTCTCGTCGACGAGGCGGATGCCCTGGTAGTCGTCGAAGTTCACCGCGCGGGTCGGGGTGGCGAGGTCGCGCGGCGGGATGGTCTCGCCGTGCACGCGGAGTGCGGCGCGCTGCCGGATGTCGGCCGAGGACGCGCCCACCTGCACGTCGTACGTGCCGGTCTCCACGACGTCCTTGTCGCGGGTGACGTCCCAGTGCGCCAGGTCGGACACCGTGAACGTCAGGTGCACGGTCTTGGTCTGACCGGCCGCCAGGTGCACCCGCTGGAACGCGCGCAGCTGCTTGACGGGCTGCTTGTCGCGCGAGGTCCGCTGGTGGGTGTAGAGCTGGACGACCTCGTCCCCGGCGCGCTCGCCGGTGTTGGTCACGTGGACGGTCGCGGTGACCTTGCCGCTGGACTGGCCGACGTTCAGGTGGTCGTAGCGGAAGCTCGTGTACGACAGGCCGTAGCCGAACGGGTAGAGCGTCCGCCCCTGGTAGTAGAGGTACGTGCGGTTCGACTTGATGATGTCGTAGTCGAGGATGTCGGGCAGGTCGCCGTCCGACTGATACCAGGTCTGGGTGACCCGGCCGGCCGGGTTGCTGTCGCCGAACAGCGTGTCGGCGAGCGCATGGCCCGTCTCCGCGCCGGCGTGCGTCGTCCACAGGATCGCCGGGACGTTCGCCTGCTCCCAGTTGAGCGTGGTCGGGTAGCTGTTCTCCACCACCACGATCGTGTTGGGGTTGGCCGCCCGCACCGCCTTGATCAGGTTCTCCTGGCTCTCGGCGAGGGCCATCGTCGTTCGGTCGTGCGCCTCACGGCCGTTGATGAACGGCATGCTGCCGACGACCACGACCGCCGCGTCCGCGCCCTTGGCGGCCTTGACCGCCTCGTCCGCGCCGCTGCTGATGACGTCCTTGCTGAAGTGGGACGCCTGGTCCTTGGTCGTGAGCGTCAGCGTGCCGTCGGAGCCGGCCTTGAGGTACTTGTCGTTCCCGTACCAGGACTCGTCGGTCTCGTAGCCGGCGTACCGCAGCAGGTTGCTGCCGTCGCTCTGCTGCTCAAGCGAGAACATCTGCTGGACGAACCAGCCGTTCGGCTGGTCCTGGTCGTTGACGACCGTGCTGCCCCAGTTGTACCGGCCGACGTACTTGCCGTTGGCGACGCTGCGCAGGGTCAGCTTGCCCTGGCCCCAGTCGAACGCGTCGAACTGGGTGGTCGTGTCGGCGGTGGTGGCGCTCTCCTTCAGCGCCGCCCCGGACGCCCCGGTCCCGGCGGTGATGTACTTGCCGGTCTTGACGTCCTTGAGGGCGATCCGGTCGGCGCCCTCGCTGTCGGTCACGGTGCCGCCGCTGCCGAGCTTCTCCTTGAGGCCGTCCAGCGGGGTCACCTTGTACGGCAGGGAGCCGGAGTACCAGTCGGTGTAGAGGGTCTTCTCCAGCGGGCCGACGACCGCGAGCTTCTTGGTCTTGGACGCGTTCAGGGGAAGGGCGTTGCCGGAGTTCTTCAGCAGCACGGCGGCCTGGTCGGCGGTCCGCCGGGCCAGGGCCCGGTTGGCCGGGCTGTTGATGACCGACTTGTCGATCTTGGCGTACGGGCCGCCGTCCGGGTCGAAGTCGCCGAGGCGCACCCGCAGGCTCAGGATGTGCGACACGGCGGCGTCGAGGTCGGACTGCTTCAGCAGGCCCTGGTCCAGCGCCGACTTGACCGCGGCGGTGGTCGGACCGGCGTTGGTGTCGTCGACCGTGAAGCTGTCCAGGCCCGCCTTGATGAGGGCGGCGTCCGCCTCCGGCTGGGTGGCGTAGTAGTGCTCGCTGCCGGTCAGGTTGTTCGGCGCGCCGGCGTCGGTGACGTTGAGCAGGTCACGGCTGGTCCATTTGCGCACGACGTCGTTCAGGTCGGGGCTGACCGTGTTGGGCCGCCCGTTGACCAGGTTGTACGACGCCATCACGCCGGTGGCCGCGTCGGCGGAGATGGCCGGCGAGAACGCCTTCTCGTCGTACTCCTTCTTGACGCGCGGCCGCAGGTCCGACGAGGTGGTGTCGCGGTTCACCTCGTTGTTGTTGGCCAGGTAGTGCTTGAGGACGGGCGCGGCCTTGAGGTGGTCCTTGTCGGGTCCCTCGATGCCGGAGCCGTACGCCGTGGAGATCGCGCCGGTGAGGTACGGGTCCTCGGAGTAGCCCTCTTCGTTGCGGCCCCAGCGCGGGTCGCGCAGCAGGTTGACGACGGGCGCCCAGAGCTGCAGGCCCCACACGTCCGGGTTCTCGGCGTTGAAGCCGCGGGCCTCGTCGCCGACGGCGGAGCCGACCTTCTTGATCAGGTCCGGGTTCCAGGTCGAGGCGAGGCCGACGGCCTGGGGGAAGACGGTGCCGTTCGCGGTGACGACGGCGCCGCCGTTATGGATGTCGGTGGACCACGCGACGCCGTGCAGACCCTCGGTGCCGGTCTTGAACGCCTTGATCCCGAGCCGGGGGATGGCCGGCTCGTACTGGTGGAGGAGGGAGATCTTCTCGTCGACGGTCAGCCGGCCGAGCAGATCGTTCACCCGGGCCTGGAGGGACAGGTGGGGGTTCTGGAAGGGATAGGTCTCTTTGGCGTGGGCCGGACCGTTCAGCCCGAGCGTGGCCATGACGGCCACGCCGAGCGTCGCGGCAATCCGGGGTCGGAATCTCACTAGCTGCGACCTCCTTTAATCAGTCGAAGCGCTTCGACGTGTGGCCCCCGAGAACTTGGGTCCCTGCGGGAATCGCGCGACCACGTCCTGGTACCAGTGCGCACTGTCCTTCCAGGTGCGCTTCTGGGTCGCGTAATCCACATGGACGATGCCGAACCGCTTCGAGTAGCCGTACGCCCACTCGAAGTTGTCCAGCAGTGACCAGACGAAGTAGCCGCGCACGTCCGCGCCCTCGTCGCGCGCCCGCTCGACCGCCGACAGGTGGTCGCGCAGGTACTCGATGCGGCGCTGGTCGCGCACCCGGCCATCCGGGTCGACGCGGTCGTCGAACGCCGCGCCGTTCTCCGTGATGACGAGCGGGACGCCCGGGTACTCCCGGTGCAGGCGCAGCAGCAGCTCGGTCAGGCCGGTCGCGTCGATGGGCCAGCCCATCGCGGTGTACGGGCCCGGCTGCTGCAGGAACTCGATGTCGTCGCAGCCCACCCACGGCGACGCCGTGCTGTTCCCGTGCCCGTCGGCGGTGGCGCGCGGCGACACGCCGTCCCAGCGGCGGACGAGCGTCGGGGCGTAGTAGTTCACCTCGAGCATCTCCAGCGGCGCCTGGCAGGTCGCCTCGTCGCCGTCCTGGACGAACGACCAGTCGGTGATGCCGCGGGTGTCCTCGAGCAGGTCGGCGGGGTAGGCGCCCTCCAGCATCGGGCCGAGGAAGACCCGGTTGGCGACCGCGTCGACCTGGCGCACCGCGTCCGCGTCGTCGCCGCGGACGTGGTGCAGGTTGAGCGTGACCGACACCGGGCCGGGCAGCGCCCGGGCGGCCAGGCCGTGCGCGAGGTTGAGGTGGTGCGCGGCGGTCAGCGCGGCGACCGGGTCGGTCCGGCCGGGCGCGTGCACGCCCGAGCCGTACCCGAGGAACGCCGAGCACCACGGCTCGTTGAACGTCGTCCACAGGTGCACCCGGTCGCCGAGCGCCGCGCCGATCCGCTCGGCGTACTCGGCGAACCGGTAGGCGGTGTCGCGCGCCGTCCACCCGCCGGCGTCCTCCAGCTCCTGCGGCAGGTCCCAGTGGTAGAGGGTCGCGACCGGCTTGATGCCCTGCTCGAGCAGCGCGTCCACGAGCCGGGAGTAGAAGTCGATCCCGCGCTGGTCGTACACGCGCGGCCAGGAGATCGAGAAGCGGTACGCCCCCAGGCCCAGCTCCCGCATGATCCCGATGTCCTCCGGCCACCGGTGGTAGTGGTCGGCGGCCACATCACCGGTGTCGCCGTTCAGCACCAGGCCGGGCGTGTGGCTGTAGGTGTCCCAGATGGACGGCACCCGGCCGTCCTCCCGGGCCGCGCCCTCGATCTGGTACGCGGCGGTCGCGGCACCCCACACGAAGTCGTTCATGACACTCCTCGGATCGTGACGGTCTGACCGGCGGCCTCGACGAGGAGGCCATGATCGTGCTCGACGATCGTGCCACCCTCGGCCTCGCCGGACCGTACGCCGACGAGCAGGACCCGCCAGGCCGTGGCGTTCTCCGCCGTCACCGTGACCACGTCGCCGTCGCGGGCCGTCGTGAACGTCGCCGCGACCTCGCCGGAGACGTCCGGGATCTCGGTCGTGACCCGCGCGCCGTCGGCCAGCGCGTACGCGTGCAGGGTGACGCCGTCCGCGTAGTCGTAGTCGGGCCGGTCCTCGACCGCGCCCATCGGGATCACCGAGCCGGGCCGGGCCAGCAGCGGGACGCTGAGGAAGTCGTGCCGCTCCTTCACCCAGCGCCCGCCTCGCACCGGCTCGCCGGTCAGCACGTGCGTCCAGGTGCCCTCGGGAACGTAGTACGCGGTGTCGCCGTCGGCGGAGAAGACCGGCGCGACCAGCAGGTCCCCGCCGAGCATGTACTGCCGGTCGAGGTGGCTGACGGCCGGGTCGCCGGGGAACTCCACGACCATCGAGCGCATCATCGGGATGCCCTCGCCGTACGTCTCCCGCGCCGCGCCCAGGATGTACGGCATGAGCCGCGCCTTGAGCTTCGTGAAGACGCGCAGGACGTCGACGGCCTCCTCGTCGAACAGCCACGGCACCCGGTAGGAGTGGCTGCCGTGCAGCCGGCTGTGCGAGGACAGCAGGCCGAACGCGATCCACCGCTTGAACAGAGCCGGATCCGGCGTGCCCTCGAAACCGCCGATGTCATGGCTCCAGTACCCGAACCCCGACATGCTCAGCGACAGCCCGCCGCGCAGGTCCTCGGCCATCGCCTCGAACGTCGACTCGCAGTCGCCGCCCCAGTGCACCGGGAACGCCTGCGACCCCGCCGTGGCCGACCGGGCGAACACGACGGCCTCGCCCTCGCCGCGGCGCTTGCGCAGCAGCTCGAAGACGGTCTGGTTGTACAGGTACGTGTAGTAGTTGTGCATCCGCTCGGGGTCGGAGCCGTCGAAGTAGACGACGTCCGTCGGGATGCGCTCGCCGAAGTCGGTCTTGAAGCAGTCCACGCCCATGTCGAGCAGCGCGTCGAGCTTCGCGGCGTACCACTCGCGGGCCTCGGGGTTGGTGAAGTCGACCAGGCCCATGCCGGGCTGCCACTTGTCCCACTGCCAGACGTCGCCGTTCGGCTTCTTGACCAGGAAGCCGCGCTCCTTGCCCTCCTCGAACAGCTTTGAGCGCTGCGCGATGTACGGGTTGATCCACAGACAGATCTTCAGGCCGCGCGCCTTGAGACGGCGCAGCATGCCCTCCGGGTCGGGGAACGTGCGCGGGTCCCACTCGAAGTCGCACCAGTGGAACTCGCGCATCCAGAAGCAGTCGAAGTGGAACACCGACAGCGGCAGGTCCCGCTCGGCCATCCCGTCGATGAAGCTCGACACCGTCTCCTCGTCGTAGGAGGTGGTGAACGAGGTGGACAGCCACAGGCCGTACGACCAGGCGGGCACCCGGGTCGGCCGGCCGGTCAGCGCGGTGTACTTGCGCAGGATGTCCTTCGGCGTCGGGCCGTAGATGACGAAGTAGCGCAGCGACTGGCCCTGGACGCTGAACTGCGTGCGGGTGACGACCTCGGAGGCCACCTCGAACGACACGTGTCCCGGGTGGTCGACGAACACGCCGTAACCCGCGTCGGTCAGGTAGAAGGGGACGTTCTTGTACGCCTGCTCGCTGGCGGTGCCGCCGTCGGCGTTCCAGATGTCGACGGTCTGGCCGTTCTTGACCAGCGGGCCGAACCGCTCGCCGAGGCCGTACACGTGGTGGCCGACGCCGAGGTCGAGCTGCTCGCGGAGATAGTGCCCGCCGTCGCCGGTCTCCATGATGGCGGTGGTCTTCGCGCCGCCGCCGGTGAGGACCCGGCCGCCGGCGGAGAAGTCGACGCGCCACGGGCCCTGGCGCGCGACGCGTACGGACAGCGCGCCCGAGGTGAGGACGGCGGCCTCGTCGTCCGCGGTGACCTGGACGTCGGCCCGCTGCTCGCTCAGCCGGAACCGCGGGTCGCGGGCGACCTCGCCGTCGAAGTGCGTGACCGTCACCCCGATGACGTCCGGCATGGGGGAGGAGTAGGTCAGGGTGAGCTGCGGGCCCTTGAGCAGATCGCCCCGGTGCCGGATGTGCTGGGTCGGCGCGTAGACGCTGAGGGAGTCGGGGCCGGCCTGCACGTCGAGGACCTCGACGGGGTACGAGGCCCGCACGCCGTCCTGCAGCATCCAGTAGCCGTCGGTGAATCGCAAAGAAGTGAGTCCTTGTCCTACTTGACCGCACCCACGGTGATGCCGCGGGTGAGTGTGCGCTGGAAGATCAGGAAGAAGACGACCGCCGGGATGATGCCCAGCAGGGCCGACGCGCTGGTCATGGTGGCGTCCATCATCTTCTGGCCCTGCAGGACGCCGAGCGCGACCGGCACCGTCTGGTTCTCGTTGGAGATCAGGAAGACCATCGGGAGGAAGAACTCGTTCCACGTCCAGATGAAGAAGAAGACGAACAGCACGCCGAGGGTCGGCCGGCTGATCGGGACGACGACGCGCCACAGGATGCGGAACCGGCCCGCGCCGTCCATCCGGGCCGCCTCGAGGATCTCCCGGGGGAACGTCGACAGCACCGACGACATCAGGTACGTGCCGAACGCCGTCTGGATCGCGGTGAAGATGATGATCACACTGAGCCGCGTGTCGTACAGGCCGACCTTCTTCGCCAGGAAGTACAGCGGGTAGACCAGCACCTCCTGCGGCATCGTGTTGGCCAGCAGGAACAGCACGAGGATCCACACCCGGCCCTTGATGCGGCCGATGCCGATGGCGTAGGAGTTCAGCACCGAGAGGATCACCGCGAGCACGGCGACCGAGACGCTGATGAACAGGCTGTTGACGAGCTTGGCGCCGAAGTCGACGCGCTCCCAGAAGTCCTTGATGCCCTGGAGGTAGAAGCCCTTCGGCACGCTGAGCGGGCCGTGGCCGGAGTACTCCGCCGGGGTCTTGAACGCGTTGAACGTGATGATGACGAACGGCAGCAGCATCACGACCGCGAGCACGGCCAGCGCCGCCAGCACCGCCCACGCGCCCGGAGTACGCCGGTGCGCGGCGGGCCTTCCCCGACTGACACTGATGGAGCTCATCGATCCGCCTCCTCGGCCTTGTTCTGACGGCTGATCAGCACCGCCATGACCACGACGATGATGAGCGTCAGCACGGTCGCGATCGCGGCGCCGTAGCCGACCTGGGTCTTCTCGAAAAAGTTCTGGTACGAGTAGTAGGCGGGCACGTTCGTCGCGCCGCCGGGGCCGCCACGGGTCAGGATGAAGACCTTGTCGAAGCTCTTGATGGCGGCGACCGTGCAGGTCAGCAGCACCACGTAGATCTCCGGGCGGATCTGCGGGATCGTGATGTACCAGAACTTCCGCCACCACGACGCGCCGTCGATGTCGGCGGCCTCGTACAGGGACGGGTCGACCCGCTGCAGGCCCGCCATGAAGACGACGAGCGGGAAGCCGATCTGCACCCAGACCAGCACACCCATCACGGTGTAGAGCGCGAGCTTCGGGTCGCCCAGCCAGTCCTCCTGGAGCGACTTCAGGCCGACCGCCTTGAGGACCGCGTTGAGCGCCCCGTTGTCGGGGGCGAGGATCCAGGCCCAGACGATGCCGGCCACCGCGAACGGCAGCACCTGCGGCAGGTAGATGCAGGCCCGCAGGACCGCGGTCGTACGGGCGCCGAACCGCTTGGCGATGACGTCGAACAGCACGGACGCCAGGATCAGCCCGATCACCAGCGGGACGATCGCCATGGCGATGACGAGCGCGACGTTGTGCCCGAACGAGGACCAGAAGGCGCCGTCGGACAGCAGCTTGGTGTAGTTGTCCAGCCCGGCCCACTGCGGCGAGCCGATGCCGTCCCACCTGGTCAGGCTGAAGCCGAGGTTCATGACGAACGGCACCAGGATGACCCCGATGAACAGGACCGTGCTGGGGATCAGGTAGACGGCGTAGGACAGGCCACCGCGCGGCCTGCGGGCGGGCTTGTGCACGGCCTTCGCGGGCGGCGCGCTCAGGGTTTGAGTCATCGTGTCTCTCCGGTACGGGAGGCGGGCGGCCGGACCGGCCCGCCTCCCGCGGTCGGCGGTCTCGCTAGTGGCCGGTGTTCGCGAGGTTCTCGTTGTACGGCTTGGCGAAGCCGTCGAGGACCGCGTTCGGCGACGCGGTGCCGTTGATCAGCTTCTGCGTTCCGGCCACCAGGACGTCGTAGTAGCCCGGCGCCGGCCAGTCGGGGTAGAAGCCCAGCGCGTCGTTCTTCGCCAGGGTCTGGTAGTTCTCGATGAGCTTCTTGTTCTTCGGGTCCTTCACACCGGCGGGGTCGCCCGCGACCGGCACGCCGCCGTTGTCGGCGAGGAGGTTCTGGATCTCCTTCTTCATCGTGATGTTGATGAAGTCATAGGCGAGGTCCTTGTTCTTGGACCCCTTCGGGATCACCCAGAGGTTGCCGCTGGACCCGAGCGTCAGCTTGGTGTCCGGCCAGAGGAACGTGTCCCACTGGAAGTTCTTGATCTCCTTCGCGAAGCGGCCGTACCACCAGCTGCCGGAGAAGAACATCGGGAACTTGCCGGCCATGAACGCGGTGCCGGCGTCCTCGGCCTTGGTGCCCGAGGAGTTCTTGGCGATGTAGCCCTTCTTCACCCAGTCGGCGAAGGTGTTCGCGGCGTACGTCCACGCCTGGTCGTGGAAGTCGACCTTGCCGGTGTAGCGCTCGTACCGGTCGACCCAGGGCTTGTCGGCCTTGCTCAGCGCGAGCTGGTAGAGGTACTGCTGCGCCGGGTACTCCGCGCCCGCGTTGGACAGCGGCGTGACGCCCTTGCTCACGAACGTGTCCATCGCCTTGGTGAACTCGTCGAGGGTCGTCGGCACCTTGACGCCGTACTTGTCGAACAGCGCCTTGTTGTAATAAACCTGCAGGTACTCGGCGTAGTTCGGGACGCCGTACCACTTGTCACCGCCCATGACGCCCTTGGCGTCGTACTTCGCGGTCTCGGCGACGCTCGGCGGGAGGAGCTTGTCCCAGCCGCGCTTGGTGACCTCGGCGGTCATGTCGGTGAGCAGGCCCTGCTTGGACAGCAGGCCGGCCGTGGCGTTGCCCTTGTTGTACTCCAGGATGTCCGGGGCGTCCTTGGAGTTCATGACCATGGGCGCGGTCTTCTGGATCTGCTCGAAGCCCTTCTCCTCGAACTTCACCTTGACGCCCGGGTGCGCGGCCTCGAACTCCTTGATCGCCTGGTTCCACGCCACCCCCATGGCGCTGTCCTGGGTCTCGTAGTGCCAGAGTTTCAGCTCTTTGGACGAAGAGCCGCCGCCACCGCCGCCGCACGCGGACAGGGCCAGCGCTCCCGCGGCCAGTGCCGCGAGCGCCTTTGTCGCCTTCAACATCGGGGGTTCCTCCAGTGGGGTGAAAATTGTCGAAGCGCTTCGACGAATGCCGAAAAGAAGAGTCGATGGGGTCGTCAGGCCGCCGGTGTGCTGGACCGGAGGACGAGTCGGGAGGGGAGCAGGGTGGAGCCGGGCGGCTGGTGGCCGTCCAGCTTCTCCATGAGCAGGGCGACCGCCTGGCGGCCGAGTTCCTCGGCGGGAATGGAGATCGAGGTGAGGTCGAGCCGCTCCGCGAGGTCGTCGGGAGCGATGGCGATGAAGGACAGGTCGTCGGGAATGCGGCGCCCGGTCGCGCGGAACGCCGAGAGCAGGTGCTCGACCGCCGGCTCGTTGTGCACCGCGATACCGGTCACGTTCGGGTGGTCGCGCAGCAGTTCGTCGGCGGCCTCCCGGGCGTGGTCCGGGTCGCAGGGCCGGACGACCGCGTGCACGCCGCGTTCGGCGGCGGCCCGCTGGAAGCCGGCCTTCGTGCGCTCGGCGAAGCCGGTGCCGCGTTCGTACACCGCGGGCGGCGCGCCGATCAGCGCGATCTCGCTGTGCCCGAGGTCGGCCAGGTACTCGGCGCAGGCCGCGCCGGCCGCCTCGAAGTCCCAGTCGACGCAGGTCAGCCCGGTCGGGTCCGCGGGGAAGCCGATCAGCACCGACGGCCGGTCCAGCGAGCGCAGCACCGGCAGCCGTACGTCGTGCATCTCGACGTCCATCACGAGGATCGCGTCGACGAGGGAGGAGCCCGCCACCCGCTCGAGCCCGCCGACGCCCTCGTCCTGGGTCAGCAGCAGGACGTCGTGGTCGTACGAGCGGGCGCTGGTCACGGCCGCGATGACCATCTGCATCACGATCGGCACGTGGATGCCCGAGCGGAGCGGGACGACGAGCGCGATGACGTTGGAACGGTTGCTGGCCAGCGCCCGGGCCCCCGCGTGCGGGCGGTAGCCCAGGGCCCGGATACTGTCCATGACCCGGCGGCGCGTCTGGTCGGAGATCGACCGCTTCCCGCTCAGCACATAGGACACCGTGCTGGGGGAGACGCCGGCGTGGCGGGCCACGTCAGAGATCTTTACCAAGGTCCCGCTCCTGTCGAAGCGCTTCGATTGCCGGAATGTTAAGCCTGTCGCCAAGAAGGTGCAATGGGGTGTTACAAGAACGAAACCGGAATCTGGGAGCGTTCCCACGTTCCGGACCGCCGTCGATCGCGTCGAACGTTCCGATCGGGTTGCCGGGCGTGCGAGACGCCCGGGACCTCGCCGGTCCCGGGCGTTTTCGCGGGTCAGCGCCAGCTGTCGCTGACGGTGGCGGTGCCGCCGGAACCGGTCGTGTACGACCGGTTCGGGTCGGACTCCCAGGTGACCGAGCCGTCCGGATTCTTCTTGACGTACTTGTACTGGAACGTGGTGTTCGCCGGCAGGGACACGGTGGCGGACCAGGTCGGGTAGCCGGCGGACGACAGCGCGACCGCGCTGCCCGGCGCCCAGCCGCCCAGCGCGGGGATCGAGCCGATCACGAAGACGTTCTGCCCGTAGTACGTCGTCGCGTACTCGTTGAACGTCACCTGCACGACGCCGGTGCCGCCCCCGCCACCGGTTCCGGTGGCCGCGACGTCGATCGCGACCGCGGTGCCCGGGGCGACGGAGAACGTCGCGTTGCCGGAGCCGTCCACGGTGACGGCCGTGCCGGTGCACTTCCCGGCGGACACTCCGCCGCCGATGACGTCGCAGTACGTCCCGGCGGGCAGCCCGGTGGCGAACGTCCGGCTCAGCGTGCTCCCGGAGTTGTTGATGGCGACGTAGCCCTTCGCGCCCCGGCCGAAGGCGATCTGGTTCGAGCCGTCGGACCACCAGTTGGCGACGGATGTGCCCTTGACCGCGTTGTGCCAGCCGACCATGCCACCGAGGACGCGGTCGAGACAGCCCTGCCAGCCGCTCGCGCAGTTCGTGTTCGCCACGTACCCGTTCCCGTTCGCGGGCGGGGAGTCGTCGCTGCCGCTGAAGTCGAAGCCGGAGTAGACCTGCGGGGTGCCGAAGTTCCAGGCCAGCGAGAAGATCGTGGCCAGCCGGTACTTGGTGCCGTCCTTGTACGAGAGCGTGCTGCCGTTCCGCTCGGTGTCGTGGTTGGCGACGAAGACGACGGACTTGTTACTCGGCTCCATGCCCCAGGACTGCCCGAAGCTCTGCAGATTGGCGATGGCGCCGTTGAACTGCTCCTTGAGCTTCTGGCCGTAGACGAACTCCAGCAGGTCGCCGGTGCCCTCGAAGGCGCTCGGCGCGAGGCTGCCGCCGCTGCCGGGCATGACCTCCTGGTAGACGTACGCGGATTTAGTCAGTTTTCCTTCGATGGCGGCCAGGTCGGTCGCGCCGATGTGCTTCGCGGCGTCCACGCGGAAGCCGTCCACGCCGAGGGAGAGCAGGTCGTTGAGGTAGCCGGCGATCTTCCCGCGCACGTAGTCGGACTCGGTGCGCAGGTCCGACAGGCTGCTCAGCTCACACTTGGTGACCTCGGTGTAGTCGTTCCAGTTGTGGATCTGGTCGTCGGACTCCGGGCAGTCCGCCGGGTAGGTGTGGAAGTCGGCCGAGGAGTAGATGCCGGGGTAGTCGTACTTGGAGAAGGTCCTGCCGCCGTAGCTCGCGCTGCCCTGGCCGGTCATGTGGTTGATGACCGCGTCCGCGTAGACCTTCACGCCGGCGGCGTGGCAGGCCGAGACCATGGCGGCGAACTGCGCGCGGGTGCCCATGCGGCTGTTCACGTCGTAGTCGGCCGGTTGGTAGACCTCCCACCACGGATGGCCGCCGCGGGTGAGGGAGTCCTCCGGCGGAGCGACCTGGACGGCGCCGTAGCCCTTGGGGCCGAGCACGTTCGTGCACTCGGAGGCGACGGAGTTCCAGTTCCACTCGAAGAGATTGGCGATGACGTCGTGGTCACCGGTGGGCGACGCCGTGGCGGGGCCGGCGCCGGCCACCGGCGCGATCGTGGCCGCCAGCGCGAGGGCGAGCGCCGGCAGCAGGCGTTTCAGCATGCGGGGCCTCCTGGGTGAGGGGAGTGGGCGGGGTCCCCCGAGGATCTGCGGCCGCAGTGTTTCCGCTGTGTTGCCGTGACCGTAAACCCTCGCCGGATCCTCATCAAGACTTTTCTGCAAAGTTGCGAAAAGTTGCAGGATGCGGGCCGATCCCGCCCGTCACGTCCGGCGGTACATTCGTGCCTGTGACCATGCGCCTGGCGGACATCGCCGCCCAAGCCGGAGTGAGCGAGGCCACCGTGAGCCGGGTGCTCAACGGCAGGCAGGGCGTGGCGCCGGCGACGCGGCAGGCGGTCATCGACGCGCTCGACGTCCTCGGGTACGACCGGCCCGCCCGCCTGCGCCCGCCGCGCAACGGGCTCATCGGACTCATCGTCGCCGAGCTGGACAACCCCATCTTCCCGGCGTTCGCCCAGGTCATCGAGAACACCCTCGCCGTACACGGCTACACCGCGGTGCTCGGCGCGCTGGCGCCCGGCGGCATCAACGAGGACGACTACACCGACCTCCTCCTCGAACGCGGGGTCTCCGGGATCGTCTTCGTCTCCGGGCTGCACGCCGACTCACAGGCCGACCACGGCCGCTACAAGCGCCTCACCGACCGCGGGCTGCCGATCGTGCTGATCAACGGCTACGCCGAAGGGGTCGACGCCACGTTCGTCTCCAGCGACGAGGTCGGGGCGATGGAGCTGGCCGTGGCCCACCTCGCGCACCTGGGGCACCGCCGCATCGGCCTGGCCGTCGGCCAGGAGCGGTTCGTGCCGGTCATCCGCAAGACCGAGGGCTACCGGCGGGGGATGGCCGAGCACCTCGGAGTGGCCGAGACCGACGAGTGGATCGTCAACACCATCTTCACCGTCGAGGGCGGCGAGGCCGCCGCGAAGCGGCTGCTCGACCGGGGCTGCACCGCCATCTGCTGCGGCAGCGACCTGATGGCCATCGGGGCGATCCGCGCGGCCCGGCAGCGCGGCCTGCGGGTGCCGGAGGACGTGTCCGTCATCGGCTTCGACGACTCGCCGCTGATGGCCTACGTCGATCCGCCGCTCACCACGGTCCGCCAGCCCGTCCGTGAGATGGCCCTGGTCGCCGTGCGCAGCCTCCTCGACGAGATCCAGGGCGTCGGCGCGCCGCACACCGAGCTGGTCTTCCGGCCCGAGCTGGTCGTCCGCAGCTCCACCGGCCCGCTCGGCTCCGCCGACCAGTAGGCGCGGAGAGTTTCCGCAAGGCCGTCGGGCGGCGGTCAGCCCAGGCCCTGCTCCAGCGCGTAGCGCACGAGCTGCGCCTTGTTGTGCAGCTGCAGCTTGGTCAGGGTGTTCTGCACGTGGTTCTGCACCGTACGGTGCGACAGGACGAGGCGCTCGGCGATCTCGCGGTAGGTCAGGCCCTTGGCGACGAGCCGGAGCACCTCGGTCTCCCGGTTCGTCAGCCGGGGCGTCTCCCGCTCCGGTGCCCCGCCCAGCCGGCGGTACTCCCCGAGGACCAGGCCGGCCAGCCCGGGCGTGAACACCGCCTCCCCGGCCGCGGCGGAGCGCACCGCCGCGATCACCTCCTCCAGGGACGCCGACTTGGTCAGGTAGCCGGTGGCGCCCGCCGTCACGGCGTCCAGGACGTCCTGCCGCTCCCCGCTCGCCGACAGGACCAGCACGTGGACGGACGGGTCCGCCGCCAGCAGCCGCCGCGTCACCTCCGCGCCTCCGAGGTCGGGCAGGTGCAGGTCGAGCAGGACGACCTGGGGCCGCGTGGCCCGCGCGACCCGCAGCGCCTGCGCCCCGTCGCCGGCCGTGCCAACGACCGGGAGACCCGCGGCGGACAGCCGCTCCGCGACGCCGTCGCGCCAGATCGGATGGTCGTCCACCACCAGCAGACGAGGCGGGCCGCCGGCGTCCACGGTCTCGGGTTCCGTATCTCCTGAGCTTGCGTCGGCGTTCACCGTCTCGGGTCTCGTCTCCCCGGAGCGCGCGTCGGCGTCCACGGTCTCGGGTCTCGTCTCCCCGGAGCGCGCGTCAGCGTCCATGGTGTTCGACCTCGTTCCTCGGGACTCGTAGCTCGACCTCGGTGCCCCGGCCGGGCGCCGACGTCACGTCCGCCTCCCCGCCGAGCTCGGCGATCCGGCCGACGATCGACTGCGCGACGCCGAGACGCCCGGCCGCGGCCGCCTCTTCCAGGCGGCCCGCGGGGAACCCGGCGCCGTCGTCCCGGACGCTCACCGCGACGGCCTCGCCCTCGTCGTCGAGCAGCACCCAGGCCCGCGCGTCCGGGCCCGCGTGGCGGCGGACGTTGTCCAGCGCCTCGCCGGTCGCGGCGGCGACGGCACGGGCCGCCGCCTCCGGGAGCAGCACCTCCTGCGCGGGGCAGGAGACGGTGACCCGGTCCCCGGCCAGGGGTTCCAGCAGCGTCCGCACGTCGAGCCGGCCGTCCGGGGCCGGCGTCGGCGGGAGGGCGATCAGCGTGCGCAGCGCCGTCTCCTGCTCACCGGCGAGCCGGCCGAGCTCGGCTGCCTCGCCTTCGAGCTCCCGGCCCCGCGCGCTGACCAGCGCGAGCACCTGCAGCACCGAGTCGTGGATGTCGCGCGCGATGCGCTGCCGCTCGGCCGTCGCCGCCTCCCGGCGGGCCGCGCGGTCGAGGGCCGCCTCCGCGCGCAGCACCAGGCGTACGACGTGACCGCCGACGGTGCCCGCGATCACCAGCAGCACGATGCCGTTGAACGTGTTGCGCGGCAGTGCCTGGCGTTCCAGCAGGTCGGCGACGGAGACGACGGCCGCGCCGGTGAGGCCCGCCCACGGGCCGCCGGCGACGGCGCAGGCGAGCACCGGTGCCGCCGCCCAGCACAGGGGCAGCGTCCCGGCGCCGTGGTCGATGCGGGCGGCCGTGTCGACGAGCCGGGTGGCGAGGACCAGGGCCATCGCGACCGCGACGTCCACCCCGGCGATCCAGGGTCGCCGCGCGGGCACGCGGGCGTACGCTGCGGTGGCGAGCGCGGACCACGCCGCCATCACGGCGAGCACCGCCAGGCCGCCGTTCGGGTGGGCGTACCGCTCGTGGTCGCGCACGATGATGACCGCGGCGTAGACCAGGCTGATGAGCCGGTAGACCCCGACCGCCCGCCACATCTGCTCGACCACGAAGGCGACATTACGGGCTGACGGCCCGAATCGCTGGACTCTCCTTCTAGGGGAGACGCCATGCTGATTCCCGTGAACGAGGGATACCTGCCGATCGGGCGGTTCGCCCGGCTCTGCCGGCTGAGCGTCAAGCAGCTGCGGAACTACGACGACCTGGGCCTGCTGGTCCCGGCCCACGTCGATCCGGACACCGGATACCGGTACTACCGGCCCGGCCAGTCCCGGGACGCCCTCGTCATCGGCCTGCTGCGCTCCCTCGACGTGCCGCTCCCGGCGATCGCCCGGGTGCTCGCCGACGGGACCGGAGCGCTGGGCGGCGTACGGGACGCGATGGAGGCCGACCTGGCGCGCCGGCGGCGCAACCTCGCGGCGCTGGAGCGCATCCTCGCCGACGGGCTGCCCCGCCCGGAGGTGAGCCTGGTCCGCGAACCGGCCCGCCGTGTCGTCGCCGTCCGCGACGTCGCGCCGCCGGACGGGATCGGCGTGGTCACGTCGGCGTGCGTGGCACGCCTGATGAGCGCGCTCGCCGCGGCCGGGCTCGTCGTGGCGCCGATCGGGCTGTTCCCCCTCGACCTGGGCCGGCAGGTCCCGGTCACGGTCGCCGCCGAGACCGACGCGGCCGTGCCGGGCACCGCGCCGGACCTGCTGCGCGGCGGGCTGTTCGCGTCCGCGACCCACGTCGGGCCGTACGACCAGATCAGCCTCACCGCGCACGCGCTGCTGGCCTGGGCGGGCGACCGGGGGCACACGCCCGCCGGGCCGCTGCGCGAGGTCTACGTCTCCGACCCGGCGAACACGCCGCCGGAGCGGCTCGTCACCCACCTGATGATCGAGATCGAGGAGTCCGAGTGAATCCCTACATCGCCGCCGATGAGCCGGAGCTCGTCGAGTTCGGCCCCGCCCGCGGTCTGTCCGTCTCCGGGCAGGGCGAGCCGGGCGGCGCCGCGTACAACACCTGCGCCGGAGCGCTCTACGCGGTCGCGGGGAGCCTGTGCGGCGTGGCGGCCCGGAACGGCCGGGCGTTCGATCTGCCGCCGCTCGAGGGCCGCTGGTGGGTCGAGGACGAGCGGTCGCCGTTCGACGTGCCACGGGAGGAGTGGCACTGGCACCTGTTCCTCCGGCTGCCGGACACCGTGGAGGACGCCTGGTACGACGAGGCTCGCCAGGCCGCGCCGCACCCGGCCGCGCCACGGGTCCAGCTGGTCACCTACACCGAGGGACGCTGCGTCCAGGTGCTGCACCGGGGAGCGTACGCCGACGAGCCGCGCACCCTCGCCCGGATGGACGCCTACCTCGAGCAGGAGGGGCTGACGGGGAACGGCCTGCACCACGAGGTGTACCTGTCCGACGTCCGCGAGACCGACCCGGAGAAGATGCGCACCATCCTGCGGATGCCGGTCCGCCCCTCGGTTTAGTCTCACCGGTGTGACGCAGACTCCGGCCGAGCCCCGGCGGTACCGGCTCGACGCGATGCTGCCCGGGCCGCCGGCGCCGGCCGACGACTCCCTCCGCCCGGCGACCCGGGCGGACCTGCCCCTCCTCGGCGCCCTCATGTGGGACGCCTACCGCGGCACCCCGGACGAGCGGGACGCCGGCGACGGCATCGCGTCGGCCACCGAGGAGATCCGGCTGACCTTCGACGGGGAGCACGGCCCGTTCGTCCCGGAGGCGTCCTTCGTCGCCGAAGAGGACGGCCGCCCCGTCGCGGCCGCCCTGGTGACGGTGTGGCGGGGCACGCCGCTGCTGGCGTTCGTGTTCACCGCCTCGTCGCATACCGGCCGCGGCCTGGCCCGCCGGCTCATCCGCGCGGCGATGGGCGCGCTCGGCGAACTCGGATACGACCGGCTCTCCCTCGCCGTGACCGAGGACAACGCGCGGGCACGGGCCCTGTACGAGTCGATGGGCTTCGCGCCCGTCTGAGGTCCTTCGCGGACGAAGATCGGTCGCCGGACGAGGCGACGCTCGATCGCTCACCGCCGGGGTGGGGGCGCCCGGAGGCCGCACCCCGGCGGTCAGTCGCGCGCCAGGTAGATCGCGCCGCCGAAGGGCTGCGCGCCGCCCGCCGCACGCTCGTCGGGCGGCGCGAGCCCGGCCGCCGCGGCCCACGCGTCGACCAGGCCGGCGGGCCAGGACGACCGGGCGCCGGGGAGGACGACGGCGACGCCGCCGGGCTCCAGGGCCCGTCCCAGTTCGCGGACGGTGTGGCGGGGGAAGGCGAAGGTCTTCGGGTCGAGGCGGCAGACGAGCGCGGAGACGCTCGTGGCGGGGAACGGAAGGTCGATGTCGATCTCGCCGACGCCGACCGGCGGGACGTTCCCGCCCGCCCGTTGGACGGCGCGCCGCAGGGCGCGGGCGTCGCGCCGGTGCGGCACGGACGCCTCGACCGGCACGCCGTCGGCGGTGAGCCGGGCGGCGAGGTCGTGCAGGCCCGGGCCGATGAGCCGTACGGGCGCGGTGCGCCGCGCGGCCGCTCCGGCGAGCAGCGCGCCGAGGGTCGCGTCGTCGAGGAGGGGACAGCCGTACGCGGCGGAGGTCGGCGTGGTCATCGGGGGGCCGTTCGGCCGGTGTCCGCGACGGGGGTCGCGACGGGGCGGGGCTGGATCACCGGAGTCCTCCCACGGGATACCTGTATTCTGCAGTTATCGTAACCTACCCCTTTTACCAGGCATTATTCGGGGCATGAACGACATCGACGTAGCGATCGTGGGGCTCGGGCTGGCGGGATCGGCCACCGCCTGGGCGCTCAGCCGGCGGGGCCGGAGCGTCGCCGCCTTTGAGGCGTACGGCCCGGGCCACCGGCGCGGCAGCTCACACGGCCGCGCCCGGATCTTCCGCCGCGCCTACCTGGACCCGCTGTACGTCGACCTGACCGGCCGGGCCGGGCGGCTCTGGGAGGAGCTGAACGCGTCGGCGGGGGAGCCGCTCCTGACCCGGACCGGCGGCGTCGACCACGGACCCGGGCGGGAGCCGGAACGGATGGCCGCCCTCCTGCGCGACCACGGCGTCGCCGCCGAACTGCTCGATCCCGCCGAGGCCGCCCACCGCTGGCCCGGCGTCCGCTTCACCGGCCCGGTCGTCTTCGACCCGGAGGGCGGGGTCCTCGACCCGGAGGCGACGATGGCCGCCCTGGCCCGGCTCGCCGCCGAGGCCGGTGCGCACCTCGCGTACGACACGCCGATCCGGGCCCTGGAACCGGACCCCACCGGCGTCCTCCTGCACACCGACGAGGAGACGTGGCACGCCCGTACGGTCGTGGTCGCGGCGGGCGGCTGGACCGGTCCGCTGCTCGACGGCCTGGTCCCGCTCCCGCCGCTGAGCGTCACCCAGCAGCAGGTCTTCTTCTTCGACCGGACGGACCCCGGCCCGTGGCCGACCATCGTGCACGGCGAGACGACCCTCGACGTGTACGCGCTGCCGGAGGGCCCGTACCTGAAGTTTGGCGCGCACGTGGGCGGCACGGCGACGACCGCGGACGACCGGGACTTCGTCGTCGACCCGGCCGCCCGCGAGAGCGCCATCGCGTACGCGCGGACCTGGCTGCCGGGCGTCGACCCGGAGCCGCGCGCGGAGCTGACCTGCCTCTACACCTCGACGCCCGACGAGGACTTCGTGCTGGACCGCCGCGGGCCGTTCGTGGTCTGCTCCGCCTGCTCCGGGCACGGCGCGAAGTTCACCCCGCTGATCGGCGAACTCGCCGCCGACCTGGTCGACGGCCGCCCCCCGATCGCGCGCTTCGCCCTGCGCTGAGCTCAGCCGCCGGCGACGGTCCCGTCTGGGTCAGCGGCCTCCTGATCGCCATCGCGCTGGTCCTCGCCCTGCCGCTCCTGCGGGCTTCACGCCCCGTACCGCCCGGAGCGCCTTAAGCCGGCCCGGACCCGTGCGCCGCCTGCGCCACGCCGGGGATTCCGCCGGCGTGGCGCAGGCACGGCGCGGGCCCGTCACGGGCCGCCCGAAGGGGAGAAGTCTCGGTACGCTTTTGGCCGATCCGGAGACGCCGGAAAGCGACGATCGCAAGGAGAAGTGTTCGTCCGATGAGCACACCGACGCAACAGGAGCGGTTCAGTTTCCAGGCCGAGGTCGTCCAGCTTCTCGACCTGATGATTCACTCGCTTTACAGCAACAAGGAGATCTTCCTGCGGGAGCTGATCTCCAACGCCTCGGACGCCATCGACCGCCTGCGGTTCGCCAAGCTCACCGACCCCGGCCTCGATGAGTCCGACGAGCCGCTGCAGATCCGGGTCTCCTTCGACAAGGACGCCCGCACGATCACCATCTCCGACAACGGCATCGGAATGAGCCGGCAGGAGGTGATGGACAACATCGGAACCATCGCCAAGTCCGGCACCCGCGAATTCCTCAAGGCACTCACCGGGGACCAGCGGAAGGACGCGACCCTCATCGGCCAGTTCGGCGTCGGCTTCTACTCGGCGTTCATCATCGCCGACCGGGTCACGCTGACCACCCGCCGGGCCGGCCTCCCCGCGGCGGAGGGAGTCCGCTGGGAGTCCGACGGCCGCGGCGAGTACGCCCTGGAGACGATCGAGCGTCCCGCCCGCGGCACCGAGATCGTGCTCCACCTCCGCGAGGGCGAGGACGAGCTCCTCAACGACTTCCGCCTGCGCACGATCATCCGGAAGTACTCCGACCACATCAGCCTGCCGATCCTCATGCCGGACGAGAACACCGAGTCCGCCGAGGGCACCGAGTCCGGCGACGCGCCGGGTGAGACGGTCGTCAACCGGGCGTCGGCCTTGTGGGCCCGCCCGAAGAGCGAGATCGGCGAGCAGGAGTACAGCGAGTTCTACAAGCACGTCGCGCACGACTACGCCGACCCCCTCGCCCATCTGCACGCCAAGATGGAGGGGACCTACGAGTACACGCTGCTGCTGTTCATCCCGGCACACGCGCCGTTCGACCTGTGGATGCCCGAGTCCCGGCACGGCGTGAAGCTGCACGTCCAGCGTGTCTTCATCATGGACGACACCGGGCAGCTCATGCCGAACTACCTGCGCTTCGTCCGCGGGGTCATCGACTCCAGCGACCTGCCGCTCAACGTCTCCCGGGAGATCCTGCAGAGCAGCCGCGTCGTCGACTCGATCCGGTCCAGCGCCGTCAAGCGGGTGCTGAAGCTGCTGAAGGACCTGGCCGAGAAGGAGCCGGACAAGTACGCCACCTTCTGGGGCGAGTTCGGCGCCGTCCTCAAGGAGGGGATCGCCGAGGACTACTCCAACCGGGACGACATCGCCCGCCTGCTGCGCTTCACCACGACCAAGTCGAGCACCGACACGCCGGACACCTCGCTCGCCGACTACGTGGCCCGCATGCAGGAGGGCCAGGAGAAGATCTACTACCTGATCGCCCCCACACTCGCCGCCGCCAAGTCCAGCCCGCACCTGGAGATCTTCCGGGAGAAGGGCATCGAGGTGCTGCTGCTCAGCGACCCCGTCGACAACTGGGTGGTGACCAGCCTGCCCGACTTCGACGGTAAGCGCCTGCAGTCCGTCGCGCAGGGCGCGTCCGACCTCGGCGCGCTGGAGGACGCCGCCGAGAAGGAGGCGAACGAGAAGGCCGGCACGGAACTCGCCGCCCTGGTGGAGCGCCTGAAGAAGGCCCTCGGCGACCGCGTGCGGGACGTCCGGACCACCAACCGCCTCACCACGTCACCGGCCTGCATCGTCGCGGGTGAGCCGGACATCGAGATGAACCTCATCCGCCGGATGCAGGGCTCGGGGATGCCGAGCGAGCCCATCCTGGAGATCAATCCCGAGCACCCGCTCATCCGGCGGCTCGACGCCGAGTCCGACGAACGCCTCGCGGACTGGGCACACGTCCTCTACGGCCAGTCCGTCCTGACCCTCGGCGCCCGCGTCGACGAACCGGCCGAGTTCGCCGCCCGCCTCAACGACCTGCTCGTCGCCCTGACCGGCGAGCCGGGCCCGGTGGACGAAGACTCCTGACAGCGCCCGGACACCGCTCCGGCGCGGGTGCGGCGCGCCTTGCGCCGAGGGTCTTCGTCGTTCCTGCGACGCGGATCCTCGGCGCCGACTGCCGCTCAGGGTGACGACGGCGGCGGCGTGACCATCGCGGCGGCGGAGTCCGCCCGGTCGGCCGCGTCCGTGGATCGATCGCTGGTGTCCGCTGCGTTCTCACGGTAGCGGACACCAGTGGAAGCATTCGAATACTTCAGCGGGCGCCCGTGAACGGGGTCGCTACCGGGCCGGTGACGCCCGGGTCGACGCGGAAGATCCGGCCGGCGTCCGGCTCGGCCTCGCGCTGCTCCGGGGAGAGGCCCTGCTGCGACGTCGTGATGAACAGCGTCGACCGGTCGGTGCCGCCGAAGCAGCAGCTCGAGACGTTCGTCACCGGGAGGCGGACCGTCCCCACCAGCTCCCCGGACGGGGCGTACCGGTGCACCACGCCACCGCCCCACACGGTCTGCCACAGGAAACCCTCGTCGTCGACCGTCATGCCGTCGGGGTGACCGCCCTCGACGGTGACGAACGGCCGCCGGTTCGTGACCTCCCCGGTCTCCAGGTCGTAGTCGAAGACGTCGACCTGCCGCGTGGGCGTGTCGGCGTAGTACATCGTGCGGTAGTCGGGGCTCCAGGCCGGCCCGTTGGAGATCGTCACGTCGTCCAGCACGGTGCGGATCGAGCCGTCGAAGACGAACAGCGAGCCCGCGCCCCGCGTCTCGTCGAACGCCATCGTGCCGGCCCAGAACCGTCCGGCCGGGTCGCACTTGCCGTCGTTCATCCGGATGACGGAGGCGTCGGCCAGGTCGCCGGTCAGCGCCGTCGCCCTGCCGTCCTCGTCCAGCTCCATGAAGCAGGTGCCGGCGGCGATGATCCACCCGCCCAGCACCCGGGGCACGGCCGCGCCGATCGGCCGGTCGACCTGTAGCGAACGCGGGTCGGTCAGCGTCTTGCCGTCGTAGCCGGCCAGCCACAGCCGACCGGCCATGATGTCCACCCAGCCGAGTCGGTCTCCGTACCAGAACGGTCCCTCGGCGTGCTCTGCCTTGACCGGCGAACAGGGTTCCGCGGTGAGTTCCATGCTTCGGCTCCAACCGTCTCGTGATGATCAGCGTCATCCTTCCACTACCCGCTCACGGACGGACACGCGCAGCGGCGCCTACTCACCGTCGGATCGGCTTCTTCCACGGGTCTCCTCGGTCATGCGTGCCTCCTCACCATCGCCCAGACGATCTTTCCGTCGGCCACCCTGAAGGCGCCGTATCGACGGGCGCACCGGCTGACGATGGGGATTCCGCGTCCTGATTCGTCGTGGACTCCCGCGTGTCTCTGGTGGGGGAGCGCGTCCACCGGGTCGTACACCTGAATGGTGACGTATTCCCGTATCGGGAAAATCAGGATTCTGATCTCCCGGTCGGGTGCGACCCTGATCGCGTTCGTGACCAGCTCGGAGACGATCAGTTCTCCGTCGTCGACCGCGTCCGGATCGCAGCCGAAGCGCCGGAGGCTCGCGCGGGCGAACGCGCGTGCGGCTCTCACTCTTTCCGGCCGGCCTTTGATTCTTAGAATCGCGGTGTCGCCCATCTCGATGATCGTCTGATCCATGGCGGTGGCTCCCTGCCTTGCCTCGTGAATCCGTATGGTCAGACTGAACCCGTGGCGCTACCATTGCGCTGTTTCAAAGGAACATCAGAAACCCGCGGAAACGGGAGGGCTCGCCGATGACGTCGCGACCGCCGCTCGATCCGATGTCCTCGCTATGGGACGTCATCGCTCTTCAGTTGCGCTTCCAGCGGGAGCGAGCCGGTCTCACGGGCACTCAGCTCGGTGACAGCATCGGCTGTGTTCGTTCGACTGTTTCTCGGATCGAGTCCAACGCCCTCAAGCTCGACCCGAAGCAGGCCGCACTTGCGGACGAAGCCCTAAAAACCGGCGGTTTATTCGCCGCCCTGATCTTCCACGCCCTCCGTGAGCCGGACGGGCAGTGGCGCAAGGAGCATCGCGACATCGAGGCGTCGGCGTCGACGATCCGGATCTTCGAGGCGGTCGTCATCCCTGGCCTGCTTCAGACACCGGAGTACGCGCGTGCGCTGGCGATTGCCGGTGGCGCCACCGATGAAGTGGTCCGAGCGGTCGTTGAGGAGAGGATGGAGCGGCAGGCCATCCTGACACGCGCCGATCCTCCTCTGCTCTGGGCGATCATCGCCGAGACGGTTCTCGAGTGGCCGGTCGGCGGTGCCGAGGTCATGAGGGAACAGCTGCAGCATCTGCTCCAGGCCGCGAACATGCTCAATGTCGGGATTCGGGTAGTTCCGAAGTCGACGGGGGCTTATATGGGGCTAGATGGTAGCTTCAAGGTACTGTCCAATGCGACGGGTGACGTCGCCTACACCGAGTCGCCCGAAGAGGGAAAAATGGTCTATTCCTTCGGAGCGCGCAAATACCTCGAACGCTATGACCGGATAAGTCTTAAGGCCCTCAACGACACTCAGTCGAAAGACCTGATACGTACCAAGATGGAGCTGTATCGATGATCGACCTGATCGAGCCGTACCGGAGAAGCAGCTACAGCGGCACCCAGCAGGGCAGCGACTGTGTTGAGGTCGGTGTGGTCGGTGGGGATGAGACAGGGACGGGCTGACGAAGGGGCTTCGTCTCGGTGGAGGCTGCGCGCGGCGGGTGGGCCAGGGGGGCTGCGGTGATCGGGCGGTTCTATCGTCTTCCCCTGTGACGACGGAGAAGGGGCTGTGGGCCGGGCTGGTGCTGGACGCGCTGGCCGGGGATCCGCGGCGAGGGCATCCGGTGGCGGCGTTCGGGCGAGCGGCGGGCGCGCTGGAGCGACGTCTGTATCGGGACTCGGTGGCGCGCGGCGCGGTGTTCACGGCCGTGTGCGTGGCCGGGGCGGCCGGTGCCGGTCTGCTCGTGGACGCCACCGGCCGTCGTACGGCCACGCGGACGGCGCTCACCGCCGCCGCGACGTGGGCGGTGCTCGGCGGGACGTCCCTCGGCCGCGAGGGGCTGGCCATGGCGGCCGCGCTCGAGGCCGGGGACCTGGAGGCGGCGCGACGGCGGCTGCCGCACCTGTGCGGGCGGGACCCGAGCGCGCTCGACGCCAAGGAGCTCGCGCGGGCCACGGTCGAGTCGGTCGCGGAGAACACCTCCGACGCGGCCGTGGCGCCCCTCTTCTGGGGCGCCGTCCTCGGCGTGCCGGGGCTGCTCGCGTACCGGGCGGTCAACACGCTGGACGCGATGGTGGGGCACCGCAGCCCCCGGTACCTCAGGTTCGGGCGGGTCGCCGCCCGGCTGGACGACGCGGCGAACTGGGCGCCCGCCCGGCTGACCGGGCTGCTCACGGTCGCCTGCGCGCCGGTCGCCGGCGGCTCGCCACGCACCGCGTACGCGATCCTCCGCCGTGACGGCGCGGCGCATCCCAGCCCGAACGCCGGGCGGTGCGAGGCGGCGTTCGCCGGGGCCCTCGGCGTCCGGCTCGGCGGCGTCAACGTGTACGGCAACCGCGTCGAGGACCGGCCGGAGCTCGGTGACGGCCGCGCCGCGGAGCCGGGGGACATCCGGCGGGCCGTCCGCCTGTCCCGCGCGGTCACGGTGGCCGCGGCCGCCGTCACGATCGGTGTCCGCGCCGCCGTCAGGGCCTGGTCGCGGAGCCGGCGCCGCTGAACGGGGCGACCCACGCGACGCGTCCTTACCGATGTTCCCCTTCCTGATCGATCGGGGTGGGCGCGCGGCTGCTACCTTCGGCGTCCGTGGACACGCGCAACGGGATGCTGCTGGTCGCCGGTACGACCTCGGATGCGGGCAAGAGCATCCTCACGGCGGGGATCTGCCGGTGGCTCGCCCGCCAGGGCGTGAAGGTCGCGCCGTTCAAGGCGCAGAACATGTCGCTCAACTCGATGGTCACCGCCGACGGCGCGGAGATCGGGCGGGCGCAGGCGATGCAGGCCGCCGCCGCGCGGATCGAGCCGACCGCGCACATGAACCCGGTTCTCCTCAAGCCCGGCAGCGACCGGCGCAGCCAGGTCGTCGTGCTCGGCCACCCGGTCGCCGAGGTCGACGCGATGGGGTACGGCGCGCACAAGGAGCGGCTGCGCGAGGTCGTCCTCGGCAGCCTCGCCGAACTGCGCGCCCAGTACGACGTCGTCATCTGCGAGGGCGCGGGCAGCCCCGCCGAGATCAACCTGCGCGCCGGTGACCTGGCCAACATGGGCTTGGCGCGCGCCGCCGCCGGTCCGGACGGGCCCGGCATGCCGGTGATCGTCGTCGGTGACATCGACCGGGGCGGGGTGTTCGCCGCGCTGTACGGGACGGTGGGCCTGCTGGAGCCGGCGGACCAGCGGCTCATCGCCGGGTTCGTCATCAACAAGTTCCGGGGCGCGCCGGAGCTGCTGGCCCCGGGGCTGGCGCGGATCACCGCGCTGACCGGGCGGCCGGTGTACGGCGTGCTGCCCTGGCTCGGCGGGCTCTGGCTGGACGTGGAGGACTCTCTCGCCCTCGACGCGCGGCCCGAGACGCGGCCCGCGGCCGGGGCGGAGACGCTGCGGGTCGCGGTCGCCCGGCTGCCCCGGATCTCCAACTTCACCGACCTCGACGCGCTGGCCGCCGAACCCGGCGTGAGCGTACGGTTCGCGACCACGCCCGGCGAGCTGGCCGACGCGGACCTGGTCGTGCTGCCCGGCTCCCGGGCCACCGTCTCCGACCTGGCCTGGCTGCACGAGCGGGGACTGGCCGCCGAGGTCGTACGCCGCGCGCGGGCGGGCCGGCCGGTGCTCGGCGTCTGCGGCGGCTACCAGATGCTGGCCCGCGAGATCCTCGACGACATCGAGTCGATGGCGGGGCCGGTGCCGGGTCTCGGGCTGCTGCCGGTCCGCGTCGAGTTCGGGCCGGAGAAGATCCTGGGTCGGCCGAGCGGCACGGGCTACGGCGAGCCGGTCCGCGCGTACGAGATCCACCACGGCGTCGCAGCCGTGGAGGGCGGGGAGCCGTTCCTCGACGGGTGCCGTGAGGGGGCGGTCTGGGGCACGACCTGGCACGGCGCGCTGGAGAACGACGGCTTCCGCCGCGCGTTCCTCACCGAGGTCGCCCGGCTCGCGGGACGCGACTTCACCCCCGCCCCGGACACCGACTTCGCGGCGCTGCGGGAGGCCCAGCTCGACGCCCTCGGCGACCTGGTCGAACAGCACCTCGACACCGGCGCCCTGTGGCGTCTCATCGAGGACGGCCCACCGGCGGCCCTGCCCGTCGTCCCGCCCGCGGGGGCCACACCATGAGCGAGCGGGGCGGCCCGTCGATGAGCGCGGCGCCTCCGGTGACTCCTCCGGCGGAGGAAAGCGTATGACCGGCTTCACACCCGGCGAGGACCGCTGGCGGTCGCGGCTCGGGACGCTGCGGCAGGTCGTCCGCCAGGAGCTCGTGACCCGGCAGCTCGCCGGCCACCTTCCGGACGCCGGGCCGGGCGGCGTTCTGGACGTCCTGGACATCGGCTGCGGCCAGGGCACCCAGGTGCTGGCGCTCACCCGCCGGGGCCACCGGGTGACGGGGCTGGACGCCTCGCCCGCGCTGCTCGCGGACCTGTGGGCGGCGCTCGCGGCCGAGCGACCGGAGGTACGGGAGCGGGTCCGCCTCGTCGAGGGCGACGCGGCCGAGGCGGCGGCCCTGCTCGCGCCGTCCCGGTACGACGCGGTGCTGTGCCACGGCGTCCTCATGTACTTCGCCGATCCCGGCCCGGTCCTCGACGCGGTCGCGGCGGTCACCGCGCCGGGCGGGCTCGTGTCCCTCCTCGTGCGGAACGGCGACGCCCTCGCCATGCGGCCGGGACTGCGCGGCGACTGGGCGGCCGCCGCCGGCGCCTTCGGCGGCACCGGCTACCGCAACCGGATCGGCGTCGACGCCCGCGCCGACCGGCTCGCCGACCTGACCGCGGCGCTCACCGAGCGGGGCCTGACCCGGGTCGCCTGGTACGGCGTGCGCGTGTTCACCGACACCGCCGCCGACGACGCGCCCGTTCCCGGGCCCGAGCGACTCGACGCGCTGCTGTCCTGCGAGGAACGCGCCGGGCGTACCGACCCGTACCGCGGCGTGGCCGCCCTGCTCCACGTCATCGCCCGGCGGACGGGCTAACGGGAGCTCCGCGTCGCGGTCTCGATGACCTCCAGGCCGGCGATCGCGTCCTCCAGCGTGACCGGGGGCGGGCCCTCGCCGCGGACCGCTGCCGCGACGGCCGGGTAGAAGTCCTGGTAGCGGCCCTGGTCGGTCGGTTCCGGGCGGGTGTCGCCGGGAGTGCCGACTCCGCCGTACGCCTCGGGCGGCGTCACGCCGAAGCCCGTGTCCTGCGGGGTACGGCCCGCGCGGAGCTCGTCCTCCTGCCCGTCCAGCCCGTACGTGACGTACGCGGCGCGGTCGCCGAGCACCCGGAAGCGCGGGCCGAGGTCCGCGCTGATCGCGCTCATCCATAGGTGGGACCGGACGCCGTTCGCGTGGGTCAGGGCGGCGAACGCGTCGTCGACGGCCTCGGCGCCGGGCCGTCGTACGTCCAGCTCGGCGTGGACGGCCACGGGCGGGCCGAACAGTGTGATCGCCTGGTCGATCAGGTGCGCGCCCAGGTCGTACAGGACGCCGCCGGCGGCGGCCGGGTCGGCCGTCTCCTTCCAGCCCGGCTTGATCTGCGGGCGCCAGCGCGTGAACCGTGACTCGAACCGCAGTACCCGCCCGAGAGTTCCCTCGCCGATGAGCCGGGCGGCCGTCCGGAAGTCCCCGTCCCAGCGGCGGTTGTGGAACGGCACGACGAGGGGGCCGCCGGCCAGCGACCGGGCCTCGGCGGCGGTCACCGCGACCGGCTTGTCGACGACGACGGGCAGGCCCGCGTCGAGCGCCGCGCGGGCGAGGGGCGCGTGCGTGCGGTTCGGCGTCGTGACGACGACCAGGTCGTATCCGCCGGACCAGACGTCGCCGGGCGCGTCGAGCAGGGCGGTGCCGGGGTACCGGTCACGGACGGCGGCCCGCCGCGCCGGGTCGCGGGTCACGACGGCGGCCAAATCCAGGCCGGGAGCGGCGGAGATGAGCGGGGCGTGAAAGACCGCGCCTCCGGTTCCATACCCGATCAGCGCGACGCGCAGGTTGTCCACAGATGGCCTCCTTCATGGCCATTTGATCACGCTCCGGGTCTGTCCCAGCACGGTGGATCGGCCTAATCTCCCAAAGGGGTCATCGATCGACGAGGGAGCACGCATGCCCGACCCGTCGCCAGACGCGAATCTGGCCGAGTCGCTGAGCCGGTGGACGCTCGCGTTCGGCTGGCGGGACCGGGCGGCGTTCCTGTGCGGTGACGACGTCTTCACCCACGGGGAGGTGCACCGGGGGGCCGGGCGCGCGGCGGGGTTCCTTCGGGCGTGCGGCGTACGGCCCGGTGACCGGGTGGTCATCGCGCTGCCGGGGACGATGGAGTTCGTGTGGGCGTTCCTCGGCACCGTACGCGTCGGGGCGCTCGCGCTGATCGCCGACCCCGAGGCGTCCATGCTTCCGCCCGGCGAGGTCGCGGTCTGCGCGCCCGGCCGGCACGCGAACGTCATCACCCCCGGCGAACTCGTCACCGGCATGGCGCGGGCGACCGCGCCGCCCGCGCACCCCGTGCATCCGGGGACGCCGGCCTTCGCGCAGTTCAGTGAGGTCTACGCGCACGGTGACCCGGAGGTGTCGTTCCTGGCGATGGAGCCGTTCGGGCTCCGGGAGAACGACGTGCTGTTCTCCGTTCCCAAGACCCACGACCCGGTAGGGCTGCGCAACACCGTCTTCCTGCCGCTGTACTCCGGGGCCAGCGCGGTGCTGGACTCCGGCCGGCGGTCGATCACGGCGGTCGCCGAGCGGGTGCGCCGTCACCGGGCGAGCGTCCTGCTCTCGACGTCGGCGTTCCTGACGCGGCTGGCGGCGGAGGCGCCCCGCGAGCCGTTCTGGCCGCTGCGCATCGCGGTCGCGCAGGGCGCCCCGCCACCGGTGCACGCCGAGGACCGGCTCGGCTGCCCGGTCCTGGCACCGGTTCAGGACCCGGCGCCGGCGTAGGTGCCGAAGCTCCAGAACACGCCTTCGGGGTCCCGTACGGTGAACCCGCGCGAACCGTAGTCCTCGTCGGTGATCCCCTGGACGACGGTCGCGCCCGCCGCCACGGCCCGCTCGTACACCGCGTCGGGCGCGCCGGTGACGACGTACACCGCCCCGGTGCCCGGTGGCAGGCCCGCGATCGCGCTGTCGGGCCGCTCGGCGGATCCCAGCATGACGCCGCCGCCTCCGGGCGCGCGCAGCTCGGCGTGCGCCACCCGGCCGTCGTCCTCATGCACCGTGACCTCCTCGAACCCGAAGGCGTCGACGAGGAAGCGGATGGCGGCGTGGGCGTCCTTGTAACGGAGGGCGGGCCAGACTCTGATCTCGTTCATGGCCTCATCGTCGTCCGGTGGCGTCCTCGCCGTCTTGGACGAAAGGGAGCTCCTCGCCGGCCAGCCACGCGGACGGGGGGCACCCGGCGAGGTCGTTCCACTCGCGGGCCAGGTGGGCCTGGTCGTAGTAGCCGCACGCCGCCGCCACGGCCGCCAGCGACGGCCGGCCGGGCTCCTTGAGCAGCCGCTTGGACCGCTCGAACCGCATGACCCGCGCCGCCTCCTTCGGCCGCAGCCCGTACTCCGCCGCGAACCGCTCGCTCAGATGCCGCCGGCTCCACCCCACCTCGCGCGCCAGGTCGCCGATCCGTACGGCGCCATCCGTCTCGGCGAGCCGCCGCCAGGCGTACCCGGCCTCCGGCGGCGGGCCGGGCGGCCGGCCCATGCCCCGCGACAGCACGTCCTCGACGACGGCGAACCGTGCCGGCCAGGCCGGGGCCTCCGCCAGCCGCTCGGCGAGTTCTCCGGCACGGGAGCCGATCAGGTCGCCGAGGGGCAGGACGGCCGAGCTCAGCTCGGCGGCGGGCAGCCCGAACAGCGCCCGGGCCCCCTCCGGCGTCAGGTCGAGCTGAACGCCGGCCAGGTCACCGTCATGCGCGATGTGCACCGGCCGGGTGTGCAGCCCCCCGGCCAGCGCCGTCAGGGCGGCCGAACCGTACGGCCCGCTCGTACGGGTCGGGTCGCCCAGGCTGAGGACCACGGTCAGATGCCGGGACGGCAGCCCCAGGTGCGTGCCCGCCGGGAAGCCCTCGTAGCGGTACCCCACGCAGCGCGCCACCGCCGCCGCGAGCCGCGCCGACGGCCGCACCCGAACGCTCTGACCGACCGAACCGAACCCGCCCACACCCCCACGCTAGCCCGCCTTCCCGCGACCGGCCATGTATCAAAGTATTACCAGCTCGGACCGAGCTGGTAATACTTTGATACATGGCCACCACCTCGTCTGCGTCTCTCGCTCGCCTGGAGCGCCTGCCCGCGACCTTCCTGACCCGAACGGCGCGGGAGATCGGTATGGCGCCGCACGATCTGTACCGCCTGCGCGACGAAGGTGTGGTCCACGAACTGAGCAGAGGCGTCTTCCGGAAGGCTGCGGCGCCTGAGGGGCAGGTCGACCTGATCGCGGTGGCACTGCGAGCGCCATTGGCCGTCGTCTGCCTCGAAACGGCGTTGGCGTTGCACGGCCTAATTGACCAAATCCCGGCGAAGGTGCACATAGCAGTTCCTAGGGGAACTACACCTCCTAGGATGGATTTCCCGCCACTGAAGGTTCACCGATTCAATCCTGATTCTTTCGGGATAGGCGTTGAAATGTATGAGGCAGCGCCCTCTGAGTGGGTCCGGATATATAGTGCCGCCAGGAGTGTCGTCGACGCCATGCGACTTCGGCACCTCGTTGGGGACGTCTTCGCGTTGCGCGCGCTCCGGAGTTCATTGGAGAGCGTTGCGGCACGCCCCGGCGAATTGGTGGATCTCGCCCGGACCCTCGGAGTGGGGGGCTCGGTGCTCCAAGCGATAGAAGTGGTGCTCTCCTGATGTCTCCGAATCCGCGACGGGACACACCCGCCGGCCGTGCGTACAACGACCTGCGTAACAAGGCGCGGAGGGAAGGCCGCCCGACGGACGAACTACTGACCTTATTCGTCCTCGAACGCTTCCTGTATCGACTGAGCCGCTCGGACGTGTCCGAGCGGTTCGCACTCAAGGGCGGCATGCTGCTGAGCGCCTATGACGCACGCCGTACGACCCGCGACGCGGATCTGTCCGGCATCGGTATATCGGTCGCGGGAGACGATGCCGTGGCAGTGATGGCCGTGTCGCCGGCATGGCGATCGACGACGGTGTCGAGTTCCTGGTCGGCCAGCTTCGGAGCCGGGCGATCCGGGAGGATGGTCCCTACGGGGGGACGCGGGTCATCATCCCCGCCCGAGTCGCACGTTTCCGAAGCAGCATTCAGATCGATGTCAGCTCTGGAGACCCGATCGTGCCAGGAGTGCGGCGCATCGACTTCCCGCAACAGCTCGAAGACTCCGGATTCACGTTGCTCGCCTATCCGATCGAGACGGTCCTCGCAGAGAAGATCCTCACGGCGCTCGAAAGAGCCGACGCCAATACACGGGTCCGTGACTACGCCGACATCTGGCGGCTCATCGCGGGCAACGCCTTCACCGGTGAAGGACTGTTCGCGGCGGTGGCCAGGACGGCGGACCACCGGGGATTGAAACCGGGGCCGCTGTCCGAGCGGATCACGTCGCTTGTCGACCTCCGCAGGCGCACCTACCACGAGTGGCGAATCGGCCTGGGACCGGACGGTGACGCCTACCCGGAGGACTTCGCCGAGGTGGTGGCCGGGGTCGTCGCGTTCGCCGATCCGCTGCTGGCCGGCGAGGTCGCGGGCGCGGCATGGGATCCGGACGGCCGGTCCTGGCGGCCGTGACGAGGGATCTCCGGACGGCTCGGTGGGCGGTCAGTCCTTCGGGGTGAGGTCGGGGAGGGTCTCCAGGGCCCGGACCAGGGGGGCCAGCTCGGGGAGTGCGGCGGCGTCGGCGAGGGCCGCCTCCAGGGCCGCGTTGTGGGTGGGGGTGGCCTTGGCGAGGAGCTCCCCGCCCTCCTCGGTGACCTCGGTGTAGATGCCGCGCCGGTCGTCCTCGCATAGGTAGCGGCGGAGCAGCCCGCGCTTCTCCAGACGGGTGACGAGCCGGGTCGTGGCGCTCTGGCTCAGGACCATGGCGTTGGCGAGCTGCTGCATCCGCATGTGCCAGTCCTCCTGCCGGGACAGCAGGTGGAGGGTGCAGTACTCGTTCACGCTCAGATCGTGCTCGGCCTGCAGGGCCCGCTCGACCCTGTCCTCGATCCGGGCGTGCAGGGCGGCGAGGGTGCGCCAGCCCTGGGCGCGGGCCTCGGCCGCGTCATCGGGCAGTGGCATGGGTCACCCCTCTTTCCGTTTGGCAGCTCACCGATTGCGTGGTGAGATAGTCGGCGTCTGCAAGTATCAGGAGTGTGCAACTAATGCCTACGCGGGCTATTGCTCACGCTCCCCAGTGTATGCGGAGGAGATCTCATGCCCATCGCGCTGCTCGCCCTGGCGATCGGCGGCTTCGGCATCGGAACCACCGAGTTCGTCATCAGCGGCCTGCTCCCCGACCTGTCCTCCGACCTGCACGTCTCCATCCCCACCGCCGGGCTCCTGGTGTCCGGGTACGCGTTCGGAGTCGTCGTCGGGGCGCCGCTGCTGACCGCACTCGGGTCGAGGATGTCCCGCAAGACCATGCTGGTGTCGCTGATGGCGCTGTTCACCGTCGGCAACCTGCTCTGCGCGCTCGCGCCCGCGTACGGCGTGCTCATGGTCGCCCGGCTGGTGACCGCGTTCGCCCACGGCGCCTACTTCGGCATCGGCTCCGTCGTCGCCGCCGACCTCGTACGGCCCGAGAAGCGGGCCGGGGCGATCGCGATGATGTTCACCGGCCTGACCGTGGCGAACGTCCTCGGCGTCCCGGGCGGCACCGCGCTGGGCCAGGCGCTCGGCTGGCGGTCGACGTTCTGGGTGGTCGCCGCGATCGGCCTGGTCGCTCTCGCGGGCATCGCCACGCTCGTCCCGGCGCAGCCACGGCCGTCCACCGGCACCGGTCTGCGCGGCGAACTCTCGGTCTTCCGGCACGGCCAGGTCTGGCTCGCGCTCGCCATGACGGCCCTCGGCTGGGCTCCGGTGTTCACCGTCATCACCTATGTCGCGCCGATCGCCACCCGCGTCACCGGGTTCTCCTCGGGGGCGGTGCCGATCCTGATGGTGCTGTTCGGTGTCGGCATGGTGGCCGGCAACGCGGTGGGCGGCAGGCTCGCCGACCGTGCCCTCATGCCCAGCCTGTACGCGATCCTCGCCGCCGTCATCGCCGTGTCGGCCCTCTTCTTCTTCGTCGTGCACGGCAAGGTCGCGGTGGTCGTCGTGATGCTCCTGCTCGGCGTGGCCGGCAGCGCCACGATCGCCCCGCTGCAGACCCGGGTGCTGGACAAGGCCGCGGGCGCGCCGACGATGGCGTCCGCGGCCAACATCGCGGCGTTCAATCTCGGCAACACGGTCGGGCCGTTCCTCGGCGGCCTGGCCATCGACGCCGGTCTGGGCTACGCATCGACGACCTGGATCGCCGCGCTCATCGGCGCGGCCGGCCTGGCGGTGGCCCTCGTCTCCGGCGCCCTGGACCGCCGGGCCCCCGAGCGGGTCTCCGGCCCGTACGTGCCGGCCGGCGTACAACACGACGGTGCGCCGGCGGGGTCGCGCTCGTAGACTGAGCGCGCGACGGCGAGGGAAGGAACCCGGTGTGAATCCGGGGCTGTCCCGCAACTGTGACCAGGTAGCGAGCCCGCACGTACGGCCACGGCGATGAGCTGGAAGGCCGCGGGGGAGCGGTGACCTGGGAGTCAGGAGACTTCCCGCCGTCGCCGACCTTTCACCCGAGCCGGGGCGAGGACCCCCGAGGGAAGGAACGACACGTGCGTGTCCTGCTGCTCTCCACCGCCGACACCGAACTCCTGTCCGCGCGCTCCGCGGACGCCGGTTATGTCACGGGCAACCCGTCCCGCCTGGACGTCGCCGACCTGGACGCGCTGTGCGCGGGGGTCGACGCCGTGGTCGTCCGGCTGCTCGGCGGGCTCAAGACCTGGCGGGAGGGGATCGAGGAGCTTCGCCGCAGGGACGTCCCTCTCATCGCGCTCGGCGGGGAGGCCGCCCCGGACGCGGAGCTGATGGCGCTGTCGACGGTGCCCGCGGGCGTCGCCGCCGAGGCGCTGGCGTACCTCCGTGAGGGCGGCGTGGACAACCTGCGGGAGCTCGCCCGCTTCCTGTCCGACACCCTGCTGCTCACCGGGGAGGGCTTCGAGGCGCCACGGGAGATGCCCGCGTACGGCGTGCACCGTACGGGTGGCGAGCCGCGGGACGGCCGGCCCACCGTCGGCGTCGTGTTCTACCGGGCGCACGAGCTGTCCGGCAACACGGCGTTCGTGGACACCCTGTGCGAGCGGATCGAGGAGCATGGCGCGAACGCGCTGCCGGTCTTCTGCGGCTCGCTGCGCTCCGCCGACGAAGGGCTGCTGGAGCTGCTCGGACAGGCGGACTCGCTGATCGTGACGGTCCTCGCCGCCGGGGGAGCGGTGGCCGCGGACGCCTCCGCGGGCGGGGACGAGGACGCGTGGGACGCCGGGGCGCTCGCCGCGCTGGACGTGCCCGTCGTCCAGGGGCTGTGCCTGACGACGTCCCGCGCGACCTGGGAGGCGTCGGACGCCGCGCTGTCGCCGATGGACGCCGCGATGCAGGTCGCGATCCCCGAGTTCGACGGCCGGCTGATCTCGGTGCCGTTCTCGTTCAAGGAGGACGGGCCGGACGGCATCCCCGTGTACGCCGCCGACCCGGAGCGTGCCGCGCGGGTCGCCGGCATCGCCGTCCGCCAGGCCCGGCTCCGGCACACGCCGGCCGGCGAGCGCAGGCTCGCGATCGTGCTGTCGTCGTATCCGACGAAGCACTCCCGCGTCGGGAACGCCGTCGGGCTGGACACGCCCGCCTCGGCGGTGCGCCTGCTCGCCGCGCTGCGCGCGGCGGGCTACGACGTCGGCGAGTACCCCGAGGACGGGGATGAGCTCATCCACGCGCTGATCGCCGCCGGCGGGCACGACGTCGAGTGGCTGACCGAGGAGCAGTTGCGCGCCGCGCCGGCCCGGGGCGCGCTGAAGGACTACGAGGGGTGGTTCACCGCGCTGCCGGAGCCGCTGCGCGAGCGGATGCGGGAGCACTGGGGTGAGCCGCCGGGCGAGCTGTACACGGACGGCGACGACGTCGTCCTCGCGTCGCTGCGGTTCGGCAACGTCGTGCTGATGATCCAGCCGCCGCGCGGGTTCGGCGAGAACCCGGTGGCGATCTACCACGACCCCGACCTGCCGCCCTCCCACCACTACCTGGCGGCGTACCGCTGGCTGGACGAGGTGTTCGGCGCGGACGCCGTGGTCCACCTCGGCAAGCACGGCACGCTCGAGTGGCTGCCCGGCAAGGGCCTCGGCCTCTCCGCCGAGTGCGCCCCGGACGCGGTGCTCGGCGACCTGCCGCTCGTCTACCCGTTCATCGTCAACGACCCGGGCGAGGGCACGCAGGCCAAACGGCGCGGCCACGCCGTCATCGTCGACCACCTCGTACCGCCGATGGCGCGCGCGGACACGTACGGCGACCTGGCCAAGCTGGAACAGCTCCTGGACGAGTACGCCACCGTGCAGGCGCTCGACCCGGCGAAGCTGCCGACCGTGCGCGCCCAGATCTGGACGCTCGTGCAGGCCGCCCAGCTCCACCACGACCTGCACGTCATCGACGAGCCGGGCGAGGCCGACTTCGACGACTTCGTCCTGCACATCGACGGGTACCTCTGCGAGATCAAGGACGTGCAGATCCGCGACGGCCTGCACATCCTCGGGCAGGCCCCCGAGGACGGGCAGCGCGTGAACCTCGTGCTCGCCGTGCTGCGCGCCGCGCAGGTGTGGGCGGGCCGGGCCGGGGCGCTGCCGGGACTGCGGGCGGCGATCGCGGCGGCCCACGGCCTGGACGAGCGCGAGCTGCTCGCCGTGCCGGGCGCGCGGGTGGAGGCCACGGCGCTGACCGAGATCGTCGACGGCCCGGCCCGTACCGCGTCGGACGTGGTCGACCTGCTGGAGGCGGCCGCGCGCAGGCTCGTGGTCGGCATGGAGACGCTCGGCTGGGACGCCTCCCGGGCGGCGGCGGTGTGCGCCGAGGTGCTCGGCCGCGAGGTGCCCGAGGTCGTGGCGCTGCTGGAGTTCGGCGCGCGGGAGGTCGTGCCGCGGCTGGACGCGACGTCCGGGGAGATCGAGGCGGTCCTGCACGCGCTCGACGGGGGATACGTCCCCGCCGGGCCGTCCGGGTCGCCGACGCGCGGGCTGGTCAACGTACTGCCGACCGGCCGCAACTTCTACTCCGTCGACCCGAAGGCCATCCCGTCCCGTACGTCGTGGGACGTCGGCGTCTCGCTCGCCGAGTCGCTGATCCGGCGGCACCTGGAGGACACCGGGGAGTACCCGCGCAGCGTCGGCCTCACGGTGTGGGGCACCTCCGCGATGCGCACGCAGGGCGACGACATCGCCGAGGTGCTCGCGCTGATCGGCGTCCGCCCGGTCTGGGACGAGGCGTCCCGCCGCGTCACCGGGTTCGAGGTCATCTCGCGCGAGGAGCTGGGCCGGCCGCGCGTCGACGTCACGCTGCGCATCTCCGGGTTCTTCCGGGACGCGTTCCCACACGTCATCGCGCTGATGGACGACGCGATCAGCGCGGTCGCGGAGCTGGACGAGGCCGACAACCACGTCCGCGCGCACGCGCTGGAGGACGTGGCCCTGCACGGCGACTGGCGGCGCGCGACCAGCCGCATCTTCGGCTCCAAGCCGGGGGCGTACGGCGCGGGCCTGCTGCCGCTGATCGACGCCCGCAACTGGCGGGACGACCGGGACCTCGCCGAGGTGTACGCCGTGTGGGGCGGCTACGCGTACGGGCGGGGCCTGGACGGGCGGGAGGCGCGCGGCGACATGGAGGCGGCGTTCCGCCGGATCTCGGTCGCGGCCAAGAACCAGGACACCCGCGAGCACGACATCATGGACTCCGACGACTACTTCCAGTACCACGGCGGCATGGTCGCCATGGTCCGGTCGCTGACCGGGAAGAACCCGGCAGCGTACGTCGGCGACTCCGCGCTGCCGGACCAGGTGAAGACGCGGACGCTCGGCGAGGAGACCCACCGGGTGTTCCGCGCCCGCGTCGTGAACCCGCGCTGGATCGCCGCGATGCGCCGGCACGGCTACAAGGGCGCGTTCGAGCTCGCCGCCACCGTCGACTACCTGTTCGGGTACGACGCGACGGCCGGGGTGGTGGACGACTGGATGTACGAGACGCTCGCCCAGGAGTACGTCTTCGACGCGGAGAACCGCGCGTTCATGGAGCAGTCCAACCCCTGGGCGCTGCGCGGCATCACCGAACGCCTCCTGGAGGCCGCGGACCGCAACCTGTGGGCCGAGCCCGACCCGGCGACGCTGGACCGGCTGCGCCGGACGTACCTCGACCTGGAAGGCGACCTAGAGGGCGGCGAGTAGACGAGGGCGGCGGCCGGGACGGCCGGCTGCGACCGATCAGGCCGGCTGCGGCCTACGAGGCCGGGACGACGGGCGGTCAGGCCAGGACGGCGGGCTTGAGCACCTCCGCGCACCACTGACGGAAGCCGGTCGGGGCGGGTGAGGTCACGGCCCGCTGTTCGGCGTCGTAGATGCCGTCGCTCTGGGCGCTGGCCATGTCGACCAGACCCTGCGCCCAGGCGTCGCTCATCCCGTACCCCGTCATCGTCGCCTTGTACGCCTCGTGGTCGACCTGCTGGAAGCGGACCGGGCGTTCCAGGACCTCGGTCAGGACCTGGGCCATGGCGTCGGGGGACAGCGAGTCGGGGCCGATCACCGGGACGGTGCCCTGCCCGGACCAGGAGTCGTCGGCCAGGAGGCGGGCCGCGGTCGCGGCGATGTCGCGGGTGGCGACGGCCGCCAGCGGGCGGTCCGCCTGGTTCGGCATGAAGAACATCCCTTGCTTCCTGATCGCATCGACCTGGTTGAGGAGGTTCTCCATGAAGAACGGCATGGCCAGGGCGCGGTAGCCGACCCCGGTGCTCTCGATCATGTCGTCCATCGCGAACGCGGGCGACAGGAGCCCGGCGTGCCGGCCGTAGCCGCGGCCCAGGCTGGTGACTCCCACGACACGCTCGACGCCCTGAGCCTTGATGGCGTCGCAGGCCGGGCGGGTGAAACCGAGGTAGTGCTCCTGGATGTCGTCGGCGCCCGGGTCCGGGGGGACGAGCCACAGGACGCTGCCGGCGTCCTTGAACGCTTCGGCGAGGACCCCGGGGTCGCTGTGGGAGCCCTGGACGACCTCGGCGCGGTCACGGGTGCGCGGGGCGAGCCGGCCGGGATCGCGAGCGATCACCCGGACGGGCCGGCCGCCGTTGAGCAGCGCGTCGAGGACCTGGTGGCCGATCTGGCCGGTGGGGGCGGTGATGACGATCACGAGCACCTCTGTGAGCGATGGCGATCCGGGGTCGTGCTCCGGCCGGTCTCTCCGTGCCGGACGCGCCGTTTCCGGTGTTAACGAAATCACCATATCAGTGATTATCCACCGCTAACGTCAACTCGTTATCGGCGGAAACGGTTGGTCCCGCGTACCGCCGTCGCCCGGGTGTTCGCCTCTCGCCGCGCCGGAGGAGGCCGCCCCTGGGCCGGTCTCGGCGGGGCGCGACCGCCGATGATCGACCGCTGATCGGTTGCGGCAATGTGACCGTGTTGTTCGCAGAACGCCTTGTACACGTGATTGATTCTGATCTAAAGTCCCTGGCATTGCTCGCAAACGAGCACCGAACCTGACTGAAGCGATGCGCGGGCGGCCCGCCCAGGGAGTTATCTATGACGCGCGCAAGATCACATCTGCTCGGCCGTACGGCCGGTACGCGACTCATGGCCATGGCCGCCACGCTCGCTCTCGGGGCCGTGGCGGCCTGCTCCGGAGGAGGAGGATCCGGCTCCTCCCACGGCGCGACGATCTTCTGGCACGGCTACACCGGGCCGGAGGCGAAGGAGATCGCCGCGCTCGGCCAGGAGTGGAACCAGGCCCACCCGAACCAGAAGGTGAACGTCACCTTCGCCGGCAGCAACGACGACGCCCTGAAGAAGACGCTCGGCGCGTTCGTGTCCGGCAAGACGCCGGGGGTCGCGTATGAGTTCGGCTCGTCGATCACGACCCTGGCCAAGCGGCCCCAGACCCAGGACCTCACGTCGCTGGTCAAGGGCGCGCCCGATTTCAAGTGGGACGACTTCTTCCCGGCCGCCCGGCAGGCCGCCACCACCCCGGACGGCAAGATCTACGGCGTTCCCGCGCTCGTGGACAACCTGGCGCTCGTCTACAACAAGAAGCTGTTCGACGCGGCAGGCCTGTCCTACCCGACGGCCTCCTGGACCTGGACCGACTTCCAGAACGCCGCGCGCAAGCTGACCGACGCCGGAAAGAAGCAGTACGGCTGGGCCTACGTCAACGACGGCACCGAGGACACCGTCTGGCGGTTCCTCGCGCTGCTGTGGCAGGCGGGCGGTGACCTGCTCACCCCGGACGGCAAGAAGGCCGCCTTCGACTCCCCGGCCGGCCTGTCCGCCATGCAACTCCTGCACGACATGTCCGTGACGGACCACTCCGTCTACCTCGACGGCGGCGACCAGCAGTACCTCAACCTCTTCAACTCCGGGAAGATCGGGATGCTGTGGACGGGGCCCTGGGACCTGGGCTCCATCACCAAGGACGTGTCGTACGGCGTCCAGATCCTGCCCGGCAAGGTCACCCACGCGACGATCGCGGGCCCGGACGTCTACATGATGTTCAACAAGTCCGACCGCGCGACCGCCTGGGCCTTCCTGCAGTGGCTGACCTCCCCGGAGGTCCACGTGCGCTTCTCCATCGCCACCGGCGACCTACCCCTGCGGCAGTCGGAGACGCAACTGCCGGCCTACCAGCAGTTCCTGAAGAAGTACCCCGGCGACAAGGTCTTCGTCGACAACCTGGCGAAGAACGCCACGAAGTCGCGGCCGAACATCCCCGAGTACTCCAAGATCTCCCAGGCGCTCGGCCTGGCGGTGCAGGCGGTGCTGCTCGGTAAGGCGCAGCCCCAGGCCGCGCTGGACCAGGCACGCGACCAGGTGAACAGCATCATGGCGGGCGCGTAATGGCGGTCGTGGCGGCCGACCGGGCCGCGGGCGAACGCCGGTCCGCCCGGCGTGGCGGCCGGGCCGGCGGGTCCGGTCCGCGGCTGCGCCGGGCCGACCACCTCGCCGGGTGGGCCTTCGTGTCGCCGGCCGTGCTCCTCATCGGGGTGTTCGGCCTGGTCCCGGTCGTCTGGTCGCTGCTGCTGTCCTTCCAGCAGACCGACCTGACGTCGCCGGGCACGTGGACCGGGGCCGCGAACTACCAGAAGATGGTGCACGACCCGGTGTTCTGGCAGGCCGCCCGGCAGACCCTGGTCTACTGCGTGCTGTTCGTGCCGATCACGATGCTGCTCGCCATCCCCATCGCCGTGCTGCTCAACCAGAAGGTGCGCGGCATGACGTTCTACCGGATGGCGGTCTACGTCCCGCTGGTGACCTCCACGGTCGCCACCGGCGTGATCTTCAGCTGGCTCCTCAACCCGCAGTTCGGCCTGGTCAACGCGGCCCTCGGGAAGGTCGGCCTGCCGCAGCAGGGCTTCTTCCAGAGCACGGGCGAGGCGCTGCCCGCGGTCGTGATGATGACCGTTTGGGGCTGGCTCGGCTTCGCGGTGATCATCTATCTCTCGGCCCTGCAGAACGTCCCGCGTGAGCTCATGGAGGCGGCGGCCCTGGACGGCTGCGGCCGGGTGCGGGCCTTCTGGAAGGTCGAGCTTCCGCTGCTCGCCCCGGCCTCGTCCTTCCTCCTCGTCTGGCTGACGATCAACGCGCTGCAGTTGTTCGACGAGGTCTACGTGACCACGAAGGGCGGCCCGCTGCACGCCAGCACGGTCCTCGTCTACTACCTGTACCAGCAGGCGTTCGTCGACTTCGACGGCGGCTACGCCGCCGCGATCGGCAGCGCGCTGTTCGTGGTGATCCTGGCCGTGACCATGGTCCAGCTCTGGCTGAGCCGCCGGGCCTCCCACTACGAGGGGAACTGAGATGGCCGACACGGCGCTCGCACGATCGAGGGGACACGCCCGCACCACGGAGCGGGAGCGCCCGCCGCGGCGACGGCGCCGGCCCAGCCCCCTGCACCTGATCCTCATCCCGCTGTCGGCGGTGATGCTCGCCCCGCTCATCTGGATGGTGCTGCTGTCGATCTCCACCGAGGCGGAGACACGGCGTTTCCCGCCCGGGCTGCCGAGCGGCGTGCACTGGCAGAACTACCTCGACGCCTGGCACCAGGGGCCGTTCGGGCACTGGCTGCTGAACAGCGCGCTCGTGTCGGTCAGCTGCGTGATCGGCAACCTCGTGCTGTGCTCGCTGGCCGGCTACGCCTTCGCCCGGATCCCGTTCCTCGGCAACCGGGTGCTGTTCGTCGTGGTCCTCGCCACGCTGATGGTGCCGTTCCAGATCGTCATGCTGCCCACCCTCATCGTGATGCAGCACCTGCACCTGACCGACACGCTCGGCGCGCTGATCGCGCCGAACCTCGCCACCCCCTTCGGCGTGTTCCTGATGCGGCAGTTCTTCACGACCGTGCCGAAGGAGCTGGAGGAGGCGGCCCGCATCGACGGCGCCGGACGGCTGCGGACGCTCGCGAGCGTCCTGCTGCCGCTCATGGGCCCGACACTCGCCACCCTGTCGGTACTGACGTTCCTCAACGTCTGGAACGACTTCCTGTGGCCGCTCATCGCCGTGCAGAGCCCCGGGAACATGACGATCCAGCTCGGCCTGCAGAACTTCCAGGGGCAGCACTTCACGAACTGGCCCGTGCTGATGGCCGGCACGGTCACCAGCCAGATCCCGGTGCTCGTCCTGTTCGTCCTCGCGCAGCGCTTCTTCGTCCGCTCCATCGCCTCGTCCGGCCTGAAGTGACCCCGGCCCGTCGTGCCCCCGGCCGGAGCCCCTGGCCGGGGTCACGACGTGCGGGCCACGGCGGGTAGGCCACGACCGTGCATGCCTCGTGCAGGCCACGGCGTGCGGCGTCAGACGAGGGTGACCTCGACGCCCGCCGCGCGGAGCCGGTCCAGCTCGGCCGGGTCCGCGCCGGAGTCGGTGACGAGCATGCTGATCTCGTCGATGCCCGCGATGCGGGAGAAGGCGCGCTTGCCGACCTTCGAACCGTCGGCGAGCACGACGACCTGGTCCGCGGTGCGCAGGAAGCTGCGGTCGGTCTGCGCCTCGACGTCGTCGTGGGTGCTGATGCCCCGGCCCGCCTCGATGCCGTCGACGCCGATGAAGGCGATGTCCAGGTTGATCCCGGCCAGCGCCTGCTCGGCGAGCGGCCCGACCAGCTCGTACGACGCCGAGCGCACGCTGCCGCCGGTCACGACGAGGTCGATGGCGGGGCGTACGGACAGCTCGCCGGCGATGTTCAGCGCGTTCGTGACCACCTTCAGCGGGCGGGCAGACGCCCCGAGGATCCGGGCCAGCTCCGTCGTCGTCGTGCCGCCGCCCAGGCCGACCGAGTGCACCGCGTCGGTCACCAGCCGCGCCGCGGCCTGCGCGATGAGCAGCTTCTCCTCGTGGTGGCGGCCCGAGCGGTAGCGGATCGGCAGCTCGTACAGGACCTCGGCCGAGACCGCGCCGCCATGGGTGCGCTTGAGCAGTTGCTGCTCTTCGAGCACGCGCAGGTCCCGGCGGACGGAGGCGGGAGACGCGCCCAGCTCCCCGGTGAGGTCGGCCACGGAGACGGAGCCGTCCCGGGCCAGCCGGTCGAGGATCAGACCGAGACGCTCCTCTTGACGCACTTGATCACTATAGGACGGCCAGGGCCGCTCGCGAACGGTCGGATCAGGGGTCGATCGCTCACGGCCCTGCTCGCTTCATCCCGTCCTCGCCCACCGTCACGCCGTGGTCAGGGGCTTCACGCCGATCTCGACCCGGGCGGCCAGGGCCGTCGCCTCGTCGCGGCCCGCCTGCGCCGCCGTACCGCCCGCGGCGCGGGTGGACAGTGCCCCGCAGGCGCAGCCCCAGGCCAGCGCCTGCGGGAGGTCGCCCGAGTCGAGCCATCCCGCCAGGAAGCCCGCGTCGAAGCCGTCTCCGGCGCCGACGGTGTCGACCGGGACGACCTCGGGACCGCGCGCCGTGACGTCCTGCGCGCCGATCCGCGCGACCGCGCCGTGGCGGCCGCGCTTCACGACCGGGACGGGGCCCGCCGCGCGGAGGATCCCGAGCGCGTCGTCCAGCCCGCCGGGCCCGCGGTCTCCCGCTCCGCCGGGCGTGCCGGCCGGCCCGCCGGGCCCGCGGTCTCCCCGCTCGCCGAGGGCACCGTCTCCACGCCCGCGGAGGACTTCGTCTCCCCGCCCCCGGAGGGCACCGGCCGGGTCGGCGGCGCCCTGCGCGCCGAGCGCGCCGGCCAGCGCGAGGGCCTCCGCCTCGTTGGGCAGCAGGAACGTGCACGCGGCCGCCAGCCCCGGCGCGAGCCGCCACGTTCCGGCCGGGTCGTCGTTGGTGTCGAGGGACGTCGACGCGCCGCCGGCCGCCGCATCGGCCAGCAGCCGGGGCAGCCCGGCCGCCAGCCGGGGCTGCAGGAAGTACGACGCGGCGTGCACGTGGCGGGCGGTCAGGTCCGGTACGTGCTCGGGACCGAAGGCGGGCAGGCAGCCGGGCGCGGTCAGGATCGCACGGTCCCCGTCCGGCCGGTTCAGGCAGACCGTCAGCGCCGTCGGCAGGCTGTCGTGCCGGGTGCACCCGCTGATGTCCACGCCCGCCGCCGAGAGCGTGTCGAGGACGAAGTCGCCCGCGGCGTCCCGGCCGACCATCGCGACCAGCGCGGTGGACAGGCCGAGCCGGGCGGCACCGTGCGCGACGATCGCCGCGGAGCCGCCGAGCGCCAGCGTGCCGCTGTCGACCAGGGTCTCGGCCTGCCCGGCGGGCGGTGTCTCCGGTGCTCCCGAGACCAGCACGTCGGGGTTGGCGTCGCCGACGACCAGGAGATCCGGCGCGCCGGACCGGCGTGCCGTGGCCGTCACCGCGACCCCGGGGAGACCTGGGCCCGCAGGGCGGGGGGCAGGGCGTCACCGTGCGCGGCCACCATCGCGTCGCACAGCTCCCAGATCTGGTCGACGGTCAGCGCGGCCGTGGTGGCCGGGTCGGACATCATCGCGTGCCGGATGTGCCGGGGGTCGCCCTCGACGGCGGCGGCGACGACCAGCTCGACGACGTTGAGGAAACTCCGGTTCAGGGCGGCGAGCTGCGGCGGCAGCGCGCCGACCGCGTGCGGGTGCACCCCCAGCCGGTCGACGGTCGCCGGGACCTCGACGCCCGCGCCCCCGGGCAGGTTGGTGATCAGGCCCGTGTTGGCGGTGGTGACCTGGATCGAGCGCAGGGCCCCGGTGACGAGGCTGTGGATCACCTGCGGGGCGTACTCGGTGGCGTCCTCCTCCTCGCGGGGCTCCGGGTCCTGCCCGGCGGCCAGGCGTTCCCGGATCGACTCGTACTCGGCGACGTTGCCGGCGCTGATCCCCAGGTAGTCGCCGACCGGGATGCGCAGCCGCTCGATCTCGGCGGGATGGCGCAGGTAGAAGGGGACGTACTCGGAGGAGTGCTCGCTGGTCTCGGTGGGGTAGTAGCCGAGCCGGCGGTACATGTCCACGCGGACCCGGCGGCGCAGCTCGGGGTCGCGTTCGATCGCCTCGTCCAGCGCCGGGTACAGGTCGCGGCCCTGGTGCTGCCAGCGCAGGATCCACGCCTGGTGGTTGACGCCGGCCGAGTGGAAGTCGACCTCCTCGAACGGCACGCCGACGATGTCGGACAGCCCGCGCACGGTCCAGTAGACGGAGTGGCAGAGGCCGGCGGCCTTGAGCCGCGGCGCGACGGTGGCAAGGTACTGCAGGTTCATGGCCATCGGGTTGGTGTAGTTCAGCAGCCACGCGCCGGGGCACACGGCGGCCATGTCGGCGGCCAGCCCCTCAAGCAGCGGGAACGTCCGCAGCGCCCGGAAGATGCCGCCGACGCCGAGCGTGTCGCCGATCGTCTGCCGCAGCCCGAACCGTGCCGGGACCTCGAAGTCGATCGTCGTGGCCCGGTGGCCGCCGACGGCGACCATGTTCACCACGACGTCGCTGCCCTCCAGGGCGGCCCGGCGGTCGAGCTCGGCGACGATCTCCGGCTTGGCGCCGAACCGCTCGGCCGTGCGCCGGGCGAGCGCCTCGGCGACCGACAGCCGCTCGGGGTCGATGTCGTGCAGCGCGAGCCGTACGTCCGCGAGCTCGGGGAAGGAGAGGATGTCGCGCAGGAGCTGCTGCGTGAACTCGACGGAGCCGGCGCCGACGAAGGCGATGCGGATGGACGGGGACATACAGGGTGAACCTTCCACTTGCGGGGGTGGCCGGCGGCGGCTCCGGGTCCGGGACCGCCGCCGGCCGGTACAGCCGGGGAACGGTGCGGCTCAGACGCCGCGGCAGGGGACGCGGTAGGCGGTGAGGTCGAGGTCCTTCTTCATGGAGTTGAAGTTCTGCGCGTTGGCCTTGGTGCAGAACTGCGACGTGCTCAGGGTGTACTCCACGTTGAACACGGCCTTGCCGGCGGCCACGTACTTGTCGTACCCGTAGCCGGTCTGCGCGGTCGTGCACTCGTCATTCGCCCAGCACTCCTCGTTCAGCGCCCAGTCGAAGTAGGGCTGAAGCGTCTTGAGCTGGTCGATGTCGTTCTTCAGGCCCGCGGACAGCCCGCGCCGGTGCGCCTCATTGGCCAGCCAGGTGTTGAACTTCAGCTGGTCGGTCGCGCTGATCGAGAAGCCGGGGTCGTTGGTGTAGCCGTCGACGTTGTCGAACTCGATCGCGTCGAAGCCCTTCGCCTTGCACATGTCCATGCGCTTGCCGAGGATCGTGCCCAGCTTGCCGGTGTACTGCCGGACGTCCAGCCAGCGCTCACCCGCCCAGCCGTCGACGTCGCTGCCGAGCACGCTGCCCGGGAAGTCGCCGGCGTCCGGCCGCCAGTTCTCGTACGTGCCGGCGCTGATGTAGCAGACCACCTTGCGACCGGACTTGGTCGAGTGCAGGTTCGACACGTCGGCGGCGGTGGCGTCGAACCCGTCGATGTCGTACATCGCGACGTCGAGGTACGGCGCGGACGGGACGGTCTTCAGCTGCCACTGCCAGCTCGTGTTCAAGGCGGGCTTCCAGCAGCCGCCGCAGGAGACCGGGTCGGGCAGGGTCGCCGCGCCGGCCGGGAGGGCCAGGCCGAGACAGGCGATCAGTGCCGCGCTCAGGGCGGCGACGACGAGACGTGCTCTTTCGCGCATGGGCGCTCCTCGTGAGTTCGAAGAAACACGGGGCGTCATGCGTGCTGTTCCGCACTCCCCGTACGCGCCGGCCCCGGAATCTCCGCGGCGGCCGGGGTGGCGTCGCCCATAAGGGTCCGCAGGACTGACGCCAGCACGCGAAAGAGCCCTCCTTCCGTCGGCCAGCACCGAGGATTGCTCATTCGTGCTCTCTTCGCAAGGCTTCGGCGCAGAAACAAGCATATTCCGTGACGGTATGGGCTCGTGTGAGGGGTCAGGCCGTGGCGCGAGCCGGGGCCACGGCCGTACGCTGTGCCGCCATGGAACAGGATGTGCTCGGGGCGGACTATGAGGCGATCCGGCTCACGCTGGACGACGACGCCGAGGGCGAGGTGGTCGCCACACTCGTCCGGCGGCCCTGCCCCGGCAGCCGGCGGGCCGTGCTCTACATCCACGGGTTCGTCGACTACTTCTTCCAGACGCACCTCGCCGACTTCTACGTCGAGCGCGGCTATTCCTTCTACGCCCTGGACCTGCGCAAGTACGGGCGGTCGCTGCTCGACCACCAGACGCCGAACTTCGCCCACAGCATGTCCGACTACTTCCCCGAGATCGACGAGGCGGTCCGCCTCATCCGCGAGGACAACGACACGCTGCTGGTGAACGGCCACTCGACGGGCGGGCTGGTCGCCGCCCTCTGGGCCGATCGCGTCCGCGGCCAGGGACTCGTCGACGGCCTGTTCCTCAACAGCCCCTTCCTGGAGCTGAACGTCCCCACCGGGGTCCGCCGTACGCTCGCCCCCGTCGTCCGCGCCCTGGCGAAGGGCCGCCCGAAGATGGCCGTCCCCGCGGGCGTCAGCCGCTCGTACGTCCACAGCATCCACCGCGACCACGACGGCGAGTGGGACTTCGACCTGACCTGGAAACCCGCCGAGGGCTTCGGGGTGCGGCTCGGCTGGCTCGCGGCGATCATCAAGGCCCAGCGGCAGGTCAAGGCCGGACTCGACATCGACGTGCCGGTCCTCGTGATGGCCTCCACGACGACGGTACGCGGCAGGAACGGCGACTACTCCAACGGCGACGGCGTCCTGAACGCCGACGACATCGCCCGCTGGTCGACGCGCCTCGGCCGGCACGTCACGTGCGTGCGCGTGGAGAGCGGGCTGCACGACCTGGTGCTGTCCGCCGCGCCCGTACGGGCCAAGGTCTTCGAGGAACTCGACCGCTGGCTGACGGCCTACCTGTGATCCGGGCCCGTCGCGCGGGCCCTCAGAACAGGTCGCACCCGCCCGCCTGGCTGACGGAGAACACGTGGCGCGCGGCGGCGCAGACGGTCTCCAGCACGTGGACCGGCGTGTCCTCGGTGGAGTAGGAGGCCCGGAGGACCTGCACGACCCACTCGCCGGGATCGAGGCGGAGCAGGTCGGCCTCCGGCCCGGTGGCCGGCCGTGCCAGCAGCGTCTCCTCCGCGTGCCCGAACGCGTGCCCGTGCGCGGTGATCGCCTCGTGCAGGCCGGGCCCGAGAAGCTCGGGCGCCGTGATCGGGGTCCCCGCGAACAGGTCGGCGCGGAAGTAGGAGACGGCGACCCGGACCGGGACGTCGTCGGCGAGCACCAGGCGGCGGCGGGCGATGACGTCCTCGCCGGGCCGTACACGCAGGCAGGTCGCGACGTGCTCACGCGCGGGCTCGCGGCCGACGTCCAGGAGGCGCAGCCCGGCGCGGACGCCCTCCCGCTCGGTGGCGCCGGCGAACGTGCACCCGGCGGCGTACGCCGACGGCTCGGTCGGCAGCGCCCGTCGTACGACGGGCGAGGGCATCCGCTCGTCGTACGGGGAGTGCGGCTCCGCGGACGGTGGGATCCGCTCGGCGTCCGGCGCGCTCGGCGACGCGGCCCGCTCGGCGTGTGGTGTGGCCGCCGGCTCGGTCGGCGGCGGGATCCGCTCGGTGCGCGGTCCGGGTGCCGGCGCGGTCGGCGATGGGGTCCGCTCGGTGTGCGGTTCGGGCGCCGGCGCGGTGGCGCCCTTGCGCATCTGCGAGATCCGGCCGGGCGAGACGCCGAGCGTGCCGGCGATCTCCTCGAGGCGATGGCCGTTCTCCCGTGCCTCGGCGATCGCCTGGCGGCGCATCCGGGCCGCCTCTTCGACCAGTGCCTGCTGCTCCGCCATGACCGCGCCGAGGACGCGGGCGCGCTCGATCGGATCGGGCAGCGCCGCGATCTCCCGAAGTCTGCTGTGGCTCACCGCGTCGCGGCTCCGCTTCTTCCGGGGAGCCTCCGCCTTGCTATTGCGCGATTACGCAAAGTGGCCGTAAGCTCACACCCTACCCCGTTTAGGCCCCCTAAAGGCCGCCGCTGAGAGGGCTTCGATTCATGCGCGTTCGTTTCGATCACCCTGCCCATCTTGCTACAGGGGAGGCCCGCCGTGGTGGCGATACCGGCAAGTTCGCCACATTCCGTCACGCGCCGGTGACATCCTGATGACCCGGTCGGTGCTGGGGGCGGTCACCATCCCCGGACGTCCGGGTGAGGTGGCGACGGCCCGGCGTTTCGTCGCCAAGGCACTGGCCGGCCGCCCGGAGGTGGACACCGCCGTCCTCCTGACCAGCGAGGCGGTCACCAACTCCGTGGTCCACACCGACAGCAGGATGGTGACGGTGGTCGTGCTGGAGACCTCGGCCCGCGTGCGGATCGAGGTCACCGACGAGGGCGGCGACACGCTGCCGACGATGTACGACGGGTACGAACTGCGCGAGGGCAGGCGAGGCGTCTTCCTCGTCGAGGAGCTCTCGGCGGCCTGCGGCATCCGCAGGCACGACGACGGCCTGACCTTCTGGTTCGAGCTCTGACCCGCCGGTTCGCCGGGCCGGGACCGCCGGCCGCCGGTTCGCCGGGACGGGCCGGGCCGGGAGCTCTGACCGGCCGGTTCGCCGGGCCGGGCTAACGGATCGCCGACAGGTCGAAGTTGTCGAACAGGACCCGGATGTCGCCGCCGCTCCCGCCGTTCTCCTGCGCGGCGACCAGCCCCGGCGCCCCGTTGGCCAGCGGGCCGTTCCCGTCGGAGACCTCCGCCGCGAGGGTGCCGTTCAGCCACAGGCGCAGCCGGACCTTGCCGCTCTGCTGTTCGCAGGCGGCCTGGACGTGGTTCTTCGCGTGCTTCTTGAAGCCGGCGGCGGACTGCCTCCTCACCAGCTCGCGTGACCCGCTCTTGCCCGCGACCTTCCGGATCAGCACGCCCTGGCCGTCCGCCCGGACCAGGAAGTCGTAGTAGGCGGTGCCCTCGAAGTCGCCGGTGCTCCGGCAGAAGACCCCGAACATGCCGTACGGCGGACCGCTCAGCACCGTCACGTCCGCGCTGACGAGGGCGCGTTCGGGTGAGTCCTTGGCGGCCTTGTCGGACGGGACCTTCTCCGCCCGCCTCTGGTAGACGCTGCCGCCCGCGTCGAGGCGGTACCCGCCCTGGAAGTAGCCGTTCCCGGACAGCCAGGTCGACCCGGACCAGCCCGACGAGGTGTTCGAGAAGTCATCGGCGTAGACGGGGGTCGTCTTCGACGGCGGCCCGTCGGAGCCGGTCAGCGCGAAGACGAAGCCGAGGCCGAGGACGAGCACCCCGGCCACCGCGCACCCGGCGAGCAGCAGACGCCGACGGTGGGATGGTGCCGTTCCGCCGCCGGGGCCCGCGTCGGCGCGCGTGATCCGCCCGCTCGGCGCCGCCCACGTGTGCGTGTCGGCCTGCGCGGCCGGAGCCGGGGTCCCGTACGGCATCGAGGCCGTGGCGGTCCCCCCACCGCCGGCCTGCGGCGGGGGGAGGTGCTCGTCCGGCACGGACCAGGTGCGGCCGATCGTCTCCGCGGCGTGCGCGGTGTCCGCGTGCGGGCGCCCGGTGAGGCGGTCGAGTAGTTCCTGGGCGGACGGGCGCCGTCGTGGATCCTTGTCGAGGGCCCGCTCGACCAGCTCGCGCACGCTCTCGTCCAGGTCGGCCAGGTCCGGCTCGCCGTGGGCGATCCGGTACAGCACGGCGGGCACGTTCGGGCCGTCGAACGGAGGCCGCCCGGTTCCGGCGTACGCCACGACACATCCCCAGGCGAACACGTCCGAGGCGGGGGTCGCGGTCTCGCCCATCACCAGTTCGGGGGCCATGTAGGCGGGTGTCCCGATGAACTGCCCCGTCCGCGTCGCTCCGGAGACGGTGTCGAGCGCGCGGGCGATGCCGAAGTCGATGACGCGCGGGCCGACCGACGACAGCAGGACGTTGGCGGGCTTGAGGTCACGGTGGATCACCCCGGCCGCGTGGATCGCGGTGAGCGCGGTGGCGACCCCGACGGCCAGGTGCTCCAGTCCGGCTCCGCGCATCGGCCCGCCGTCGCGTACGAAGGCGTCCAGGTCGGGTCCGTCGACGAACTCGGTCACGATGAACAGCGGCTCGCCCTCGATCCGGGCGTCCAGCACCGGAGCCGTGCAGAAGCGGCGTACCCGGCGGGCGGACTCGACCTCCCGGCGGAACCGGTCCCGGAACATCTCGTCGTCGGCGAGGTCCGGGTTGATGACCTTGACGGCGACGCGCTCGCCCCGCGCGCTCTCCCCGAGGTAGACGGTGCCCATGCCGCCCCGGCCGATCCGGCCGACGATCCGGTAGTCGCCGAGCCGGGGCGGGTCCTCGGGCCGCAGCCGATCGATCGCGCTCGTTCCCGTCACGACGGCCCGCCCCTCCTGTCCGCTCGATGAGCGATAAGACTAACGGGCGGGGCGGGCGGTTCCTGACTTGAAGGGGCTTCCCGACCTATGGGACGAGCAGCAGCTTGCCGGTCGTGCGGCGCGCCTCCAGGTCCTCGTGGGCCCGGCCGGTGTCGGCGAGGGGGTACCGCCCGCCGACGTGAACCGACAGCTCCCCGGAGGCGATCCAGGCGAACAGGTCATCGGCCCGCCACAGGAGCTCCTCGCGGGTGGCGACGTAGTGGCCGAGCGTCGGCCGTGTCAGGTAGAGCGAACCACCGGTGTTCAGCCGCTGCGGGTCGACCGGCGGCACCGGCCCGCTGGCGGCGCCGTACAGCGCGAGCAGGCCGCGCGGCCGCAGCGAGGCGAGGCTGCCGTCGAAGGTGGTCCTGCCGACGCCGTCGTAGACGACCGGCACGCCGCCGGTGCGCCGGCGGACCTCTTCGGCGAAGCCGTCGTAGCGGAGCACCTCGTCCGCGCCGGCGTCGCGGGCGAGCTTCTCCTTCTCGTCGGTGGAGACGGTGCCGATGACCCGGCCGCCGCGCAGTTTGATCATCTGGGTGAGCAGCAGTCCCATGCCGCCGGCGGCGGCGTGCACGAGCGCGGTGTCCCCCGGCTTGATCTCAAACGTGGAGTGCGTCAGGTAGTGGGCGGTCAGGCCCTGCAGCAGCACCGCGGCCGCGAGGTCGGGCGCCACGCCGTCGGGCACCGGGACGACCCGGTCGGCGGGCGCGACGGCGCGCTCGGCGTACGCGCCCCTGAGCTCGGCACTGGCCACGACGTCGCCGACCCGCACGTCGGTCACCCCGTCGCCGACCGCCGTGACGCGGCCCGCGCCCTCGGCGCCGGGGACGGCCGGGAGCTCCTTCGGATAGACGCCCTGACGCTCGTATACGTCGCGGAAGTTGACCCCCGCGGCGGCGAGTTCGATGACGACCTCACCCGGACCGGGCCGCGGGTCCGCCGCCTCGGTGAGCCGCAGGACGTCCGGCCCGCCGTGCTCGGTCATCAGGATCGCGCGCATTACGACCTCCCTAATGTTCGATTCCCATCGAACTCTAGCGCGCTCCCCGGCGCGCGGGAAAACAGGCTGAGGACGGCGTGCTCACGTACTAAGTTCGGAACTTCGCGCTTCCACGACGACCGAAAGGCCTTTGTCATGCCCACACGAGAGGCGGAGGACACCGAACCCGAGATATCCGCCGAACGCGCGCATCTCACCCGCTCGCGCGACGCCCTGCGCCGGATGCGGGAGAACGTCCTGTCCCTGGACGCCTCCGGCGCCGGGGACTGGGTCTCGGCCCAGGTCCTCGGCGCCGACCTCGCCAAGCGCGCCGAGGCCCTGCGGGACGACCCGACGACGGCCCTGTTCTTCGGGCGTCTCGACCATCCGGGCGAACGACTCTACGTCGGCCGCCGTCACGTCCACGACGACGGCGGCCGCGCCCTCGTCATCGACTGGCGGGCGCCGATGGCACGGCCCTTCTACAAGGCGAGCACCGCCGACCCGATGGGCCTCGTCCTGCGCCGCCGGTTCGGGTACTCCGGCGGCGAGCTGACCGCGTTCGAGGACGAGGACTTCTCCGCCCCCGTGGAGTCCCGGCTGCTGATCGAGGAGATCGAACGGCCCCGCGTCGGCCCCATGCGCGACATCGTCGCCACCATCCAGCCCGAGCAGGACGACATCGTCCGCGCCGACGCCGACCACACGCTCTGCGTCCAGGGCGCGCCGGGCACCGGCAAGACCGCCGTCGGCCTGCACCGGGTCGCCTACCTGCTGTACGCCCACCGCGAGCGGATGCGCCGGGGCGGCGTCCTCGTCATCGGCCCGAGCGCGTCCTTCCTCGACTACATCCGCGGCGTGCTGCCCGCCCTCGGCGAGGTGAACGTCGAGCAGCGCACCCTGGACGAGGTGGTCGCCACCGTGCCGGTACGGGCCCGCGACGAGCCCGGGGCCGGGCGGATCAAGGGTGACGCCCGGATGGCGGAGGTCCTGCGCCGCGCGGTCTGGAGTCACCTGCGCGAGCCGTCCGAGGCGCTCGTCGTACCGCGCGGCACCCGCCGGTGGCGCATCCCGGCGTATGAGATCACCGAGCTGGCGGAGGCCCTCCGCGACCGCGGCGTACGGTACGGCGCCGGCCGCGACCTCCTCGGCCACCGGATCGCGCACGCCGTCCTGCTGCGGATCGAGACGGCGGGGGACGCGTGCGACGACCGGACCCACGAGGCGGTCCGCCGGACCCGCCCGGTCAAGGCGATGGTCGACCACGTCTGGCCGGCCCTGGACCCCGTGCGCGTCGTGATGCGCCTCCTGTCCGACGCCGAGTTCCTCGCCCGGGCCGCCGACGGCCTCCTCGACCCCGGCGAGCAGGCGGCGCTGCTGTGGGACCGGCCGCCCCGGGGCCCGAAGTCGGCCCGCTGGACGCCCGCCGACGCCGTCCTCGTCGACGAGGCCGCCGACCTGATCAGCCGCACCTCCAGCCTGAGCCACGTCGTCCTCGACGAGGCCCAGGACCTGTCGGCGATGCAGTGTCGCGCGGTCGGCCGGCGCTGCGAGACCGGGTCGGTGACCGTCCTCGGCGACATCGCCCAGGGCACCACGCCGTGGGCGGTCGGCGACTGGCCGGCACTGCTGCGGCACCTCGGGAAGCCCGACGCGGACCTGACCGTGCTCGACCGCGGCTACCGCGTGCCGCGCCAGATCATCGACTTCGCGAGCCGGCTGCTCCCACGCATCGCCCCGGAGCTGGCGCCGCCGACGTCCGTACGCTCCGCGCCGGGCTCCCTGCGGATCGCCCGGGCCACCGACCTGCGCGCGGCGGTGGAGGACGCCTGCCGCGAGGCCCTGGACGGCGAGGGCTCGATCGGCCTGATCGCCGCCGAGGCCGACGCGGCCGGGCTGGGCGAGCACCTGACCGCGTGCGGGCTGGAGCACGTACGGCTCGCGGACGGCATGGCGGGGGCACGGCTCGTCCTCACCCCGGCCACGCAGGCCAAGGGCCTGGAGTTCGACCAGGTCATCGTCGTCGAACCCGCGGCGATCGTCGACGCCGAGCCGGACGGCGACCGATCACCCGGCCTGCGCCGGCTGTACGTCGTCCTCACCCGTGCGGTCTCCCGGCTGACCGTCCTGCACGCCCGCGACCTGCCCGACCCGCTGCGCTGACCAGTGCCGCCCTCGAGCCCCCGGCGCGGGGCTCGGGGGGCGTCAGGCGGCGGACCAGGCGCGGGGGAGGGTCTCGGCGGCGACGGCGAAGACCTGCTCGATGCGCGCGGCGACCTCGTGCGGGCCGGCCGTTGAGGAACGATTGCCCGCGGGAGCGGGTCCCAAGCGCCCCGGGATGGGCGACCCGTGGCTGACGCTCGCCCCCGTCGCGCTCGGCGTGATCATGGTGACCCTCGACGGCACGGTCGTCGCGATCGCCAACCCGGTGATCTCCAAGGACCTCGGCGCGTCACTGGCGGACCTGCAGTGGGTCACCAACGGTTATCTGCTGGCCCTCGCCGTCTCACTGATCACGGCCGGCAAGCTCGGTGACCGGTTCGGCCACAAGCCCGTGTTCCTGATCGGCGTCGCCGGCTTCGCGCTGTCCTCGGCGGGGATCGGCTTCTCCACGACGATCGGCATGGTGATCGCCCTGCGGGTCGTCCAGGGCCTGTTCGGCGCGATGCTCCAGCCCACCGCCCTCGGCCTGCTGCGCGCCGCGTTCCCGGCCGAGCGCCTCAACATGGCGATCGGCCTGTGGGGCGCCTGCATCGCGGCCTCCACCGCCTCCGGCCCGATCGTGGGCGGCCTGCTCGTCCAGCATGTCAACTGGGAGTCGGTCTTCTTCATCAACGTGCCGGCCTACGGCTGGGCCGACGCGAAGACCCTGGCGTTCTTCGGCGGCGCGGTCGTGCTGCTGGTGCTCTTCGTCGCACGCGAGCACCTGGCGCGGCAGCCACTGCTACCGCTCACGCTCTTCCGCTCCGTGTCGCTGTCCGTGGGCGTCGTGCTGATGATGCTGATGGCGTTCGGGATGTTCCGCGCGATGTTCTTCCTGACGTTCTACCTGCAGAGCGTGCACGGGCTCTCCCCGGTGGCCACCGGCGTACGCCTCCTGCCGATGATGCTCGCCATGATGGTGGCCCCTCCGATCGGCGGTGGGATGATCTCCAAGCTTGGGCCGCGCGCGCCCCTGGTCGTCGGCAACGCCCCCGTCGCCCTGTCGGGTGTCGCGGGCGGTCTGCAGCAGGTGGCCATGCAGGTCGGCGGCGCGCTCGGCACGTCGGTCCTCGGCGCCGTCCTGACCGCCAAGGTGGCCGGGGTCCTGCCCGGTCACATGCAGGACGCGGGTCTGCCCGCGCCGGCCCCGGCGCAGGTCGACCTGATGAAGGGCGCCATCTCCCAGGGTGTCGCCCCGGTCCCGAAGAACACCCCGCCGCAGGTCGCCGAGCTGATCATCAAGGCCGGCCACCTGTCGTTCATCGACGGCATGCACCTGGCCTTCGTCGTCAGCGCGGTCATGGCGTTCATCGCCGCCCTGCTCAGCCTCCTCGTCCGCGCGGGCCGCCAGGTCGAAGGCGCCGCGATCCACATCTGAACCGCCGCTCCCGCGAGCCGCCGCACGCCCTGTACGCGGTGCGTCCGGTTCGCGGAGGATCTTGGCGTCGCCGGCGTCGGGCCGGCCGGGAACGAGGTGGCGCTGTGGAGTACGCGCGGTTGGGCTCTTCCGGATTGACGGTGTCGCGGGTCTGCCTCGGCATGATGAGCTTCGGGGACCGCACGCGGCGGCGATGGCACCTGGACGAGGAGGGCGCCGAGCCGATCGTGCGGCGAGCGGTCGAGGCGGGGGTGACGTTCTTCGACACCGCGGACATGTACGACCAGGGCGCGAGCGAGGTGGTGACCGGGCGGCTGCTCGCCCGGCTCTTCCCGCGCCGTTCGGACTACGTGCTCGCCACCAAGGTGTACTTCCCGATGGGGCCCGGGCCGAACGACGGGGGCCTGTCACGGGCCCACATCATGGCCGCGATCGACGCGTCGCTGACGCGGCTCGGCACCGACCACGTCGACCTCTACCAGGTCCACCGGTGGGACGACGCGACGCCGATCGAGGAGACGATGGCGGCGCTGCACGACGTCGTACGCGCGGGGAAGGCGAGGTACGTCGGCGCCTCCAGCATGTACGCGTGGCAGTTCGCCAAGGCGCAGCACGCGGCGCCCACCCCGTTCGTGTCGATGCAGAACCACTACAACCTCGTCTACCGCGAGGAGGAGCGGGAGATGATCCCGCTCTGCCGCGACCAGGGCGTGGGCGTGCTGCCGTACAGCCCGCTCGCGCGCGGGCTGCTGGCCGGCGGCCGGGACCGGGACGGTGCCCGGCGGACCGTACGGGCCGGGGACGACCCGCTCGCCGAGGCGCACTACGAGGAGAGCGACTTCGACGTCGTGGACGTGGTGCGGGAGCTCGCGGCCGAGCGCGGCCTGCCCCCGGCGACGGTGGCGCTCGCCTGGTTGCTCGGCAGGCCCGGGGTGACCGCTCCGATCGTCGGCGCGACCAGGATCGGCCACGTCGACGACGCGGTGGCGGCGGTCGGCGTGACGCTGAGCGAGGAGGAGCGGGCGCGGCTGGAGGCGCCCTACCGGCCCCACCGGGTGATCGGCCATGCCTGACCGCCCCTGACCGCCGCGCGGTGGCCGGCTCCGCCGCGTCCCGCGAGATCCTCCGGACCCGCGGGGCGGGGTGTTTTCGTCACATTCCGCCGGTTTCCGGCGGTCCGGGAGGCGGGTAGTCGTCCTGCGACAATCCTTACGGCTCGGGGGCGACAGGAGGATTCATGGTCGTCGCCGAGACCCCGCAGAGATCGCAGGTACGCAGGGCGGCCGCCGCCGCCATCGTCGGCACCTCGATCGAGTGGTACGACTTCTTCCTCTACAACACGGCCGCGGCCGTCGTGTTCAAGGACGTCTTCTTCCCCAAGTCCACCGACTACGTCGGGACGCTGTCGTCCTTCGCGACGTACGCCGTCGGTTTCGCCGCCCGGCCGGTCGGCGCCGCGATCTTCGGGCACTGGGGCGACCGGCTCGGCCGGAAGGCGACCCTGATCGTCACACTGCTGCTCATGGGGGTGTCCAGCGCCCTCATCGGCGTCCTGCCGGGGACCGGCACGATCGGCATCGCCGCCCCGATCCTCCTCGTGGCCCTGCGCGTGCTGCAGGGGATCGCGGTCGGCGGGGAGTGGAGCGGATCGGTGCTGCTCTCGATGGAATGGGGGAACCCGCGCCGGCGCGGCCTGATGGCCAGCTGGCCGCAGATCGGCGTGCCGATCGGCCTCATCCTCGGCACGGTCGCGATGTCCTCGCTGGCCACCGCGAGCGGGGACGCGTTCAAGGACTGGGGCTGGCGGATCCCGTTCCTGTTCAGCCTGGTGCTGGTCGGGATCGGGCTCTGGGTCCGGCTGCGCGTCATGGAGACGCCGATGTTCGCCGAGGTGGTCGAACGCCGCGCGGTGGAGAAGGTCCCCGTCCTGGAGGTGATCCGCCGGCACCCGAAGGAGATCGTCCTCAGCGCGCTGCTGCGCTGCTCCGAGCAGATGCCCTTCTACATCTTCACCTCCTTCGCGCTGACCTACGTCGTCAAGCACGCCGGGCTGTCGAAGACCTTCGCGCTGAACGCGGTCGCCGTGGCGGCCGCCCTCGAACTCGTCCTCATCCCGGCGTTCGGCCACCTCAGCGACACCGTGTCCCGCAAGCGCGTGTACGCGGCGGGCGCCCTGCTGCTCGGCGTCATCGCCTTCCCGTACTTCGCGCTCATCAACACCGCCGTCCCGGCCGTAGTCTTCCTCACCATCGTCCTGGCCCAGGTGCCGCACGCGATGCAGTACGGCCCGCAGGCGTCGTTGATCGCCGAGGTGTTCCCGACGAGGCTCCGGTACGGCGGGGCGGGGATCGGGTACCAGCTCGCCTCGGTGATCGCCGGTGGTCCGGCGCCCCTGCTGGCCACCTGGCTCCTGCACGACCACGGCTGGTGGGCGATCTCCCTCGCGATGGTGGTGGCGTCTCTTCTGACCCTGACCGCCACCGCGCTCCTCCCGGACCGCAGCCGGGTGGACCTGACGGAGGACGCGGCCTACACCTGACCCTCACCCACCGCCGTGGCCGCCGTCCCGGGCCCGGCGTTCCGTGCGTCCTGCGGCGGTGACGGCGGCGAACCGACGGTGGGGAGACGTCCTTGACGCGCTCGGTGTATCCCGTTACCTTCGCCGGACATGGGACGTCCTACGTCCGGATTGGGGAAGGTACATGCGTCTGCAGAAGCGCGGGAGTACGGCGCTCGCCGTGGGTGCCGTGGCCCTGGCCGCGGCCGTGACCACCGGGGTACCGCCGGCTCAGGCGGCGCCGGACCGGTGCGACGTGTCCGTGCCCTACACGTCGGGGACAGAGGGATACAGCGCGTTCCGCATCCCGGCGGTCGTCGAGACCAGGTCGGGCGACCTGCTGGCGTTCGCCGAGGGCCGGTCGGACGGGCTCGGTGACGCCGGGAACATCGACACCGTCGTGAAACGGTCGGCCGACGGCGGCTGCACGTGGTCACCGCTGCGGGTCGTCCAGGACAGCGGCCCGAACACCTCCGGCAACCCCGCGCCCGTCGTCACGGCGAGCGGCCGCGTCGTGCTGCTGACCACCTACAACGGGGGCAGCGCCACCGAGACGCAGATCCTGCGCGGACAGGTGCCGCCCCAGGACGGCCGGCGGGTGTTCGTGCAGTACAGCGACGACGACGGCCGGACCTGGTCCACGCCACGGGAGATCACCGCCGCGGCCAAGCGGCCGGACTGGCGCTGGTACGCGACCGGGCCCGGCCACGCGACACGGCTGACCCACGGCCCGCACCGCGGGCGGCTCCTCGTCCCGGCGAACCACTCCGTCGCGCCGCCCGCGGGCTCCTCCGACCTCGGGTCCGAGGCCAAGTACTACGGCGGGCACGACCTCTACAGCGACGACAATGGCCGGACCTGGCACATCGGCTACGTCGACGACGTCCCCGACGGCCAGGTCAACGTGAACGAGACGACCGCCACGGAACTCCCGGACGGGCGCGTCTACTTCAACACCCGCGACCAGAACGGCGCCGCGCCGGGCAACCGGGCCGACGCCTACAGCCTGGACGGCGGCCGGACGCTGCGGCGGCCGTTCCAGCCGCAGCCGGCGCTCGCCGGACCGGTCGTCGAGGGCAGCGTCCTGCAGACGCGCGGGCCGAAGGCGCCGCTGCTCTTCGCCGGCCCGGCCGATCCGAGCAGGCGGGCCGCCATGACGCTGCGCACCAGCCACGACGGCGGCGCCACCTGGCGATCCGCGCTCACGCTGTCCCCGCTCCCGGCGGCCTACTCCGACCTGGTCCAGATCGACGCCCGCACCGTCGGCCTGCTCTACGAGACGGGCACCACCGGCGCGAACGAGACCATCACCTTCCGCCGCGTCGACCTGCGCGACCTGTCCTGAGCCCGCCGGACACGCGCACCACTTCGCCGCCGTCGCCGTCCCGAACCCGGCGATCCGGGCTCCCCCCGGGCAACGGCGGCGGCGAAGTGCCGTCACGGGGCGCCGCGGGGGAGGGCGCCCCAAGAAGTGAGGGTCTCCTTCAGGCCGTCGGTGGTGGGCAGGGTGGCCAGTTCGCCGGCGTCCACCCAGCGGACGGCGCGGGCGTCGTCACCGGCGTGCAGGACACCGCCGTCGACGGTGGCCCGGTAGTCGCGGATGTCATAGACGGCCCCGCCGGGGCCGGCGCGGTCGACGGAACCGACCAGCGACCCCGGGACGACCCGCAGTCCCGTCTCCTCGGCGACCTCCCGCACGACGGCGTCGGCGTCGGTCTCGCCCGCCTCGACCCGCCCGCCCGGGATCGACCACAGGCCCTCGCCGGGCGGATGCCCGCGCTGGACGAGGAGGAGCCGTCCCTCGGCGTCATGGATGATCGCTCCGACGCACCGCACCCGCATGCCCCCAGGGTGCCACGCCCGTACTCTCGCCCGGGGCCTGCGACGGGAACTGCGGAGGAGAAGAACCTCGTGCTGTGCACGTACCCGCTGGAGCACATGGCGGCCGTCACCCCCCGGGTCAACCCCGAGCCGGCGTACCGGATCTACGACGCGCTCGCGGAGCCGGCCGGCGTGCGGCGGCCCGTACGGGTCGGGGACCCGCGCGTGTCGGCCGACGACCTCGTCCGATCCGACGGGACGCGGTTCGCCGTGCTCGTCGGACAGGCGGACGCCGAACCGACCGTGCGCCTCCTCGTGGCGGGCAACGGCGGTGCCGGAGATGACCGGTTCACGCTCGGGCCGTATGGTGTGCGCGTGCTGGAGCTGCGAACATGACCGGCGTCGTCCCCGCGACGGCCCCCGACACGACAGGGGCGGTCGCGGGCGGATCGCCCGGAACCGCCGTCCTCGCCGTCGACATCGGCGGCACCAAACTGGCCGCCGCGCTCGTCGAGCCGGACGGCCGGCTGCGCGGGCACGCCGTCCGCCCGACCCCGCGAGGTGACACCGAGGAGGTCTGGGCCGCCCTGGCCGCCGTCGTCGGTGACGCCCTGGGCGAGGAGACCGTCACCGCGGCGGGGATCGGCAGCGCCGGGCCGCTGGACGCCGTCGCGGGCACCGTGAGCCCCGTGAACATCCGGTCCTGGCGGGGCTTCCCCGTGCGCGACCGGCTCGCCGCCCTCCTCGGCGGGACGCCCGTGACCCTCGTGAACGACGCGGTCGCCGGCGCGGTCGCGGAGTACCGCCACGGCGCGGGCCGCGGCAGCCGGGCCATGCTGGGAATGGTCGTCTCGACCGGCGTCGGCGGCGGGCTCGTCCTCGACGGACGGGTGTACGCCGGGCCGACCGGCAACGCCGGGCACGTCGGGCACACCGTGGTCGACCTGAACGGCGAGCCGTGCCCGTGCGGGTCCCGTGGCTGCGTCGAGACGCTGACCTCCGGCCCCGCGATGGTGCGCTGGGCGCTCGGCAACGGCTGGACGCACTCCGCCCCCGACGGGGCCGCCCTCGCCGCCGACGCCCGCACCGGGCACCCGGTGGCGGTCGCGGCGTTCGAGCGCGCCTGCCGGGGCCTGGCCGCCGGGATCGCGTCGGCCGCGGCGCTGTGCGACCTCGACCGCGTCGTCATCGGCGGCGGCGTGTCCCGGTCCTGGGACGTCCTGGAACCCCCGCTCGTCCGCGCGATGCGGGACTACGCCGGTCTCGCCTTCGTCCGGCGCGTCACCGTGGTCCCCTCCGAACTCGGCGCGGAGGCCGGACTGCTCGGCGCCGCCGCCCTCGCCCACGACCCGGAGTTCGTCTGACGATGCACCTGCTGGAGAATCCCGTCCAGGAGTACGCCTGGGGCTCGCACACCGTCCTCGCCGACCTCCTCGGCCGGCCGTCGCCCACCGAGCGGCCGCAGGCCGAGCTCTGGATCGGCGCGCACCCGGCCGCGCCGTCGCGCCTGCCCGCGGGCCCGTCCCTGGACGAGCACATCGCGGCCGACCCGGAGGGCACGCTCGGGCCCGCCGCGCTCGCCCGCTTCGGACCACGCCTGCCGTTCCTGCTGAAGGTCCTGGCGATCGCCGCGCCGCTGTCCCTGCAGGTCCACCCGGACCGGGACCAGGCCGAACGCGGGTACGCCGCCGAGCAGGCCCCGCCCGGCGACCCGGCGCGCAACTACAAGGACGACTGGCCCAAACCGGAGCTGCTGTGCGCGCTGACCGACGTGCACGCGCTGTGCGGGCTGCGCGACCCGGCCGAGACCGCCGCCCTGCTGGGCAAGGTCTCGGCGCTGCGCCCCGTCGCCGACCTGCTCGCGGCGGGTGACGTGCGCGAAGCCGTGCGGACGGTGCTCACCTGGCCGGAACCGGACCGGGTCGTCCCCGAGGCCGCCGCGGTCGCCGGCGAGCCGTACGCCTCACTCGCCGAGCGCTATCCCGGGGACCTGGGCGTCATCCTGGCGATGCTGCTCAACGAGGTGCGGCTCACGCCCGGCCAGGCGATGTACGTCCCGCCGCGCGTGCCGCACGCCTACCTGTCCGGAACGGCCGTGGAGCTCATGGCCGGCTCGGACAACGTGCTGCGCGCCGGCCTGACGCCCAAGCACGTCGACGTCCCGGAGCTCCTGGAAATCGCCTCCTTCGACCCCGGGCGGCCGGACGTCCTGGACCCGGTCCGTACGGCCGGGGAGGAGGTCTACCTGACGCCCGCGCCGGAGTTCCGGCTGTCCCGCGTCGACGCAGGGGAGGGCGCGGTGCTGCCCGCGGGCGGCCCGCAGCTGCTCCTGTGCACCGAGGGCCGCGTCGACCTGCGCCGCGACGGCGAGGCGATCAAGCTGACCCGGGGCCGCGCCGCCTTCGCCGAGCACCGCGGCGGCCCCATCGAGGTAGGCGGATCCGGCATCTTGTACCGCGCGAGCCTCCCGGAGCTCTGACGCTCCGGGAGCCACCGCCGCCGACATCTTCGCCGGAGCGGGCGGGTGACCGGCCTCAGGGGCTGAGGCGGTCGGCGAGCCAGGCGAGGGAGAGCGGGTAGCGGTACTCGATCGCGCCGTGACCCGCGTCGAACAGCTCGAAGTGCACGGCGTCGTCCTTGACGCCGGCGGCCTCGGCCGCGCGGCGGAAGGCCTGGGCGCCCAGGTCGAGGTGGTACTCGTCCCGGTCGCCCGCGTCGATCCAGACGGCCCGCATCGAGCGCAGCGCCTCGGCGTACTCCAGGCGCCGCGGCATCAGCACCGGGTCCCGCTCCAGCCAGCGCTCCCAGACCTCGGGGACGACCGCGCCCGTGTCGTCGAAGGGCAGGTGGACGGTGCCGTCCTCGTCGGCGGAGTACGCCGCGGAGTAGCCGTAGATCTCGATGAGCGGGAAGTCGGTCTCCCTGGTGCCGGCGATGTGGCCGCGGAAGTCGGCGAGGAACCTCTCGATCGAGCCGTCGAACGAGTCGCGCAGCATGCGGGCGAGCTTCGGGAAACCGGGGCGGTAGCAGACGTCGAAGAGGGCGTCGCCGGCGTGAGTGGCGAGCGCGCCGAACAGGTCGGGCCGCAGCATCGGCGTGATCATCGCGCCGTAGCCGCCGCTGGACTTGCCGCTGATCGCGCGGTGGTCGCGGTCGGGCAGCGTCCGGTAGTGGGCGTCCACCCACGGCACGATCTCGTCGCACAGGTAGGAGTGGTAGCGGCCGGTGGCGGGGGAGTCGAGGTACTGGCTGCCGCCCAGCGCCGTCCAGGCGTCGACGTACACGACGATCACGGGCGGGGCCTCGCCGCGGGCGAAGACCCCGTCGGCCAGTTCGGGGAAGGGCTGCCGCCACGGCGCGTGGTTGCGCCACATCGGGAGGTACCCGGTGTAGCCCTGGATGACGTACACGGTGGGGTAGCGCCGACCGGGCTCGTCGTCGTAGCCCGGCGGGACGTACACCCACAGCGGCCGGCGGTGCGGGTCGCCGAGGGGGTTGCCGCGCAGCAGGTCGCTGGTGAACTCGTGTTCGTCGATGCGTCCGGCGAGGTCGGCCGACCAGGGCAGCATGCGGTGTCCTTCCGCGCGACTCCGATGATGATCCGACCCTAACCCGTCTCCGCGCCGCGCTCCGGCCGCCGCCGGCCGTGGGGCCGCGGGAGCGGGACCCGCGGCCGTCCTCCAGGGGAGGTGCCGGATCAGTCGCCGGACGTGCCGCCGACCACGGCGACCTCGACGCAGTCGGCGTTGTTGGAGCTACGGACGCTCTTCCGCCAGCCGACGTCGATGAGGTCGGGGTGGCCGTTCATCCCTCGGTCTCCTTCCTGGAGGGCGGATCACCTCCGCGGGTGCGGGGACGCGTCCTTGAACTCGTCGGCCGCCGCCGTGATGAACTCGGCCGACTCGTCGGGCGGCAGCGCGGCGGCACGCAGGTGGTCGAACCAGGTCGTGTGGCGGCGGACGTCCTTCTCCTTCTCGAGGAAGATGTTCCCGGCCGGGCAGTCGATGTAGACGACGTCCAGGTCGGTGGGGTCCGGGAAGCCGATGATCGTGAAGGCGCCATCGACGCCGGGGTGGGCGCCGCGGGCGAAGGGCAGCACCTGGATGGTGACGCCCGGCAGTTCGCCGACCTCGAGCAGCCGCATGAGCTGGGACCGCATCACGGTCACCCCGCCGATCGGCCGGCGCAGCACCGCCTCGTCGAGGACGGCCCACAGCTCGAGCGAGCCGGACTCGTGGAGCATGGCCTGGCGGCGGGTGCGCAGGGCGATGCGCCGGTCGACGTTCTCGGGCGACTCGCCGGGCCGGCCGGCCTTGATCAACGCGCGGGCGTACTCCTCGGTCTGCAGCAGGCCGGGCACGAGGTGAGTCTGGAACGTCCGGATCGACGCGGCCGAGGCCTCCAGGCCGATGTAGGTGTCCAGGCCCGCCGACGCGGACAGCACCGCCTCGTACTCGGTCCACCAGCCGCGCTGCTGGGCGTCCTTGGCGAGGCCGAGGAGCTGGTCGCGCTGCGAGCCCTCGGGCAGGCCGTACAGGTCCAGCATGTCGCGGACGTCGCGGATGCGCGCCACGGACTTGCCGGTCTCGATGCGGCTGACGCGGGACATGGAGCACTCCAGGTGCTTCGCGACGTCCTCGATCATGAGGCCCGCGGCCTCCCGGAGCCTGCGCAGTTCCATTCCCAGCCGGCGGCGGCGGACGGTGGGACTACGGCCATCGGACATGGGGCACCTCCATGACGAGCGTCCTGCGCATGGTGCGAGGAGAAGGGGGACCGATGGTGGTCGGCGGTCGGTGAGGCCGAAACCCGCGGCCGGACCGCGGCGGTGCCGTTGAACTGTGCACGGGTGATGCCAAATCCGTCTGATCTATTGGTCCGAAAATGCTTGCACGTAAAAGTGGGGCGGGACATCCTGACAGGGGAGGTCACTCACCGTTGCCATCTGGGCACCTTTTGCCACCACCGGATAGGCACCTTACCTGTTGAACGCCCCAGGGCGTACCCCTTCCTGCCGTATCGTCCAAAGCGCGAGAGGGGTGGCATCTCATGGCCGCCACTTCGGGATACGCGATCGGGCCGCGGCGCCGTCACCTGGAGGCGCTCGCCCGCGAAGTCGAGGCGCGCGGCCTTCAGGCGACCCTGACCGAGGACCTGATGCTGCGCGTGGTGGAGCCGTCCAGCGGACACGGGATCCTCGTGGTCGCCATGCCCATGTCCCGGATCCGGTGGTCCTATCTGTGGGCCGGCGGCGGGCAGGCGGACGCTGACGACCCCGGTGGCGCCGCCGAGTTGATCGCGCGGGCCCTCGGCCGCTGAGTCCGCGTCCCGCGGCCGGGAACCGCGTCTCCCGGCCCGGCCCGCATCCGGGGCTTGACGCTCCTCTTCGTCGAACGTATGTTCGAAGTCGTCGCCTGTCTTCCCCTCAGGCTCACTCCCTGTCACCGATCCGAGAGGCGGGCGGCCCGCGTGGGCGGAGCGAGCGATGGACGCGCGAGGGGTGCGGACGCGCCGGGTCGTGGGCGGTGAGCCGCGTGTACGGCGATCCCGTCGAGGTCTGGCTCACCGACGGAAGGCCGTCCCGGTTCGTCTGGCGCGGCAGGCTCTACACGGTCCTGCGGGTGCTCGACCGCTGGGTCACCACCCGCGACTGGTGGCACGAACGCCACCCGGAGGCGCCGGAGGGCGGCGAGCGAGAGTTCTGGCGCGTCGAGGCGACGCCGGAGCGGGCGGTCGGGGTGTACGAGCTGCGCCACGACCGGGCGGCGGGCACGTGGATGCTGTCCCGCGCCTGGAACTGACGGGCGCTTGGATGCCGTCTCGTGCCGGGAGCCGCTGGGTGCGGGGACGCCGTCTCGTGCCGGGAGCCGCTGGGTGCGGGGACGCCGTCTCGTGCCGGGAGCC
>NZ_JAMXMX010000035.1 GCF_024055725.1 Actinoallomurus spadix | reverse complement strand
CCGTCTCGTGCCGGGAGCCGCTGGGTGCGGGGACGCCGTCTCGTGCCGGGAGCCGGCGGGTCCGGTCAGGGCTGTACGAGGTCGCGGATCGCCTTCAGGGTCGGCTCGTCCTTCACCCCGGCGATGAGGAGGGTGGTCACGGGGGAGTCCCGCCAGACCTGGAGCCGCTCCCTGATGCGGCCGATCGGGCCGAGCAGGGAGATCGAGTCGGCCAGTTCGTCGGGCACCGCCCTGATCGCCTCGTCGCGCCGGCCCGCCAGGAACAGCTCCTGCACGCGCGCGGCCTCCTCGGCGTACCCGAGCCGCGCGATCAGGTCCAGGTGGAAGTTGCGGTCCCGGGCGCCCATGCCGCCGATGTAGAAGGCCAGCGGGAGCTTGGCGAACTCCAGTGCGGCCGCCAGGTCGTCGGTGACGATCGTCGTCACGGTCGCGGCGATGTCGAATCCCGCGCGGCGGCCTGCCAGTGAGGCGCCGAAGACCGTCTCGATCTTCGCCGGGTCGACGAAGAGGGGCAGCCAGCCGTCGGCGATCTCGGCGGCCAGGGCGATGTTCTTCGGACCCTCCGCGCCCAGGTAGACGGGAATGTCCGGGCGCACCGGGTGGACGATCGACTTGAGCGGCTTGCCGAGGCCGGTCACGCGGCCCGGGGCGTACGCGGAGGATGGCAGTGGCAGCGGGTAGTGCGGGCCGGCGGAGGTCACCGGCTCCGCGCGCCGCCACACGTCCCGCAGGATCCGGACGTACTCACGGGTGCGTTCCAGGGGGCGGGCGAACGGCACGCCGTACCAGCCCTCCACGACCTGGGGACCGGACGCGCCGATGCCGAGGGTGACCCGGCCGCCGGACAGCGCGTCGAGGGTCAGGGCGTGCATGGCGGTCGCGGCGGGCGTGCGGGCGGACATCTGCGCCACCGCCGTGCCCAGCTTGATGCGCGAGGTCCGCGCGGCGTACCAGGTGAGCGTCGTGAAGGCGTCCGAGCCGTACGCCTCGGCGGTGTAGACGTGGTCGTAGCCGAGCCGCTCGGCGGCCAGCACGGTCTCGGTCGCGTCCTCCGGATCCCGCTGCCAGTAGCCGACGTTGATGCCGAGCCTCATCCGCGCGCCTCCCAAAATAGAACAGGTTCTATTCAAGCAGATCCCCGTCCTCCCGGGCAGCGGCCGGCCGCCCCGCGATAACGTGCTCCCGCCGTGCCCCCGGCCGTTCCGCGACGGCGCGCACCCGCCGCGCCCGCGGCGGGCGGCCCGTCGCCCGCGTGCCGGATCACGGCCGGCGGCCGTACCTGCGGTGTCGCGCGTCAGGGCGGATATGTCATGCTGTCCTCCGGCGGTACGCGGAGGAACCCGGTGCGAATCCGGGGCTGTCGCGCAACTGTGACCGGGAAGTCCCTCCTCAGAAGGTGGCCACGGCGTGAGCCGGAAGGCCGAGGGCGGGCGGCGATCCGGAAGCCAGGAGACTCCGGCCGCCGATGCCAGGCCACCTACGGGCGCGTTAACCCGAGGAAAGGACGACCACCGGGTGAACACCTATCCGTTCTCCGCCATCACCGGGATGGAGGACCTCAAGCTCGCCCTCCTGATCAACGCGGTCTCCCCCTCCGTCGGCGGGGTGCTGGTCCGCGGGGAGAAGGGCACCGCGAAATCCACCATCGTGCGGGCGCTCGCCGCGCTGCTGCCGGAGGTCGCGGTGGTCGCGGACTGCCGGTTCTCCTGCGACCCGGAGGCGCCCGACCCGCGCTGCCCCGACGGGCCGCACGGCGACGGGGACGCCCGCCAGGTGCGGCCCGCCCGGCTCGTGGAGCTGCCGATCGGAGCGGCAGAGGACCGCCTGACCGGCTCGCTCGACCTCGAACGCGCCCTCACCGAGGGCGTCCAGGCGTACCAGCCCGGCCTGCTGGCCGCCGCCCACCGCGGCGTGCTGTACGTCGACGAGGTCAACCTCCTGCACGACCACCTCGTCGACCTGCTCCTCGACGCGGCCGCGATGGGGCACTCCTACGTCGAGCGCGAAGGCGTCTCCGTCCGGCACGCCTCGCGGTTCCTGCTCGTCGGCACGATGAACCCCGAAGAGGGCGAACTGCGGCCGCAGCTCCTGGACCGCTTCGGCCTGACCGTGGAGGTCGCCGCCACCCGCGACCCGGAGGAGCGGGCGGAGGTCGTGCGCCGCCGGCTGGCCTTCGAGGCCGACCCGGCGGTGTTCGTGGCCGGCTGGGCGCGCGCCGAGACCGAGCTGGCCTGGCGGATCGAGCAGGCACGTGCCCGGCTGCCCGAGGTCGTCCTGCCCGACGGCGCGCTGCGGCAGATCACGGCGGTGTGCGCCGCGTTCGAGGTGGACGGGCTGCGGGCCGACATCGTCATGGCCCGCGCCGCGATGGCCCTCGCCGCCTGGCACGACCGTACGGTCGTCACCGCGGCCGACGTGCGCGTCGCCGCCCGTCTCGCCCTCCCGCACCGGCGCCGCCGCGACCCCTTCGACGCGCCGGGCCTCGACGAGGACCGGCTCGAGGAGGTCCTGGAGGACACCGGCGGCTACGACGAACAGCCGCCCCCGCCGGATCCCGGGTTCGGCGAGGACACGGTGACCGACCTCGTTCCCGAGCAGCCCACCGGCCCGGACCCGCGACCGGAACCGGACACGGACCGGGGAACGGACCCGGAGGACCCCGACCCCGACGACCGTGACCCCGACGACCCCGGACCGGACGACGGTCCCGGCGGCGGAGGGCCGGACGGCCCCGGCGACGAGCCGGCCGGGCCGCAGGAGGGGGCGCTCGTCGACATCGAGCAGGCCCTGTCCGGCGAGGGCCGCGGCGGGCGCGAGCGGGAGACGTCCCCGGAGCCGGCGCCCGCCGACGCGCTCTACCGGCCGCGGGTCTTCACCGTCCCCGGCCTCGGCGAGGGCGCGCCGGGCCGCCGCTCGCGGGCCCGCACCCCGTACGGCCGGACGACCGGCGCGCGGCCGGGAACCCGGTCGGTGCACCTGACCGCGACCCTCCTCGCGGCGGCCCCGCACCAGCGCGCCCGCGGCCGCTCCGGCACCGGCCTCGTCGTCCGGTCCGGCGACCTGCGCGAGCGGGTCCGGGAGGGCCGCGAGGGCAACCTCGTGCTGTTCGTCGTCGACGCCAGCGGCTCCATGGCCGCGCGGCAGCGGATGCGCGCCGTCAAGGGCGCCGTGCTCAGTCTCCTCCTCGACGCCTACCAGCGCCGCGACAAGGTCGGCCTGATCACCTTCCGCGGCACGTCCGCCGAGCTGGCGCTGCCGCCGACCTCCTCGGTCGAGGCGGGCGCGCGGCGCCTCGAGACGCTGCCCACCGGCGGCCGCACCCCGCTCGCCGCGGGCCTGCTCCGCACGGCCGACGTCCTGCGCGCCGAACGCCTGCGCGACCCCGCCCGCCGTCCCCTGCTCGTCCTGGTGACCGACGGGCGGGCTACCCACGGCTCCCCGGCCGACGCGCTGCGCGCCGCCGACCTGCTGCGCGGCGTCACCTCCGTCGTCGTCGACTGCGAGCGCGGCCCGGTGCGCCTCGGGCTCGCGGGCGGGATCGCCGCCCGTCTCGGCGCCGAGGTCGTGCGCCTGGAGGAGCTGGCCGCCGACGCCCTCACCGGCGTCGTCCACGAGCGCCGGGCCGCGGCGTGACCCGCCCCGCCACCGAACCCGACACCTCACCCCGCCACCGCCGCCGGAAGGACCGACATGCCGCAGGGAAAGCCGTCCCAGGTGCCCGATGACGGGCTGACCACCCGGCAGCGCCGTAACCGCCCTCTCGTGGTCGTCCACACCGGCCCGGGCAAGGGCAAGTCGACCGCGGCCTTCGGCCTGGCCCTGCGCGGCTGGAACCAGGGCTGGCCGATCGGGGTGTTCCAGTTCGTCAAGTCGGCCAAGTGGCGCATCGGCGAGGAACGGGCGCTGCGGGTCCTCGGCGAGTCCGGCGAGGGCGGCCCCGTCACCTGGCACAAGATGGGCGAGGGCTGGTCGTGGATCCAGCGGCCCGGCACGGAGGAGGACCACGCGGCGGACGCCCGCGAGGGCTGGGAGCAGATCAAGCGCGACCTCGCCGCCGAGACGTACACGCTGTACGTGCTGGACGAGTTCACCTATCCGATGAAGTGGGGCTGGGTGGACGTCGAGGACGTGATCGCGACGCTGCGGGACCGCCCGGGGTACCAGCACGTCGTCATCACCGGCCGCGACGCCGACCCGCGGCTGGTGGAGTTCGCCGACCTCGTCACCGAGATGGGCAAGGTCAAGCACCCCATGGACGCCGGCCAGAAGGGCCAGAAGGGCATCGAGTGGTGACGCGTCGTCCGGCCGGGCGGGCGGTCCGGTGAGGATCCCGCGGATCGTCGTCGCCGCCCCCGCCTCCGGGAGCGGCAAGACGACGGTGGCCACCGGGCTGATGGCCGCGCTGACCGCGCGCGGCCTCGACGTCTCGCCGCACAAGGTCGGACCGGACTACATCGACCCGGGCTACCACGCGCTCGCGGCCGGGCGGCCGGGCCGCAACCTCGACCCCTGGCTGACGTCGGAGGACCTCGTCGCGCCGCTGTTCCTGCACGGCGCGCGGAACGCGGACGTCGCCGTCGTCGAGGGCGTCATGGGGCTGTTCGACGGCGCCGAGGCCGCCGGAGGCGGGTTCGCCTCCACGGCGCACGTGGCCCGGCTCCTGGCCGCGCCCGTCGTGCTCGTGGTGGACGCCTCGTCGGCGGGGCGCTCGATCGCCGCGCTCGTCCACGGGTTCGTCACCTACGACTCGACCGTGCGCATCGGCGGCGTGATCCTCAACCGGGTCGGATCGGACCGGCACGAGCGGATCTGCCGTGCGGCGATCGAGGAGACCGGGCTGCCGGTGCTCGGGGCACTGCGGCGGAACGCGGACGTCGACACCCCGTCCCGCCACCTCGGCCTCATCCCCGCGGCCGAACGCCGTGCCGACGCCGTACGGACGGTCGAGCGGCTCGGCGCGCTCGTCGCGGAGTCCTGCGACCTGCAGGGCCTGCTCGCCCTCGCCCACGCGGCCCCGCCGATCGACGCCCGCCCCTGGGACCCGGACGCGGCGGTGGACCCGGAAGAGGGCGCCGTACGGTCGCCGGAGGCGGCCGGCGGCGGGATGGGCGGCGCGCGTCCCGTGGTGGCGGTGGCGGGCGGCCCGGCGTTCACGTTCGGGTACGCCGAGAACGACGAGCTGCTCGCCGCGGCCGGCGCGGACGTCGTGCCGTTCGACCCGCTGCGCGACGAGGCGCTGCCGGACGGCACGCGCGGCGTCGTGATCGGCGGCGGCTTCCCCGAGATGTACGCGGCGGAGCTGGCGGCCAACGAGCCGCTGCGCCGGCGGGTCGCCGCGTTCGACGGGCCGATCTACGCCGAGTGCGCCGGCCTGCTCTACCTCGCCCGTACGCTCGACGGCGCGCCGATGTGCGGGATCGTCGACGCCGAGGCGTCCATGACGTCCCGGCTCACCCTCGGCTACCGGGAGGCGGTCGCGGTGACCGACTCGCCGGTCGCGCGGACCGGCGAGCGCTTCCGCGGCCACGAGTTCCACCGCACGGTGGTGCGGCGCGGCCCGGGCGCCGAGGCCGCCTGGCGGTGGCCCGGGTCCGGGCCGGAGGGGTTCGCCGGCCCGCGCCGCCTTGCCTCCTACCTCCATCTCCACTGGGCTGGTAGTCCGGAGATGGCGAGCCGTTTCGTGGGAGCGTGCGTATGACCTTCGACATGGGAGTGCTGCTGGAGACCCAGCGGCTGCTGTTGCGCCCGTTCGAGGAGGGCGACGCGGCGGACGTGCTGGCGGCGAGCCACGACCCGGAGATCCTTCGCTGGATGCCGTGGGCGCCCGCGCAGACCGCCGAGACCGCGCTGGCCTGGTGCGTGACGCACGCGCACGCCGATCCGACGCTGGGCGTGAACTTCGCCGTCGTCGCCGGGGACCGGTTCGCCGGCACCGTCGGCCTGGGCCGTACCGACTGGGCCGACGGCCGGGTCGAGGTCGGCTACTGGATCGCGCCGTGGGCGCGGCGCAAGGGGTACGCCGTCGAGGCGACGCGCGCCGCCGCCGCGTACGCCTTCGAGAAGGGCCTGCACCGGGTCGAACTGCTGGCCGCCGTCGGCAACCTGGCGTCGCAGGGCGTCGCGGCGAAGGCCGGCTTCACCCGGGAGGGCGTGCTCCGCGAGGCCATGGTGATCCCGGCCGGGCGGGTCGACGCCGTGCTGTTCAGCCTGCTGGAGAGTGAACTGACATGACATCTGACAGGCCGCGGCTGGTCGGCGTGGGCGTCGGGCCGGGCGACCCCGAGCTCGTCACCGTCCGCGCGGTCCGGATCCTGCGCGAGGCCGATGTGGTGCTGGTCCCGGTGATGGCGCTGGACGAGCCGGGCCGCGCCGAGTCCGTCGTGCGCGCGTACACCGACCGGGCCGAGCGCGTCGTCTTCGCCCTCAACGACCGGGGCGGGCGCAGCGAGCGGCGGGTGAGCGCCTGGGACGCGGCCGCCCGCCGGGTCGTCGAGGCGTTCGACGGCGGCGCGCGGACGGTGGCGTTCGCGACGATCGGCGACCCGAACGTCTACTCCACCTTCACCTACCTCGCCCGGACCGTACGTGACCGCCGGCCGGACGCGGCGGTCGAGACCGTGCCGGGCGTCACCGCCATGCAGGATCTCGCCGCGCGGTCGGGGACCGTGCTGACCGAGGGTGACGAGTCGCTGTGCCTGCTGCCGCTGACCGGCGGCACCACACGGCTCCGCACGGTCCTGGAGACGCACGACACGGTCGTCGCGTACAAGTTCGGGCGGGTCGCCGGGGAGACCCTGGCGGCCGTACGCGACGCGGGCCGGCTCGACGACGCGGTGTACGGCGCGCGGCTCGGCCTGCCCGACGAGGACGTACGCGCGGCGAAGGAACTGGACGGGCCGGTGCCGTACCTGTCGACGCTGATCGTGCCCGGCCGCCGGACCGTCACCGGCGGCAGGCTGAACGGGGGGACCCCATGACCGAGCGGAGCGAGGGCATCGACGAGCACGGCGGCCGCGCTCATGAGGCCGGCGAAGGAGGCCCTGTGCGGGGACGTGTGGTGTTCGTCGGGGCGGGGCCGGGCGCGGCGGACCTGCTGACGTTCCGGGCCGCGAAGGCGATCGCCGAGGCCGACGTGGTGATCTGGGCGGCCAGCCTCGTCCACGAGGACGTGCTCCAGCACGCCCGCCCGGACGCGGAGATCGTCGACTCGGCGCGGCTGCCCATGGAGGGCGTGCTGCCGTACTACGAGCGTGCCGTCGCCGAGGGCCTGACCGTGGCGCGGATCCACTCCGGTGACCCGGCGCTGTGGGGCGCGCTGCAGGAGCAGCTCGACCGGTGCCGCGACCTCGGTCTGGACACCGAGGTCGTGCCGGGTGTGTCGAGCTTCTCGGCCGTCGCCGCCGCCGTCGAGCGGGAGCTGACCATCCCCGAGGTCGCGCAGTCGGTGATCCTCACCCGTCTCGGCGGCGGCAAGACGCCGATGCCGCCGGGGGAGGAGGTCCGGGAGTTCGCCCGGCACGGCACGACGATGGCGCTGTTCCTGTCGGCGGCGCGGTCCAGGCAGCTGCAGGAGGAGCTCCTGGAGGGCGGGTACCCGCCGGACACGCCCTGCGTGGTCGCCTACCAGTGCACCTGGCCGGACGAGCTGATCGTGCGCTGTCGCCTCGACGCCCTGGAGGAGACCGTCAAGGAGCACAAGCTGTGGAAGCACACGCTCGTGCTCGTCGGCGCCGCGCTGGAGGCCGGCGGCACCCGTTCGCATCTGTACCACCCGGGCCACTTCCACGGGCACCGGCGCGCGGACCGGGCGGCGCGCAGGGCGCTGCGGGGCGGCTGAGCCGGCGATGACCACACCCCACGAGCCCGACATGCCGCGGACCATGAAGGTCCGCGGCAAGGCGCTGCGCACCGGCTGGACGACCGGCACCTGCGCCTCGGCGGCGGCCAAGGCCGCGGCGGAGGCGCTGGTCACCGGCGCCCCGCCGGAGGTCGTCGAGGTGGCGCTGCCGTCGGGCCGCCGGGTGACGTTCGCGGTGGACTCCTGTGTGCTCGGGACGGGTCGGGCCGAGGCCGTCGTCGTCAAGGACGCCGGGGACGACCCCGACGTCACGGACGGCGCCCACCTGACCGCCACCGTCTCCTGGCGGGACGAGCCGGGCATCGAGCTGGACGGCGGCGTCGGTGTGGGCGTCGTCACCAAGCCCGGCCTCGGCCTGGAGGTCGGCGGTCCCGCGATCAACCCGGTGCCCCGGCGGATGATCGAGCAGGCGGTGGAGGAGACGGTGGACCTGGCCGCGCGGGGCGTCCGCGTCGTCATCTCGGTGCCCGAGGGCGAGAAGATGGCGCGCAAGACGACGAACCGGCGGCTCGGCATCCTGGGCGGCATCTCGATCCTGGGCACGACCGGGATCGTGCGCCCGTTCTCGACCGCGTCGTGGCGGGCCAGCGTCGAGCAGGCCGTCTCGGTGCTCGCCGCGCAGGGCCAGGACACGCTGGTGCTGTGCACCGGTGGCCGAACCGAGCAGGGCGCGATGGCGCTGCTGCCGAAGCTGCCGGACGTGTGCTTCGTCGAGGTCGGCGACTTCACCGGCGCCGCGCTGCGCCGGGCGGTGGAGCACGGCGTCCGGCAGGTGGTGTTCGTCGGGATGGCCGGCAAGCTGACCAAGCTCGCGTCCGGGGTCCTGATGACGCACTACACGCGATCGAGGGTCGACACCGCGCTGCTCGGCGAGATCACGGCCGACGCCGGCGGGCCCGCGGACCTGGCGGCGCGGGTCGCGGCGGCGAACACCGCCCGCCACGCGTACGAGCTGTGGGAGGAGTCCGGGCTGCTCGGCCGCGCGGGGCGTGAGCTGTGCCGCCGCGTCGCCGGGGTGCTGGAGCGCTTCGCCGAGGACCAGGCGGCCCAGGTGCCCGGCGCGGGCGGCGTCGCGGCGCAGGTCGTCCTCGTGGACTTCACGGGCAAGCGGATGATCGCGATGTACGGGCGGCTCGCCCGATGATCACCGTGGTGGGCTGCGACGGCTCTCCGCCGTCCCCGCGGGCCCTGGACCGGCTCCGGGCCGCCTCCCTGGTCGTCGGCGGCCGCCGGCACCTGGACGCCGTACGCCCGCCGGAGCACGCGCGCCGGATCGTCCTCGGCGACGTCGCGGCGGCGCTCGACGAGATCGGCGCGGCGGACGGCGACGTCGTCGTGCTGGCCAGCGGAGACCCGGCGTTCTTCGGCATCCTGCGGGCGCTGCGCGGGCGCGGGCACGCCCCGGAGGTCCTGCCCGCGGTGTCCTCGGTGGCCACGGCGTTCGCGCGGATCGGCCTGCCGTGGGACGACGCGGTCGTGGTCAGCGCGCACGGCCGCGACCCGCGCACCGCCGTCAACGCGTGCCGGGCGCTGCCCAAGGTCGCCGTCCTCACCGCCCCGGCCTGCGGACCGGACGTCATCGCCACCGGGCTCGCCGGCTGGGACCGCGCGCTCTGGGTGGCCGAGCGCCTCGGCGGGCCCGGCGAGCGGGTCGTCCGCTGCGCGCCGGCCGAGGCCACCGCCCGCGACTGGGCCGACCCGAACGTCGTCATCGCCCTCGACGAGGACCGCCTCGGCGGCGGAGCCCGCGTCCACGACCAGCCCGCCGCGCCGCCGGACGGCTGGGCGCGCGCCGACGACGCGTACGACCACCGCGCCGGAATGATCACTAAGTGGGAGGTGCGGGCGGTCGCGCTGTCCCGCCTGCGGCCGACGCTCGGCCGGCTGATCTGGGACGTCGGCGCGGGCAGCGGCTCGGTCGGCATCGAGTGCGCCGAGCACCACGCGGCCGTCATCGCGATCGAACGCGACCCGGCGGCCTGCGACCTGATCCGCCGCAACGCCCGCGGCTCCGGCGTACGCGTGGTCGAGGGCGCCGCGCCCGCGGCGTACGACGGGCTGCCCGATCCCGACGCGGTGTTCGTCGGCGGCGGCGGCCTCGACGCGCTCGGCGGCGCTCTCGCGCGCCGCCCCGAGACGGTCGTCGCGACGTACGCCGCGGTCGACCGGGCCGCGGCGGCGCGGCGGCTGCTGGCCGACGCGGGCTACACGGTCGAGGGCGTGCAACTCGCGGCGTCGCGGTTCGCCGACCTGCCCGGCGGGTCGTTCCGGCTGGAGGCGCAGAATCCGGTGTTCGTGCTGACGGGGAGGTCACGGTGACGGAGACGACGATGGGGCGGATCGGCGTCGTCGCGGCGACCGCGAGCGGCCGGACGGCGGCCGAGACGCTGCGCGCCGCCTGGCCGGACGAGGTCCGCGTGCTGACGGCGGACAAGGCCGCCGACGCGCTCCGCGAGGCGTGGCGGACCTGCGACGCCATCGTGAGCTTCCTCGCCGTCGGCGCGACCGTACGGGTGCTCGCACCGCTGCTCGGCCACAAGACCACCGACCCGGCCGTCGTCTGCGTCGACGAGTCGATGGCGTTCGCCGTCGCCGTCCTCGGCGGCCACCACGGCGGGAACCTCCTCGCCCACCGGCTGACGGGCGTGCTCGGCTGCACCCCCGTGGTGACGACCGCCAGCGACCGGAGCAACGTCACGCCGCTCGACTCCTACGGCGCCGACCTCGGCTTCACCGTCCACAACCCGGACCTGCTCGCGCACGTCGGCGCGGCCGTGCTGTCCGGCGAACCGGTGCGGATCGAAGGCGCCGACGGCTGGCCGCTGCCCCCGCTGCCGCCGAACGTCACGCCCGGCGCCGAGGACGCCGCGCACCGCGTCCTCGTCACCGACCACGCCGAGCTCGACTGCATGTGCCACGAGAGCTGGTCCGGCGGCGCGCTCGTCTACCGGCCCAAGTCCCTCGTCGTCGGGGTCGGCTCGGCGCGCGGCGTGTCCGCGGAGGAGGTCGGCGCGCTCGTCGACGAGACCCTGGCCGCCGCCGGTCTCGACCCCGCCTCCGTACGCTGCCTGGCGACCGTCGACCTCAAGGCCGACGAGGACGGCATCCTCCGGGCCGCCGCCGCGCGCGGCTGGGAGGTCGTCACCTACCCGGCCGGGACCCTCGCCGCCGTCGACGTCCCCAACCCCTCCGAGGTCGTCCGCGCCGAGGTCGGCACGCCCAGCGTCGCCGAGGCCGCCGCGCTGCACGGCGCGCGGGCGCACGGCCGGGACGCCGAGCTCGTCGCCGAGAAGCGCAAGTCCGCGAACGCCACGGCCGCCGTCGCCCGCCTCGCCCCGCGCGGCCGCCTCTCGATCATCGGGCTCGGCCCCGGCGCGCGCGACCTGCTCACGCCCCGCGCGGTCACCGCGCTGCAGCGGGCGTCCGTCGTCGTCGGCCTCGACCAGTACCTCGACCAGGTCCGCGACCTCATCCGCCCCGGCACGCGCGTCCTCGCCTCCGGCCTCGGCCACGAGGAGGAGCGCGCCCGCACCGCCGTCGCCGAGACGTCGGCCGGCCGCGCCGTCGCGCTCGTCGGCTCCGGCGACGCCGGGGTGTACGCCATGGCCAGCCCGGCGCTGGAGTTCGCCGGCGCGGACATCGACGTCGAGGGAGTGCCCGGCATCACCGCCGCCGTCGCCGCGTCGAACCTGCTCGGCGCGCCGCTCGGCCACGACCACGCCTACATCTCCCTGTCCGACCTGCACACCCCCTGGGAGGTCATCGAACGCCGCGTCACCGCCGCCGCCGAGGGCGACTTCACCGTCTGCCTCTACAACCCGCGCAGCCGGGCCCGTGACTGGCAGCTGCCCAAGGCCCTGGCGATCCTCGCCGAGCACCGCCCGCCGGACACACCGGCCGGGTACGTCCGCAACGCCACCCGCCCCGACCAGACGGTGACGCTGACGACCCTCGCCGACCTCGACCCGGCGCGGATCGACATGTTCACCGTGGTCCTCGTCGGCTCCAGCCGCAGCCGCGCCGTCGCCGGCCGGTTCGTCACCCCCCGCGGGTACCGATGGGCCTGAAGGAGCCACGGCGGGGAGCGGAGGCCGCGACCCTGACCGTGCGCGTCACCGCGCGCTGCCAGGGCTGCGGAGCCTGCCTGCTCACCTGCCCCGAACACGCCATCCGCCCGCACGCCGGGTGGGCCGGCGACGGCGGCGACCCCCTGCGGGTCCTGCCCGACCGGTGCACCGGATGCGGCGAATGCACCGAAGTCTGCCCGGTCGACGCCATCGAGGAACTCCCGTGACCGAGCGAAGCGAGGGAAACCGATCGACACAGCACCTTGGTCATGGGGGCGACGAAGGAGGTCCCGTGACCCGGCGCCCCGGCCGAGTCGGCGGGCCGTCGAAGGAGGCCCCGTGACGACACCCCCCGTACCCCTGACGGCAGGAACCTGGACGCGCGCCGAACGCGCGCGACTGTCCGGGATCCTCGGCATCATCGCGCTTCTCCACATCACCGGCTGGACGCTGTACTTCTACTACTCCCGCAACCTCGCCGCCGCCGGATCCTTCACCGCCGCCGGCGTGACCGCGTACGTCCTCGGCATGCGGCACGCGTTCGACGCCGACCACATCGCCGCCATCGACGACACGACACGGCTGATGCTGCAGCGCGGCCGCCGGTCCGTCGGCGTGGGCTTCTTCTTCGCGATGGGCCACTCGACGGTCGTGCTCGTACTGTCCACGGTCATCGCGCTCGCGGCGGGCGCCGCGACCACCGCGCAGATCGACTCCTTCCGGCAGGTCGGCGGCGCCATCTCGGTCGTCGTCGCGATGGCCTTCCTCCTCCTCGTCGCGGCGCTGAACGCGATGGTGCTGCGCGGCGTCGCCGGGCTCTGGCGGCGGATGACCCGCGGCGAACTCGACGAACGCGAACTGGAACTCCAGCTCCTCAACCGCGGCCTGATGAACCGCATGCTCGGCGGCCGGGCCCGCGCGCTGATCAAGTCGTCGTGGCACATGTACCCGGTCGGCCTGCTGTTCGGCCTGGGCCTGGAGACCGCCTCGGAGGTCACCCTCCTCGGGCTGGCCGCGCAGAGCGCCGGCCAGGGCGCGCTGCCGCTGCTGGCGACGCTGACCCTGCCGCTGCTGTTCGCCGCCGGGATGAGCGCGCTCGACACCTGCGACAGCCTGCTGATGACCCGCGCGTACTCCTGGGCGTTCCGCAGCCCCGCGCGCAAGCTCTACTACAACATGGCGACCACCACGATGACCGTGCTCATCGCCGGCTTCATCGGCAGCGTCTACCTCGCCGACCTGCTCGCCAAGTACGCCGGAGCGGCGTTCCTCGACTCCTACGCCGCCCTCGCCGACCACTTCGAGTACCTCGGCTACGGGATCGTCGCCGTGTTCGTCATCTCCTGGCTCGCCGCGGCCGTCCTCTGGAGAGCGGGCCGGTTCGAACAGCGGTACGGGAGCACCCAATGAACACCAGGACCATCCACCCCATCGAGGAACGGTCGTACGCGATCCTGCGGTCGCGCGTCGACCTCAGCCCCATGCCGCCCCTGTGGCGGGCGGTCGCCGAGCGCGTCATCCACGCCAGCGCCGACCTGGAGTACGCCGTCGACCTCGTCACCGACGAGGCCCACCTGCGGCGCGGACTGCGGGCGCTGCGCGCGGGAGCGCCGGTCGTCACCGACGTCGCCATGGTCGCCGCCGGCATCACCGGCCGGGAGACGATCTGCTCGGTCGGCGACCCGGCCGCCGCGCGGATGGCGCGGGCCGCGGGCATCACCCGCTCGGCCGCGGCGATCCGCCTGGCGTACGCCGAGGTCGGCCGGGGCGCGATCTGGGTCGTCGGCTGCGCGCCGACCGCTCTGGAGGAGATCATCGCGCGCGACGTCGACCCGGCCCTCGTGATCGGCCTGCCGGTCGGGTTCGTCGGCGCCGCCGAGTCCAAGGAGGCGCTGCGCGAGAGCGGGCTGCCCGCCGTCAGCAACGTCTCCGAGAAGGGCGGCTCCGCCGTGGCCGCCGCCGCCCTCAACGCCCTCCTGTACTACGAGGGCCCCGTCGAAGAAGAAGGAAGCGAATGACGCCGCTGCTGCTGGTCGGGCACGGAACGCGCGACACGAGCGGGGCCGAGGAGTTCGGCCGGTTCGTCGATCGGTTGCGGGGCCGGCTGCCGGTCGACGTGTCCGGCGGGTTCATCGAGCTGTCGCCCCCGCCGCTGACCGACGCCGTCGCCGAGTTGTACGACGCCGGGCACCGGCACCTCGCCGCCGTGCCGATGGTGCTGGTCGCCGCCGGGCACGGCAAGGGAGACATTCCCGGCGCACTGGCCCGCGAACGCGCCCGCCGCCCCGGGCTGTCGTACGTCTACGGCCGCCCCCTCGGCCCGCACCCCAGACTGCTGGACCTGCTGGACGAGCGCCTGTCCGCCGTCCTGGACCCGGCCGAGCGCGCCGAAACCGCCGTACTGCTCGTCGGGCGCGGCTCGACCGACCCGGACGCCAACGCCGAGGTCCACAAGGTCGCCCGGCTGCTGTGGGAGGGCCGGGGCCTGGCGATGGTCGAACCCGCGTTCGTGTCGCTGGCCCGGCCCGGCGTGCCCGAAGGGCTCGAACGCTGCCGCCGCCTCGGCGCCCGCCGCGTCGTCGTGCTGCCGTACTTCCTCTTCCCCGGCGTGCTGCCGGACCGCGTCGCGGACCAGGCACGCGCGTACGAGGGCCTGGAGGCCCGGTGCGCCGACGTGATCGGCGACTGCGACGGCCTCGCCGACCTGGTCCTCGAACGCTACGAGGAGGCCCTGGCCGGCGACATCCGGATGAACTGCGACACCTGCGTGTACCGCGTCGCGATGCCGGGGTTCGAGGACCGCGTCGGCGCGCCGCAGCTCCCGCACCACCATCCCGACGACCCCGCGCACGGCCACGGCCACGGCCACGGGCACGCTCACGTCCATCCGGGCGACGCCCGTGCCCGCTGACGTCGACCTGCGCCACCACGGCGACGCGGAGGTCGGGCCCGGCCTGGTGGACCTCGCCGTCAACGTGCGCCCGGGGACCCCGCCCGCCTGGCTCGCCGCGCTGCTGCGCGACAGCGTCGCCGGGCTCGCGGCCTACCCCGACGCCGCCCGCGCCCGCGCGGCGGTGGCCCGCCGCCACGGCCGCTCCCCGGAGGAGGTGCTGCTGACCGCGGGCGCGGCGGAGGCGTTCGTCCTGCTCGCCCGCGTCCTCACGCCCCGGCGGGCCGTCGTCGTGCACCCGCAGTTCACCGAGCCGGAGGCCGCCCTGCGGGCCGCCGGCCACACCCCGGACCGGGTGCTCCTGACCGGCGACTTCCGCCTCCCCCCGGCACCGGAGGACGGAAGGGCGCCCGAGGGCCGGGCGATCGCCGAGGGTACGGCGGTGCCTGGAGGCGGGGCGGTGCTCGCGGGCGGGGTGGGGCCTGAAGGTACGGTGGTGTCCGAGGGCGGGGCGGTACCCGAGGACGCCGATCTGGTCATGCTCGGCAATCCGACCAATCCGACGTCCGTGCTGCACCCGGCGGCGGCGATCGCCGCGCTCGCCCGGCCCGGCCGCACGCTCGTCGTCGACGAGGCGTTCATGGACTGCGTCCCCGGCGAGACCGAGAGCCTCGCCTCCCGTACGGACGTCCCCGGCCTGGTCGTCATCCGCAGCCTCACCAAGACCTGGGGCCTGGCGGGGCTGCGCGTCGGCTATGTCCTCGCCGAACCGCCGCTGATCGCGCGCCTGGCCGAGGCGCAGCCGCTCTGGTCGGTGTCCACCCCCGCCCTGGTCGCGGCCGAGGCCTGCACGAGCGCGCGGGCCGTCGCCGAGGCCGACGCGTGGGCCCGAGACCTGGCGGTCGAGCGGGACCGGCTGGCGGCGGCGATCCGCGCCCTCGGCCCGCACGTCGTGCCCGGCGCGCGGGCCTCTTTCCTGTGCCTGCGGGTCCCCCCGGAGCCGGGCGGCCTGGCCGTACGCGCGGCGCTGCGCGACCGCGGCTACGCGGTCCGGCGTGGCGACACGTTCCCCGGCCTGGGACCCGACTGGCTGCGCGTCGCCGTCCGCGACGCGTCCACCGATGACGCCTTCACCGCCGCGCTCAAGACGATGCTGACCTGACCTCCCGGGAGACACAGATGGAGCTCATCGCCGAGACGATCGCCGCGATCCGGCCGCTGGACGAGGCGGCCATGCGCGCGGCTCGCGAACGGCACGACCGGCTGACCAAGCCGCGCGGCTCGCTCGGCACGCTGGAGGAGCTGGGGATCCGCCTCGCGGGCGTCGCCGGCGTGTGCCCGCCGCCGCTGCCGTCGCCGGCCGCCGTGGCGGTGTTCGCCGCCGACCACGGCGTGCACGCCCAGGGGGTGACCCCCTGGCCGCAGGAGGTGACCGGCCAGATGGTGCACAACTTCCTCGCCGGCGGCGCCGTCGTCAACGCCTTCGCCCGGCAGGTCGGGGCCGAGGTCACCGTCGTCGACGTGGGCGTCAAGGGAGAACTGCCCGAGGCACCCGGCCTCCTCGCGAGGAAGGTCGCGCACGGTACCGCCGACATGACCCAGGGGCCGGCCATGACGGCCGCGGAGGCCCGGCGGGCGGTCGAGGTCGGCATCGAGATCGCCCGCGACCTCGTCGCGGCGGGCCACCGGTGCCTGCTGACCGGGGACATGGGCATCGCCAATACGACCGCCTCGGCCGCCCTCATCGCCGCCTTCACGGGCCGCGCGGCCGAGGACGTCACCGGGTACGGCACGGGCATCGACGACGCCACCCACGCGCGGAAGATCGAGGTCGTCCGGGCCGCCCTCGCCCGCGCCCGTACCGAACCGTCCGGGGAGGCCGACGCGGCCGGTCGAGCGGACCCGCTGACGGTCCTCGCACAGGTCGGCGGGCTGGAGCACGCGGCGATCGCCGGCTTCGTCCTCGGCGCGGCCGCCCACCGCGTGCCCGTCGTGCTCGACGGCGTGATCGCCGGCGCCGCCGCGCTCGTGGCGGTCGCGCTCGCCCCCGGCGCCCGCGACTTCTGCGTGGCCGGACACCGGTCCGCCGAACCGGGCCACGCCGCCGCCCTCGCGTCCCTCAGGCTGCGCCCGCTCGTCGACCTGGAACTCCGACTGGGGGAGGGCACCGGCGCCCTCCTCGCCCTGCCGCTCGTCGCCGGCGCGGTGCGGGTGCTGCACGAGGTCGCCACGTTCGACTCCGCAGGCGTCGCCGACAAGGACGCCGCCGCCACGGATCCGGCCGAGGGGGCCGCCACGGTTCCCGCGGAGGGAACCGCCGGGGGCGCCGCCGCGGACCCGGCGGACGGGTCCGGCGGCGACGCCGCGCGGAATCGCGCCTGACGGGCGCGGGTACCTTTGGTGCCGGACCAGACCGTCCACGCTTCGACCAGGAGACCTTCCTTGCCGCCCTACCTTCTCGGTCTGCGCTTCGACGGCCGCCGCGTCGTCGTCATCGGCGGCGGGCGCGTCGCCCAGCGCCGCGTTCCCACCCTGCTGGCCGCCGGCGCCGACGTGCTGCTGATCGCGCCCGAGGCCACGCCGATGCTGGACGATCTGGCCGCGCGCGGCGAGCTCACCTGGGAGCGCCGCCCGTACCGGCCGGGTGACTGCGCCGGAGCCTGGCTGGTGCAGGCCGCCACCGACGACGGTGAGGTCAACACCGCCGTCGCCGCGGAGGCCGAGGCCCAGGGCACCTGGTGCGTGCGCGCCGACGACGCGGAGCTGTCCCCGGCCTGGACCCCGGCGAGCGGCAGGGTCGGTGAGACCACCGTCGGCGTGCTCGCCGGCGGCGACCCGCGTCACGCGGCCGGGCTGCGCGACGTCATCGTCGCGGGGCTGCGCGACGGCACGATCGAGGCACGGCACTCGCGGCGGCGGCCCGTGGGCGTGGCCCTCGTCGGCGGCGGCCCCGGCGATCCGGGCCTCATCACCGTACGAGGCCGGCAGCTGCTGGCGCAGGCGGACGTCGTCGTCACGGACCGGCTCGCCCCCCGCGAGCTCCTCGACGAGCTGCCGGCCGACGTCGAGATCATCGACGCGTCCAAGATCCCGTACGGCCGTTCGGTCACGCAGGAGCGCATCAACGAGGTGCTCGTCGAGCAGGCGAAGGCGGGCCGTTTCGTGGTGCGCCTGAAGGGCGGCGACCCGTTCGTCTTCGGCAGGGGAGGCGAGGAGGTCCTGCACTGCGTGCGGGAGGGCGTCCCCGTCACCGTGGTCCCCGGCATCACCAGCGCGATCGCCGTGCCCGCCGCGGTCGGCGTGCCCGTCACCCACCGGGGCGTGTCACAGGAGTTCCACGTGGTGTCCGCGCACGTCGCTCCGGGGCACCCCGCCTCGACCGTCGACTGGGAGGGGCTCGGCCGCGCCCAGGGCACGCTCGTCCTGCTGATGGCGGTGGAGCGCATGAGGGTCATCGCCGACACGCTGATGCGCTATGGTCGGTCGCCTGACACTCCCGTCGCCGTCGTTCAGGACGGTACGCTTCAGAACCAGCGCGCTCTCATGGCGACGCTCGCGACGGTTGTGGACGAGATGACGGCCACCGGCGTGCGGCCTCCGGCGATCGTCGTCGTGGGCGACGTCGTGCAGGTGGCGCACCAGATCGACATGCTGAACGCGGATATGGGGCGGACTCCGTGACACCCCCGGCTGACCAGAGCGCGATCAAACGCGCGGCGACACCCCTTCCCCTCGACGAGGCCCTGGTCGATCTACGGGACCAGATCGCCTCCTTCCGGTTCGTGCTCGACGCCCCGGGCGTCGACGAGGCGCGCGCCATGCAGCAGGATCTGCTGAACCAGCTCGACGACTACCTCCTGCCCCGGGTGCGCCGCAAGGACGCCCCGCTGCTGGTGGTGCTCAGCGGGTCGACCGGCGCGGGCAAGTCCACGCTGGTCAACACCCTCGTCGGCGAGCGGGTCAGCGCGACCGGCGTCCTGCGGCCCACGACGAGCAGCCCGATCCTGGTCTGCCATCCCGACGACGCCGACTGGTGGCTCGACGAGCGCTACGTCCTGCCCGGCTTCGGGCGGGTCCCGGGCCCGGCGCCGGACGCCGTGGTCGGCGACCAGCTGGTGATCATGAAGAGCGACGTGCTGCCCAAGGGCCTGGCGCTGCTCGACAGCCCGGACGTCGACTCGGTGTTCGAGGAACACCATGATTTCGCGGCACAGTTCCTGGCCGCAGCCGACGTCTGGATCTGCGTGACCACCGCCGCACGCTACGCCGACGCCCTGGTCTGGCGCCTCCTGCACCGCGCCCGCGACCACGGCGCCACCCTCGGCGTCGTCCTGTCGCGCGTGCCCGAGGGCGGCGAGGAGGTCGTCGGCCACTTCACCGAGATGCTCAAGGACCACGGCCTGGAGCAGGCCGCGCAGTTCGTCATCCCCGAGACCACGGTCTCCGGCGGGATGCTGCCGTCCGAGGCGGCCGACGAGGTGCAGATGTGGCTGGGCGGCATCAGTGAGGACGAGGACGGCCGCGCGGAGGTCATCCGGTCTACTCTGGGTGGTGTGCTCGACACCTTCCGCACCCGCGTCCCCGAGCTGGCCGCGAAGGTCGAGGAGCAGGTCGCGCTGCGCACGCTGCTCCGCGAGGACGTCGAGGGCGCCTACGCCACCGGCCTCGCCGAGCTCGACGAGGCCACCCGCAACGGCTCGCTGCTGCGCGGCGAGGTCCTCGCCCGCTGGCAGGACTTCGCCGGCACCGGCGACCTCGAGCGCGCGCTGCACGCCGGCCGCGGCCAGACGGGCCACCGCGGCAGCCGCCGCAATCGCGCCCCCGCGCGGGTCCGCGCCCTCAAGGCCGCCCTGCGCAGTGCCCTGGAGTCCCTGATCGTAGCCGGCGCGGAGCGCGCCGCCGATGAGGTCGTGAGCCGCTGGCGGAGCCGCCCGGCCGGCGCCATGCTGCTCGAAGGGCGCGACGAGACGCTCGACCGCGCCTCCGCGGAGCTGCCCCGGCGCGTCACCCGCGCCGTCAGCGCGTGGCAGGACCACATCGCCGACCTGATCCGTACCGAGGGCGTCACGAAGCGTTCGGTCGCCAAGTTCGTCTCCTACGATGACGAGGCGCTGGCACTCGTGCTGATGGTCGGCCTGTTCGGCTTCGGCACCAGCGACATCGCGGTCGAGGGCGGCACCAGCGCCGTGCCGCAGCGGCTGCTCAAGGCGCTGTTCGGCGCCGAGTCGCTGCGCAGCATGAGCGCCAAGGCGCGGGCCGACCTTCGCGGTCGCGTCGGCATGCTGTTCGATGAGGAGGCCATCCGGTTCGGGCAGGTGCTCGACGGCGCCGGGGTGGCCGACGAGACCACCCCCGTCCAGCTCTACCAGGCCACTTACAACCTCGAGGTCGCCCGGTGACCGAGGAGGATCGCGACCGATGACGACGACCACCCCCGGCGTCTCCGGCACGTCCGAGGAGACCTCGCCCCAGCAGACGGCCGCACCGAGGCGGGACCCGGCGGCGCCGTCCGAGGTGTCCGGGCTGACCCACCGCCTCGCCACCCTGGACCGCCTCGTCGAGCTCGGCGAGGGCCGCGTCGACCAGGATCTGATGGACGACGCCGCCGCGCTCCTCGCCCGGGCCGGCGACCGGCTGCGCCTGTCCGGCGACCACACGATCGTCGCGCTCGCCGGCGGCACCGGCAGCGGTAAGTCGTCGCTGTTCAACGCCGTCTGCGGCCTCGAGCTGTCCCCGACGGGGCTGCGCCGCCCGATGACCTCGTCCGCGCACGCCTGCGTCTGGGGTCTCGACGGCGCCGGCCCCCTGCTCGACTGGCTGGAGGTCGACAAGCGCCACCGGTACGCCCGGGCCAGCGCGCTCGACCAGGCGAGCGGCGAGGAGCAGGCCGGCTCGCTGCAGGGGCTCATCCTGCTCGACCTGCCCGACCACGACTCGATCCGGTCCGAGCAGGTCGCGGAGGTCGACCGGTACGTCGGCGTCGCCGACCTGCTCATCTGGGTGCTCGACCCGCAGAAGTACGCCGACTTCGCCGTGCACCGGCGCTACCTGGAGCCGCTGGCCGGCCACGACGGCGTGAGCCTCATCGTGCTCAACCAGATCGACCGCCTCGCGCCCGAAGAGATCGACGAGTGCGTCAAGGACCTGCGGCGGCTGCTGGAGGCCGAGGGGTCGCGCACCCCGCACATCCTGACCACGTCGGCCAAGTCGGGGGCCGGCATCGAGGACTTCCGCGACGTCATCGCGGACACCGTGGCCGCCCGGCGGGCCCGCACCCAGCGGCTCGTCGCCGACCTGGACCGGCTCATCCAGCGGTTCGAGGACGCCTTCGGCGCGGTCGAGCCGCCCGCCACCATCGACGGCAAAGGCGCGGCGGCGCTGGTCGAGGCCCTGGTGGACGCCGCCGGGATTCCCGCCGTGGCCGAGGCCATGGAGAGCGCGTACGCACTTCGCGCGACCGACTACGTCGGCTGGCCGCTCACCCGTCTCGCCACCCGGCTCCGCAGCGACCCGCTGCGCCGCATGCGCCTCGTCGAGCTGCGCGACGAGCTGCGCGCCGCGTTCACCACCCCCGTCAACGCCCAGCAGGCCCACGTCGACAACGCCCTGCAGGACGTCACCGAGGACGTCGTCCGCGACCTGCCGCCGTCCTGGCGGCGCTCGGTCCGGGAGGCAGGCCGGTCCAATGCCGAGGCCCTCCCGGAGACCCTCGGCGCCTCGCTGCGCGCGGTCGTACCATCCTTCAACCAGGTGCCGGGCTGGTGGTGGGCGGTGCGGATCTGGCAGTACCTCCTGCTGGTCGTCGCCGCCGTCAGCGTCGTCTGGCTCGTCGGCATCGCCGCCTTCGCCGGGCTCAAGGTCGCCCACGCGCCGACCCGGCTCCTCGGCGAGGCGGGGCTCGCGCCGTACGTCGCGCTGGTGCTGGTCTGCGTCCTCGGACTCGGCCTCCTCACCGCGCTGGTCGCCCGCAACCTCGTCGCGCTCACGGCGGCGAAGCACAGCGAGCGGATGGAACAGCAGATGCGCGAGGGCGTCACGGCGGCGGCGCGGGAGCTCGTCATCACGCCCGTCGAGGAGGAGCTCGCCGTCTACGCGCGGTTCCGCGACGAGGCCGGCCACGCCATCCGCGACGTCGCGCGGTAAGCGCGGTAAGACGGCTCCGGCGGTCACCGGTGCGTACCGGCGCCGGGCGCGATGGCCTGCCCGGGCGAGTCCACCGGCGTCGCGGTTATCCACAGTTCGCCACAGGGGGTGTCGGGCGGGATTCCGCATCCACGACGGTGGGGGTGTGACGGCGGCGGCGCAGGGCCGCCGCGCACGCACCCGAGGAGCCTTCGTGAACGACGCGCTGATCACCGTCATCGGTTTCGTGGCCGCCGAGCCCCACTTCGAGGTCCTGTCCAGCGGCACGTCCCTGATGTCCCTCCGCATCGGCAGCACCCCGCGCCGCTTCGACCGCGACCTCGGCCAGTGGCGCGACGAGGATCCGATGTTCCTGACCGTGACCTGCTGGCGCTCCCTCGCCACCAACCTCCAGGCGAGCGACCTCAAACGCGGCGACCCGGTCATCGTGACGGGCCGCCTCCGGATCCGGGAGTACGCCAAGGACGGGCAGACACGCTTCTCCGCCCAGATCGAGGCGACCACGGTCGGCCACGACCTCAGCCGCGGCGTCGCCCGTCTGCAGCGCTCTCAGCGCTCCTCGATCAACCTGTCGGAGGACCGCCGGCAGGCCGACGACCTCGCCGACCGGTGGCTCGAGGCGGGCGCGGACGGCACCGAGGAGCTCACGAGCCAGGTCGCCGAGGGCTCCGGCGAGGCCGAGGAGACCGCCGAGCCGGCGGGGATCCGGGCGGTCGCCTGATGCGCCCCTCCGGCGTCTCCTGGGTGCGCGCCGGCACCTGGCCGGCACGGAGACGGTAGCCCCCGGACGTCCGCCGGAGGCGGGGCGCTCCCGCCGCTCCGCCTCCGGCCTCTGCCTCCGGCCTTCGGCCTGCGCTGCCCCCTGCCCTCGGCCTCCGGCTTGTGCGGGCCCTGCCTTCGGCCTGCGCCGCTCCGACTGTGCCGCTCCTGACATCGGCTTGTGCGGGCCTTGCCTGCGCGGCTCCTGACCTTGGCCTGTGATGCTGCTGATTTCGCCCTGCGTTGCCCCTGACTTCGGCCGCCTGCGCAGCTCCGGCTTCGGCCGGCCGGACGCTCTCGCCGGTCGATGACGAGGTGGCCGCAAGCGGACACGCCCTCGTGGCGGGGCCGCGTGGGTGGGGGTAGGGGTGATGGATCGCTCAGATCCAGGAGATGCCGCGCATCATGCCTTCTTTCCGGGATGGCGCGTCCGCCGGCGTGGGGAGCCGGCACTCGCGAGCGCGTCAGGTGATGCGGGGCGGCGCCCATCGCCCCGGGCGACCGCGGCCGACCACCGGGCCGCCCGAGAAAGGTACCGAATTTCTTGCCCGCTCCGCACCCATTGCAACTATCCTATTACTGAACGTGATTCGATCAAGAGCGAGCATGAGCCGCCGTCCTGCGTCGCGGCGACCGCCCGGACGGGCGGTCACGGTCTGACCCGTAGGAGGATGAATGACGGCACTGCACACCTCCGGCGACGGGCGCGGTGATGTCGCCGCCGCCGCCCCGCGGCGATGGCCGTTGCTGCAGCAGCCGGCTCTGCTCGCCCCGTACGTCCTCGTGGTCGTCGCGCTGTACGCCGTGCTGATCGGGCTGGCGGTGACGCACACGGTCTGGCGGCCCCAGGCGATGCTCGTGTTCGCCGCGCTGCTGGCCTGCGGCGCGATCAGCATCGAGGCGTCGCGGCGGCTCGGCATGCCGGCGGGTGTCGCGCGTGACCTGCTGTCGGCGTGGTGGTTGCCCGCTGCGCTGCTGCTGCCGCCGGTCTACGCGCTCCTGATGCCGATACCGCTGCAGGTCCTGCTGCAGTTGCGGGTGCGCCGTACGCTGCTGCACCGGCGGGCGCTCGTCACCTCGGCGCACGGCCTGGCCGGCGCCGCCGCCTCGGTGACGTTCCACACGATCGTCCCGCATCCGCTCCGGGACGCCGGCGCGTGGCTCTCCGACCTCGACGCCATGATCCCGATGGTGGTCCTCTGCGCCGTGCTCTTCACGATGATCAACACGGCGATCGTCATGGTGGCCGCGCGCATCGCGAAGGCCGAGTGCTCCTGGCGGAAGCTGGTGGGCAACCGCGAGATCCTCCTCCTCGACCTCGTCGAGATCTGCGTGGGGATCCTGATCACCATCTCCTGCGCGCTGACGCCGCTGCTGCTCGTGATCGCGCTGCCGCCCGTGATGCTGCTGCAGCGCAGCCTGATGCACACCCAGCTGCGGGCGGCCGCCCGGCTCGATTCCAAGACCGGCCTGCTCAACGCCGCGACCTGGCAGCTGGAGGCCGACACCGAGATCACCCGCGCGGTCCGCACCCACGACTCGCTCGCCCTGCTCCTGATCGACATCGACCATTTCAAGCGGGTCAACGACGCGTACGGGCACCTGACCGGCGATCAGGTGCTGGCCGGGGTGGCCGGCACCCTGGTCCAGCAGCTGCGGGAGTACGACGTGGTGGGCCGGTTCGGCGGGGAGGAGTTCGCGGTGCTGCTGCCGAACGCCGACATGCTGGAGGCCTGCCGGGTCGCCGAGCGGCTCCGCAGCAGGGTCGGCCGGATGTGCGTCCCCGCCGACGACGCCACGATCACGGTGACGATCTCGATCGGCGTCGCCCTGTTCCGCACTCACGGGCACGACCTGATCGAGCTGCTCGCCTCCGCGGATCTGGCGCTATACCGCGCCAAGGAGTCGGGCCGCAACCGGATCTGCCTCCCAGCGACGAAGAAGCCGGGCGAGCCGCGCCGGATCACGGCAAGGCCATCCCCTCGGAGGCTCTAGTCTTGACACCATGCCGGAGTACATCTACACGATGCAGCGCGTGCGCAAGGCGCACGGCGACAAGGTGGTCCTGGACGATGTCACCCTGAGCTTCCTGCCCGGGGCCAAGATCGGTGTCGTCGGCCCCAATGGCGCCGGTAAGTCCACGCTGCTGCGGATGATGGCCGGCCTCGAGCAGCCCTCCAACGGTGAGGCCCGGCTGATGCCGGGGTTCACCGTCGGCATCCTGCAGCAGGAGCCGCCGCTGAACGAGGAGAAGACCGTCCTCGGCAACGTCGAGGAGGGCGTCGCCGAGACCAAGGCGATGCTCGACCGGTTCAACGAGATCGCCGAGCAGATGGCGACCGACTACTCCGACGAGCTGCTCGAGGAGATGGGCAAGCTTCAGGAGCAGCTGGACCACCGCAACGCCTGGGACCTCGACAGTCAGCTCGAGCAGGCGATGGACGCGCTGCGGTGCCCGCCGGCGGACGCGGACGTGACCAAGCTGTCCGGTGGTGAGCGGCGCCGCGTGGCCCTCTGCAAGCTGCTGCTGGAGGCGCCGGACCTTCTGCTGCTCGACGAGCCCACCAACCACCTCGACGCCGAGAGCGTGCAGTGGCTGGAGCAGTACCTCGAGAAGTACGCCGGTACGGTGCTGGCGGTCACTCACGACCGTTACTTCCTCGACAGGGTCGCCGGCTGGATCTGCGAGGTCGACCGGGGCCGGCTGGTCGGCTACGAGGGCAACTACTCCACCTACCTGGAGAAGAAGGCCGAGCGCCTCAAGGTCGAGGGTCAGAAGGACATCAAGCGCAAGAAGCGCCTGGAGCAGGAGCTGGAGTGGGTCCGCTCCAACCCGAAGGCCCGCCAGACCAAGAGCAAGGCCCGTCTCCAGCGGTACGAGGAGATGGCGGCGGAGGCGGCCAAGACCCGCAGGCTCGACTTCGAGGAGATCCAGATCCCGCCGGGCCCGCGCCTGGGCACCACGGTGATCGTCGCCGAGCACCTGACGAAGGGCTTCGACGACCGCCTCCTGATGGAGAACCTGTCCTTCAACCTGCCGCCGAACGGCATCGTCGGTGTCATCGGCCCCAACGGCGTCGGTAAGACCACGCTGTTCCGCATGATCGTCAATGCGGCCGGGGCGGGCGCGCCCGATGGCGTGACCGCGGACGAGAAGCCGGACGAGGGCAGCCTGAAGGTCGGCGACACCGTCAAGATCTCCTACGTCGACCAGAGCCGGGGCGGCATCGATCCGCAGAAGAACGTCTGGCAGGTCGTCTCCGACGGGCTCGACCACATCAAGGTCGGCCAGGTCGAGATGCCCAGCCGGGCGTACGTCGCGGCGTTCGGCTTCAAGGGCCCGGACCAGCAGAAGCCGTCCGGCGTGTTGTCCGGTGGTGAGCGCAACCGCCTCAACCTCGCGCTCACCCTCAAGCAGGGCGGCAACGTCCTGCTGCTGGACGAGCCCACCAACGACCTGGACGTCGAGACGCTCGGCTCGCTGGAGAACGCCCTGCTGGAGTTCCCCGGCTGCGCCGTGATCACATCGCACGACCGGTGGTTCCTCGACCGCATCGCCACGCACATCCTGGCGTGGGAAGAGGGCTCGAACTGGTTCTGGTTCGAGGGCAACTTCGCCGACTACGAGAAGAACAAGATCGAGCGGCTCGGTGCCGAGGCGGCCCGCCCGCACCGCGTCACCCACCGCAAGCTGACCCGCTGACACGCCACGACGACGGGCCGCGCGACCTCCGGGTCCCGCGGCCCGTTCCCTTCCGGCCCGCCGTGAGAGCCCTGCCCCGGCGCCTCCGGGCGCTCACCCGAGTTCGGGAGTGTCCGGCCGCCGGTGCCCTCGAGCCGATCACCTGAGATGGACGGACGATGACCCAGCCTGTTCTCGACCCCGGTCACGTCGGCACGCCGCGTGTCCACGTGCACGAGTTCCACGTACGGTTCGGTGACATCGACTCCCTGGGCCACGTGAACAACTGCCGGTACCTGACGTACCTCGAGGACGCCCGGGTGGCGATGTTCTACACCGACCCGGACCGCGAGGGACGCCCGCGGCCCCTGCACGGCCTGGTCGTGGCGCGGCACGAGATCGACTATCGGCGGCCCCTGCTGCTGCGGCCCGAGCCGGTGCGCGTCGAGACGCGGGTCACGGAGATCCGCGCGGCGTCCTTCCGCCTGGCGTACGAGGTGTGCGACGACGAGCACGTGTACGCGCGGGCGGTCTCCGTGATGGTCGGCTACGACCTGGAGCAGGGCCGGACCCGGCGCTTCGACGACGAGGAGGCCGCCTTCCTGCGGCAGTACCTCGTGTGACCGGCGGGACCCGAGCGACAGTTCCGTAACGAACGCCGAGGAGATCGGCTTTTGTCGCTGCTTTGCCCCGTAATGTCGCGGTTGCATTCTCGCGATCCGACACAAAAGGGGTAAGAATGCGCAACCTCTCTCGAGGAGTGCTGGCGCTGCTGCTGGCCGCCGGACTGGGCGGCGCCGGCGGTACCGCGCGTGCCGCGTCGGCCCGGGGCGGGGACGACGACGTCCTGACCAGGCTCAAGGCGATCCCCGGCATGACGGTGCAGGAGAAGACCTCCACGCTCTCGGGCTACCGCTGGTTCTGGCTGAACTACCGTCAGCCGATCGACCACCGCCACCCGGACCGCGGCTGGTTCGAGCAGCGGGTCCTGCTGGAGCACAAGTCCGCCGACCGGCCGATGGTCCTCTACACCAGCGGCTACAACACGCCGGAGACGATGTTCCTGTCGGAGCCCACGGCGCTGGTGGACGGCAACCAGATCTCGGTGGAGTACCGCTACTTCACGCCGTCGCGGCCCGAGCCGCCGGTGTGGACGAAGGACACGATCTGGCAGGCCGCCACCGACGAGCACCGGCTGATCAAGGTCCTCAAGACCGTCTACCACGGCAAGTGGATCTCGACCGGCGCCAGCAAGGGCGGTATGACCGCCACCTACCACAAGCGCTTCTATCCGTCCGACGTCGACGGCACGGTCGCCTACGTCGCTCCCAACGACGTTAACAACAAGGACGACAGCGCGTACGACCGGTTCTTCAAGACCGTCGGCACCGACCCGAAGTGCCGCGCCAACCTGGAGAGCCTGCAGCGCGAACTGCTCAAGCGGCGCCCGGAGATCCTCGCGCGGATGAGCGCCGACGCCCAGAAGGCCGGCCAGACCTGGAAGATCCTCAAGACCGTCGACCGGGCCTTCGAGAACTCGGTGATGGACTTCGAGTGGGGCTTCTGGCAGTACCACCTGCAGTCGGAGTGCGAGGACGTCCCGGCGGCGACCGCCTCGACGGATGAGATCTACTCCTTCTTCGACACGATCTCCGGCGCGCTGACCTACACGGACCAGGGCCTGGAGCCGTACATCCCGTACTACTACCAGGCGGGCACGCAGCTCGGCTGGCCGTCGCCGAAGTTCAAGCACCTGCGCCCGCTGCTGCGCTACGAGAGCACCTACCAGCCGCGGACGTACGTGCCGGGTGACATCCCGATGCGGTTCGACCCGTCGGCGATGAAGGACATCGACCACTGGGTCCGCACCCACGCGACCCACATGATGTTCGTCTACGGCCAGAACGACCCGTGGGGCGCCGAGCCGTTCCGCGTCGGCCCGGGCAGCCGTGACTCGGCCGTGTACGTCGCGCCGGGCCAGAACCACAGCGGGCGGCTGATCTCCAAGCTGTCCGACGCGCAGCGCGCGCGGGCCACCGCGGACCTGCTCCGCTGGGCCGGCGTCTCCTCGTCGCAGCAGGCGCGGACCCTCTCGGTCCCGGCGCAGGTCGCCGAGGACCCGATCCTCGCCCAGCGTCCCCCGCTGTGACGGGAGACCGCTCACGGCCCGGCCGTACGCCGTGACGCGCCCGTCGTCCGCATGACGCGCCACCGGTCCCCTGCGAGGGGCCGGTGGCGCGTCGCGTTCCGCGGTCTCACCCGCGCGGGCTGTCTCATATGTTGATACGCTAATATCAACATATGAACAGACGGTGGTCGGTCCTCGGGGTCGGATTGTTGGCCATGGTCGCCGGGTGCGCCTACCAGTACGGCCTCCCGTACCTCATCCCCGCCCTGCGCGCCGACGCCGGTCTCTCCCTCGGCCGGGCCGCGACACTGATCTCCTGCCCGGTCGCGGGCCTCCTCGTCTCGCTCGCGCTGTGGGGCGTGGCCGCCGACCGCTGGGGCGAGCGGGTCGTCCTCGCCACCGGCCTGACGATCGCCGGCGCCGCGCTGCTGGCCGCCGCCACCGTCCACCATCCGGTGCCGCTCGGCGTCTGCTTCTTCCTCGCCGGAGCGGGCGGCGCGTCGATCCACGCGGCCAGCGGCCGGCTCATCCTCGGCTGGTTCGCCGCCCACGAGCGCGGTCTGGCCATGGGCGTGCGCCAGACCGGGCAGCCGCTGGGCGTCGGGCTGGCCGCCCTCGTCCTGCCGCCTCTCGCGGCCGGAGCGGGGCTCGCGGGTGGCCTGGTCTTCCTCGGCTGCTGCTGCCTCGCCGCCGCGCTGCTGGTGGCCGTGCTCGTTCGCGACCCGGCACGTACGGAGGGCGACGAGCCGCACGGCGGCCGCTCGCCGTACCGCACCTCCGTGCTGTGGCGGATCCACGCCGCGAGCGCGCTCCTCGTGGTCCCGCAGTTCACGGTGTCCGCGTTCGCCCTCGTCTACCTCGTCGACGCGCAGGGTTGGAACGCCGGGACCGCCGGCCGGCTGCTGGCGGCCGCCCAGCTCGGCGGCGCCGCGGCCAGGCTGGCCGTCGGCCACTGGTCCGATCGCGCGGGCAGCAGACTGCGCCCGATGCGCGTCCTTGCGCTGGGAATCGGAGCCGTGATGCTGGCCCTGACGATCGGCGCGCTGGCGGGCTGGGGAGCCGCCACCGTCATCCTCGTCGTCGCCTCGGTGATCACCGTGACCCCCAACGGGCTGGCCTTCACGGCGGTCGCGGAGTACGCGGGACGGACCTGGGCCGGGCGGGCGCTCGGCTTCCAGAACACCGGCCAGAACCTCCTCGCCGCGGCGACCCCGCCGGTGCTCGGTTCCCTCATCGGCGGGTCGGACTACGGGACGGCCTTCGCGATCGCGGTGGCGTTCCCCGTCGTCGCGGGCCTGCTGCTCCCCGTACGAGCCGAACGCGCGCCGGCCCGTACGCCCTCCTCGGCGGCGACCCCCGCGCGCTGAGCGGTCGCGCCGCCCCGGAGGACCCGTACGCGGTGAGCCGGCGTGCCGGCCCGTACGGCCGTGTGGGCACGGACCCGTACGGGGGGAGCCGGCGCACCGGCCCGTACGGCCGCCGCGGCGGCGAGCCGCGTGCGGGCATGGGTCAGCCGGGCGCGTTGATCAGGCTGTTCGCCGCCATCACGAGGTAGTCCCAGAGCATCGTCTCCAGCGGCTCGGGAAGCTCCAGCTCGTCGATGGCGTCGCGCATGTGGCCGAGCCAGGCGTCGCGCTCGGCCTCGCCGATCCGGAACGGCACGTGCCGCATGCGCAGCCGGGGGTGGCCGCGCCGCTCGCCGTACGTCCGCGGACCGCCCCAGTACTGCATCAGGAAGAGCCGGAGCCGCTCCTCGGCCGGCCCGAGATCCTCTTCGGGATACAGCGGGCGCAGGAGGGGGTCTGCGGCCACCCCTTCGTAGAACCGGTGGACCAGGCGGCGGAAGGTCTCCTCGCCGCCGACCGCTTCGTAGAAAGTGACCTCTTGTGTCATGACCTGCCCCAGCCTACGCGGCCGTGAAGGCCGCGATGGTCAACCCGGCCGAGTCGAACGCCTTCTTGAGGCGCTCGCGCAGCTCCGACGCGGCATCCCCCTGCCGGCCGGGGGTCGTCTTGCAGACGACGCGGACGACGACCGCCTCGTTGGACAGCGCCTGGATGCCCCAGACCGTCGGCTCCTCCAGGATGATCTCGTCCCACGGGGGCTCGGCGGCCATGACCGACGCCGTCTCGCTCAGGATCGTCCGGACCTTGTCCAGGTCGACGTCGTACTCGACCGGGACGTCGAGGACGACGCGGGCCCAGTTCTGCGACTCGTTGCCGACCCGCTTGATCTCTCCGTTCGGGATGTACCAGACGACGCCGTCGGCGTCGCGCAGGCGCGTCGTGCGCAGCGTGACCGCCTCGACCGTGCCCTTGGCACTCCCGACGTCGATCACGTCACCGACGCCGTACTGGTCCTCCAGCAGCATGAACATGCCGCTGAGGAAGTCCTTGACGAGGTTCTGCGCGCCGAAGGCGACGGCGACGCCGATGATGCTGGCACTGGCCAGGAAGGGCGTGAGGTTGAGCCCGAGGTACCCCAGCACGGTGAGCGTCGCGGCGCCGAGGATGATCACCGAGGAGATGCTGCGCAGCACCGACCCCATCGTCTCGGCCCGCTGCCTGCGCCGCTCGCTGACCAGGACGGGACTGCCGTCGAAGATGGTGCGGGTCTTCTCGCGGAGCCGCTCGGGCATGGTGCCCTCGGCCATCCGGGTCGTGACCTTGGTGATCAGCTTGTGCGTCAGCCTGCGCAGGACGTACGCGATCACGATCGTGAGGACGACCTTCACGGTCCAGGTGATCGGGCTGCTGCCGTCCAGCCACACGTGGTACCAGTGGGCGAGGTCGCCGTTGTGCGTGATGTTCCAGGTCAGCCGGCACCCGGTGGTGATGTGGCCGGGGTCCTTCGGCCTCGGGTCGTCCGCGCAGGCGCTGGTGAGTGACGTCTTTCCGCTCAGGGACGGCAGAACAGACATCGCAAGACGCGCGAACACGAGACATCCTCCCGGGTGGTCCCCGTGCTGGGCGACCGTGTTGGACCGGCGAACCTACGGGATGGATCGTAGGCGACGGCGGGACGTCCCCGGTGCCATCGGGTGGACGGGCGCTCTGAGCGGGCCCCGCGGAGCCGGTCGGTCCGCGCCACTGGCAACAGGCTCCGCGGGGGGCTCTTCAGGCGCCGTGCGCCTCCAGGACGCGGGCCACCTTGACGGCGGCGCCGCAGGGGTCCTCGACGTCGTGCATCGGCTCTCCCCAGGACCACCAGAAGTACCAGGACCGCTGGTCAGGGGTGTCCGGCGCCGGCGCGCACGTGACGTTCTCCGACATGCTCGCGGCGTCCGGGTTGACGACCCGGCAGAACGCCGGGCCGGAGCGGCTGCGGACCACGCGCGCCACCAGACCGCGTTCGCCTAATTCCCGCGCCAGTCCTTCGAGATATCCCAGTCGACGTTCGTCGAACACGGAGCGTGCCTCCCTCGCTCACCCGGTGAACTCACCTCGTTACGCGGTGCGAGAATCGCAAGTCCGGTGGGAGGGGGTCAAGGGACGCTCCCGGCGGTAGGGGACCAACATCCGTCGACTCGGGTAGAGGTTTCTCAACTCGCGATGAAGCTTTTTCTGCTCCGGTATGGGGACTGCGACCGTATCGCGCGCCTTTCTGACTGAATCAGTTGGCGGATCGCGATGCCAGAGTTACGCTGCGTACGCGAGATTTCATCTCCGTGGCCATGAATCATCCGGTCGGCTCTTCCCCCCGAGGAGGCCGGGAATGACAGATCCCCCGAGAACAGAACCCTCAAGAACAGATCTCCCACGAGCAGAAGTAACAGATCCCCGCAAAAAGGACCCACCTCGCAAAGAGGCTGATACGGCACGTCGTATCCGTGCCCGCGGGCTGGCCCAGGGCCTCGCGCCACCGGAGATCGCGCGGGAAATTCACGATCAATGCGCGCCGATCTTCGGAACCAGTCCGATCAAAGCCCAGCGACTCGCGCACGGCATCGCACTGTCCGATGTCGTCGCCCAAGTCAGGGCGCTGTACGAACTGGAAGGCAAACCCCTTCCCAAGCTCGGTGAGACGCTGCTGTCGGCGTACGAGAGCGGCTACAAGCGCCCGGGTCCCGAATATCTGCACTATCTCTGCGGCGTCTACCGCGTAGAGCCCGCGGACCTCGGCTTCCAAGGGCCGTGCGTCTGCGGCAACCGGCACGACCGCCCACGTGCCGGCGCCCAGGAGACCGGCGCTCGCGAGCCCGACAGCGTGGTCGGGCCACGAGGCGTCGTCGCCGGCGGCAGCGACTGGGCGACGAAATTCGACCGAACCTCCGGTCCGCACCTCTCCCGGGTCCACTACCGCGCCGAAGACCCGGGGACCGGCACGGACGGGGACGAGGAGGACATAGTGCTTCGGCGAACTCTCCTGCAACTCCTGGCCGGAGCAGGCGTGGTGCTCGACGGCCAGATCCTGGGGGCGGTGGACGGCATCCGCCGCCGTATGGACGACACCCTGGTCAACGCCTCGGTGTCACCGACCATGCTCGACCAGTGGGAGGAGACCGTCCAGGGGTACGGACAGCAGTACATGTCCACCCCGCCGCTGCGGCTGCTCTGCGACGTCCTGCTGGACTTCAGCGAGGTCCGCCGCATGTGCGAGCAACGGCAGCCGATCGAACTGCAGGAACGCCTGTGCCGCATCGCGGCGCAACTGTCCGGCCTGTCGGGCGTCATCATGATCGACCTCGGCGATCACCGCCTCTCCCGCTCGTTCTTCCGCACGGCGCGGACGGCCGCCGACGAGACCGGCGACCGGGCGCTCCGCGCCTGGGTGAGCGTCCGCGAGGCGCTCGTGCCGATGTACTACGGCGACCCCCGGGAGGCGCTGCAGCTGGCACGCCGGGCGCAGGACCTGGCCGGCCGCGTACCCAGCGTGGCCGGCGCCATGGCGCCGATCGTCGAGGCCCGCGCCCTCGGCATGCTCGTCAAACGGGGCCGTAACGAGGCGGTCCCCAGCGCCAAGCGCGCGATCACCCGCGGCCAGACGGTCTTCTCCCAGCTAGGGAAGGACCAGGTGCAGGACACCGCCTTCGGCTACACCGAGCGCCAGCTGGCCTTTCACATGGGCGACACCTACACCAACCTCGGCGACCACGGCAACGCCGACGAGACGCTCCGCAAGGCACTGACCCTCTATCCCGCGACCGAGGAGCTCGATCGCACGCTCATCTGGCTCGACCGGGCGTCGTGCCGTCTCCAGGAAGGAGAGCCCGAAGAGGCGCTGCGCACCGCCAAGGAGACCATCCTCGCGGTGTCCGCCGCGCACCGGACCGACATCGTCATCCACCGGGCCCGCCAGCTCGCCAGCGCGGTCGTCTCGCAGTACGGCGACATCCGGGCGGCCCAGGAGTTCCGTGACGCACTCGCCGGTCCGGCCACGGCGGGCATCGCCCGGAAGCAGGCCTGACGGGTGGCCCGCCTGCCGGGAGGCGTCTCGGCGCGCGTGCGGCGGCTGTCGTACGACCCGCCCGAGTGGGAGTCCGCCGGCCTGCTCCTGCGGCGCTACACCGCCCGTGACCACCAGGCGGTGTTCGCCCTCCATCAGGAGTGCCTGTTCCGGGTGGGGGTGCGTCCGGGCGACGGCGTCTACTACGACGACGACTTCGCGCGCATCGAGGAGATCTATCTCCGTGACCGGGGCGAGTTCCTCGTCGGAGAGGTGAACGGCGAGGTGGCGGCACTCGGCGGGCTGCGGCGCGTCGACGACGTCACCGCCGAGATGGTGCGCCTGCGGGTCCGGCCGGACCTGCAGGGCCGGGGCTACGGCGCGGTGCTCGTCACCGTCCTGCAACAGCGCGCCGCCGAACTCGGCTACCGCGTGCTGCGGGCCGACACGACGGTGCGGCAACGGGCCGCGCTCGCGCTGTACCGCAGGTTCGCCTGGCGGGAGGTCGACCGCAAGGTCACCGGCGGCACCGTCACCGTCTACCTCGAGAAAGATCTGCACGGGGAGATGCCGCGCGGACGCGCGGGCCCCGTGCGGTGAGCGCCGCGTACGGGTGGTGCCCTGGCGGGGGGAGACCGCCCGTACGCGGTGTCCGCCGGCCACGCCGGCGGCCACGTGACGGCGGTCCCGGGACGGCCCGCCACACGCGGCCGCGCCGGGACCGCCGTCACGTGGCGGCACGAAGGCCGCCGGTCACGTGGCCGGGCCGAGGAGGCCGGTCATGGCGAGGGCCGCGGACATCAACGACTCCGGCCGGGCGTCCGCGCGGCGGGCGCCCGGCCGGGGCAAGGGGGCCGTGAGCGGCGGCGGTGCAGACCCGCCGCCGCTCACGTCACGCCGCGCGGACGCGGGTCCCGGTCCGCTCACCGTCGCCCACATCACAGCGATGGGGCGCCCGCCGGAGGGACGCCGCCGGGCGTGGACCCTCAGCCGCAGCAGCCGCCACCGCAGCAGCCGCCGCTCCTGGGCGGGGCCGCGGTGGTACCGCCGGTGACCGCCACCGTGGACAGCAGCTTCACCGTGTCGTCGTGACCGTCGGGGCAGGCGGCCGGGGCGGACGCCTCGGCCATCGGGCGGGACACCTCGAACGTCGCGCCACAGGCGCGGCAACGGTAGTCGTAACGTGGCACGGCCACAGCGTACGACGTCACCGCCCGCCCGTCATGCCCCGTCCGCCGTTCGGAGCGGTCAGGCCGCGGGTTCGGAGACGTAGGGCGCCCACTGGGGATCGCCGTCGTTGACCAGGCCGATCAGCCGCCAGTGCGCCCCGCGCGGAACGGACGGGACGAAACGCAGGCTCCAGCCGATCTCTTCAAGGAGTTTGTCGGCCTTGCGATGGTTGCAAGGCATGCAGGAGGCGACGCAGTTCTCCCAGACGTGCTTGCCGCCGCGGCTGCGCGGGATGACGTGGTCGATCGTCTCCGCGCGAAGGCCGCAGTAGGCACACCGGAAGTTGTCGCGCCGCATGAGCGCCGCCCGGGTGAGCGGCACGCGTTGTCGGTACGGAATCCGGACGTAGCGCAGGAGCCGGATCACCGACGGCATCTCGACGACGACGGAGGCCGAATGCAGCCTCGCCCCCGAGGCGTCATGGTGGACGATCTCCGCCTTCTCCCGCAGGATCAGGCAGACGGCACGCCGCAGGGGGAGGGTCGTCAGGGGCTCGTACGTCGCGTTGAGCAGCAGGACCTGTCTCATCAGACGGCCCCCGCGCCGCAGGTGCCGGCCGCCTCCCGGGCCGCGCTCCAGCGCGCCTCGGTATGAGGCTCGTCGGTCGTTCTCACCAGCGCACCCGCCACGAGGACCTCCTCACGGGTGATACCCAGAGTTGCAATCAGTGTGGCTGCTGAGATGCCGATCGCGCTACCCATAAATCGTGGTATTCGCTGGAGACACGCCCGGGAGGCGGCCCGGCCGGTCAGTGGCCCGGGTGGTGGTTCCTCTGGGCCCCGGTGTCCGCGGCGGTCGGCCGGTCGCGCCACGTCATCTTCGCGTCGACGCGCAGCGGGCCGCCCGCGAGACTGCCCGTGGTCCTGGTCCAGCCGGTGCGCTTCTCCCCGGCGCCGATCGTGTCGTACCGGCACACGGCCGTCTCGTGCTCCGACGCGCAGGGCTTCGACAGCCCGAGGATCTTGTGGCCGGACGTGACCGTCTGGGCCGCGATGACCTCGTCGGCGGCGCCGGCTCCCTCGTTCACGAGCGTCCAGCGCCAGAGGACGCCGGATTTCCCGGCGGCCGCGGGCCGGTCGAAGACGAGGTGAAGGTCCGCTCCCTTCGCCCGGTGCCCGCCCGGTGCCTCCTGCGAGCGCCGGGATCCGTCACGCGCCGGCCGGGCCGTCTGGGACGGCGCGTGCGTCGGCTGAGCCGAGCGCGACGGCGTTGGCACGTGCGTCGGCCGAGCCGTACGTGACGGCGACGGAGACGGCTGCGGCGTGCGACCCGGGTGCGCCGGCCGCCTCAGGTCCTGCTGCGGCGCCGGACGCGGCGGCTGGGGCGTGCGCGCGTGCGCGGGCCCGCCGCTCAGGACCGCGGCGGCGAGGCCGGCCACGGCCAGTCCCGCCGCGGTACGGCGGGCGTGACCGCCACCCCGCGAGACCGGTCTGCACGGGTCATGCGTGTCCTTCATTGTTCCCCCCGATCGACGTGGAAAGACGCGCCCCACATCTTTCTTGGTGCGGCGACCATGGGGAAAGCGCCACGCCACGCACGGGCGGCTCCGCCGACCTCGTAAAGTGCGACTCATGAGCCGACCGCCGTACCCGTCCGCGCATCGTCAGGACATCGTGGAGGAGATCCACGGTCACCGTGTCGCCGATCCCTACCGGTGGCTGGAGGATCCGAACGCCGACGACACCAAGAAGTGGCTTACGGCGCAGGACGAGCTGTTCCACCGTGAGGTCGACGACCTGCCCGGCCGGGACCGGCTGCGGACCCGGGTGCGCGAACTGCTCGGCGCCGGCAGCGTCGGCGCTCCGGTGTGGCGGGGCGAGCGCCGGTTCTTCATGCGGCGCACCGCGGAGCAGGAGCACGCCGTCCTCTACACCGTCGACCCCGGCGGTGCGGAGCGGGCGCTGATCGACCCGATGGCGCTCGACCCGTCGCACACGACGACGCTGGACTCCTGGCAGCCGGACAAGGAGGGCCGCCTGCTGGCCTACCAGCTGTCCCACGGCGGCGACGAGGAGTCCAAGCTGTACGTGATGGACGTCGCCACCGGCGAGACGGTCGAGGGACCGATCGAGCGGTGCCGCTACACGCCGGTCGCCTGGCTGCCGGGCGGCGAGGCGTACTACTACGTCCGCCGGCTCCCCGCCGACCGGGTCCCGGCCGGGGAGGACCAGTACCACCGCCGCGTGTACCTGCACCGGGTGGGGACCGACCCCGAGACCGACGACATGATGATCTTCGGCGAGGGGCGGGAGAAGACCAACTACTACGGCGTCGGCGTCAGCCGTGACGGCCGCTGGCTCACCCTCTCCTCCTCTCAGGGGACCGCGCCGCGCAACGACCTGTGGATCGCCGACCTGAGCACGTCCGCCCCGGAGACCCCGGAGCTGCGGGTCGTCCAGGAGGGGATCGACGCCGAGACCGGTGTGCACGTCGGGCGCGACGGCCGCGCGTACGCCTTCACCGACCTGGACGCGCCGCGCGGCCGGCTCTGCGTCGCCGACCCGGCCGACGTGTCGCCCGGCACCTGGCGCGACCTGATCCCCGAGGACGCCGAGGCGGTCCTGTCGGACTTCGCGATCCTCGACGACCTGGACCGGCCGATCCTCCTCGCCGGATGGACCCGCCACGCGATCAGCGAGATCACCATCCACGACCTGGCGACCGGGGAGCGGATCGGGGAGGTCCCCGTGCCCGGCCTCGGCTCGATCGGCGGGATCGTCGAACGCCCCGAGGGCGGCCATGAGGCGTGGTTCACCTACGTCGACCACACGGCGCCGTCGTCGGTCTACCACTTCGACGCCGCGACCGGCGAGACGACGCTCTGGGCGGCCCCGCCCGGCACCGTCGACGTTCCCGACGTCGAGGCGCGCCAGGTGACGTACACCTCCAAGGACGGCACCGAGGTCCGCATGCTCATCGTCGCCCGCGCCGACGCGGTGCCAGGCGAGCCCCGGCCGGCGATCCTGTACGGCTACGGCGGCTTCAACGTCCCGCTGACTCCCGCGTACTCCGCGGGGACGCTCGCGTGGGTCGAGGCCGGCGGCGTCTACGCGGTCGCCAACCTGCGCGGCGGCTCCGAAGAGGGCGAGGAGTGGCACCGCGCCGGGATGCTGGGCAAGAAGCAGAACGTCTTCGACGACTTCCACGCCGCCGCCGAGAAGCTGATCGCCGACGGGTGGACCACGGCGGACGGGCTGGCGATCTCCGGCGGTTCCAACGGAGGCCTGCTCGTGGGCGCGGCGATCACCCAGCGGCCCGACCTGTACGCCGCGGCGGTCTGCTCGGCGCCGCTGCTCGACATGGTGCGGTACGAGCGGTTCGGCCTCGGTCAGACCTGGAACGTCGAGTACGGCTCCGTCGAGGACCCCGAGCAGTTCGCCTGGCTGTACGCCTACTCCCCGTACCACCACGTGCGGGAGGGCGTGATCTACCCGGCGACCCTGTTCACCGTGTTCGAGAGCGACACCCGCGTCGACCCCCTGCACGCCCGCAAGATGTGCGCGGCGCTCCAGCACGCGTGCGCGGAGGAGGGCGGGCCCATCCTCCTGCGCAACGAGGCCGAGGTCGGGCACGGCGCCCGCGCCGTCAGCCGTTCGATCGAGCTGAGCGTGGACACGCTGTCCTTCATGGCGGCCCACACGGGGCTCACGATCGAGGAGGAGGCTTCCCGGCCATGAGCGAGGCGAGCGGGGGTGGCCGGTCGAACGCCCTGGACCGCGTCCTGCCGCTGCTGGACCGGCCGCCCGGGGAACCGGACGTGTCGCGTGGCTACCTCGACCTCCTCGGCGAGGCGCGGCCGCACGACACGATCGCGCAGCGCCTCATGCGGTCCGGTTTCCTGCCCAGGATCTACGAGGATCTGTGGCGACCGGTGATCTTCGGTGTCTTCAAGGGCCCGCTCGGCCCGGACATCGAGGAGGAGTACACCCTCGCCCGCGACTGGCTGAACCTCGCCGCGACTCCGGACGGCACCGTCCTCGACGTGGCCTGCGGCCCGGGCAACGTCACCCGCGCGCTGGCGGCCGGCATGACGGGCCACGGCCTCGTCGTGGGCATCGATGCCTCCGCGACCATGCTCGACCGTGCCGTGGCCGACACGGTGCGGCCGAGCCGCCGCGGCGAGAACGGCGCCGCCGACGTCGCGTACGTCCGCGGCGACGCGGCGGACCTGCCGTTCGGCGACGGGGTCTTCGACGCGGTGTGCTGCTTCGGCGGCCTCTACCTGTTCGACGACCCGTGGACGGCGGTCGACGGCATCACCCGCGTGCTGCGGCCCGGCGGCCGGGCCGTGTTCCTGACGACCCGGCGGCCGGAGCTGCCCGTCATCGGCCTGGGCAGCTCCGTCCTCGGGCGGCTGGCCGGCATCCGGATGTTCGGCGCCGACGACCTTTGTTACGCCCTCCGGGGCCGTGGCTTCACCGGCCTGCGCCAGCGCTCGTACGGCCTGATGCAGTTCGTCGGCGCCACCCGCGGCTGAGCACGGCGCGCGCACGACCGACGCGGTCGCGGTGAAATCCGCGACCTGCGCGAATCCCCTGGACGACGACGCCCCGCCCGGATCATCCCGGGCGGGGCGGTCGCGTTCGCGGGTGGTCTGCCGCGCTCGCCGCGGGTCGTCTGCCGGAGGGGTCAGCCGCCGAGCTGGGAGATGTCGCGGGCGGCGCCGGTGGAGGCGGACGTGGCCATCGCGGCGTACGCCTGCAACGCGGCGCTGACCGGGCGGTGCCGGTCACGCGGCCGGAAGGAGCCCAGCTCCTTCAGGAGGCGCTCGCGGCGGGCCTGGAGCTCGTCGGCGGGCACGTCGAGGCGGAGCTCGCGGCGCGGGATGTCGATGACGATCCGGTCGCCGTCCTCCACCAGGGCGATGTCACCGCCGGCCGCGGCCTCCGGGGAGGCGTGGCCGATGGACAGGCCGCTGGTGCCGCCGGAGAACCGCCCGTCGGTGATCAGCGCGCAGGCCTTGCCGAGCCCGCGGCCCTTGAGGAAGGACGTGGGGTACAGCATCTCCTGCATGCCCGGGCCGCCCTTGGGGCCCTCGTAGCGGATGACGACGACGTCGCCGGGCTTGACCTTGTTGCCGAGGATGCCCTCGACGGCGTCCTCCTGGCTCTCGAAGACGACCGCCGGGCCTTCGAAGGTCCACAGGGCCTCCTCGACGCCGGCGGTCTTGACGACCGCGCCGTCGACGGCGAGGTTGCCGTACAGCACGGCCAGGCCGCCGTCCTTGGTGTAGGCGTGCTCCGCGTCGCGGATGCAACCCTGCTCGCGGTCGAGGTCGAGCTCCTGCCAGCGGTTGTCCTGGCTGTACGGCCTGGTGGTGCGGACTCCGCCGGGCGCGGCGTGGAACAGCTCCACGGCCTCCGGGCGCACCTTGGAGGAGCGGACGTCGTACGCATCGAGGAACTCGGTGAGGGACCCGCTGTGGATCGTGTGGACCGTGCGGTTGAGCAGCCCGGCCCGGTCGAGCTCGCCGAGGATCGCGGGGATGCCGCCCGCCCGGTGGACGTCCTCGACGTGGTACTTCGCGGTGGCCGGGGCGACCTTGCAGATGCAGGGCACGCGGCGGGAGAGCTCGTCGATCTCCTTCAGGCCGAAGTCGACGCCGGCCTCACGGGCCGCGGCGAGCAGGTGCAGGATCGTGTTGGTCGAGCCGCCCATGGCCACGTCGAGTGCCATGGCGTTCTCGAAGGCGTCGCGGGTCGCGATGTTCAGCGGGAGGACGGACTCGTCGTCCCCGGCGTAATACCGGTTGGCGATCTCGACGACGCGCCGCCCGGCGTCCTCGAACAGCTTCTTGCGGTCCGCGTGCGTCGCGAGGACCGTGCCGTTGCCGGGGAGGGACAGGCCGATCGCCTCGGTCAGGCAGTTCATCGAGTTGGCGGTGAACATACCCGAGCAGGACCCGCAGGTCGGGCAGGCGTTCTCCTCCATCTGGGCGAGGGTCTCGTCGGACACCGACTCGTCCGCGGCGGCGATCATGGGGTCGATCAGGTCGAGCTTGGTCGTGCCGTCGACCGGCTTGCCCGCCTCCATCGGCCCGCCGGAGACGAACACCGTCGGGATGTTGAGACGCATGGCGGCGATCAGCATGCCCGGCGTGATCTTGTCGCAGTTCGAGACGCAGATCAGCGCGTCGGCGCAGTGCGCGTTGACCATGTACTCGACCGCGTCGGCGATCAGCTCGCGGGACGGCAGGGAGTACAGCATGCCGCCGTGGCCCATCGCGATGCCGTCGTCGACCGCGATCGTGTTGAACTCGCGCGGGACGCCGCCCGCCTCCTTCACCGCGGCGGCGACGACCTGGCCGACCTCGCGCAGGTGGACGTGGCCCGGAACGAACTCGGTGAAACTGTTGGCGACCGCGATGATGGGCTTGCCGAAGTCCTCGCGCGCTACGCCGGTGGCCCGGAGGAGGGCCCGGGCGCCCGCCATGTTCCTGCCGTGCGTGACCGTTCGTGACCTCAGCGGGGGCATCTGCCTCTCCCATCGTTTGTGCTCAGAGTTCGATCGTATGGGGTCGGCGGCCCGGATGAGACGGTGGTCTCAGTTTCCGAGACATCCGGGTCGCGCGATCGAGGCTCCGGGCACGAGGAGGGGAGGGGTCAGTCCGCGTCGGAGTCGGGGTACTTCGGGGGTAGCACGCGCTCGGCGGCGTTGTAGATCCGCTCGATGTCCACGGCGGTGAGGATCTTGGGCCTGCGGCGCAGGTAGTTGCGGGCCCGCCCACCGGAGTAGACGTCGACGTTGCGCACCATCAGGACCTTCCAGGAGATCGCCGGGCCGTAGATGGCCAGCGACGGCTGCACCGGCACCTCATAGCCGAGCTCCGCGCTGATCAGCTTGCTCGCCTGGTCGGCCTCCCAGCGGGCCTCGTCGAGCCGCTCCTTCTTGTTGAACGGCCCGAGGAACAGCTTGCGGTGCGACAGCGCGCGCACGGGCAGCCGCTTGTCCCACTTCTCCGAGTCGACGGCGTACACGCCGGTCGGCCCGATGACGAGGTGGTCGATCTGGCCGTCGCTGACGCCCTCGTCGTCGCGGGGGACGGCGCGGGCGTGCAGGGCGCGGTAGCCGGCCTTCTCCATGCTCCGCAACTGCCGTTCGGTCCGGCGTTCCGCGACCGACGGCTTGCGCCATGCCTCGACGCTGGAGTGCTGGCGTGACCGCCGGACGATGTCGACGATCACGGTGAGCACCGCCACGGCCAGGCCGATCCGGATCTCGAAGACGATCGCGAACAGCAGGCCCAGCACGGCGGCCGCGCCCGCCCGGATCATCCAGCGCTGGATCTGTGGATCGCTGATCCGGCCTCCGATCGGCTGTTCCCTCCGCCGCCTGGGCGGGCGTCCCTCGTCAGGACCTCCGGCCGAGCCTCCGCCACCGGGCGGCTCGATCGGACGTTCGTCGTCGGGGTGCTCGCGTGTGGACGTCTGAGTGGACTCGCCTCGCTCCACACTGGCCATGTCGACACTCCGTGCTCGATGGACTGCAGCACACATGATCTTTCCTGCTGCGAAGCGTAACCAGAGCCCGCGCCGAGTGCATAGTCGTGTCCGGTTGATACTTTTGTCTCCGCGCATGCGTGGTTCAGTGGCATGTTACCCGGGTAGATAAATCCCATCCCCCACTGCTCTGCTGCAACTTTCGGTGGGCGTACCGTTTTCACTTGTGACGCATATCCACGATCTCAGCGTTCGGGAGCAGGCCGCCGCGATCCGCGGCCGGGAGCTCTCACCCGTCGACATCGCCGAGCACTACCTCGACCGCATCGACCGCCTCTCCGACGCCGTCGGCGCCTATGTGACCGTGACCGCCGACCTCGCGCGCGACCAGGCCAAGGCGGCCGAGCGGGCGGTCATGTCCGGCGAGGAGGCCCCGCTGCTCGGCGTGCCGATCCCGGTCAAGGACCTCAACATGGTCAAGGACGTCCGCACGACGCTCGGCTCGGCGGCCTTTGCCGACTTCACGGCATTCACCGACGACAACGTCGTGACTTTTCTGCGCCAGGCAGGGACGATTCTCCTAGGGAAGACCAATACGCCAGAATTCGGACTGCCCTGTTATACCGAGAACGAGGTGGCGCCCCCCGCGCGCACCCCCTGGGACCTCGAACGCTCCGCCGGCGGATCCAGCGGAGGCGCCGCCGCGGCGGTCGCGGCCGGCCTCGCGCCCGCCGCGCACGGCAGCGACGGCGGCGGGTCCATCCGGATCCCGGCCAGCGTGTGCGGGCTCTTCGGGATCAAGCCGACGCGCGGCCGCATCAGCCCGGGCCCGATCGCCCCCGACCTCGTCGGCCTGGCCACCAGCGGCCCGATCGCCCGGAGCGTACGCGACGCCGCCCTGCTCCTCGACGTCATGGCCGGGAACGCTCCGGGAGACATGTACCACGCCGCGCCGCCGGAGGGGACCTTCCTGGAGGCAGCCGACCGGCCGCCGCGACGCCTGCGCGTCGCGCGGAGCGCCGTCCCCCCGGTCCCCGGCGCCCCCGTGCACCCCGACTGCCTGGCAGCGTACGAGTCCGCGAGCGGGCTGCTGGCGGAACTCGGCCATGAGGTGGAGGACATCGACCCGCCGTGGCAGGACGAGCTGATGCCCCACTTCGCGGCCCTCTGGGCGTCCATGGCCACGATGACCCCGGTCCCGCCCGAGAAGGAGGAGCTGCTGCGCCCGCTGACCCGCTGGCTCCGCGAGCGGGGCAACGAGGTCACCGCGCCGCAGCTGCTGCGCGCCCAGGCGGCCCTGCAGCTGGCCGTACGGTCGGGACTGCCGCTCCTCGAACGCTACGACGTGATCCTGCAGCCGACCCTCGCGCTGCCCCCCGTGCCCATCGGCCACTTCGACGAGGTCGGGCCCGAGGAGAACTTCCTGCGCCAGACGCTCTTCACGCCGTTCACGTCGATCTACAACGTCACCGGCCAGCCCGCGGTCAACGTCCCCCTGCACTGGACCGACGGCGGACTGCCGATCGGCGTCATGCTCGCCGGCCGGATGGGCGACGAGGCGACGCTGATCGCCCTGTCGGCGCAGCTGGAGGAGGCGCGTCCGTGGGCGCATCGTCATCCCGCGATTTGGGACTGAACGGCGGGGCATCGTAGGCATCGTGAGGACCGGCGAGGACGACGGAACCGGGGGAGAGGGCACCGTGGCAGAGGGCACCGAGGACCTGAACGCGCTGGCCGCCGCGTACGGGGTCGAGACCTCCTACATGGACTGGCGGGGCCGGCCGGCCGACGTGCCGGAGACGACCATCACGGCGGTGCTCACCGCGCTGGGCGCGGACGTGTCCTCTCCGGAGGCCGTACGCCGGGAACGGGGGCGGATCGACCGGGAGCGCCGCTCCCGGCTGCTCCCGCCCACCGCCGTCGTCTTCGCCGGAGAGGACCTGCTCGCGGCGGACGACGCCGAGATCCGGGTCGAGCTCGCCACCGGCGGCGAACTCCGCCTCGCCGCCGGGGAGACGGCGCCCGCCGTCGTGACAGGCCGGCCGCCCGCCACGTCGGCGGAGGCCGCCGGGTTCCGCACGGCGTACCCGCTGCCGCCCGGGACACCGCTCGGATGGCACCGGGTGCGGGCCCGGCGCGGCGAGCGGGAGGAGGTCGCCCCGCTCCTCGTCGCGCCGTCGAGGGCACCCGACCCCGGCGGGCGCGCCTGGGGCCTGATGGCCCAGCTCTACTCCGTGCGGTCGAGCCGGTCGTGGGGCATGGGCGACCTCGCCGACCTGCGGGAGCTGGCGACCTGGAGCGGCGGCGAACTCGGCGCGGGCTTCGTCCTGGTCAACCCGCTGCACGCGGGGGAGCCGGCGCCGCCGGTCCGGCCGTCGCCGTACCTGCCGATGAGCCGCCGCTACACCAGTCCGCTCTACCTGCGGCCGGAGGAGGTCCCCGAGTACGCCGCGGCCGACCCGGACGCGCGGCGCCGGATCGACGAGCTCGCCGGGCCGCAGCGGGCCCGGTCACGGGAGACCGGCGAGATCGACCGGGACGCGGCCTGGACGGCGAAGCGCGCGGCGCTGGAGCTCCTGGCCGCGGTGCCGCTCACGCCGGAGCGCGCGGCGGCGTACGCCGCGTTCCGCGAGCGTGAGGGCGAGGCGCTGACCGCCTTCGCGACCTGGTCCGCGCTGGCGGAGGAGCACGGGTCGTACTGGCCGTCCTGGCCGGCCGAGCTGCACGACCCGCGGTCCGCGGCGGTCGCGGCCGAGCGCGAGCGCCGCGCCGGCCGGGTGGAGTTCCACCGTCGCCTGCAGTGGTGGCTCGACGAGCAGCTCGCCGCCGTTCAGGGCGCCGCGCGCACGGCCGGCATGGACCTGGGGGTCGTGCACGACCTGGCCGTCGGGGTGGACCCCGGCGGGGCGGACGCGTGGGCGTACCAGGATCTGTTCGCGTCGGGGATGAGTGTGGGCGCGCCGCCGGACGAGTTCAACCAGCGCGGCCAGGACTGGGGGCAGCCGCCCTGGCACCCGCAACGGCTCGCCGCGGCGGGGTACGCGCCGTACCGCGAGATGCTCCGCCACGTGCTGCGGCACGCGGGCGGGCTCCGCCTCGACCACGCGATGCAGGTCTTCCGGCTGTGGTGGGTGCCGCGGGGCGCTTCCCCGGCCGACGGGACGTACGTCTCCTACCCCTTCGGCGACCTGCTCGGCGTGCTGCTGTACGAGGCGCACCAGGCCGGGGCCGTGGTCGTCGGCGAGGACCTGGGCACCGTGGCGGCGTACATGCGGGACGTGTTCGCCGAGCGCGGGGTGCTCGGCACCTCGATGGCCTGGTTCGAACGCGATGAGAACGGCGCTCCGCTGCCGCCCGAGCGGTGGCGGGAGCTGTGCCTGGCCACCGTGGGCACCCACGACATGCCGCCCATCGACGGGTACCTGAACGGTGACCACATCGCGCTGCGCGAGCGCCTCGGCCTGCTCACCCGGCCCGCGGCCGACGAGTACGGCGAGCTCGCCCGATTCCTGGGCGAGTGGAAGGAACTCCTGACCTCGCTCGGCCTCGACACCGCCGACATGACGGCGGCGCTGCACGCGTTCCTCGCGCGCACGCCGGCGCGGCTGGTCGGCGTCTCGCTGGCGGACGCGGTCGGCGAACGCCGCACGCAGAACCAGCCGGGCACGACGGATGAGTACCCGAACTGGCGGATCCCCCTCGCCGACGCCGCCGGGCATCCCGTGCTGCTCGACGACCTTCCCCGCCACCCGCGGCTGCCGGCCGCGCTCGGCCCCGTCCTCGGCTGACGAACCGCGGGCGCCGCCCGGCCCTCGTCCCAGGCCGGCGCGGTCGTTCGCGCCGCTCGGCTCCGTTCGCGGCCGGCTCGGTCGCCGGCCGCGTTCGGCTAACGATCGAGGATCGCGACGATGTGCGCGGCGACGTCGTGCAGCAGGGTGTCGGGCAGGATCGGGCGCCCGGCGGCCGCGGAGAACAACTCGGGCAGGCCGGGCAGGCAGTAGGCGGTGCCGGGGTCGGTGACCGCGCGGCCGAGCGGCTGGTTGCCGACCGACCGGCGGGTGCGCGCCCACGCCTCCTCGACCTCCTCGGGGCTCGGCACCCCGAAGCCGTGCCCGACCGGCGCCGCGTGGCGCAGCCGGACGAGCGCGCCGTCGGCGAACTCCTGGGCCAGCCGGCATCGGGCGGTCAGGGACTCCAGCACGTCGGAGGACAGGCGCGTGGTCACGTCGCAGGGGGTGCGGCAGGACGCCGCGCAGCGGCCGAGGGCGGACGCGAGCGTGCTGTGCTGCCGGTCGAGGTAGGCCCGCCAGCCGGGGCCGGGCTCACCGGCCACCCGCAGCGCGCGCTCGGCGGCGGACTGCTCGGGACGCGTCAGGTCGCACTCGCGCGGCCGGCCCGGCTCCGGCATGATCCCGAACCTGCTGCCGTCGCCGGCGACCGCCGCCGGAAGCAGCGCCGGGTCGCCGGCGTGGCCGAGAACCGGTTCCCAGGCCAGCAGCGGGAGGTACTCCGAGGCGATGTGCAGGGCGGCGACCAGGGCCGCCATCTCCCGCCGCCGCCAGCGCGCCTCGATCACCTCGAGCAGCAGGCCGTACGCCGGGCGGAGCGTCCGCAGGGCGCCGCGCGTGCGCTCCTTGGCCGACTGCGGCATCCTGCTGGCCCGGGCGCGGGCGAGCAGGTGGTCCGGCACCTTGTGGGCGTCGACGACCGGATCGCCGGTGACCTCCGGGACGCCGAAGTCCTCGGCGTCCAGGTCGATCAGCCGCTGGCCGAACGAGCACAGCAGCCGGACCTCGGCGGCGATGTCCGGTCGCAGCCCCGCCGCCCCGGCCTCGCACAACGCGGCGAGGTCCCCGAAGGCGTAGCGCCTGGCGAGTGTCGTGAGTACTTCCCGTGCCGTCTCCACCCGTTCACTTTGCCATGCCATGGGGGTCATCACCGCCGCCCGCGGCCGGGATTCCCGCGCCGGAGCCGCATCCCCGGTGGGCAGGGCGGGAGCCGGCGGGGATGCGGCGACCCGAACCGCGCAGTTACAAATCCGTATTCCAATTGATGGATCTTGGTTCGCTCTCAGTGAGATCATGTCGGCTGACACGGCGATCGTCCGGTTTCGGCGCCGCCGCAGCGAACAGGTGGCCCGGCCGGCCGCGACGGCGGCCGGGGCGACGGGCCGGGCGGCGCTCCCGCCCAGGCCGGGTGACGTACCGGCGGCCGTCGGGCGACATACCAGCACGAAGGCAGAAAGAGGAGATTTGCTAGTGACGCCGCAGCGGTCCGTTCCGACCGGCATTTCCGACTGGCTGCCCTGGCTCAGCGCAGCCATGGCCCCGGACGCGGACGCCGTCTCCTCGCGCCTCCACCACGGCGCCCGTTCCAATGAAAGCGGGTACTGAAGATGCAGATGGGAACCCAGCTCGCGGTCAAGGTGCTGGTCGCCGGTGGATTCGGGGCGGGCAAGACCACCCTGGTCAACACCGTCAGCGAGATCCAGACGCTGCGCACCGAGGAGATGCTCACCTCCGAGAGCGTCGGCGTCGACGACACCTCCGGCGTCGAGCAGAAGACCACCACGACCGTCGCGATGGACTTCGGCCGCATCACGCTCGGCGACGGCCTCGTCCTGTACGTGTTCGGAACGCCGGGCCAGAAGCGGTTCTGGTTCATGTGGGACGAACTGGCCGTCGGCTCGATCGGCGCGGTCGTCCTCGCCGACACCCGGCGGCTGGCCGACTGCTTCTCCTCGATCGACTTCTTCGAGCGCCGCGGCATGCCGTTCATCGTCGGGCTCAACCGCTTCGAGGGCGCGGCCCAGCCCGACATCGAGGCGGTCCGCAGCGCGCTGGACCTCGACCCCCACGTGCCGGTGATCACCTGCGACGCCCGGGAGCGGGAGTCGGTCAAGCAGGTGCTCATCACCCTGGTCGAGCACGTCCTGGGCACCCGGCAGCGGCAGCGCCAGCGGTCCGCCGCCTACCAGGCCTGATGACACCGCCGACCGCGAAGGAAAGGCCCGGCCGGGGAACCGGCCGGGCCTTCTTCGCGCTGGTGCTCAGGCGCTCTGGCGGTCCTTCTCCCGGGCCCGCAGGGCGCGGGCGACGCCGTCGCGCCCCTCGATGAGGAGGCGGCGCAGGGCGGGCGGCGGGTTCTCCGCCTCGAGGTACGCCGTGGTGCGGTCGATCGTCGCCGGCGAGATCACCAGGAACGGGTAGGCCGTCTCGGCGAATGTGCTGGCCATGTCGCTGGACCACGACGACCAGACGCGGCCGACCTCGGCGAAGTACTTCTCGACGTACGGCTCCAGCAGTGAGGTGTCGTCGGTGTCGACGAAGCCGCCGAGCGTGGCGCGGAACAGCGCGTTCGGCAGCTCGCCGCCGATGATGCGCTCCCACGCCGCGGCCTTGGCCTCGGCCGTCGGGACCGCGGCGCGGCCGGCGACCGCGTGCCGCTCGCCCGCGGCGGTCGCGTCCCGGCGCAGCTCCGCCTCGACCTCCTCCGCGTCCGCCGCACCGCGGACGACGAGCCGGCGCAGCAGCGACCAGCGCAGGTCCGTGTCGACGACCAGGCCGTTCAGGGTCGCGGAGCCGTCGAGGAGACCGCGGACGTACGCGACGTGCTCGTCGGAGGTGGCCACCGAGACGAACGCCTGGGTGTAGGCGAGCTGCCAGTCCGAACCGGCCTCGGCCTCGGTCAGCAGGGTGTGCAGCTCGTCGGCGAGCAGGCGGTAGCCGGTCTCCCGCCACGCCGGGTCGGCGTACTGCGAGGTCGCCAGCCGGGCCTGCCTCAGCAGCGTCTGGGCCACCGAGACGTCGGTGACGCCGCGGATGCCGGACAGCACCAGCCGGACGTAGTCGCGCGCGGCCAGTTCCGCGTCACGGCACATGTCCCAGGCCGCCGACCAGCACAGTGCCCGCGGGAGCCCCTCGGCGATCTCCCCGATGCCGTCGACGAGCGTGCGCAGCGAGTGCTCGTCGAGGCGGACCTTGGCGTAGGTCAGGTCGTCGTCGTTGACCAGCACCAGGTCCGGGCGGCTCTCGCCGACCAGCTCGGCGACCTCCGTACGGGCACCGACGACGTCGAGCTCGACCCGCCTGCGGCGCACGATGCCCTCGCCGGTCCGGTCGTACAGGCCGATCGCCACCCGGTGCGAGCGCAGCGTCGGGTGGTTCTCCGGCGCCTCCTGCAGCACCGCGAACGAGGTGAAGCGGCCCTCGTCGTCGACCTCGTACGACGGGCGCAGCGTGTTGACGCCGGCGGTCTCCAGCCACTCCTTCGACCAGGAGGTGAGGTCGCGGCCCGAGGTCTCCTCGAGGGCGTCGAGTAGGTCGGACAGCGAGGTGTTGCCCCACGCGTGCCGGTCGAAGTAGGCGCGGACGCCGCTGAAGAAGTTGTCACGCCCGACGTAGGCGACGAGCTGCTTGAGGACGCTGGCGCCCTTGGCGTACGTGATGCCGTCGAAGTTGACCTCGACCGCCCGGATGTCGGGGATGTCGGCGGAGATCGGGTGGGTCGACGGGAGCTGGTCCTGGCGGTACGCCCAGGTCTTCCAGAGGTTCGCGAAGGTCGTCCAGGCGCCCGTCCACCGGGTGGCCTCCGACTGGCAGAGCACGCTCATGTACGTCGCGAACGACTCGTTCAGCCACAGGTCGTCCCACCAGCGCATGGTGACCAGGTCGCCGAACCACATGTGCGCCATCTCGTGCAGGATCGTCTCGGCGCGGCGCTCGTAGGCCGCGTCGGTGACCCGCGACCGGAAGACGTAGTCCTCCAGGAACGTGACGCAGCCGGCGTTCTCCATCGCGCCCGCGTTGAACTCCGGTACGAACAGCTGGTCGTACTTGTCGAAGGGGTACGGCCGGGCGAAGGCGCGGCGGAAGAAGTCGAAGCCCTGCTTGGTGACCTCGAAGATCGCGTCGGCGTCGAAGTGCTCGGCGAGACTGGCCCGGCAGTAGGCGCCCAGCGGGATGCGCTGGCCGTCGGCGACGTACTCGTCACGCTCCACGTGGTACGGGCCGGCCACCAGCGCGGTGATGTAGGTGGAGATGCCGGGCGTCGCCGGGAAGTGCCAGCGGCCGCCCTCGGCGCGGTCGGGCGCGTTGTTGGTGATGACCTGCCAGTGCTCCGGGGCGGTCACGCTCAGCTCGAACCGCGCCTTCAGGTCCGGCTGGTCGAAGCACGCGTACATGCGGTGCGCGTCGCAGGTCTCGAACTGCGTGTAGAGGTACGCCTCCTGGTCGACCGGGTCGACGAAGCGGTGGAGCCCTTCGCCGGTGCGGGAGTAGGCGTTGTCGGAGATCACCCGCAGTTCGTTCTCGGCGGCGAGGCCGGGCAGCGGGATGCGGCCCTTCTCCGGGTCGTAGGACCCGGGGTCGAGCGCCCTGCCGTTGAGGGTGATCTCGCGGACCGTCGCGTCGTGGAGATCGACGAAGCTGGACGCGCCGGGCTCGGCGCAGCCGAACCTGATCGTGGTGTCCGAGACGAACGTCTCCGCTCCCGCCGTGAGGTCGAGATCGACCTCGTACGACTCGACGGTCAGCAGCCGGGCGCGCTCCCGCGCCTCATCGCGCGTCAGATTGCCAGCCAAGTGAACTCCTCGCCTCATATCACGACGTCGTGGCCCTACCAACGGTACGGCCCGAGGGCCGGCGGCACGAACGGCGGGCCGCCTCGGCACCCATCTAACCGCGAGTTCACGATCACACCCTCGGATCTGGGCGAACTCCCGGCGGAATGCGGACCGGAACGCGTCGGTTGCCGGTTGGGAGGGTCCGGCGTCGCCGTGACGTCCGGCCCGGTGACACAGACCGGCGGCCTCGGTTCGAGGTCTCGCCGGAAGGTTTACGGGCGGCGGTCCGCGAGGACGTGCCCGCGGGATCGTGGAGGTTGCGTTGACCGAGACCGAGCGCACACCGGTGGACTTCTGGTTCGACCCGAGGTGCCCGTGGGCGTGGATCACCTCACGGTGGATCCTCGAGGTCGAGCGGCTGCGGCCCATCGACGTCCGGTGGCACGTCATGAGCCTGGCGGTGCTCAATGAGGGGCGCGACGTCTCGGAGCACTACGCCGAGTTCCTGAAGACGGCGTGGGGACCGGTCCGCGTCTGTGTCGCGGCGGAGAAGAAGTACGGCGCCGAGGTGCTCGGCTCCCTCTACACCGAGCTCGGCACCCGCTTCCACAACGAGCAGCGGAAGGATTTCGGCCAGGTCATCGAGGACGCCCTCGGGGCGGCCGGTCTCGACCCCGCCCTGGCGGCCGCCGCCGGCACGGACGACCACGACGAGGCCCTGCGCGCCTCGCACGCCGACGGCATGGACCGGGTCGGCTACGAGGTCGGCACGCCGGTGATCTCCGTGGAGGGCGCGTCGTTCTTCGGCCCCGTCGTGTCGCCGATCCCGCGCGGCGAGGCCGCCGCGAGACTCTGGGACGGCGTCCGTCTCGTCGCGGGCACCGACGGCTTCTTCGAGCTCAAGCGCAGCCGCACCCGCGCCCCGATCTTCGACTGACCGAGCGGACCGCCGGGACCGCGCGTCCCGGCGGTTCCGCGTTTCGGCGGTCCTGCGGCCTGGCGGTTTCGTGGTCCTCAGGCGTCGGAGTCCTGCAGGGCGGCCGACCAGCGCTGCTCGATCCGGCCGAACCGCCAGATCGCCAGGGCCGCCGCCCAGGCGACCACGAGGAGGCCGGTGACGACGAAGCCGGCGACGTTGAGGTCCAGATTCGCGATCCAGTCCCAGAAGCCTCCGTGCAGCCCGAACCGGTCCTGAGCGACCTGCAGCAGCTCCGTACCGCCGATCACGAAGGCGAACGCCACCGAGATCCCGGTCAGCACGATGTTGTAGAAGATCTTGCGGACGGGGTTCGAGAACGCCCAGCCGTACGCGAAGTTCATGAACGTGCCGTCGATGGTGTCCCACAGCGACATGCCGGCCGCGAAGATGACCGGCAGGCACAGCACGGCGTACCAGGGGAGGGAGCTCGCGGCGGCGGCCGAGCCGGCGAGGGCGAGCAGGCCGACCTCCGTGGCGGTGTCGAAGCCCAGCCCGAACAGGAAGCCCAGCGGGTACATCTGCCACGGCTTGGTGATCGCCTTGGTGAAGCGGCCGAGGAAGCGGTTCATGAACCCGCGGTTGTTCAGCTGCTCCTCGAGCGCGGCCTCGTCGTAGACGCCCGCGCGCATCTCGCGGAACACCTTGATGATCCCCATGAGGATCACCAGGTTGATGATCGCGATGATGGCGAGGAAGGTCCCGGAGACGGTCGGGCCGATCGTGCCGGTGATCTGGTGCAGTCCGGAGTTCTCGTCGGAGACTCCGTTGGACAGCGCCTTGACGCCGAAGCCGAGCAGCAGGCAGGCGACGAAGACCACCGAAGAGTGCCCGAGCGAGAACCAGAACCCCACGGAGACCGGGCGCTGGCCGTCGGACATCAGCTTGCGGGTGGTGTTGTCGATCGCCGCGAGGTGGTCCGCGTCGAACGCGTGCCGCATGCCCAGCGCGTACGCCGTCAAGGCGATCCCGACGCCGAACAGCTTCCCGTTGCCCAGGTGGTAGTGACCGGGAACGACGAGGAGCAGCAGGAGCCCCCAGCCGACGACGTGCAACAGCGCCACGAAGCCGGCCATCCCGGCGAGGCGACCCCACTCCGCCCGGCCCAGCCGGGTTCGTGCCGTGGACCGCACCGTCGTCATCCATCCTCCTCGTGCCGGCCGTGAGCGCGGGAAGGCGCCCCTTCCGCCATTCAATCCCTATTGCAAAACACTTGCAACAGCCGCTCATATGCCGGCCCGGCCCCCGCCGGTCCCGAGCGCCGATCGGGAGCCGTCGCCGATCGGGGACCCGGCGGTGCCGCCACCGGGGACCCATATCCCTCACCTGGACGGTTGGTCGGTGCCCGGCGACCGGGGGAAGGATGAATGACATGCGCGATGTGATCTATGTGGGCGGGGCGTGGGCGGACTCATCGGCCACGGCGACGATCGACGTCATCAACCCGGCGAACGAGCAGGTCATCGACCGGATACCGGAGGGCGCCGCGGCGGACGTCGACCGTGCGGTGGCCCAGGCGTGCCGGGCACGGCGGGACTGGGAGGCGACGACGCCGGAGGAACGCGCCGCATACCTCCGCGCGATCCTGACCGGCATCGAGGCCCGCCGGGACGACCTGGCCCGGATCATCACGACCGACCTGGGCGCCCCGTACGCACTGGCGCAGAAGGCGCACGTCGGCACGCCGATCGCGGTCCTGACCGCCGTCATCGACCTCCTGGAGACGTACGACTTCGCGGGGGAGCGCTGCGGCAACTCGGTGATCGTCCGCGAGCCCGTCGGCGTCGTCGGCGCGATCACGCCGTGGAACTACCCGTTGCACCAGGTCGTCGCCAAGGTCGGCCCCGCGCTCGCGGCCGGCTGCACCGTCGTCCTGAAGCCCAGTGAGGTCGCGCCGCTCGCCGCGTACGCGCTCGCCGACATCATCGACGAGGCCGGCCTGCCGCCGGGCGTGTTCAACCTCGTCGCGGGGACCGGCCCGGTCGTCGGCGAGGCGATCGCGGCCCACGAGGACGTCGACATGGTGTCCTTCACCGGCTCCACGCGGGCCGGGCGGCGCGTCGCCGAACTGGCCGCCGCGTCCGTCAAACGCGTCGCGCTCGAACTGGGCGGCAAGTCCCCGAACCTCATCCTCCCGGACGCGGACCTTCCCCAGGCCGTCAAGGTCGGGGTGGCCAAGGCGTTCGTCAACGCGGGGCAGACGTGCAACGCCCTGAGCCGCATGCTCGTACCGCGCGCCCTGTACGACGAGGCGGTCGCGCTCGCCGCCAAGGCCGCGGAACGCCACACGCCCGGAGACCCGTTCGAGGAGGGCACCCGGCTGGGCCCGCTCGCCTCCCGCGCCCAGCTCGACCGCGTCCGCGATTACATCGACACGGGCGTGGAGGAGGGCGCGCGCCTGGTGACCGGTGGCGCGGAGAGCTCGCTGCGCCCCGGCTACCACGTGCCGCCGACCGTCTTCGCGGACGTCACACCATCGATGACGATCGCCCGTGAGGAGATCTTCGGCCCCGTCCTGTCGATCCTCGCCTACGACTCCGAGGACGAGGCCGTGCGCATCGCCAACGACACGCCGTACGGTCTCGCGGCGGCCGTGTGGTCGGCGGACCGCGACCACGCCGTCGCGGTCGCGCGCCGGATCAAGGCCGGTCAGGTCGACATCAACGGCGGCCGTTTCAACCCGTCGGCGCCGTTCGGCGGATACAAGCGGTCCGGCCTCGGACGCGAGCTCGGCCGCTACGGGCTGGAGGAGTTCCTGGAGGTCAAGTCACTGCAGTTCTGAGCGGCCGGCGGGCCCGAGGGGGCCCGTGGGGCCGAGCGGCCCGGCCGGGACCGCTCCCACGCCCGCCCGCCGCCTGGAGGCCCCGGCCGCACGGCGGGCGGTACCGACCTGACAGACTTTGCGCATGCGCGTCTTTCTCGGTTCCGACCACGCGGGCTACGAACTCAAGCAGCACTTGATCGGATGGCTCACCGAGCACGGGCACGAGCCGGTCGACTGCGGGCCGAAGGACTACGACCCTCAGGACGACTATCCGCCGTTCGTCATGGACGCGGCCGCCCGCACCGCCGCGGAGCCCGGATCACTCGGCGTCGTCATCGGCGGCTCCGGCAACGGCGAGGCGATCGCGGCCAACAAGGTCCCCGGCGTACGCGCCGCCCTGGCCTGGAGCGAGGAGACCGCGCGGCTCGGCCGTCAGCACAACGACGCGAACGTCATCAGCGTCGGTGCGCGGATGCATACCACCGACGAGGCCACCCGGTTGATCGAGATCTTCCTCGGCACGCCGTTCTCCGGCGAGGAGCGGCACGTCCGGCGCATCGCCATGCTGACCGCATACGAGCAGACCGGAGACCTGCCCCGCCTGCCGGACTGATCCACGCGGCGGGGTCGGTACGGCCGGGGAATCAGAGGCGGGCGGCGCGGCGTTTCGCGAGCCGGCGCTTCTCTCCACGGCGGGGCTTGACGGGCTGGGACGGAGCGGCTGCGTTCCTCGGCGCCTCGTCCTCCGAACGATCGCGCGAGACGTCGCGGGCCCGCATCGCCGCGTCGACCGTGACACGCATGGCCTGTCCCATCCGTCACCTCCGAAAAGATCTGTGATCCGGTAGATCTCCCCTGGATGAGCGGCCCGAAAACACCCGCGCGGCGGCACGCCCGCGCCTCCGGCGTCCGCGGAGGGCGCACGGGCGTACGGCACAACGGCGTTTCGGACGGCCGAGACACAGGTCCGGGCCACCGCGCGTCAGCATGGATCACGCGATGCTCGATACAGTGCCCGCATCATGCTTCATCGCCTGGTCCAGCTCCTGCCGCCGAGGGTCCGCGCGTTCCTGCGCCGGATCCCCGTCCTGGTGCGGCTGTACCAATGGCTCCAGCGCGGCCAGCTGACGCAGGATCGCAACGCTCTCGCGGCCCTCGTCACCGTGACCGTCGTGATCGCCGTCTCCGCGCCGGCGTCGCAGACCTGGTTCTCGCCCAGTGCCGTCGTCCTGACCGTGCTGGCCGGCGGTCTCCTGCTGCGCGTCCGCAGTCTCCGGATCCTTCTGGGCTTCGTTGCGGCGGCGCTGCTGTACGACGCGATCGCCATGGGCTTCTCACGCGTCGGCCCCGGCGTCGTCGGCACCATCATCGTCACGGCGGTCCTCGCGACGGTGCTGGCCCGCAGCCGGGAGCAGATCGGCGTGAAGGGCCTGCGCGGCGAGCTGATGCTCCTCGAACTGCGCGACCGGCTGCGCCGCCACGGCGAGATGCCCGCGCTGCCGAGCGGCTGGGACTCCAAGGTGGTCCTCCTCCAGGCCGGCGGCTCGTCCTTCGGCGGCGACTTCTTCGTCTCGGTCTGCCGTGACGACACCCTCGAGGTCGCCCTCGTCGACGTGTCGGGCAAGGGCGTCGACGCCGGCACGCGCGCGCTCATGCTGTCCGGCGCCTTCGGTGGCCTGCTCGGCTCCGTCGAGCCCGAGAGGTTCCTCTCGGCCTGCAACGCGTACCTCCACCGCCAGCGGTGGGACGAGGGGTTCGTCACCGCCGTGCACCTCACCATCGACCTGCGGACCGGCGAGTACGTCGTCGAGTCGGCGGGCCACCCGCCCGCCGTGCAGTTCGATGCGGGGAGCGGCACCTGGCGGGTCAGCTCGGCCAAGGGCATCGTGCTCGGCGTCGTTCCCGAGATGAGCGCCGAACCCGAGCGTGGCCTGCTCCGCCCCGGCGACGCGCTGCTCCTCTATACCGACGGCCTGGTGGAGGCGCCGGGCCGTGACCTCGACGCCGGCATCGACCGGCTGCTCGGGGCCGTCGAGCGCCTCGTCCCCAGCGGATTCCGCGAGGGCGCCACCGAGCTCGTCACCGAGATGGCCGCCGCCCGCGACGACGACTGCGCGCTGGTCCTCATCTGGCGCAAGTGACGGGCCACCCGGGAGCCTCCCGGACGGGTCCCCGGCGCGAGTCACCGATCCCGGGCCGTGCCTCCACGTCACCACGGCCCCGACCTGGCAGTCTGCGACTATGAGCACTGTCACACTGCAACCGGTCGACGAGAACCTGTTGCCCGGGTTGCTCGAGCTCGCGGTCACCGACACCGACCCGTACGAGGTCGTGTCCGGCGCGTCCGAGGCGCCCGGATGGACCGCCGAGCGCCGCGCCGCCTTCCAGGAGACCCACCGGCCGGCGGGCGGGGCGGCCTACGCGGTGCTCGTGGACGGCCGGCCGGTCGGCGGCGCGCGCATCACGCCGGCCGAGGCGCCAGGTGCGTTCCAGGCGTACGTCTGGCTCGCCCGCTCGGCCCGCGGAAAGGGCTACAGCACGAAGGCGTTCTGCCTGCTGATCGACGAGGCCCGCGCGCACGGAGCCAGCGCGATCATCGCCGAGACCGGGATCTCCAACCTGCCCGCCGTCTGCATGCTCCGCTCCCTCGGCGCGACCGTGTGGGAGGACCCCGACACCGGGTCGGCGCACGCCACGCTCCGCGTCGGCGAGAGCGACTGACGGCGCCGTCCAGGGGCACGTACGCATGGCGCGCCCGTACGAACCGCCATCCGCGGGCTCCTGCGGCTCAGTTCACGGCGCGGCTCACCCGGAGTCGACTCTCGCACCGGCGATCAGGAACCGGAAGCCCGCCGCCTCAGGGGCCGTCCGGAGGTCGCAGACGGCCTCGAACAGGTGCCCTCCCGAACCGGTCCAGACTTCTTCACGGCCGTCGCTCGCCTCGACGCGCCAGTTCCCGGTGTCCTCCCTGACCGCCCTGACGGACCACGACTCCACGTCCCCGTGCGGGGTGAGCACAGAGATCGTTTCCCTCAACTCACCGGCCATGCGTACGACCTCCGATCTTTCAGGTCTCCTCCCGGCATCCGCATACTTCCTTGCCGCCGGTGTGCTCGGACAGAGGGGACGAATCGGACGAAGCATGGTCCACTGCGGTGGCATGGTGACCACTACGGCGGCGAAGTAGGGGTCTCGGCCCGCACCTCGTTCAGCGCGGTGCTTCTCGTGCCACGCGGTACGCGGACCGCAAGCCCGCTACATCGCGGACCCGATCGGGCACGGAGCGGGCAGCGAAGCGGGACAAGGCCTGGTTGAAGATCGAAGGCCCAGGTCTCCGGATGTCGGATGACCTGGGCCTTCGTGGTTGGAGCGGGCGACGGGAATCGAACCCGCGTAGCCAGTTTGGAAGACTGGGGCTCTACCATTGAGCTACGCCCGCGTGCGCCGGAGAACAGTGGACGACCGCCGATCTCACAACGTCCCTCGCGTAGCGTACCGGTTCCCGAGCCCCGGTTGTGCACGCGCCAACGGTGATCCTATGCACGGCTCGCTTCCGACCCCCGATCCTGCCGCGGTCGTGTGCGGCGCGGTCTGCGGCCGGCGGACCGGTCACCGGCAGGCCTGGCGCGGGTGGGGCGGGCGGCCGCGCCATCGTCGGTGAACAGCTGGGCGAACTGCGCGGGCAGCCGCCGGAAGAGCCGGGGTGTGCCGAGCGTCAGGACGTAGCCCCAGAGGATCATCAGGTTGCGGCAGCGGTCGTGCACCTCAGCGTCCGCGACGTTGACGATTGCGAGGACGAACAGCGTCAGCTCGCCCAGGAGGAGGACCATTCCCCATCCGGCGAGCCCGACCAGGCCCCAGAGCACGACGGACGGCGGCAGGCGCAGACCGGTGATGTGGAGGCCGTCGTGGCGGGCCTCCGCCAGCCACCATCCGGTCCCGCTCGCTCCGAACAACCCGCCGGCGACGTACACGACGCCGCGGTTCCGCCGGGGACGGGGGCGGGCATGCCGGTGCCGCGTGGACGAGGCCGCGCCTCCCTTGGTGGTGGCCGGCGTCCGCTCGTCCCTGACGGCCGGTGCCGGTCGTCTCCCCTCGCCCGTCATGGCCTGCGACGGAGGCGGCCCGGCCACGGCGGCGGCCGGGCCGCCTCCGGTGTCGTTCACGATGGTCGGAGACCGTGGTGTCAGGTCATCCATGGCGGCCTCCGGTGGTCGCGCGCGGTCCGCCTCGGCCGGAAGCGTGAAACCTCCGACCGGTGGACCGCCGGTGGCGTACCGTAGGGCGCGATGGCAACCCGTGACCGCCATGAGGTCGGCTCAATGGCGGTATAACGCGCGAAATAGCCATTTCGTGGACTCCCGCGAGCCTTGTCTGTTTCCCGAAACCGGCAGGTTCGATGGAGGAGGGGGCCGCCCGCGTCTACCGCCGGCTGCGCCAACAGTCCCCGGTCGGAGATGGGGGCGGCCCTGATGTCTTTTCTGTTGTACGACGTCCTCCGGCGCCGGTCGTGCTCTTCGGCCACCGCCGGCTCGGCGTTCGCTCCTCGTACGGCGGGGCCGTTGAAAAAGATCTCGTAACGCCTTCAGGGCGCTCTTCCTTATTACCGGCAGTGACGACCGAGGCGCCGGAACCTGCGGCGGACGCGGGGCTCCCGGCCTCACGGTCGTGTGACGTGTGCATTAGAGTAGCTGATCAGAGGTGCTTTGCGACCACCGTGGACGCATTAATTGATCGCACCATTAATAAGATCACTTTTAGCGTCGGCGTGGTTACCGAATGTGAATACCGCCTGGTGACAATCCGGGCGAAGTGCCCCGGCCGTGTACTCGGCGCGGTGGCCGATGACCCGCCGACGCATTCGCGGAATTGGCGCCGAATTCCTATTGGCCCGATATTTCCGGGCGGTGTGGAGGCATGGCCGGCGACCGCTGGGGCGGAGGTGTCGATCTCTGTCCGCCCTCGGTGGGAGTGTCACCGTCCGTGAGAACGACGTGGCCGCCGGGAAGGACGGCTTTTCGGTACACTCGGTGACTCACGGGCTGTAGCGCAGCTTGGTAGCGCACTGCGTTTGGGTCGCAGGGGTCGGGAGTTCGAATCTCCCCAGCCCGACATCACGCTCCGATGAGGAACCCCCGGGCGGCAGGCCCGGGGGTTCCTCATCTCATCGGATCGCCGCGGATCTCATCGGGTCACCGCGGCCGGTGCCGGCTCACGGCAGATCGCCGCTCCCGTGCGGGTCCGGCTTGAGCGGGTCGTGCCCGAGGGTCATCAGCTCCCGGCGCCATGCGTCGTCCGCCGCGCCTCGCCCCGGTGGCGACTCCAGCCGCCGGGTCACCTCCTCGACCGTGCGCCGCATGTTCCGCAGGTCGTCGTCGGTCAGGTCCACCTTGCGCTTACCGAGGATCTTCACCACCTCGGTCCCGAGTCCGAACCAGAGCCGGTCGGGATCGTCGGGGAACGCCTCCTCGCCCGAGGTGATGGTCAGCAGCCAGGTCCGCAGTTCCTCCGAGGTCATGTTGACCACCCGGTGGAACTCCTCCCACAGCGTCCCGACCTCGGGAGCGGTACGGTCAGCCACGCTTCCTCCTCCGTCGTAGACGTCTACCTCGGAGTCCGCCCTACCCGCCCGGCACAGAACATGCGGCCCGCCGGCCACGGACCCCTGCGAGGGTGCCGCCCGCCAGGTCACCGTCCGGTCGAGGTCGCCGGCGGCCGCCCCGGTCGTTCCGGCGGCCGAGCGGCGGGGGCGGCCACCTGCGGGAACTCCCTCCGGCTCCGCTTCGACCACCGATCGACGGGGAACCGCTTAGGACATGGCGGTATGACGAGACTCGGGGGGATTGTCATGGCTCACTGTGATGTCTGCGGCAATGAGTACGACAAGGCGTTCACCGTGATCACGGCGGACGGGGCGTCACGCGTGTTCGACTGTGTCGAGTGCGCCGCGCACGCGATCGCTCCGGTGTGCGAGCACTGCGGCTGCCGTGTCCTCGGGCACGGCGCGGAGGCCGGCGACCGCATCTTCTGCTGCGGCGCGTGCGCCCGGGCGGTCGGCCTCGAGAAGGTCCACGCCTGAGCTGGAGGCGGGCGACGGCCGTCAGGCCGCCTTGGGCAGCCGGCGACCGGAGATCAGCTCCGGCGTGATGGCGATGAAGTGGTCCTGGGCGGTCGGCGCCCACGTGCGCAGCGGCAGCCCGCGAAGCTCGGAGAGCTCGCCGTTCTCCGAGACGATGCGGGAGTGCCCGACGATCACCACGGACCAGCCGGTACGGATCGCCGGGTCGAACTCGTCGACCTCGAACGCCACCACGGCGTTACGGGCCGCCGCCGCGAGCTTCGACCCGGACGACGTCCGGATGATCACTTCGCCGTTGGCCATGAGGAAGTTGACCGGCTGGATCGCCGGGAGCGCGCGATCGGTGAAGACGATCCGGCCGAGCGGGACCGCGTCGATCAACCGACGGCATTCCTCCTCCGTCAGGATCTCCAGGCCACCGGAGTCGTACACGGCATCCCTCACCCAGGGTCCACGACATGCATGCGTACACGGTAACGACGGCCGGCTGAGCCGCGGCGAGGCGAAGATCCCCGGATCGGGGGACCAAGGTCCCTTGTTCCGATCATCAGCGGATCGCGGTACGGCGCACGGTCTCCGCCCGCCGATCGCCGTACGCCGCGTACCGTCAGTGGCCGTCCGTACGCCGCGTACCGTCGGCGATGACCGTACGGCGTGTGACGTCGCGGGCCACGATGCGCGGCGCCGTCCTCGGGAACCGGCGGGTCAGGAACCGGCGCAGGTGTGCCTGAGGTCGTTCGTGGCGGAGATCAGCGCGGACGAGTCGACGCTCGACCCGGTGCCGTCCGCGGCGGCCTTCACCTGCCGTCCGAGCTGGTCGAGGGCGCCGGCCGCCCTCTCGGCGGCCTTGCGCAGGCGCCCGTCCGTTCTCCCGGCCTGGGCGCGGAGGGTCGCGGCGCCGGAGGTGTAGGTCCGCGCGACGCGGGCCGGGTCGTCCACCTGCGTCATGGCCTGCTGCCGGATGCCGCCGAGGGTGCTCTCCAGCCGGCCGCACGCCTTCTTGTCCACTCCGCCCCCGCACGCGACCAGGGACAGGGCCAGCGTGCCGAGCAGGCACACGCTGAGGAGGCGGGGCGGGAGCATCACAGCATCATGGCAGGACATTTACTTTTCGTGGGTGCCTCGTGGCGCCCACCTTGGCGATCCTCGTGCTGAGGTACCCGATGGCGGCCGGGCGCCCCTCCGGAATGAGCGCCCTTTCGGAATACTTGGGCGCACATTGCCGCCCCGACTGTCCCCGGACATGGCGGAACACCATAGACTTGGCGCGCGAAGGCGCGCGGTGCCCGCATTCGGCGTGCCCGCGACCGGCTGACAACGCCGCCGCCCACGACATCCAACGTGAAATCCGTGCCGCGGCCGGATCAAGGAGACCGCCCCAGTGAAGACCGATGTTGAGGAGCTGAGCCCGACCCGGGTCAAGCTCACCGTCGAGGTGCCTTTCGACGAGCTGAAGCCCAACCTCGACAAGGCGTACAAGGAGATCTCGCAGCAGGTCCGCATCAAGGGCTTCCGCCCGGGCAAGGTGCCGGCCCGCCTGATCGACCAGTACGTCGGACGGGGCGCGGTCCTGCAGGAGGCGGTCAACGACGCGCTGCCCGACCTGTACGGTCGCGCCGTCCAGGAGAGCGAGGTCTTCGCGCTCGGCCAGCCCGACGTGGAGATCACCGAGCTGCAGGACAACGAGCAGTTCGCGTTCACCGCCGAGGTCGACATCCGGCCGAAGTTCGAGGTGCCGGACTACGACGGCCTGGAGATCACCGTCGACTCCGTCGAGGTGACCGACGAGGAGATCGAGCAGACGATCTCCAACCTCCGCGAGCGCTTCGCGACGCTGACCAACGCGGACCGGCCGGCGGAGGAGGGCGACTTCGTCTCCATCGACCTCGCCGCGAAGATCGATGGTGAGGACGTCGAGGACGCCCGCACCACCGGCTACTCCTACGAGGTCGGCAGCAACTCCTCGATCGACGGGCTCGACGAGCAGCTCGTCGGCATGAACGCCGAGGAGTCCAAGACCTTCACCTCCACCCTGGTCGGCGGCGAGCACGCCGGCGAGGAGGCCGAGGTAACGGTCACCGTGCAGAGCGTGAAGATCAAGGAGCTGCCGGAGTTCGACGACGAGTTCGCCCAGCTCGCGAGCGAGTTCGACACGATCGAGGAGCTGCGCGAGGACGTCCGTAAGCGGCTGGAGCAGCAGAAGCGCGCCCAGCAGCTCGGCCAGGCCCGCGACAAGGCGCTCGAGGCGCTCATGGACAAGCTCGACATCCCGCTCCCGGAGAGCGTGATCGAGGCCGAGATCCAGCGCCGCAACGAGCAGCTCGACCAGCAGCTGCAGATGTACGGCCTGGACCGGGAGAAGTACCTCGAGCAGCAGGAGCAGAGCGCCGAGGAGTACGACGAGGAGCTGAAGAAGGACGCCCGTGAGGCGGTCAAGGGCGGCTTCATCCTCGACCAGCTCGCCCTCCAGGAGGAGCTGACCGTCGAGAACGAGGAGCTGACCGAGTACGTCGTCTCCAACGCCCTGCAGATGGGCGTGCAGCCCGACGTCCTGGCACGGCACCTGACCGAGAACAACCAGATCCCGGCAGTCGTGTCCGAGGTCCTGCGCAGCAAGGCCCTCAACCTCGTCGTCGAGCACGTCAAGGCCAAGGACGAGGACGGCAACGAGGTCGACCTGGCCGCGCTGCAGCGGGGGCTCGCCGGTGAGGACGAGGCGGAGGCCGCCGAGGCTCCCGAAGCCTCCGAGGCCGCCGAGAGCACCGAGAGCGCCGAGGCGGAGAACGAGAAGACGGACGCCTGAGCAGGCTGAATTTCCGGACGGGCCGGCGCCTCTGGTGCCGGCCCGTCCGTATTCCCGGCTCCGGCTTCCACGCCGAAAGCGAACAAGCCGCCCCGAGGGCTTAACCCTCCGCTCCAGCGCGTTAATGTCGCAATCAACCGACCACGAACAACGAACCGGAGCAGGTGACGCAGTGACCACGCCTCCGACCTTCGACCGTCCGGCGCGCGTAGATGCGCGTACGGCCGAGGCGCCCCTTCTGCCGTTGGGGGACCAGCTTTATCAGCGGCTGCTGCGCGAGCGCATCGTCTTCCTCGGTCAGCAGGTCGACGACGACATCTCCAACCGCATCTGCTCGGAGCTGCTGCTGCTGGCGGCCGAGGACTCCCGGCGGGACATCTACCTCTACATCAACTCGCCGGGCGGCTCCGTGACCGCCGGCATGGCGATCTACGACATGATGCAGTACGTCCCGAACGACGTCGCGACGGTCGGCATGGGCCTGGCCGCCTCGATGGGGCAGTTCCTGCTCTGCGCCGGAACGCCGGGCAAGCGCTACGCCCTGCCGCACGCGCGCATCATGATGCACCAGCCGTCCGGCGGCATCGGCGGCACCGCGGCCGACATCAGGATCCAGGCCGAGCAGATGCTGTACGTGAAGACGACGCTCGCCGAGCGCATCGCCTTCCACACCGGCCAGCCGCTCGAGCAGATCCAGACCGACTCCGACCGCGACCGGTGGTTCACCGCGGAAGAGGCGAAGGACTACGGCTTCATCGACCACGTCGTGCACAACGCCAACCAGGTCGCCTCGGAAGGCGCGGTGTCATGACTTTCGACCCGAGGGGACTGAACTCCGTGAACCACGAGATCCGGGCCGGCCTCCAGCCGGTGGAGAGCCGGTACATCATCCCGTCCTTCGTCGAGCGCACGACGTACGGCGTCAAGGAGATGAATCCGTACAACAAGCTCTTCGAGGAGCGGATCATCTTCCTGGGCGTGCAGATCGACGACGCCTCGGCCAATGACGTGATGGCGCAGCTGTTCACGCTGGAGTCCATCGACCCCGAGCGTGACATCAGCATTTACATCAACTCGCCCGGTGGCTCCTACACCGCCATGACGGCGATCTACGACACGATGCAGTTCGTCCGGTGCGACATCCAGACGGTGTGCATCGGTCAGGCCGCGTCGGCGGCGGCGGTGCTGCTGGCGGCCGGGACGCCCGGCAAGCGGGCCGCGCTGCCGCACTCGAGGATCCTGATCCACCAGCCGGCCACCGAGGGCGGCTACGGCCAGGCCAGCGACATCGAGATCCAGGCGAACGAGATCCTCCGGATCCGTGAGGAGATGGAGACCATCCTCTCCAAGCACAGCGGCCAGGACGTGGAGAAGGTCCGCCGGGACATCGAGCGCGACCGTTTCCTCACCGCGGAGGAGGCCAAGACGTACGGTCTGGTCGATGACATCATCGCCAGCCGCAAGAAGCGTCCTTCCGAGGTAGTGTCGTCATAGGTGGCCCGTGGGTGACGCCCCGGTGTCCGCCAGATTGACCACGCCAGAGGGCGCACTCACCCTCCAGGAGACGGTAACGTCGAGACACAACGTCGAGAGCCTCAGCACGCTCCCTCGCCCCGCTCACAGCGGGTGAGCGGCCCCACGAAAAGGAGACAGGGTGGCACGCATCGGCGACGGTGGTGACCTGCTCAAGTGCTCGTTCTGCGGAAAGAGTCAGAAGCAGGTCAAGAAGCTCATCGCGGGTCCGGGCGTGTACATCTGCGACGAGTGCATCGATCTTTGTAACGAGATCATCGAGGAGGAGCTCTCCGAGTCCTCCGATCTCAAGTGGGACAACCTGCCGAAGCCACGGGAGATCTTCGAGTTCCTGGACTCGTACGTGATCGGGCAGGACAAGGCCAAGAAGGCCCTGTCCGTGGCGGTGTACAACCACTACAAGCGGATCCAGTCGGGCAGCGGCGGCAGGGACGAGAGCGTTGAGCTCGCCAAGTCGAACATCCTGCTGCTGGGCCCGACCGGTTCCGGTAAGACGCTCCTCGCGCAGACGCTCGCCAAACTGCTCAATGTTCCGTTCGCCATCGCCGACGCCACCGCCCTGACCGAGGCCGGCTACGTCGGAGAGGACGTCGAGAACATCCTGCTGAAGCTGATCCAGGCCGCCGACTACGACGTCAAGAAGGCCGAGACCGGCATCATCTACATCGACGAGGTGGACAAGGTCGCTCGCAAGAGCGAGAACCCCTCGATCACGCGGGACGTCTCGGGGGAGGGCGTCCAGCAGGCGCTGCTGAAGATCCTGGAGGGCACGACCGCGAGCGTTCCGCCGCAGGGCGGCCGCAAGCACCCGCACCAGGAGTTCATCCAGATCGACACGACGAACGTGCTGTTCATCTGCGGTGGCGCGTTCGCCGGTCTGGAGAAGATCGTCGAGCAGCGCGTCGGCAAGCAGGGCATCGGGTTCAACGCGGTCCTGCGCACCAAGGACGACGGTGAGGACAGCGCCGACCTGTTCGCCGACGTCATGCCGGAGGACCTGCTGAAGTTCGGCATGATCCCGGAGTTCGTCGGCCGGCTGCCCGTGATCACGAGCGTGCACAACCTCGACCGTGAGGCGCTGATCAGCATCCTCACCGAGCCGCGCAACGCCCTGGTCAAGCAGTACCACCGGCTGTTCGAGCTGGACGGCGTCGACCTGGAGTTCACCGACGACGCCCTCGAGGCCATCGCCGACCAGGCGATCCTGCGCGGCACGGGCGCCCGTGGCCTGCGCGCCATCATGGAGGAGGTCCTGCTCTCCGTGATGTACGAGGTGCCGAGCCGCGCCGACGTCGCCCGGGTCGTGATCACCCGGGAGGCCGTGCTGGAGCACGTCAACCCCACCCTGGTCCCGCGCGAGCGCACCAAGCGCGAGCCGCGCGAGAAGTCGGCCTGACCGCCCGCCTCTCCGTCTCCGGAGAGGCGGCCTCCGGTCCGTACGCTCCGGTCCTTTCCGGCACGCGTCTCTGATCTGACGGCGGGACGGTGAGCGCGCCGAAGCGCCGATGGGGCGATTGTTACCAAGGGGGAATCCGGATCCGCGGGCCGCGGCCACGGAGCCGCCGGAACATCCCTAGACTTTTCGCGTGACTTCCCGTGCTGACCTGCCGACTCAATACACTCCGGCCGACGTCGAGGGGCGGCTCTACGAACGCTGGATCGACGGCGGCCACTTCACCCCGGACGCCGTACCCGGCAAGCCCCACTTCTCGATCGTCATCCCGCCGCCGAACGTAACGGGTTCGCTGCACGTCGGCCACGCGCTGGACCACTCGATCCAGGACGCGCTCATCCGCTGGCAGCGGATGCGGGGCGCCGCGACGCTGTGGCTGCCCGGAATGGACCACGCCGGCATCGCCACCCAGAACGTCGTCGAACGGCAGCTCGCCAAAGAGGACCTGTCCCGGCACGACCTCGGCCGCGAGGCCTTCGTCAAGAAGGTCTGGGAGTGGAAGGCCGAGTCCGGCGGCAAGATCCTCGGCCAGATGCGCCGTCTCGGCGACAGCGTCGACTGGACCCGCGAGCGGTTCACGATGGACGAGGGCCTGTCCCGGGCCGTGCTGACCATCTTCAAACGGCTGTACGACGACGGGCTGATCTACCGCGCCGAGCGCATCATCAACTGGTGCCCGCGCTGCCTCACCGCGCTGTCCGACATCGAGGTCGAGCACTCCGAGGACGAGGGCGAGCTCGTCTCGATCCGGTACGGCGAGGGTGACGCGTCGATCGTGGTCGCCACCACCCGGGCGGAGACCATGCTCGGCGACACGGCCGTGGCCGTGCACCCCGACGACGAGCGGTACACCCACCTGGTCGGCACCGAGATCGAGCTGCCGCTGACCGGCCGCCGCATCCCGATCGTCGCGGATGAGCACGTCGACCCGGCGTTCGGCACCGGCGCCGTCAAGGTGACGCCCGCCCACGACCCGAACGACTTCGAGATCGGCCGCCGGCACGACCTGCCGTCGATCTCGGTCATGGACGAGCGCGGTGTCATCACCGCGCACGGCCCGTTCCAGGGACTGGACCGGCTCGAGGCGCGCCCGGCGGTCGTCGGCGCGCTCCGCGAGCAGGGCCGCATCGTCGCCGAGAAGCGGCCGTACGTCCACGCGGTCGGCCACTGCTCCCGCTGCAAGACGGTCGTCGAGCCGCGGGTGTCGCTGCAGTGGTTCGTCAAGGTCGCCCCGCTCGCCAAGGCCGCCGGTGACGCCGTCCGGGACGGCCGCGTGCGGATCGTCCCGCAGGAGATGGCGCCCCGCTACTTCGAGTGGGTCGACAACATGCACGACTGGTGCATCAGCCGCCAGCTGTGGTGGGGGCACCGCATCCCGGTCTGGTACGGCCCCGGCGGTGAGATGACCTGCGTCGGCCCCGGCGAGGAACCGCCGGAGGGCTGGACGCAGGACACCGACGTGCTCGACACGTGGTTCTCCTCGGCGCTGTGGCCCTTCTCCACCCTGGGCTGGCCCGACGACACCCCCGAGCTCCGCGCGTTCTATCCGACGTCCGTGCTGGTCACGGGCTACGACATCCTGTTCTTCTGGGTGGCCCGGATGATGATGTTCGGGCTGTACGCCATGGACGGCGTCGAGCCGTTCAAGGTCATCGCGCTGCACGGCATGGTGCGCGACCAGTTCGGCAAGAAGATGTCCAAGTCGTTCGGGAACGTCGTCGACCCGCTCGACTGGATCGACCGGTACGGCGCGGACGCCACCCGCTTCACCCTGCTGCGCGGCGCCAACCCCGGCAGCGACGTCGCGGTCAGCGAGGAGTGGGCCCAAGGGTCCCGCAACTTCTGCAACAAGCTCTGGAACGCGACCCGCTTCGCACTGCTGAACGGCGCCACGAGCGTGGCGGGCGGCGTCGGCGCGGTCGGTGAGGGCCTGCCCGAGGACCTGACCGTGGCGGACCGCTGGATCGTCTCCCGGCTCTCGACGGTGGTCGCCGAGGTGGAGACGCACTTCGAGCGGTTCGAGTTCGCCAAGGCGTGCGAGACGCTCTACCACTTCGCGTGGGACGAGTTCTGCGACTGGTACGTCGAGCTGTCCAAGGTGCCGGGGATGAGCACCGACGCCTCGGCGGTCCTGGGGCACGTGCTCGACGTCCTGCTGCGCCTGCTGCACCCGCTGACGCCCTTCGTCACCGAGGAGCTCTGGACGGCGCTGACGGGCGGCGAGACCATCGTCGCGGCGTCCTGGCCGCGTCCGGGAGGCTTCGCCGACCCGGACGCGGAGGCGGAGATCGCCGGGTTCCAGCGGCTCGTCACCGAGGTCCGCCGGTTCCGCGCCGACCAGGGACTCAAGCCGGGCCAGCGGGTCGCCGCGTCCCTGGAGGGCATCGACCCGGCGTACGAGGAGGCCGCCCGTACGCTCCTGCGGCTGACGCCCCCGGAGGACGGCTTCAGCCCGACCGCGTCTCTGCCCGTGGACGGCGTGACCGTACGCCTCGACACCGCCGGTGTGATCGACGTCGCGGCCGAGCGCGCCCGGCTCGAGAAGGACCTCGCCGCCGCCCGCAAGGAGATCGCCCAGGCGGAGGGCAAGCTGGGCAACGAGCAGTTCATGGCCAAGGCCCCGGAGAAGGTCGTCGCCAAGACCCGGAGCCGTCTCGAGCAGGCCCGTACGGACGTGGCACGGCTGGAGGCCCAGCTCGCCGCTTTGCCGAGCGCCTGACCGTCCTTCACGGCACCGGAGCCGCCGAGCGCCGTCCCGAGGCCGGCTCTTCAGACCCCCGGGTCTGGAGAGCCGGCCTCGGCCGTGTCCGGAACCGCCCCGGGAATGTTCGGCGTCTCTGGACCGTTGGAATCCTTGGTCGCCACGGTGGGGGTACATCCCGCAGTGACCGGCGGCGACCCGTGGGGCCGCGGATCGTCAAGTTGTTCCAGCGGCAGGGGTTTCGGCCGAGGACCACTGGGGTAGAAGCAGGACAGCGAACCTGACCAGCGGATTCTTGCGTGCCGGTGGCGAGATTTGACCTTGCTGCCGTGGGCACGTAGAGTTCCTCTTGCCCGCAGGGGAGCGGGACGCCGAGAGGCGGCCGGCCCCGCGGAAGACACCCCACACAGGATCTGGTGGCAGAGGCATCTCTGGCAGCGGGTAGGGTGGGGCGTCGATCCGGTCGAGTACGTGACGCCAGTCGGCGGCGCGGTCACCGGGAGCCTTCCAGGGAAGAGTGCGAAGTCATCGACTTCGGTGCTTTAAACTGGGTGGACGCCGAGAAGTTATCCCGAGTCGGTCAATTCGACAAAGGAAAGCAAATCGGTAAGATTGAGGAAATGCCCCGGACGGGAAACTGGAAACAGGGTCCTGATGGTGTGTGTCCGTTTCTTGAGAACTCAACAGTGTGCTAAAAGCCAGTGCCTTTAT